>NZ_CP129013.1:674375-1348750 GCF_020524035.2 Bacillus carboniphilus | reverse complement strand
ATTATATAGAGGATGAAAATAGTGTATTTATGACAAAGGTATTATAAAATTAATAGTCTAGTATAATTCTATTTAATTAAGAGTGCGTGTTAATGTTGAACTCGATAAAGAAACAGCTAGTCGAACATCATAATAGGATGATTGATTGGGTGAAATCTTTAAATAGATTTGGTTCAGATTTATGGGTTAATCCTATTGAAAAAGAAAAGTGGAGTAGTGCTGAAATCATTAGTCACCTACAGGCTTGGGATCGTTTTATCATGGAAAAACGTATTCCGTATTTTTTTTCAGAAGAATTGTTTCCTTTAGGACCTGAAGTAGAAGAGTTTAATAGAAAAGCAGCAATCGAAGGAAGAAATATGGAACAAGATGATATGATCAAAAAGTTTGTTCACACAAGACAAGAGCTACTCAAAAGGATGGAATCGATTGATGAGGGGCAGTGGGATAAGCATTGGTCAATCAACTTTTCTTCTTCATGAATACTTTGAAGGACATATAAAACATGATCTACATCATCGAAAACAAATTGAGCGCGCCTTGTTCATAAATTAAAAACAAGTAGGCAAAAGACTTAAAAGTTTTGCCTACCCTTTCTTTTACCACCCTCGTGAATATTGTTTAGGGGGGTCAATTGGAACATCTAACTCATCTGCAAATACCTTTGGTAAATAAGGGTTTTTTAATAACGCTCGACCAATGAATACTAAATCTGCTCTTTCATTACGAATGATTTCTTCTGCTTGTAGACCGCTGGTAATCATGCCAACTGCCCCTGTTGCCACTTTCACATGCTGACGAATTTTTTCACCATAATCGATTTGGTATCCTGGATAAACATCAATTGAGGCAGGTACAACTCCACCTGAGCTAACATCTATTAAATCTACACCTTGTTCCTTCATCCACTTACAATATGTTATATAGTCATTGACCGTTAATCCCTCTTTTTGATAATCATTGGCTGATATTCTTACAAATAAAGCTCCGTCCCAAACTTCCTTCACAGCATCAATGATGTCTTTTAAAAAACGATAGCGGTTTACTTGATTTCCTCCATAAATATCCTCGCGTTTATTCGTTAAAGGAGATAAAAATTCATTAATTAAATACCCATGAGCTCCATGTAACTCAATAATATCAAAGCTTGCTTGTTTTGCTCGTGAGGCAGCGTTTTGAAAGGCTTCTATGGTTTGTTTAATATCCTCATAAGTCATTTCATTTGGTATAGAGAAATTTTCATTAAATGCAATCGCAGATGGGGCAAGTATCTTTCCATCAACGGTTGCTTTACGACCAGCATGAGCCAATTGAATGGCTGTTTTTGTACCATAGGTTTGCATCTCTGCCACAAGCATTTTTAAGTCTTCGACATGTTCATCATTCCAAATTCCAAGGTCTTGGGAAGAAATTCTTCCTTCTGGAGAAATGGCCGTTGCTTCTAGCATGACTAACCCTACACCCCCGACAGCTCTGCTTATGTAATGTGTCCAATGAAACGCCTGTAATTTGCCATTTTCATCGGTAGAAGAATACATACACATTGGGGACATGACGATTCTGTTTTTTAATGTAACCCCTTTAATCGTATATGGAGAAAAAACACCTTCATTCATAAATAATGACCTCCAATTTTTAATATTGTTCAAAAAGTCATGAAAAATTGCTGTCGAATAACTTTGTTGTCTCGCTATTCCACTCCTCCGACGCACACGATGTGCTAGTACAGGCGTTCACCACAGGAAGTGGTTGTTCTTAGCCTGTGACCCTTTAACTAGTCGCCTCGTTCTTCTCGACCCTTTTCCCCCTACTTTTTGAACACGCACTAATATATAACAGTATGATCCGTTTTATTTTTATGGTCAAAAAATATGATTTCAAAAATACAATAATGCTTGTGAATTTTCAAGGTGAGGATGAACTAGTGGTGGTGGTATAGTATAATTATGGTATATCTCAGAAGGATACTAGAAGGGGGTTTTTAACGTGCAATGGCAAACGAAGCAACAATTAAAAGAACTATTATGTACACTTGTCGAACATCCCACAGTGACTTTAACAGAAGGGGAAGCAAGCTTTAGCGAGCAACTATTTTATAGGTTGAAAAAGTTTCCCTATTTTAAAAAAAATGAAGAGTTCCTAAACTTACACCCTTTAAGAGATGGACGGGCGGTTTTAACCGCACTTGTCAAAAAGCCGAATGTATCAAAAACCGTTATTTTATTAAGTCATTTTGACGTAGTTGATGTGCAGGATTATGGATATTTAAAGCCTTTAGCTTTTCAACCTGAACAATTGACCCATGAGCTTACGCAACAAAAGGATCGACTTCCTCTGCAAGTTGTCCAAGATATGGAACACGGGGAGTGGCTGTTTGGTCGGGGCATTATGGATATGAAAGCGGGTTTGACGGTTCAATTATCAATGTTAGAACGGGCAATGAAAGGTGAGTTTGACGGCAATGTATTGCTTTTGACTGTTCCGGACGAGGAAGTTAACTCTGAGGGAATGTTAGCAGCTGTTCCTGCTCTAAATGAGTTGGCAAAAAAACATGCTTTAACCTATCAAGCGTGTGTTAATTCTGAACCGATGTTTGCGAAAGTACCGAATGATGAAGATCGCTACGTTTATACAGGTTCGATTGGTAAATTACTGTCTGGTTTCTTCTGCAAAGGAATTGAAGCTCATGTTGGTGAGCCTTTTTCTGGATTTAATCCCAATTTTATGGTTTCTAAAATAAATGAGAAGATGGAGTTGAACCCTTCATTTTGTGAAAAGGCTGAAGGAGAAGTGACCCCCCCTCCAACGAATTTAATGCAAAAAGATTTAAAGGAAGAGTACTCGGTTCAAACGCCTCATGAATCGGTTTCTATGTTTAATATCTTCACGATGGATCGGCCATTTAGTCAAATACATAAGCAACTATTAAGTGTCGCCCAAGAAGCAGCTAAAGAAATAGAAGAGCATTTAAAGAAAAGGGCGATTGCCTATTCAGAAATGGTACCATTTGAACCTTTGGCACATAAAGTGAATGTTTTTACGTATGAACAGCTTCTTGAAAAGGCCATTGAACGGTTCGGGGAGCAAGAGGTGTTTAGAAGACTGGATTATGTGGCTTCTAATAGGGGAGAACTAGGAGATCGTGATTTTTCGACGAAATTAGTGGCTGAATTAGCCGCACTTTTGAGTGAAGACTCACCGATGATCGTTCTATTTTATAGCCCACCTTTTTATCCTTCTGTCTCGTCAAAAGAAGACGAGCTAATTGAAAATGTATGTTCTAACTTGATTGATTTTGCTAGGGATCAGTATCACATTCGCTTGCAGCGTCAATATTATTTTCCAGGTTTATCGGATTTAAGCTTTGTTCAGTTAAGAGATTCGGTAAATATCGATTTATTAACAACAAACATGCCTTTATACGGAAAAGGGTATTCACTCCCATTAGAAGAAATGAAAGAAATAAATGTGCCTGTTATTAATGTTGGACCAGTAGGAAGAGACCCTCATAAATGGACGGAGCGCTTGGATATTCAATACACATTTGAATATTTGCCTGAATTATTATCATACACAATTGAATCCTTATTAAAGTGAGTCAAAGCCTCCTCTACGTAATGTGGTGCAGTCGGAAAACCCTTTAGGCCGAGGTAGGTAATGGAGGATTTCTGCCGCAGAGAAAGGGGCTGTCTCAAAAGTAACTTTCTAGATAAAACCTTAATAAAAGTAAAACCCAAAAATGGTGTTAAAATAATATTTTTGGGTTTTCAATTTGTACTCAATTACTATGAACATGGACTTTCCGGCCCCCTCCTTTGATTTATTGAGTACTATTTAGTAAGTTGTTTGTCATAGATAACTGTAGCTCATTCGAACGTTGTGCAGCTTTTAATATACATTGAACGAGAGTTTCTTTTGTATCATGTTGGCTTAAAATATTCATAGCTGCTTCTGTTGTTCCGTATGGACTCGTTACATCATCCCGTAATTGTGCAGCTGTTTTTTCGGAGGATTCGATCATTTTCGTTGCCCCTTTTAATGTTTGTAAAATAAAGGTTTCTGATAGGTTGTCTTCTAAGCCTAGCTTTTCTGCTGCCTCCTGCATGGCTTCAACTAGAAAATAAACATAGGCGGGGCCGCTTCCAATTAATCCTGTGACAGCATCCATTTGTTTTTCTTCAATCGTTTTGACAATGCCAATTGCTTCGAAAAGAACGACGGCTTCTGCCAGTTGATCTTTAGTCGCAAATAAACCTTTTGATAAAGATGTGGCAGAAAATCCAATGCTTGCTGAAGTGTTAGGCATGGCACGAATAACCCCAATTTCTTTTTCAAAGCTTCTTTCTATAGCTGCTGTCGTGATACCAGCCATTAATGAAATAATTAATTGGTGGCTTTCTACATATGGTCTTAATGTTTGAAGAGCTTCTTTTGCATCTTTTGGTTTCATAGCTAAGAAAATGATATTTGTATCTTTTATGAAGTCTTCAACGGAAGAAGAGGTTTGAACAGAATATAAGTTTTTAAGTTGTAACAAGCGATTCAAATTCGATCGATTTGTGACTGTAATTTGCTGTGATTCAATGGTTCCTTTTTGTCTAATTCCTTTTATCATTGCTTCTGTCATCGATCCAGCCCCTATAAAGGCGATCTGCTTATTCATTTCATTTCCCTCCCATATTTTCATTCCAATAAAAAAAGCCTATCCTCCATTCAAGGACGATAGACACCGCGGTACCACCTTATTTAATGCTTAAAAAAGAAAGTCTCCTTCGTCGCTAGGTGTGCGTTTGCGCCTTTCTATTGTCTAGCTCCTGCGCCCAACGACTCGTAAGTTTTCGCCCTCCTTCTTATGATAAGTCAACATCGAAACCTTCGGCTATTCGTGTTTCCTTTATCTCATACGAAGTGCTCAAGCCCCTTCGTCGCTAAACGTGCGCTTGCGCCTTTCTTAAAAGCATTCTACTCAGTTCCTTTTTATCGCTAGGATACGGTTAGGTTTGCCTAACTGCTCATAGGGTAGGTTCAATAGGTTAGAGGGATGTGGAATTTTCCAGCCAATGAATCCCACTCTCTTTTTTCCATAACACTATTTACTAGCCCTATTCATTGCTTTCGTAATTTTAATTTTATTCATTATGCATGGAGAGACGAGTGATTGTCAAGGAATAATTATATGAATTATTCGAAAATAATGACATAGTCTATTTATATGTGTAAAATGAAACTTATAGATTAATGAATAAGGATGAGTGAAATGAACGTGAAGACAAACGATGAAAAAATATATCAAATGTCATTGCCGACACCGTTCCCCGTAGGGGATGTAAACATATTTTTAGTAAAGGGAGATGCCCTAACCTTAGTGGATACGGGACCAAAAACAAAAGAAGCATGGGACAGCTTTCAATTTCAGTTAAAAGAAGCAGGTTATTCTGTTGAAGATATTGAACAAGTTTTGTTAACCCACCATCACCCTGACCACGCTGGTTTATTAGATTTCTTTCCTGATGAAATTGATGTGATGGGACACCCCTATTTAAATCCGTTTATTAATAGAGATGAAGCTTTTTTTTCTCATCATCAATTATTTATGAGCACGCTATTAATAAAGCTTGGTATTGATCCTGTGTTAATCCCCTATATAGAGAAGGGGTTTGAGGGGTTGATGAGTTTTTCCTGTCATAGACCACTGACAAAAGTAATAAATGAAGGGATGGACATTGATGGATTGGAGGGATGGGAAGTTGTTGAGACACTCGGTCATGCCCAGAGCCATCTTTCCTTTTATCATTCACAATTTAAAGTTATGCTAGGCGGGGATTTATTAATCAAAAACATTTCTTCTAATCCATTGATTGAACCTCCTCTTCAAGGGAATGAAAGACCTCGATCGTTATTGCAGTATAACGATTCTTTACGGAAGCTAATGGATCGACCTATCGATATCGTGTATCCTGGACATGGGGAAAGGGTTGAGCATGTTCATAAACTTGTTGAACATCGTTTGAAAAAGCAGCATGAAAGAGCGTTGCAAGTGTTATCTTTTGTTAATGAATCAACTGTATTTGATTTATGTGTGCAGTTATTTCCGAAGGTTTATAAAAAACAAACGGTTTTAACACTTTCAGAAACTATTGGTCAACTTGATTATTTAGAGGATATGGGAAAAGTCGAGTGTAGGGAAGAGAACGGAATTTTACGCTATTATAAACGATAAAATAGTGTACTTGTCAGTCAAAAGTTTTCACCTTTAAGAAGCCTTCAGATCCTCGTCAAAAAAAGGGTCTGATTGCTTCTTTTTCATTATTCGACTTATGCATAAACGGCTCGTTTTACTAAAAAGCGAAAAAGTCGTCTTCCTTAAATAATAGGCAACGGTCGCTTCTGAGACAATAGGGTTGGACTTCGTTCGTAAAAATCGAACAGGACTCTCATTAATCTTAGTTGAAAAAGTAAGAGACAACATTTGAAGCATCCCCATGGCGATACAACTACACATGACAAATCCCTCGATTGCTTTCAAAGCGGACAAGATGAGTTCTTTCTCTTTTTCATCCTCCATTTCTTCTAATGGATGAATCATTCCTTTTTTTGCATAGCGTCTCAGTTTAGGCATGGCTTTTGACCAAAATTGATACCCAAATCCATTCATCACTTGTTTCAGCTCTCGAAACGTACATTCAATTTTGAACCTAAAACTGTACAATTCAATGATGTTAACGGGATCTAAATCGAGCTTCGTTGTAACAAGAATGGCTGTTTTTTCTCCATACATGACAAGGACGAATCGCAGTTCTTGATAAAGCTTTTGCCCCCATAATAAATTAAGGCAAAGGTAACGAACGGTCTCTTCTTTTCCATATAAACGGACGGTTGCTTCTACGAATTCACTCTTCCTTGATGTAAAGAGGTCTTGAAGTTTGATGGTCTCTCCTTTTTTACGAGGACGACCTTTCCCCTTTATATTCACCGGGCTTTGTATAAGCCCTACAAGACTTCTTGGCTTTAGTCAAAAGGTGAAGCATCGTTTCTGATTTCTCTAACAGTTCTGCCCGTTTCATAAGAGCAAAAATGGATAAATAGTAGCCATCAAGCAGTACGAGCGATTCTCCCATACATTTAGCTGCTTGAAACGCATCGTTTATGATTTGAACAATGTGAGAACCTTCACATTCATAATTGTTCTGTTTTTTTCTCCAATTTCGAATCATGTTGACACCGTCATGGAGCCTGATCGAAAGAGGAAGACAAAATAGTTTCTTAGAAGGATCGCCAATGAGAACACCTATCCCACCAAACATGTGCCCAAAGATAAACTCGGCTTTTGAGGAATTTTCTGATTCTTGATGTAACCTCTTCACACCAGGCATTTTCGTGCTTCTTTCGATTGCTTCACGCCATCTCCTACCAAGATGGTGATGCCGTCTTTCTTATAGATGGGTGCCTTACGATAAACAAGCTTCGTCCATGTTTGAATAAGATCCTCTAACTTCCAAGCTTGGGACCTAAAAAAATGCATCATAGCAGGATAGGACTTGGGTGAGATCGAAAGGCTCACGAATGATGGAGGTTAATCCTACTTGATCGGAACGTAACATCAATCCAATAATCATGACGACAAACCATTCATAGGTAGCTTGTCGTGTAAAACAGGTCCTAAATTCTGAAAGTTCTTTATCTATTCTTTTCCACATAATCACTATGGTCATTCGCTGTTGAGTTTGATACAATATCAAAGATAACTCTTCTCGGATGACATGTCTCCTTATTTTGTTTAGTCGCTTAATAGGTTAACATGAAATCAAGCAGAAGGGTTATTTTTTATGCAGAAAATTCTCTTTCTAAGGGATTGAGTCATCTTTATAAAATGGACTTTGTAAGGGACCCCAAGACTCCTGCGGAAAAACGGGCTAGTCAAGACCCCGCAATGTGAGGCACGAACGAGGAGGCTTGACAGGTCGTCCGCGGAAAGCGAGGGGAATCCCTTACCATTACATAAAAAACATCGAGTATGGGGAAAAAGCTTTGAAAAATTCCGGAGAACTTTTGACTCTCCAGATAGTGTATAAATATAGTAGATATAGAAAGAGTGACAATGTTGAAAAGTTTAGAGAACAAAATCATCGTCATCACAGGAGCTTCTTCGGGTATTGGTCAAGAGATGGCTTATCAAGTCGCCAGTTTAGGGGCAAAACCAATTTTGTTAGCGAGATCAGAAGAGAAATTGATAAACATAGTGGAAGAAATAAAGCGAAGAACATCCGTACAAGCTTCTTTATACAGGATAGACGTGACCAATCATAAGCAGGTGAGGGAAGTATTTCAAAAGATTAGAAAAGATGAAGGGTTCGTCGATATTCTGGTCAACAATGCTGGATTTGGCGTTTTTGATTTTTTTCTTGATGCTAGTTTAAGCGATTTAAAAGGGATGTTAGATGTTAATGTTCTGGGGTTAATGGCGTGCACAAAAGAAGTATTACCGTTCATGATTGAGCAAAATAGGGGGCATATTATTAATATAGCTTCTCAAGCAGGGAAAATAGCCACCCCAAAATCATCTGGTTATGCAGCAAGCAAGCATGCTGTGTTAGGGTTTACGAATAGTCTGCGTATGGAACTGAAGGAAACAAATATTGTTGTTTCTTCTGTGAATCCAGGACCTATAAAAACCAATTTCTTTAAAATTGCTGATAAATCTGGTGACTATGTGAATAATGCTGAGAAATATATGCTTGAAGCTAGTGATGTTGCAAAGAAAATTACCCGATTAATGATTAAGCCTAAAAGAGAATTAAATCTGCCATGGTGGATGAATATGGGAAGTGTTTTGTTTCATTTATCTCCAACATTATTTGAACTTGTTTCTTTGAAATATTTAAATAAAAAGTAAAGGTCTAAATAAATATTAATTTTATTATGCTTAGTATTTATCTTTCTTTATTAGAGCTTGTTTAAATCGTCCCATGGTTGATCCTTATTAAGCAATTGAAGGTGGAAAGGCTGATTCTAGTGCAAGGATCAGCCTTTTTCTTATTTACATATGAGTAACATTATGTATCATAAAAAGTTGTCCATTACAATTATTTATAATTATTATAAAAATATATTGATTTTTATTTAATTATTGATATTATAAAATTACAACTTTAATTGAGGTGATTATGATGAGTAAAAAAAGTCTTACAACAAGTTGGGGTGCACCCGTAGGTGATAATCAAAATTCGATGACGGCAGGGTCTCGAGGACCAACGTTAATTCAAGATGTTCATTTGCTTGAAAAGCTTGCTCACTTTAACAGGGAGCGTGTACCCGAACGTGTGGTTCATGCTAAAGGAGCTGGGGCACATGGTTATTTTGAAGTGACTAATGATGTTACAACTTATACGAAAGCCAACTTTTTATCTGAAGTTGGTAAACGTACGCCGCTTTTCGTGCGCTTTTCTACAGTAGCTGGAGAAAATGGATCTGCAGACACAGTTCGAGATCCTCGAGGATTTGCGGTTAAGTTTTATACGGAAGAAGGAAATTACGATCTCGTCGGTAATAATACACCTGTTTTCTTTATTCGAGATGCAATAAAATTTCCTGACTTTATTCATACACAAAAAAGAGACCCTAAAACTCACTTAAAAAATCCTACAGCTGTATGGGATTTTTGGTCGCTGTCTCCTGAATCCTTGCATCAAGTGACCATACTCATGTCCGATCGTGGAATTCCAGCCACGTTTCGTCATATGAATGGATATGGAAGCCATACTTTTAAATGGGTAAATGAAAATGGTGAAGGAGTTTGGGTGAAGTACCATATTAAAACGGAACAAGGAATTAACAATTTAACGTCAGAGGTGGCTGAAAAACTTGCTGGAGAAAACCCTGATTATCATACGGAAGAACTTTTTAATGCGATTGAAAATGGAGATTTTCCTTCTTGGAAAGTGTATGTACAGATTATGCCTTTAGAAGATGCGGATACGTATCGATTTGATCCTTTTGATGTCACAAAGGTGTGGTCTCATAAAGATTATCCATTAATAGAAGTCGGTCGTATGGTTCTGAATAAGAATCCAGAAAATTATTTTGCAGAAGTTGAGCAAGCAACGTTTTCACCTGGTTCATTTGTTCCAGGAATTGAAGCTTCTCCTGACAAAATGTTGCAAGGGCGTTTATTTGCTTATGCAGATGCTCATCGTTACCGAGTAGGTGCAAATCATAATCATCTACCAATTAATCGACCAAAAACAGAAGTTCACAATTATCAACGAGATGGCCAGATGACCTTCCATAATAACGGCGGAGGTTCCACCTATTATGAGCCAAATAGCTTTGGCGCCCCTAAAGAGACACCTGAAAATAAACAAACGCCGTATGAGGTTTCAGGTGTAGCAGATAGTACTTCATATGATCATCACGATCATTATACACAAGCAGGGGACTTATATCGTTTAATGAATGAAGAGGAGCGTGAACGTCTCGTTGAAAATATCGTAAATGCCATGAAGCCAGTCGAGAAAGAAGAAATTAAACTTCGTCAAATTGAGCATTTCTATAAAGGTGACCCAGAATACGGAGCAAGAGTAGCGGAAGGATTAGGGTTATCTGTACCACAAGAAGCGTAATTTTTAAGAGAAAGGCAATTGTCTTTCTCTTTTTTCTACGTGAAAAATAGTTTAATAGACATCGTTACTACTGCGACAATCATAAATCGTCCCCCCTATTTTTATCCATGTTTTACTGCGAACTTACTTCCTAACCATGCTCCAATGCTCGTTCCAATCGCTAGAATGATTCCGTAAACTACCATTGAATAAGAACGTATATTCCCATAAGATAAGAATATACTAATAATCGAACGTATATTCTTATGGTGGTGAGGTTACGGTGGACTACAGTCAGTTCTCTAAACAAAAAATTTTATGTGTGGACATGAAAAGCTTTTATGCAAGCTGCTCTGCTGTTTTAATGGGGCTTGATCCACTTGACTGTTACTTAGCGGTTGTAGGTGATAAAGATCGTAAAGGAAGCGTCGTATTAGCTGCCTCTCCTAAATTAAAGAAAGAGTACGGCATTAAAACGGGTGCACGATTATTTGAAATACCGAATGATCCTAAAATTCACATTGTCCATCCGAAAATGGCTTTATTCGTACGAATTTCAACTGAAATTAGCCGTCTGTTTCATCGTTATGTGCCTAAGGAAGCGATTCATACGTATAGCATTGATGAAAGTTTTATTAAGGTAGATGGAGCGGAAAGGTTATGGGGAGGTGCTGTTCAAATTGCTGAACGGATACGAGATGATTTGCGTCATTTATTTCAACTTCCATGTGCCATTGGGATTGGTCCTAATATGCTGATGGCAAAGCTTTGTTTAGATTTAGAGGCGAAGCAAAAGGGAATTGCTGAATGGACATATGAGGACGTGCCAAAAAAACTTTGGAAAGTTAAACCATTAAGTGAAATGTGGGGAATTGGCAGTCGGGTAGAGAATACATTAAATAAGATGGGAATTTTTGATGTAGGTCAGCTTGCTCGATTTCCTCTTGAACAACTAGAGAAGAAGTTTGGAGTGATGGGAAATCAGCTTTACTATCATGCATGGGGAGTAGATTTATCAGAGGTTGGTACGCCGATTGTCAAAGGACAAATTAGCTACGGGAAAAGTCAAATTTTACTTCGAGATTATCATGATCCTTCAGAAGTGAAACATGTCATTCTAGAAATTGCCGAAGAGGTGGCACGCAGGGCAAGAAATGATCACAAAATAGGTCGAACGATTACACTAGGAATTGGCTACAGTAAGAACGAGCAAGGAGGGGGCTTTCATCGTGCTAAAACGATTGATCACCCCACCAATATAACAATGGATATTTATCAAACATGCTTGCAACTATTTGAACAATTTTATCAACATAAAACAGTTAGAAAAATATCGATTGCACTTTCGAATATTGAGGATGATCAATGTATGCAATTAGACTTATTTTCTCCTAATCGGGTCAAGGAGCATCAATTAGGCTATGCAATGGATAAAATTAGGGATAAATATGGGAGTGCCTCTTTACTTAGAGCCGTTTCTTATACCAAAGCAGGCACAGCTGTTTATCGAAGTAAATTATTAGGGGGGCATAAAGCATGATACGTGATCGCGGAACGATAAAGTGGACATCAATGATGCTTCCAGAGCATGTGAAACAGCTGAAGGAGTGGACGAAAGAAGACGGCTTTGAAACAATGCCAGAGCTTGATGAACAACAACTTGAAGAAATAAATGAACTGATTTATGAGTCAATAACGCTAGGTACACAACTAACGATGGTGTATTTTGACCATCATCAACGTAAAGCGATAACTGGAATTGTACATTCTGTAGATGAGCTTAATCGAACAATAAACGTGGTATCTAGAGAGGGAAGTACTTTTGAAATTCCGTTCAGCTCAATCATACAAGTGAACCTAAATAAAACATAAAGTTACCATCGCAATTACATGAAGATGAATATATGAAGAAATAGGGTCCTTTCTTAACCTTGCAGAATATAATAGTAGTGGATCTAAAAAAACACCTCTGACCCTCTAGCGTGGAAAACTAGAGGGTTTTAGTATGTGGTGAATATCGTTCTCACATACTTCAAGTGAATAAACATGCGTTGGCTCTAATAAGTAGGTGCAAAAGTTTTAGCTTAACCAATTACTTCGATAAAAGGAAGTTCCGTTAGCTTTGTTAAGTCAGGTAATTTATCATTTTCTGATTCCGTCATAAATTCAATAATATCTCCATTTTGAAGCGATAAAGCTAAAATGCCTAATAAACTTTTTGCGTCAACAACCCAATGTTCTTTTTTTACTAAAATCGTTTCAGAATAAAGGTTAGCTGTTTGGACAAACAAAGAAGCTGTTTCTGCAAAAACAGGTTGTTTAATTTGTACTTTCATTCTATTCTCATCTCCTAGTCAATTTCATGTGATTTTTTGAACAATCTATTACTAAGTTTATCATATTAAAAGTAGTATGAGGTAGTACCATTTAGTCTCCGAATGAGTAATTAGAAAATTTAGAAAGAAAACAAGGACTTTTGTCCTTTTTATAAAATATAAATATATAGAGGGAGTGAAAGCGTTTACGATAAGGAGGAAAAAACTGTGTACATGACATTAGGTTCACTATTTAATCAAACAGTAGAAAGGTTTTCCAAAAAAGAAGCCATTGTTGATTTGACACAAAATATTCGCTGGACGTACCAAGAATGGGATCATGAAGTGAATAAGGTGGCGCAGGCTCTTATAAATGAAGGTGTTCGAAAAGGAGATAGGGTGTCAACATTTTCATTTAATACCATTGAATTTGCAACATTGTTTTTTGCATGCAGCAAAATAGGGGCAGTTATTAATCCGATCAATTTTCGTTTAAAAGAAAGAGAACTTTCATTAATCCTAACTTGATCTATCCAGGGCAAAGGGTTCGGGTTAAATAATGGACTTTCTGAACGATCTAATCAACCTAACGCAAGGTCAACTATTCCTAAAATATTGGTGGTTGTGGCTTAGTTTGATAGTTATGTTTTTAGTCTATTGGGTCAATACTGATTGATACCTTCTTTGATAATATGACAAAACCCACTTCTAAAGAGGAGGGCTTTTTCTATTTTATTCCTTTTTTTGTTTACATCCATAAATTTTCCTAGTAAAATGTTAAACTGTTATAAATTAATTACATAGGAGGAAGACCATGAGTAAGATTAAAAAATTATTGATAGTAACATTATTTGCTATTGCAGGATATGCTATGATGCCTTCTGAAGAAGCTTCAGCCTCTCAAAACCGTGTATGCCAAGTAGGTTCAACTTGGGGGTGGGATAAACAAACATTGTGTTTAAGTGTTAACCAAAACGGGTGGGTCAAACCAGAGATTTACAGCGACGAGTCAAAAACTTATTATATAAAAGCCCAAATAATAAGTAAATCTTCAGGTACTCTTAGCAGTAGAAATATAATGATTAATAGAAGTAACCCTTATAACTATTTCACTTATTATTCTGGTTTCAGTAAATCTTCCTATCCATTAAAATTTTATGTAAGGTTTTATTCCGATTCTGCACGTACTAAATATCTTGGTGCGCTCAATCTCCTTATCTATACTGGCCTTATTAATAACAAACATAATCCACTCAAGCGAGTGGGTCTTTTTTTGTTTAGTTACCTTTTCCTGTTCAAATCTATCTATTTTTCTAGTATACTTTTAAATTGTTATACAAATATATAGGAGGAATATGATGAAAAATTTAAAGAAATTATTTCTAGTATCTATTTTAGTTATTGCAGGGTTTACTTTTATGCCTACTGAGGAAGCGCAAGCCTCTGGGGGATCGGGAGATTGTCAAAAAGGTTCTAATTGGGGTTTCAGTAATCAAACTTTATGTATTTACTCACAAAGTAATGGTGATATTATTGGGAAAATATATAGCAATGATTATGATAAGTCTACATACTATTTGACAATTAAACTACAAGAAAAAGTTGGGGGATCCATTAAAAATCACGCAACTCGTTATGACACCATAACTAATTCATCATTTGCTTATCAGAAATTCTATAGTATGCCACGAGGAAATTATAAGGTATATGTTAAATTTTATTCAGATTATGCACGCACAAAGTACCTTGGTGCTGCACAATCTCCATATTTTTATCATTAACAACAAAACCCACTCATTCGAGTGGGCTGTTTTTTTACATGTGATGTAAAATTTATTCTGATTTAGGAAAAAAAGCCGAATTTACAGAGGGTAGAGATTTTGCCATTGAAATAAGCTCTTTTTCTTTTATATTTCCTGAAATAACTACTGTTTTATCGCTATCAAAATAATAAAAATATTTATTATCTAACTCATCTACACCGATATAGCCAATATCAACATTACCGTTATCAATTGATATTTCTTCTATTATTGACTCTTCAAATGGCTCACGATCGAAAATTGAAATTGTAACTATATTTTTTTCATCCGCATATATCCAAACTGCTTTATCACTTTCATTAATTTCTAGTTTAACAAAATTGAATCCTTCCATAGGCAGAGATAAGCCTTCTTTATTAGTAAAGGTAGAATCATTAAAAATTTCTAGATTTGCATAACCGTTCATTATCCAGTTTTCTTTATATTCGTATAAGAAAACTGTATAAACATTTTTACCTATTGGAGATTGAATTCCAACAACACTATTTTTTCCTATTGTTGTCTCAAAAATAATGTCATCCTTTTTGGGGAGAACTTTATTTCCATCCTTAAAAGTCACCTCATATTGATATTGAACTGCATCTGAAGGGAACAAGACACCTTCTGGCGGATCTGAGATAGTAATAAAATCAACTTGCCTTTCAATAACTTTAATCTGTGTCACCATTAAGATCTTTGACACTTTCTATTTTTTTATCAACTTCTTTATTTTGTTCTTTAGAAAGCTCCTTTTCACAGCCTATTATAACCGTTGAAAAAATTAAAACAATTAATGTTAGTTTAATTTTCATGCCAAGCCTTCCTTTTATAAGTAGATAAAAGATTAGTAAGGATATTTTTCAGTTTTAGCAAGTTTCGTTTTATATTTTGGTCCAGACACAGTAATGTATTTTGAACTTTGTTTAGAGCAACTACTAGAAAGATAATAATAATTACCTTTCCATGTTTCTGCAATCACTCCATAATCAATCCATCCCCAATCACCTGGTCTGACTGTTATAGAAGTAGATTGTGACTTAGTCCAAGATTGACTACCTCCGATATTGAATCCAACTTCTCCTTTAATTACACCCCAACTCACTTTAGTACTACCACTAACACTTCCAGATACAGTAGTAGTACCAGATAATTGGGACACCTCAGTTAGATTATTTTTTGACTTGTTGATTACTCTACTCCCAGATCCGTTGCTTGCTTTTTTAAATCCTGAAGATTTCCTACTTCCATCAAATTCATATCCAGCAACACATGCATTTGCTTTCAAAGGACCGTCTTTGGGATTTATTTTTTCTTCTTTTTCAACAGTACTTTCAACTGGCAGTTCAACTATATTATCTTCATCTAAAAGATTAGAAAACTCTTCTTTTGGAATTTCATATTCAACTCCATCGACATAATAATAAGCATTTTGGATATTTTCAGTTTCTGTCTGATTAGAATTAGCAAACGATGTACTTGTTCCCGAAAACAAAAGAGCTGCGCCTAAAAAAAAGTTGCTGATAGAACATTGATGGTTTTTTTGGTATCAAATGAATCACCTTCCACATATACTATTTTTTTAAATACATGAAAATTATATAATAATATTTTTTTGAAATAAAGAAACATTTTACATTGTAATTTAATTGTAAATATTCTTATTTTTCAAACATTTTTCATATATAAAACCCACTCAAGTGAGTGGGTTGATAGCTCAACTTAATCTGGATACGTAATAATACGTTCGATTTTATCAATAGATACGAAATAAACAGCCTGGGGATTGTTTAAATCTTTTCCAGCAACCACTCCATTTTCCACTTTTTTAACAACGAGATTTTGAATATCCCCACTGTTAAGAAGTAAAGCTACTGCTCTGTTTATCTGACATTTTAGAATTTCAGCTAGCCCATCACAGGGGTGGTACATATTAATTAATCAACTCCTTCCCATAAAAAAAATCACATTATACTATATAAATATGAAAAACATATCTTCATGATTGGGTATATTATCAAATTTTTAATAAATTTTTCAAAATATTTTTTATATCATAAAAGGAAGGTTTACACCTCCCACGCGTCTACTTGCTCCTTTATGGAGTTTTTTTATTTAAAGAGTCATAACCTTCCCAATATAACCGCGCCCACAGCCACAAAGTTAAAGACGTCCTCAGCCGTAAACAGGCGATCCTTGACTAGATAACTCCCGTAACTATCTTTCACTTTCACCACCTTGATATCTCTATCCCAATTTAATTCGTATTCCTCCTTGATTGACGATTCTTCGCTCATAAACCTGCCCATTTCGTCCCTCAGTCTCTCGCCTACGTAGTTCTGTCTTTTCCTCCTTCTCTTTTGCATTCTCCACACTCTTATACCGCCAAAGGTCGGCATCCGTCACGCTCCACGATGGGGAGGGGAGAGGGACGTCTACTCTTTTATATTGCTGGATCACGTTTAAAAACTCATTTGAGTGTGCTGCTGAAAAAAGTGCAAGTCTGATTATCTGGTTGCGATCTAGCGTTGTCGCTTTAAAAAGTTCATCCACATACTTTTTATATCTTTCATCGTATCTGACAGTGGGGCGATAAGTCATGATGCATTTTTCCTTATGATATTTTCTGGACATTTTATATCGTTAAGTATCTCTCCTAATAGCTGACGTCCTTCCTCTGTTAGGTAGACGTCCTCGCACTCGCTTAGTAATAACGCTAATTCTTCTGTCATGTTGATTACCTCCTTTTGTTGTAGACGCCTTGTTTTGACGTCTTAATAAAGGGTATTAGTTACTACTTGTCCAATATGTCAAAAAGGTCAAAAAGTTTTTATAGTTTAAGAAATTGACATCATGGTCAAGCTACTTGGTAAAAGAAAGTAGGTGGGAGGGATAGAGGTGATCTGGAAGGATAGGACGAAGTTTGGACGATGGCTAGATCAAAATGAGATTAGCCAAATTGATTTAGAAAAAGTAACAAATTTGAGCAGGGGAACAATATCAAGTATTTGCAACAATGAAAATTACCGCCCAAAATACTCCACGATCTGCAAGATTGAAAATGGGTTAAAGAAGTTAGGTAAGGAGGTGGATATGGAAAAATTATTATAAGAAAAAAGCCCAACAGATGTGGGCTTACATTATAATGTTACAAATATTACAGTGAATATTACAAAGTGACCTCACGTGACCATATTTTGACCTCACATTAAAAAACAACTTGTACAAATATATATTATTTTTCTTTCATATAGCACATCCAAAATCACGTTTTTAAAGGATTTGATATAGTTCAATATTAGACCATATCAATCCATAATCTATGACGGAAATGGGCCCTATTATCTCGATCCTGTTTGAATTTGAACAAATAAGTAAAGCAGGTTCTGCTGGTCGTTCTTGTTTAAATCATCAAATAAAAATTGTTAAAGCAGAAGAGGAAGACACATTTGATATACATGATGAGCTCCCTAGTGGAGAAGTAGGTGAAATTGTCGTAAAAGGTCCTTGTATAATGGTCGAGTATTTAAAGAGGCCAGATGCAACAGCAAACGTTATTCAAGATGGATGGTATCGAACGGGAGATTTAGGTTATTTAGATGAAGAAGGTTACTTATTTGTTTGTGATCGTGTGGACGACATGGTCATTAGTGGTGGGGAAAATATTTATCCTCGAGAAGTTGAAGACGTTCTTCATAAACATGACGATGTGCTAGATGTAGCGGTGTTTGGAATTCCTGATGAGTTTTGGAGAGAGAAGGTCATTGCTGTCGTAGTTAAGAAAAATTCCCTTTTAACTGCAAATGATCTTGAGAGCTTCTGTAAAGACGGTGATCAGCTTGCTCCGTATAAACGACCAAAAGATTATGTGTTTATGGAGCAAATCCCACGAAATGCGAGTGGAAAGATTCAAAAGTTTTTATTAAAGAAACAACTCGAAGAGCAGAAAGAAGGATAAAAAAGAAGAAAATCAATTATGTCAATAAAAAAACGAGTGTATGAATCTACATACACTCGTTTTTAGATCAAGCTTTCTTCATTAATAAAAAGACAAAATAAGGTGCGCCAATTAAGGCAACCATAATTCCCGCAGGAATTCCATCAGGCTCTAAAATATTTCTCCCAATGGTATCGGCAAGCAAAAGAAGCCATCCGCCTAATAATATCGTAATAGGAAGAGAAAGCTGATGGCGTGGACCGACAAGTGTTTTTGCTAAATGAGGCGCTATCAAGCCAATGAAAGCAATTCCACCTGAAACTGATACAGAAGCGGCCGCTAGTGCTACAGCAGAAAATAAAAGAATAAATCTTTCTTTATCAATTCTCATTCCAACCCCAATAGGGATAGAATCATCTAATTGTAAAAGGTTTAACCGATTGGATTTAAGGAAGGTAAACGGAATAAGAATGAGTAGCCAAGGAAGAATTGCAATAATAAAAGGCCAGTCAGCACCCCAAATACTTCCCGATAACCACTGTGCGATAAAATCTACTTTCCTACGTTCTGAAGAAGAGATAAGGACGACCATCAAACCAGATAATGCTATCGACACACCGATACCAGTTAATACTAGTTTAATAGGCTGGAGCCCTCTATCCTTTGAGTAAGAGAATAAATAAATAAACAAAGCTGTTAAGAAAGCCCCAAAAAAACCTACTACAGGTAAGAGGTAGGTAAACGTTCCAGTTTCTAATGGAAAATATAAAAAGAAAATAGCAACGGCTACGCCAGCACCTGAGTTGATCCCAATAATTCCTGGGTCCGCCAAATCATTATTTGTTATAGCTTGCAAAATAGCACCAGACAAGGCTAAACTCATTCCTGCTAATATAGTGATAATAATTCGAGGTAAACGAATTGAAAATAAAATTAATTCATCTTTAATCGTTCCTTTTTGTAATAAAGTTGGAATGATTCTATCAAAACTGACAGATGCATAACCTAACCCCATGCTTATAATGGCTGTCGCACAAAGAAGTATGACTAAAAGAATAAAGATGTTGCGTTGTTTTTTTATTAATTTGGAATGAATCATGAAAATGCTCTTCCTCCTTTATGAACAACGAATAAAAAGAAGGGTAATCCTAAAATGGATACAATTGCAGCAACAGGCGTTTCATAAGGAGCATGAATGGTTCTACCTAATAAATCAGCTAAAAGCATAAAACATGCTCCAACTAACGCGCTCATTGGCAAAATAAATCGATAATCTGTACCAACAAAAACCCTAGCAATATGGGGGATCATTAATCCAATAAAAGCTAGATTCCCTACTAATGCTACAGATGCTCCGGTTAATAACGTAATCACGAGAAATAAAAGGATTTTAACCTTTTTTGTGTTCTGTCCTAAGCCAACAGCTACATCTTCATTTAAACTTAAAATAGTTAGTTGCTTAGATAATAGTAATGATAGGATAATGGAGGCACTTACAATCGGTATGATCACAACTAGTTGATCCCATGTCGTCCCCATTAAACCACCTGCTGTCCACATGGACACGTCTTTCGAAATTTTAAATTGTAATCCAATTCCCTCTGCAATAGCAAAAAGAAAAGCAGAAATAGCAGAACCAGCTAGAACAATTCGAAAAGGAGAAAACCCTCCTTTTGTGAAAGATCCAATGGTAAAAACCATTGCTGCTCCAACAGCAGAACCAATGAAACAAGCAAAAGTGACACCAAGATAATTAATCGTTGGGAAAAGTGCTAGTACAAAGGCGAGAGCTGCATTCGCCCCTGCCGTTAACCCTAGCAAGCCAGGGTCAGCTAACGGATTTCGGGTTAACCCTTGCATAATGGCACCGGATATCGCTAAAGCAGCTCCTACAAAAATGGCACCAACTCCTCTAGGAAGTCGAAGTTCCCAAATAATATTAAGAGATTCTTGGCTGGTATTGGTTGTAAGAGCTAGCCAAACATCGTGTAAACTCACTTGCGTTGCCCCAAATACTAAAGATAGGATAGAGGAAATGATTAAGAATAAAGAAGTTATCAATAGTTTACTAGGAAAGGATATCGTTTTTTTCACTAAAATCAACTCTTTTTTATATAAGATTGACAAAGGATAAACTTTGTCCTTTTTAAGAAGGTTCTAACATTCTTGTCTAGCTCCAGCGCCCAGCGACGGGTAGCGCTTTCGACGCATACGACGCGCTACTTCATCGTTGCCTACAGGACGTGGCAGTAGTTAGTAGATCCTCTGCTTTTCTCGGCTTTTCGTGTTTCCTTTCTCTTGTCGTCGCTAAACGAGCGCTTGCGACTTATTTATATTATGTATGCAAAAGGCTGTCGATTGATCGACAGCCTTATAAACATTGTTTAGTTAATTATTTTCCAAGAAAGGTATTCTTAAAGGAATCTAACTGAAACTCTAAAGTGTTTGGGTCATTGAAGTAAAATTGTCTTGCATCGACTTCAATGACTTGATTGTTTTTAACGGCAGGAATATTTTTATAAGTATCTGTTTCTTGGAAAGAGTTGTCACTTCCAGGGCGCTGACTTAAAATTAAGTAATCCCCAGCATAATCACCTAACACTTCAGAAGAGATGGCATACCAACCGTCTTCCAATGCATCACTTTTCACTTTTTTAGGCATTTTTAAGTTCATTTCTTGATATAAGATCTCTGTTCCACGTCCCCAATTATCACCAAACACATAGAATTGTTTATCGAATTTTTCAATAACGGAAACGGTAGTATCTTCACCAACTTTCTCTCGGATTTGATCACCGGTTTCTTGAGCACGTTCTTTAAAGCTTTCGACCCATGCCGTAGCTTCTTCTTCTTTGTTTACAAGTTTCCCAATTTCAATATGTTGTTGTAAGTAGTCTACTTTACCGTATGTATACGTAACAGTAGGAGCAATCTCTTGTAATTTATCAATATTTTGAATAGAGGATAATCCAATAATTAAATCAGGATCTAACTCAATAATTTTTTCTAAATTTTCTTCTGAAACTTCTTCAACATTTTTTAATTCAGTTTCCCAGCGAGGATTCATTTTTGACCAGCTATCAACGCCGACTAAGTTTATATCTAAATCTATTAAGCTACCAGCAAATGAAGAAAGGACAATGACTCTTTCTGGTTTTGAAGGTACTTCAATTGGGCCATTTTCTGTTTCATAAGTAATTGTTTCCGATGCTGGTTCTTTTTTATTTTCAGTTGATTCACTATTATTTGTTGTTTCTTCATTGCTACATGCACTAACCATGAGAACGAATATCATTAGAAAAGGTATGATTGCTTTTTTCATTGTTGTTTTCTCCTTTGATTAAGTGGTAAGTAAGACACATTGGACGATTTGTCCGAGGGTCTTTTCCGATTTCCGCATCAATTTGAAAGACTTCTCGTAAAACTTCTTTCGTTATGACGTTTTCTGGAGATCCAGATTGAATAATCTTGCCGTTTCTTAAAGCAAAAATATGATCTGCAAAACGAGCGGCATGGTTTAAATCATGCAAGACCATCACGATGGTTCGCCCTTCATCCTTATTAAGTTTTTGTAATAATTCCAGGACTTCAAGCTGATGAGCCATGTCTAAATAAGTAGTCGGCTCATCTAAAAAAATCATGTCTGTATCTTGGGCTATTGCCATGGCAATCCAAACTCGCTGACGTTGTCCCCCTGATAAGGCGTCGACAGGGTGGTGTTTAAAATCGAGGGTTCCGGTTACTTCAAGTGCCCAATCTATGATCTCTACATCGTTTTTTAATAATCTTCCAAATCGATTTTGGTGGGGGAAACGTCCGTACGATACTAGCTCTCCAGCGGTAAGTCCAGCAACACCTTCAGGACTTTGTGGCAAAATCGCCATTTTCTTGGCTAAAGATTTTGTATCTTGTTGTTTTATTTCTTTTCCATCAAGAATAATGGCACCATTTTGGTAGGGGATAATCCGAGTAAGGGCTTTTAGCAGAGTGGATTTTCCGCAGCCATTTGATCCAATAACCGTGGTGATTTGCCCATCAGGAATGGAAAGAGACAGCTCTTCTATAATTGTACGATCTCCATATTGAATAGTTAAACGATCAGTATGTAAGCGGATCATAAAAACCTCCAAACAAGGTTTTGTATCATTGAAAATGATTATCAATATCATGGTTAATAATATAACCTTAGTTTATTCATTTGTCAAACAAAAAAAGAAGCTAGAAAAGATGCTAGCTTCAAATTGACTAAGGTTGGTTTATGATTTTACTTGTTTTCAGTTCTGACACATGATTGGAACTTTCCTTTATGCTGTCCATCACAAAAAGGCATCTTTTCCGATAAACCACAACGACAGAGGGAAAATGCATTTTTTGTTTCAAACTCATTTCCTTCTGCATCTATTAACTTTACCTCTCCTGTTACTCTTAATGGACCGTGGTCTAAAATTTTGATCTCGCCATTTGTCAATGTTAAAACTCCTTTCTAAAAGAATGAAAATCCTTTATAATGATGAAAGTATGTGATAAAAAACGAACGGTGTTGATGGTTCATGGAACAAATGAAAATGGAGAAAAAGCTGAAATCTCTTCGCAATATCGCCTTAAACAAAACATGGGTTTCCTTCACAAACGAAAATCATCCGTATAGTTTATTGCATTGGTCGATCGGTGGTGTAGAGGTTAATAAAAAGGATGTATGGTTACTTCAAGATGAAATGACATTTGAAACACAAGAATTTGAAACGATCGATCAGGCATTGTCTTTTATTGAAGTACATTTGAAGGAAATAACGGAAGTGTTAGGATGAGCGAAAGGGGAACAAATCCCTTTTCGCTTTTTAAGATGATCTAGATGAAATGTTGATTTTTTGTTTATTGCTCCAAATTTTTTTTAAAAACTGTTCAATGACTTGTTCATATTCTAGTTTGTTTTCAGAATACGAAAGTGCATGAGCCCCTTTTTTAGCAATAAATAATTGCTTTTCCCCTTGTTTTTTTTCAAATAATTGTAATGTCATTGAATATGGTATATACGTGTCAGGTTCACTATGAATAAATAGCGCTGGTTTTTTAATTTTATCGATGTGACTAATAGGTGAAACATCTTTTAAAGTATAGCCTTCTCTAATTTTTAAGAACAACTCTCCAATCTGAATAAAAGGAAACGTGGGTAAGTGATAGTCGTGCTTAAGAAGATGGGCTAGTTGGTCCTTAAAATTAGCAAAAGGACAGTCTAAAATGTAAAAGTCAGCACCGTCTTCGACCATTCCTGCATATAGCAGGGTTGTTGCTGAACCCATAGATTCTCCATGTATTCCAATATAAGCATCCTTCCCATACTGAAGTTTAACCCAATCTACGACAGTTTTTAAGTCATCCTTTTCGAAATGTCCAAAACTAGTTGTTTTTCCTCCGCTTTTTCCGTGGCGACGGTGATCATAAACGACAACATTCCATCCAAGCTTTAAAAATAAATTCATGTATTTAACAGAGTTCAAATGGTTAACCGTAACCCCATGACAAATGATCATATGCCGATTATGTTTGTGAGGAGAAAGGGTAAACCCTTTTATATCATATCCATGTTTGGAGGAAAGAGTGAATTCTTTTTTAGGCGCATTGTTGAAGTCCTTTTCATTAAAAAAACCGTATGCTGTTTCTCTTTTAATAATATCTAAATCTGTTTTTTTCTTCATGTACATTAATTGGTTTGTAAAATAAATTCCGATACTGACTAGTGCTACAAAAATTATGGCAACGAATAATACAATATACAACATGAAATTCATCCACTCCTGTTTGCTTATGTGAAAAAAGGGGAACCCCTCTATCTATTTTAGCGAACTTCCACACTATAGCAAACTGAATTTACTTCACTTGGTTTTTCAAAGCCCACTTACATAACTGTTCTAATACAAGTAAGCGCGTTGTTGTTTTTTTTTGAAGGTACTCTTTTTGTCTAACCAAATCATCTGTTTCTAGTTCCTTAAGTTGTGTACTCAATGTATTATAAGCTAGTGCTCCAAGTCGTTTTTTTCATTAACTAAACATTATGTAAAATATATCTATAAAATCCGTTAATGTAAATTTATCGTAAGAATGTTAAGAAAAAATAGAAAAATAGAAAAATATAGTGTACAATATTTTATAATTCATTAATTTTACATTATTGGTATAGGTACATTGACCATATCAATGGAAAAGTAGAATGATGTAAAAAATTAAAAGGAGAGATTCTTTAATGAGAAAAAGAATAGCCATAATTGGAAGTGGTGTTGCAGCGTTACATTTAACCTATGCCATTTTAAAAGATGAATTAATGGATGTCACGATTATTACCAAACAAACTCCAGATGAATTAAGGAACAATAGAATTCATTCATCACAAGTTCATTATGGTCCTACTAGATATCGTGAAAACTATTATGGGATGCCTGCGTGGGATGAGGCGTTAGCCATTGATTCTATTCGAGTTGTATTCGGTGGTCAAGACCTTTTCGTTGGTCAATTACATGAATCGGGTTTGTCCGTTGATCAACGTTATTATGCACCACGATATATGGAAGATTTGATAGATCGAGGCGTTTCCTTTCGTTATGAAAGAGTTACGAAAGAAACATTGGAAGAACTTGTCGAAGAGTTTGATCTTGTCGTTGATTGTACAGGAAGAACGAGCTCTCTTGTTCCATATCAAGATGATAAAAAACTGACAACTGTGCACAGTCCGAAACGAAAGTGTATTATTGGTTACTTTCTTGGACTCCAACGAGAAACACGATCAGCTTTTAATTTACATATACTCCCTGAGGTTGGTGAGTTGTTTGAATTCCCAATTATAACTGAAAAGGGACCGATTACAACGCTTTATATTGAAGCAATCCCAGATGGTGATTTAGACCTTTTCAAAGGCATCAAGACTCCTGAAGATTTCACCGAAAAGATGAAATCCACCATGCAAACCTTCTTCCCAGAGGTATATGAACGAATTGATCAACAACAATTTAGATTACTTGATGAAAAAGCTTTCATGCAAATTGCTATAAATCCATATGTAAAAATTCCATACACATTGGTGAATGGAAAATTGATTGTAGGTTGTGGTGACTGTGTAGTTTTAAATGATCCATTTACAGGTCAAGGAGCTAATACCGCTTCGTATTGTGCAGAACAACTTTATTTTACATTACGAGAAGAGTTGGAGTCTGGTTGGACTGAACAAACGGGTCGAAAATATTGGGAGAAAATCAATGATTATGTAACGGCTGTAAGTGAATGGTCAAATGCTAGCGTTGATCCACTTCCTGAACAAGTCATGAATTTCCTCATGCAAGCGACACAGGATCAAAACATGGCTGATCAATTTGTTAATTGGACATCTAATCCTAAAGCGGCACACAAAGTTTTTTACGCACAAGGCGTCTCAAAATAAGAATAGATGGGAGAATGAAGAATGAAAAAGAGTGTTTTTCTTACAGGAGCAACAGGTTTTTTAGGAAAAAGGATATTAAATGATTTAGTTACTCAAGGGCATCATGTGTATATTCTTGTTCGACCTAAGCACGGAAGATCACCAGTATCTCGTATTCAAGAATTAATTAACCCTCAATATTCTCATCTTGTGACTCTTGTTGAAGGAGATTTAACTCAGGATGGTGCAGGAATAAAAGAGAATCAACTTGGAGAACTAATGGATCAAATTGACTTATTCATTCATTCTGCTGCTCTTGTGAAATTTGGGAATAAGTATGAGGATAGCCATAATGAAATTAATGTAGAGGGAACTCGCCGAGCAATAGAAGTGGCCAAAAAACTACGTATTCCTCAATTTTATCATGTGAGTACAGCATATACTACTGGTGAAGTCATGGAAGCACAAGAAATCCCTCATTCAATTGACAGGAACTTTCATAATAGTTATGAAAAATCCAAGTGCTTAACTGAAAAGCTAGTTTTAGAGTCTGCGGATGAGCAATTTAATGTGGCTATCTTTAGACCAAGTGTCATTATAGGTGATTCTGTCACAGGAGCAGCAGACACCAATATTTCTATGTACGGGTTAATCATATGTATCCAAAGGTTTATAGAGAAAATGGGTCAGAGTTTAAACAGAGAAGGGACATATCGCGTTTTAGCTGATCCTAATTGTGGTGGGAACATGGTACCTGTCAATCTTGTTAGTGAAACCATTTTGTTAGCGATGGAACAAAATATAGAAGAAGGTATTTACCACATCACAAATCCAAGAACGGTTTCGATCGATTCAATTCTTTCAACTATTTCAAGAAATTTGGAATTTCATGACAATTTCTTAATTGCTGAAAAAGATTTAACTGAACAAGGAATGACAGAAGCTGAAAAAATGCTTAATCACACTATTTCTGCGTTCTTAATCTACATGAATAAAGGTCCTGTTTTCTACAATCCAAACACAATGGCCTTATACGGAAGAAAACCTAAGTATTACACGAGTATTAATGACGAAATGTTTGATTTTATCATCGGAACTTATTTGAACGATCAAAGAAAAAAATCAACCGTATAAGGGGGGATACTTGGGAATGAGTAAGGCTGATTTTAAACAAAAAAATATGTACTCAGTATCTCCTGTTCAAAAACGTTTGTATCTTCTGAATCAAATAGAAGAGGAGAAACTGCAAAATAATCACACTCATGCTTTTCATATTCAAGGTTCACTTAGGCAAGATCGAATCAAAGAAGCAGTTCATACTTTGCTTAACAGACATGAAGCACTGCGTACCTCCTTTCATGTTATAGAAGGTAAAGTTGTTAAACAAATACATGAACAGGTCGAATTAGTGATAGAGTATCGTGAAACTTCGATTGAATTGGTGAATAAAACGATTAAAGAGATAGCATCAACCTATCAACTAGGAGTTCCTCCTTTACTAAAAGTATCCATTTTAAGCATGGGTGAACAACAACATCTACTACTACTTAATATTCATGACATAATCGCTGATCATGCTTCTGGGAATTTAATTTTGAAGGAAATTGTTAGTCTTTATCTTGGTGACCCTTTATTGGATGACGCTACTCACCTTAAAAGACAAGAAATACACTTAAATAAAGAGCGACTTCAGGAGCAGAAAACCTATTGGTTAAACCAGTTTCATGGAGAGATTCCCCTTTTAGATTTACCACTTGACTATCATAGACCATCTACTCAGAGCTTCGATGGGGAAGCCATTCACTTTTCTTTAAGTACCGAAATGACAAAACAATTAAAAGAACTGGCACTAAAAGAACATACGAATTTGGAGGTCATTTTGCTTTCTATCTACCAAGTGCTCCTTTCCAAAACGACTAGACAATCAGATATGATTGTAGGCTTAGTCCATTCAAATGGATTGGAAAACACTGTAGGTAATCATGAACAACCCTATGCTTTACGAAATCAAGTAGAAAAACAATTAGCTTTTACTACGTTTCTCCACCAAATAAAAGAGAAACTCTTTGTTGCTAGAGAGAACCTAGATTATCCTTTTGAACAAGTCATCGATCAAGTTCAAGTAACGAGAGAAATTAATCGAAATCCATTATACGATGCAATGTTTGTGATGAAAAAACAAGAACTCGAAAAAATTGAGCAGAACGACATGATTTTTTCCCCTTACGAGCTGAGTCATCGAGCGGCTAAAGTTGATTTAACTCTTGAAGTAAAAGAAGTAGACAACAAAATTGAATGTACGTTTCTATATTCTTTGCCGCTATTTTTAAGATCTACTATTGAAAGAATGGGGACACATTTCGTACAACTAACAAAACAAATCATTCAACAAAAAAAAGTCACAATAGCAGAGCTCCATCTTATTTCTGAAAGAGAAAAAGAGCAAATAATCAATGATTTTAATCCTTCCACAACAGATTATCCGATCAACAAGACGATTCCTCAACAATTTGAGGAACAAGTTGGACGAACGCCGAAGGATATTGCTCTTATTTGTGGTGAAAAAAGGTTATCCTATACAGAGTTAAATGAACAAGCAAATCAATTAGCCCACTATTTAATAGATAAGCAAAAAGTTGGGAAAGATTCACTAGTTGGCATTGTGATGGAACGTTCTACTGAAATGATGGTTACGATTCTCGCTATATTAAAAACGGGAGGAGCCTATGTCCCGATTGATCCTGCTTTTCCATCAGATCGAATCAAAGCAATTATTGAGGATGCTAAGATCAAAACGGTTTTGACAAGTGAAGAGAACCTTTTATTAATGAATCGTTTGCAGCAAGACTGTAAACATCCATTTATTCCTGTCACCTTCAACTCGGATTTGTATGTAGAGTTTGTGGAGTATGAAAAAAAGTCACCACAACTTTCATTCTCAGTAAATGACTTAGCCTATGTCATTTATACTTCTGGATCTACAGGAACTCCGAAAGGGGTTATGGTTGAACATCAGGCACTGAGTAATTTTGTACAAGCAATGGCGGATGAAATTGATTTTAAATATGGCAAAACGATTCTTTCTCTCACAACGGTATCTTTTGATATCTTTTTCATGGAAGCGATTCTCCCTATGCTGAAAGGTTTAAGGGTGATACTCGCTGAAGAAGTGGAACAAAAAGATTCGAAATTAATCTCTAGCCTTATTCAGGAACATCACGTAGATATGTTGCAGACAACTCCTTCACGAATGAAAGTGATCATCAATGATGAGCAAGGGTTAGCAGCTATTTCAAATTTAAAAGAAATTATGTTAGGTGGCGAAGCCCTTTCAGATGCTCTATTGGTTGAATTGCAAAATCATACCGTAGCAAGAATCTATAATTTGTACGGTCCGACAGAAAGTACGATCTGGTCAACGATGAAAGATTTAACCGATAAAGAGAAAGTGGATATTGGTCAACCAATTGCCAATACTCAAGTATACATTTTAGATGAGCACTTGTCTCTACAACCAATTGGGGTTACGGGAGAAATATGTATAGCAGGGGATGGACTAGCAAGAGGATACTTAAATAATTCTAAATTAACAAAACAGAAATTTGTAGAAAATCCGTTTCAACAAGGTAAGAAGATGTACAAAACAGGAGATATGGCAAGATTTTTAGATGATGGTAGTATCGAATACTTAGGAAGAATGGATCATCAAGTGAAAATAAGAGGATATCGAATTGAGCTAGGGGAGATTGAGCATCACCTCCAAAAGCATAGTGCAGTGAAAGAAGCCGCCGTAATTGCCCAAAAAAATACGAGTGAACAAGATGAACTATGTGCTTATTTGGTTTCTTCATCTGAACTTTCTGTGTCGGAAATACGTAGCTATTTACAGCAAAAATTACCTGAATATATGTTGCCATCCTATTTTGTTCAATTGGAATCCATGCCCGTTACGATCAATGGCAAACTAGATTTGAATAAACTTCCGGAACCGGATCACAGTATGAAGATTGGGACAGAATACAGGGCACCAAACAACCCTATTGAAGAAGCGCTTGTTCCTATTTGGAAGCATATTCTTAATGTTGAGGATATTGGGGTTATGGATAATTTCTTTGATTTAGGAGGAAATTCAATTCAAGCAACCATCCTGGTTTCTAAGATTCATGAAATGATGCAGGTTGAAGTACCCTTAAAAGAAGTTTTTTCTGCTCCGACGATTAAGCAACTAGCGAATGTCATTATGCTCTATACAGCCATTGGTCATATTACGGATGAACCTTATATGTTAATGAGTGAACCACGAGAAAAGAACTTGTTTTGTTTTCCTCCTATAATTGGTTATGGTGTTTTATTTGGGGGAATCGTACCATTTATTGAATCACACTCAATTTATGCTTTCGACTTTATTGAAGAAGAGAGCCGAATGGAAGAGTACATTAATATGATAACAAAGATCCAACCCGATGGTGATTATGTGTTACTTGGATACTCAACAGGGGGGATCCTTGCCTTTGAAGTCGCTAAGGAAATGGAGAAAAAAGGACTTGTGGTATCGGATATCATTTTGTTAGATGCTGATAAGAGAAATCATAGGGTTGACCAAAGTCCTGCAGAAATTGTCCGCGAGCTGGAACTGATTATGCATGAAAACAAAGTGCACGCTCAATACGCTAAAGATATGTTTAACAAAAGAGCCATTATTTTTAAGACCTATTTAAATCATTTAGTAAGTGATGTTTTAGTGAATGCTAATATCCATTTCATTACTTCTATTGAAACAGATAAAGAATTATTAAAAACTTGGGAAGGAGCAACGAACGGGGAGCATTTCATATACCAAGGCTTTGGTGCTCACAATACTATGCTATCACTTGAAACCGTAACGGAAAATTCACTGGTCATTCGAGAAATATTGGATCGTCTGTAAATATAGATATGTACAAAAAATCCAAAAGTAGCCTAATATTGTATATTTAGGCTACTTTTATTTATTATGATTTAGAGTTTTGTCGTTTAGTTGGTTTTATCGCTTGTTCTATTTCTTCTGCAGAAGTAACTTTTTTTACATCATTTGCGGTTGGCTTTCCTTTTTGTCTACTCAACTATATCACCTCTTCGTTATTATCATTCCAAATAAAAGTCTCTTTAAACGGTAGACTTTTGTCTGGAATAGAGTAAGTAGTTTTTACTTAGGATGGGTGAAGAAAGGTGAGGAGCTAAGAGGTCAATCGCTTGAAATAACTTATTTATATCAATTCCTGTTTCAATCCCTAATGACTCGAATAAAGTGAGTGCATCTTCCGTCGCAACATTACCAGTAGCACCTTTAGCGAACGGACATCCTCCTAGTCCACCTGCAGAACAATCAAACCGGGTAATGCCTGCTTGGAGGGCGGTATAAATATTGCTAAGGGCCATTCCTCTAGTATCATGAAAATGAGCGGAAAATGTCGTTGATGGAAAGGCTTCCTTTAAAAGTGAAAATAAAAAAGCGACTTCTTGGGGATTAGCCATACCGATCGTATCAGCTACACTAATATCATCTACGCCATATTGAATAAATTTTTGGCATAATGATAGTACATTATTAGGATCAATTTTCCCCTCGTAAGGACAATAGAAGGCGGTAGAAATACAAATACGTAACCATTTTTTTTGTTCTTTTAATTGTTTAATGAGAGGTAATAATTCCATTAATGCTTCATTTGTTGATCGGTTAATATTCTTCTTATTAAACGTGTCGCTTACACCAATGAAAAAAGCAAGTTCTGTTGCATTTGCATCATCAGCTAGTTGTACACCTTTTAAATTAGGAACAAGAACAATCTTTCTTCCAGAATTGGTAGAATTTTTTTCTACTATTTCCTTGGAATCTGCCATTTGTGGAACCCACTTAGGAGAGACAAAAGAAGTAAGTTCCATTTCTTGTATTCCAGAAGCCCAAAGTTTTTTAATAAATTGTTCTTTAACCTCTGTTTTAATTAGATTTGGTTCATTTTGTAATCCGTCTCTCGGTCCAACTTCGACAATCATTACGTTTTTAGGTTTCATCACCATACATCCACCTCAATATAGGATATTTTAGAAGAGAAATACATATTTATAGTTTAGAAGGATTTACATACAAAAAGCAATCATTTAATTGAATAATAAGAAAATAAAGGTTTTTCAAAAAACAACGAGAACATCTTTAAATGTAAGCGTTATCAATAAAAATGAGGTGAGAAGATGAAAAAAGTCTATAAACATGCGAATGACGCCGTTCGTCAGATAGAGGATGGTGCTACGATCATGGTGGGTGGGTTTGGATTATGTGGAATTCCTGAACAGCTCATCATTGCTTTAGTAGAATCTGAGGTGAAAGGGTTAACCGTCATTTCAAACAACTGCGGTGTAGACGAATGGGGATTAGGCTTACTTTTAAAGAAGAAACAAATAAAAAAGATGGTTAGTTCTTATGTAGGTGAAAACAAAGAATTTGAAAGGCAAGTATTAAATGGAGAGTTGGAGGTTGAATTGATTCCTCAAGGTACATTAGCTGAAAAGATTCGTGCAGGAGGAGCGGGGATACCAGCATTTTATACTCCTGCGGGTGTTGGGACAGAAATAGCAAATGGGAAAGAAACTCGAACGTTTGATGGAAAGGAATATGTATTAGAGGAGGGTCTGACTGCAGATTTTAGTCTTGTTAGAGCCTATCGAGGAGACGAGATGGGAAATCTTATTTATAGACATACAGATCAAAACTTCAATCCTATAATCGCGGCGGCTGGAAAAGTGACAATAGCAGAGTTAGAACAACTAGTATCTGTAGAAGAACTTGATGCAAATCAAATTCATACGCCTGGAATCTACATACAAGGTCTATATGAAGGAGAACAAGAAAAAAGAATTGAGCGCCGAACGGTGAGGATGGTGAATGAAAAATGAGTGACAAACAGCGAGTAAGGGAGAAGATTGCTAAAAGAGCAGAAAGAGAAATCTGGTCTGGAGACTATGTAAACTTAGGAATTGGCATGCCAACGTTGGTTGCTAATTTTATTAGTGACCAAAAACAAGTGATTTTGCAATCGGAAAACGGACTATTAGGAATCGGTTCATATCCTCTTGAAGAAGAGGTGGATGCTGATTTAATTAATGCTGGAAAAGAAACGGTAACCGCAATAAAAGGAGCAAGCTTCTTTAATAGTGCAGAATCATTTGCGATGATACGAGGTGGACATATTGATGTTGCTATATTAGGTGGAATGGAAGTATCGAAAATGGGGGATCTAGCCAATTGGATGATTCCGGGGAAAATGATTAAAGGAATGGGAGGAGCAATGGATCTCGTTCATGGAGCTAAAAAGATTATTGTCATAATGGAGCATGTAAGTAAAAATCAAAAGTCAAAAATAGTAAATGAATGTTCTTTACCTTTAACAGGGGAAAGAGTAGTCAATCGTATTATTACTGATCGAGCAGTATTGGATGTAACAGAAAAAGGTCTTACTTTGGTAGAAGTGGCCAAAGGGTATTCTGTTGAGGAAGTATTGGCCTCAACAGAGCCAGATTTACGTATCTCTGATGATTTAAAACTGGAAGCATTTTAGAATTTAAGATTACAACCTTAGGAGAAGCCACGGTTATTAGTTTGTGTTAAAATGGGCTTAACATTTGAAAGGTGGTTGCAAGATGAAGGATCTGCTAACAAATGAAAAGCTCCAGGCATTAAAAGACATGAAAAATGATCTTAAAGAAAAAGAAGTGGAAGAAAAGCAAGCTGAGTTAGAGAGAAAAAGGAAAGAAAGAGAAGACAAAGAGAAAAATAAATCTTTTGAAGAACTCTTTGAAGAAAGTTCTTTGGATTGGAAAAATTATAAATAATAATAACATTAAACAGAGGGGCTTCCCTCTGTTTATGATAAGTTATAGTAGAAGTGAAAAGATTCATTTAAGGAACTTTGTAATTGACAGTAAATTAAATCTGATTCATAATGTCTATTATAGATACATGAAGTCTTTAATTGTATGGTGAGGTTTGAAAAATGAAATTTTCAAAAGCGACAAATTATGCTCTACACACAATGTTATTTTTAGCTTCAAGTAAAAACAGTAAACCTATAGGTGTACAAGTACTAGCAGAAAAACAAAGTGTATCACCAACTTATCTTTCGAAAATTTTGACAAAGCTTGTGAAAGAAGGGATGATTACTTCTGTTTCAGGTGCAAATGGGGGTTATTCATTGTCTCATGGATGGGAATCAATTTCTTTTCTCGATATTATCCAAGCAATTGAAGGGAAATCTTCATTATTCGACTGTTACGATCATGGACCTGAATGTCCAATCCGAAAGGTTATGTTAAGTTCTGAGGAAAAAATGGAAGAAGAATTAAGGAGACGTACGATTGCTGATTTAGTTTGAAATAAAACAACAAGGAAAGTTGTTTTATAAGCTAATCAAAGATATAAAATATCTTTAATATCATTAATGATTTCCTCCAGTAAGACTTAAAGGATTTTATTTAATGTACATTAGTAACATAATTGTAGATATAAAAGGTACTTAATAGTGGTTTAGGAAAGCTAGAAAATATAAAAAAGGTTGGTTTGATTATGAATATACTTGATTGCATAGTTGTAGGAGCAGGCCCAGCTGGATTAAGTGCAACTTTGACGTTAGGGAGGTCAAGGAAAACAGTTGGATTATTTGACGATGGTACGAATAGAAACAGAGTCACTCAAGAGTCCCATGGTTTTATTACTAGAGACGGAACGAAACCACATGAACTAAGAGAAATTGGTTTAAATGAATTAAAGAAGTATCCATCAATATCTTATTTTAATACAAAAGTTACGGAGATAACGAAAGAGAAAGGTAATAAAAATTATTTTGTTAAAACAGTGGACAAAAAAGAGTTTATTGCTGAAAAAGTGGTACTTGCTACTGGTCTTCAAGAAGTCTTTCCTATAGATAGTGTAAGAGAGTATTATGGTAGAAGTATTTTTAGTTGTCCCTATTGTGATGGCTGGGAGATGAGAAATAAACCATTGATTGTCATAGCTGAAGAAGAAGAATACATGCTACATATGGCTAAATTAGTTTACAACTGGTCTGAAAATTTAGTTCTTATAACGAACGGCGCTGAGATTTCCGTTGAAGGTGCTTTAAAACTAGAAAAACGTAATATAAAGATAAAAACAGAACCAGTTAAAAAGTTAATTGGTGTGGACGGATATTTACATGCAGTTGAATTTGCATCAGGAGAAATAATCGAAAGAGCAGGAGGATTTGTAGTTCCTACTTTTTATCGTCCAACCCCTTTTGTGAAACAGTTAGGCTGTGAAATGAACGAAAATGGAGTTGTGGTAACAGATGGAATGGGAAGGACAACTCAAAAAGACATTTATATTGCCGGAGAAACAGAAAAATTAGCACCTTCATCAGTAACGATTTCAGCAGCAGAAGGGAATAAAGCCGCTATCGCTGTGAACGCTGATTTAGTATCAGAACGTTTCTAAACTCTTGTACAAAAAGACTGTCGATGTGACAGTCTTTTTACCAGAGTAAGAAAGTATATAAATAGGTCCTTATTTGGATGGTGCTTTTATTTTTGTCTAGCTCCAGCGCCCAGCGACTGGTGATGCTTTCGAAGCACACGACGTGCTAGCATCATCGTTGCCCACAGGACGTGGGCGCCTTTAGATGATGTTCCATTTCTCTACGATAAGTCAACATCGAAGCCTGCGGCTTTTCGTGTTTCCTTTATCTCATGCGGGGGTCTATAAGCACCTGCGTCGCTAGACGGGCGCTTGCGCTTTTCTTATTAACGATATAAATTCGCTGATAGTATAAACGAGGAAAGGTTTAATCATAAACTTATTCAATTCCCACATAAAATTCTTCTACGTAAGGATTTATCGAGGCTTTAATAATCTCATATACATCTTACTATCTGTGCACATTATTAAAAGAACCTCTCAGTGTAGTTTAATATCAAGATCATAACTAATTTTATAGAATTAGGCAAACACGGACTAAAAAATACGTCCTATTTTACTTGCTAATGATTTGTGAATAATAAAAGTGGATAGGATGTTTTTTATATTGTAAATGAAAAAGGCATGAGAACTTCAAGTCCGGTGTTGTTGATAAATATTAGACTTTGTTATAGATTGAAGCATTTTATATTCTTCTTTAGTAAGTTCTCTTTCTACTTTTAAATTATCTCTTACTTGCTCAATAGTAGATGCTCCAGGTACAACTGTTCCCACTACTTCATTCGATAAAATGTATTGTAAAGCTTTTTGATTTAATGTTAAATCACTAGCAACTTCAGATATTTGTAGTAAGAGTGATTCTAGCTCATCAATTGAATAATCTAAATATCCATTTTCTCTCATTTTTTGGCTTACTTGAGATAAAGGGCGATTGGTCAGTAAGCCCTTAGCAAGTGGTCCTCTAGCAATGACGCTCACTTGATGTTCTTGAATCAAGTTAAACCATTCTTCAGGCCGTCTGTCGAGAAGGCTATATTGCATCATAACTGAAACAACCGAGGATTGATTTAAAAAGCGTTTGATTACATTTGGGCGAATAGAAGAAATTCCAAAGTAACGTATGTACCCCTCTTTCTTTAACTCTTCGAATGTTTCAATCATTTCATCAATAGGGTCTTCAATGGTTCCTCCGTGCAATTGCAATAAATCAATATAATCTGTCTGTAAACGATGAAGACTGTTTTTTACCGCTTCTTTTAAATATTTTCTTGAAGGGTCCCAAAACCATCCTTCTTTTCCTTCTTCCCAATGATTCCCGATCTTTGTTGCTAATACAATCTGCTCTCTTTGATGACGAATAGACTTTCCAACAATGCTTTCATTTAATCCGTAGTCGTATAGATCTGCCGTATCAAGATAATTAATCCCTCTATCGATTGCCTCATCAATGATGGAACGTGCCTTTTTTTCTTCTGTTCCTAGAGACATACATCCTAAACCAATCTCACTTACATATAAATCGGACGAACCTAGTTGCCTCTTTTTCACCAAAATCCCTCCTTTATCTTCATGATAACATTAAGGAGGAGTTCAAGAAAAACGAATAAATTGTATAAAACTAGTGAATGTGAGTGTTTATTTCAGAAACAAAATGGTATTTATTTGCTAGTTCTTTCAACTGTTTCTTAATGTCAGGATAACGCCCTATTAGAACAATTCCTTTGTTACGATAATAGATTTTCAAAATAGTCATCCCCTTATTATTTGTTCCCGATGAACTTTTGCTTGCGTTCCTTGTTCTTGCCACTGTAAACGTTCACTTCCGCTTTTTTTATTTGTGATAAAATGTATGTGTGAAATAGAAGAAAAAGAACTAGAATTGGAGATGAAGTTTTCGTGAAAGATTTAGAAGAAAAAACAATAGTTAAAAAAGATATTTATAAAGGGAAAATTATCGACTTAGAGTTACATGATGTAAGCCTACCGAATGGTAATACAAGTAAGCGTGAAATTATTCAACATCCAGGAGCAGTAGCAGTTATCGCTTTAACGAATGAAAACAAATTAGTGATGGTGAAACAATATCGTAAAGCATTAGAGAAGTCTTTAGTTGAAATTCCAGCAGGAAAAATGGAAAAAGGAGAGGCTCCAGAAATTACAGCGATGAGGGAGCTTGAAGAAGAAACAGGATATTCATGTGAATCTATGGAACCTATTACATCATTTTATACTTCACCAGGGTTTGCTAATGAAATTGTTTATTTGTATTTTGCTAATCGACTAACTAGAATTCATGAGAATCAAGCTTTAGATGAGGACGAGTTTGTAGAATTATTAGAAGTAACGATAGAAGAAGCAGAGGAAATGATGAAAAACAAACAAATTCATGATGCGAAAACAGCTTATGCACTGCAATATATTAAACTTCAGCGATTGAATCAAAAATAATACGATTGGTGCATTCATATTCTCTTTCTTTTTTCCATACAATCTAGTAATTGTATAGAGGAGGAGAAAGAGATGACAAGCCAGTCTCTAAAAGTATCTGTAAGCGAACATCTTCGAGAAAAAGCATCTATTTATTTATTTGTGTTCGTTTTACTTATAATGGGTGTTATTTTTGGTGCCATAATTGTAAATAGTATGAGCATTTCTTCAAGGGAAGATTTATTTTCTTATTTAGAACGTTTTTTTGGACAAATACAGAGTGGACAAACCGCTCAAGGAGCGGATTTGTTTAAGCAAAGTTTTATAGACAATATTAAGTTCATCGGTCTAATATGGTTATTAGGGATATCAATTATTGGATTGCCTATTATACTGATTATGCTTTTTCTTAAAGGAATTGTTGTAGGTTTTACAGTGGGTTTTCTTGTCAATCAAATGGGCTGGAATGGATTTTTATTATCTTTTGTAGCGGTTTTTCCACAAAATCTATTGTTAATTCCATTGTTTTTAGTAACCAGTGTATTGGCGATTTCCTTTTCTTTAAATGTTTTAAAACAGTTGTTTACTAAAAATTATCGAGCGTCACCTTCTAAAATGTTTTTTCAGTATGTTGTATTTATGTTTATTATTTCAATATTTGTTTTAATTCCAGCTAGCTTTGAAGCGTATATTTCACCTCTTTTAATGGAAAAAGTAGTTAGTTGGTTTTAATAATTTATAATTATTATTATTTAATATAGTCTTTATTTATTAATTAAGAATAGTTTTAGTTGGATACGATCCCTTCATTTGTTATAATATAATGAGGAAAAGGCGAGGGAGGGATGGTTCGTATGGAAGGTCGCCTTGAAAGAATAAAGAAGCAGTTGCATTCATCAAGCTATAAGTTAACTCCCCAAAGAGAAGCAACTGTTCGTGTTCTTCTTGAGCACGAAGAGGACCATTTGAGTGCAGAGGATGTTTTCCTTTTAGTAAAGGAGAAAGCTCCTGAGATTGGTTTAGCAACCGTTTATCGAACATTGGAGTTGTTAACTGAATTAAAAATTGTTGATAAAATTAACTTCGGTGATGGGGTTTCCAGGTATGATTTAAGACAAGAGGGAGCGGCCCACTTTCACCATCATTTAGTTTGTATTGAATGTGGAACAGTTGATGAAATACAAGAAGACTTATTAGAAGATGTTGAAGAGATTGTTGAACGAGACTGGAAGTTTAAAATTAAAGATCACCGATTAACATTTCATGGTATTTGCCATCGATGTCAAAGTGATCCTGCGACTGATAATGAAAATCAACAACGAAAAGAAGCCTTTTCCAAATAAAATGGGAAAGGTTTTTCTCATTTTATTCGGGACAGTTTTCCTAAATATATATCAAAAGTCTTAGTGGAATTTTTAAAGTAGTAGAATAAAGTGAAAGTAACGTAATGCAAAAATATGTGGAAAGATATATTGGTGCACTTGAGGGCAGGCTTTTTGATACGTAACCATTTTAAATGTATAGTTTTCCCCTTTTTGGACATAGAATGGTGGTAAAGGCAGGAGGGGAAAAGTGTGCGAGCTATTTTTGATATGATTAAAGTATTTGTTTTGTTTACAAGTTTTACGATTCTTTTTTACTATGCTATTATATGGGTTAATGAGGAATATCAACATTTTCATCGTTATGATGAGCCTGAAGGTTCCGCGTTAAAAGTTGTTAGTATGAATAACGGACAAACATACTCAATAAAAGAAAGGCTGATTTTCTTTTATTTAAATGGGGAGTAGAAAAAAGTGAATGATTCCATTGAAGATTACTTGCATTTTTTAATGGTTGAAAAAGGATTATCTAAAAATACTCTTATCTCTTATAAGAGGGATTTGAATAACTATTCAAAATTTCTAGTCGAAGAAGAAAAAATGAAGGAGTTTCAATCGGTTGGAAGAGCCCATATTATTGGATTTTTAAAATCGTTAAAGGACTCTGGTAGATCAAGTAAAACGATCGCGAGACATATAGCATCTATTCGTTCATTTCATCAATTTCTTCTTAGGGAAAAAAAGACAGATCATGATCCATCCGTTCATATCGAATCACCGCAAATTGAGAGGTCTCTTCCTAAAATATTATCTTTACAAGAAGTTGAGAGATTACTAGATACTCCTAAGTTAACTTCTCCTTTTGGATATCGTGATAAGGCGATGCTGGAGTTATTATATGCGACAGGAATAAGAGTATCAGAAATGATTAACTTAGATTTAAATGATGTGCATCTTCAAATGGGATTTATTCGCTGTACAGGGAAAGGAAACAAGGAGCGAATTGTTCCCATTGGACAGACAGCAAGCGATGCGATCAATCGTTATATAGAAAAAGGAAGAGGAAAGTTAGTTAAGACATCGAATAAAACGAAAGCGCTGTTTGTGAATCATCACGGTAATCGAATTTCAAGACAAGGTTTTTGGAAAAATCTTAAGAAAATATCTGTTGATGCACAAATTGATAAAGAGTTGACTCCGCATACATTGAGGCATTCGTTTGCAACCCACTTGTTGGAAAATGGTGCAGATTTACGTGCAGTTCAAGAAATGCTTGGACATTCGGATATTTCAACGACACAAATATATACTCATGTAACGAAAGCCCGTCTTAAGGATGTTTATAAACAATTTCATCCACGTGCTTAACTTTAATAGCCCTTCCATGAAAGGGTTTTATTTGATGGATGAGCAGGTGAGGAGAGCAGTTGACAAAGAAATTCGAAGCTTATTCAAAATTCTTTAGTTAAAAGTATTGTAAAATACCATGTAACCGTTTTATAATTTAGTTGTCAGACTTCTGACAAGTATTGAAGGGAACATATAATTATTTATCTTTGGAACTATAGTTTATATATACGGTTAGAGAAAAAAGGAGGCAATTAAAATGGGACAATATACATATAATCGAATCCACTTAATTGTATTAGATTCGGTTGGTATAGGAGAAGCACCTGATGCAGAACAATTTAATGACAAGGGTGCGCATACATTAGGTCACATTGCCGAACATATGAATGGACTTAAAATGCCGAATATGGCGAAATTAGGACTTAGCAATATCGAAGAAATAAAAGGGATACCTGTTCAAGAGAAACCACTTGCGTATTATACGAAAATGCAGGAAGCTTCTAATGGAAAAGATACAATGACAGGCCATTGGGAAATAATGGGCCTTTATATTGAGAAGCCATTTAAAGTTTTCCCTGATGGATTTCCAAAAGAACTTTTAGATGAACTTGAAGCAAAAACAGGAAGAAAAATAATTGGGAATAAACCTGCATCTGGTACAGCTATTCTTGATGAACTTGGAGAAGAGCACATGAAAACAGGTGCGTTAATTGTTTATACTTCAGCAGACTCCGTCCTGCAAATTGCTGCTCATGAAGAGATTGTTCCTTTAGAAGAGCTATATGAGATTTGTGAAATTGCAAGAGAACTTACGCTAGATGAAAAATATATGGTTGGACGAGTCATTGCTAGACCATTTGTTGGCTCACCTGGTGATTTTAAACGTACTCCGAATAGACATGATTATGCTTTGAAGCCTTTTGAACCAACGGTAATGAATACATTAAAAGACAATAATATTGATGTTATCGCTATCGGGAAAATTTCTGATATTTACGATGGAGAAGGTGTAACAGAAGCAATACGAACAAAATCCAATGAAGATGGAATGGATAAATTTATCGATACTTTAGACAAAGATTTCACTGGTTTAAATTTCCTTAACTTGGTTGATTTTGATGCCCTTTTTGGTCATCGTCGTAACCCTAAGGGATACGGTGATGCTCTTGAGGATTTCGATGCAAGGCTCCCTGAGGTGTTTGAAAAACTAAGAGAAGATGATCTCCTAATTATAACAGCAGACCATGGTAACGACCCAATTCATCATGGGACAGATCATACAAGAGAATACGTTCCTTTATTAATGTATAACAAAAAAATGTCTGAAGGAAAGAGTTTACCTATCAGAGATACATTTGCTGATATTGGAGCAACTGTTGCAGAGAACTTTTCTGTTCAGGCACCTAAATATGGAAAAAGCTTCTTAAAAGAAATTCAAAGGTAAGGAGAATGGATGATGGAGAGACATGATATTGAACAAGCTGCGAAATATTTAAAAGACACATTTAATGAAGCCCCATCAATTGGATTAATTTTAGGTTCTGGTTTAGGGGTATTGGCAGAAGAAATTGAAAACGCTGTTAAAGTTCCATATGAGAGCATTCCGAACTTTCCAGTCTCAACTGTAGAAGGTCATGCAGGACAATTTGTTTTTGGACGATTGCAAGGTAAGACCGTTGTAGCGATGCAAGGTCGTTTTCATTTTTATGAAGGATATAGTCTTCAAAAAGTAACAGCACCGATTCGTGTTATGAAAGAGTTAGGGGTTCAATCTCTTATTGTAACAAATGCTGCTGGAGGAATAAATGAAAGCTTTCAAGCAGGGGACTTGATGATTATTAGTGACCATATTAACAATTTTGGGACAAACCCATTAATTGGTCCAAATGATTCAAAGCAAGGTGTTCGCTTTCCAGATATGTCAACAGCCTATGATGGCAAATTAAGGGATTTAGCAAAGCAAGTGGCAAACGAATTGTCCATCAATATTAAAGAAGGTGTTTACGTTGGAAACACTGGACCAACTTATGAAACACCTGCTGAAATTCGTATGTTGCGAACGCTAGGTGGAGATGCAGTTGGAATGTCAACTGTTCCTGAAGTGATTGTAGCTAAGCATTCAGGCTTAAATGTACTTGGGATATCTTGTATCTCCAATATGGCAGCAGGTATTTTAGATCAACCGCTAAGCCATGATGAAGTAATTGAGACAACTGAAAAAGCTCGTGAATCATTTTTAAAGCTAATTAAAACTACTATAGAGAGAATGTAATGTAGGTTGAAAATAGAGATGCAGGCATGCTTTAGTAACAACTAAAAAGGATAGGTGACTCCAAATGAGAATGGTAGATATCATTTTAAAGAAAAGACATGCAGAGCAATTAACAGATGAAGAAATTAAATTTTTCATAAAAGGGTATACAGACGGTGACATTCCTGACTATCAAGTGTCAGCTTTGTTAATGGCCATTTATTACAATGGACTTAATTCTGAAGAAACAGCGACATTGACTCAAGCAATGGTGGATTCAGGGGATTCCATTGATTTATCAGCTATTCAAGGTCATAAAGTAGATAAGCATTCAACGGGAGGAGTTGGCGATAAAGTAACCTTTATTGTAGGTCCGTTAGTTGCATCTGTTGGTGTACCTGTTGCAAAAATGTCTGGAAGAGGTTTAGGTCACACTGGTGGTACACTCGATAAACTCGAAGCAATAGAAGGATTTCATATTGAAATGACGGAACAAGAATTTATTGATCGTGTGAATAAAAACAAGCTGGCTGTTGCTGGTCAAACAGGGAATCTAGCGCCTGCAGATAAAAAGTTATATGCACTTCGTGATGTAACAGGAACTGTTGATTCCATTCCGCTTATCGCTAGTTCAATTATGAGCAAAAAGCTGGCATCAGGGGCAGATAGCATTGTTTTAGATGTTAAGACAGGTTCAGGAGCATTCATGAAGACAATGGAAGGCTCTGAAGCTTTAGCAAATGAAATGGTTAAGATCGGGAACAACTTAGGAAGAAATACAGTCGCTGTTATTAGTGATATGAACCAACCTTTAGGTTATGAGGTTGGAAATGCGAACGAAGTAAAAGAAGCGGCTGAAATCCTGCAAGGTAAGAGAGTTGAAGATCTTCGCGTTCTTTCTCTTGAAATTGCTTCTCATATGACTGTATTAGCAGAAGTATTCCCTTCCTACGAAGAGGCTTATAAAGCTCTTGAAGAGAACTTAGAAAACGGGAAAGCCTTTGCAGCATTCAAAACGTTTATTGAAGCTCAAGGCGGTAATGTCGAAGTTATTGATGACTTAAGTAAACTTCCAACAGCGAAATATGATGTTGAAGTAAAAGCGGATCAAGATGGTTTCGTATCTGAAATTGATGCTGAATCAATCGGTGTAGCTGCTATGTATTTAGGTGCTGGACGTGCAACAAAAGATGATGAAATTAATCATGCAGTTGGAATTACATTAACGAAAAAAAATTGGAGATGCAGTAAAAGCAGGAGAAGCACTTGCTATTTTGCGTAGCGATGATGAGAATCCGATTGACTCCATTAATAAGGTGAAGGAAGCTTATACAGTTTCAAGTAATGAAGTAAAAGCTCCTACGTTAATTCATAAAGTGATTACAAAAGCATAATCCTATAATTCAAAAATCCTCTTTGGTGAAATCCAAAGAGGATTTTTTTATAGGTCAGAAGTATATATCTTTTTGTTTTGGTAAAAATGGGGAGTATTATAAGTTGTTCAAAAAAAACATAAAAAAATGACTGGTGACTAACTTTGTTGGTTTGCTTTTCCACTCCTCATGTACTAAGTACGTACACTGTGGCGTTCAAAGCTTCACCGCCTCGTTTTTCACTGTCCTTTTTTCCTCTTTTTTTGAACACGTATTTTAAAAGTGAAGGGGTGTGGAGATGAAAAGAATCATAGTAGCAATCTTTGCTTTTATGATGATCGTTGCTCCTTGTTCTACGATATTAGCGAACGAGGAAAAAAGTAAAAGTGAATTAGCAGAGAAATCAAAGTCGGCAATTTTAATTGAACGCGATACAGGTCATATCTTATATCAAAAAAATTCAGAAGAGCCATTGCCTCCAGCTAGCATGACAAAAATCATGACTATGCTTTTAATTATGGAAGCTTTAGAAGATGGGAAGCTTCAACTAGATGAAAAGGTACGTGCAAGTGAATATGCGGCATCCATGGGCGGTTCCCAAATTTTTTTAGAAGCTGGTGAAGAAATGACTGTTGAAGAGCTTTTAAAAGGGATTGCAATTGGTTCTGGAAATGACGCTTCTGTTGCAATGGCTGAAAGACTTGCGGGTTCTGAAGAAGAATTTGTTGAACAAATGAATGAACGTGCTAATGAATTAGGGTTAACGAACACTCATTTCGAAAATCCAACTGGATTGCCTGAAAAAGAACATTATAGTACGGCTAAAGATATGGCTATGCTAGCAAAAGAATTATTAAAGTATGAAGATATTACTAAGTTTACAGGAAAATACGAAGATTATTTAAGGGAAGATACAGAGAAAAAGTTTTGGTTAGTGAATACAAATCGGTTAGTGAAGTTTTATCCAGGTGTAGATGGGATAAAAACTGGTTATACAAGTGAAGCCAAGTATTGTTTAACAGCTACAGCTAAAAAAGGAAATATGCGAGTAGTGGCTGTTGTGTTTGGAGCTCCAACACCGAAGGAGAGAAATGCTCAAGTAACGAAAATGTTAGACTATGCATTTAATCAGTATGAAACTCATCCAATTTTTGATCGATCTGAAAAAGTATCGGAAGTGAATATTGCGAAAGGACAAGAGCCAAAGTCTACTTTAGTCACATCAGAACCGATTTCCATATTGACGAAAAAAGGAGAAGGAGTATACGACATCAAGCAGGAAGTCACATTTAAAGAAGACGTTGTTGCACCAGTGGAAAAAGGGGATGAATTAGGGTTATTAACGTTAAAAAAAGGTGAAGAAACAATGGTGGAGAGCAAGCTTGTAGCTGAAGAAAAAAATGAAATTGCTACTTGGTGGACATTGTTTAAGCGTGTGATGGGTAATTTCACGAAATCAATCTGAATGTGAAATTTTTTAACTATTTTTGTCGTATAGAAGGAATGACGACCCGCTTTCTAGAAAGGTTCTATATCCTTTTAGAGGAGGAATGAAAGTGAGCCTTTCTATCGAGTTAGAGGTTAAAAAAAGGGTTTTATGTATACGTCTTTCAGGTGAATTAGATCATCATTCGTCTGAAGAACTTCGTAAACAAGTGAGCAATGCGATGGTTTCCACGAAGGTAGAACACATTTTATTAAACTTAAAAGAATTAACCTTTATGGACAGCTCTGGGTTAGGGGTCATTTTGGGACGATACAAAGAGATAAAGGAAACAGGCGGAGAAATGGTGGTATGCTCAATTACCCCTCCCATTGAACGATTGTTTAACTTATCAGGTTTATTTAAGATTGTCAATTTGGAGAGTTCTGAAGATGCTGCACTTGAAGCATTGGGGGTGGCTTCATGAAAAATAAGATGGAACTTCAATTTTCTAGCATGAGCCAAAATGAGTCTTTTGCAAGAGTGACGGTTGCTTTGCCTTTGTTGCCCAATTAGACCCAACAATGGATGAATTAACAGAGATTAAAACCGTTGTTTCTGAAGCAGTCACAAATGCGATTATTCATGGGTACGATAACGACCCAACCGGATACGTGTACATTGCATGTGAAATTCATGATGAAGTGATCTATTTGACGGTGAAAGATAAAGGAACAGGAATTAATAATATTGAACAAGCAAGGCAACCTTTGTTTACAACAAAACCAGAGTTAGAAAGGTCAGGAATGGGATTTACCATTATGGAAAACTTTATGGATGAAGTCAGTATTGAAAGTAATCAGGAAGGGACAACTGTTCGATTGACGAAACATTTAATGAAAAGCAAAGCATTAGCAAATTAAGGGAGTCTTGCTATGGATGTGGAGGTTAAAAGTCAATTACAGGATCATGAAGTCAAGGAGTTAATTAAACAAAGTCAACAAGGAGATCAAAAAGCAAGAGATTTAATTGTTGAGAGAAATATGAGACTTGTTTGGTCTGTTGTACAACGATTTATAAATCGAGGATATGAGCCAGATGATTTATTTCAAATTGGTTGTATAGGTTTGTTGAAATCCGTTGATAAGTTTGATCTCTCATTTGATGTGAAATTTTCTACTTATGCTGTCCCTATGATTATTGGGGAAATACAACGATTCATTCGAGATGATGGAACGATAAAGGTAAGTCGTTCTCTTAAAGAGTTAGGAAATAAAATAAGAAGGACGAAAGAGCATCTTACTAAAACAGAAGGAAAAGTCCCCACTGTTCAACAGATTGCAGACCTTCTAGAAATTCCACCAGAGGATGTAATTTTAGCACAAGAAGCAGTTCGAGCACCATCCTCTATTCATGAAACAGTGTTTGAAAATGATGGTGACCCTATTACATTACTAGACCAGATTGCCGATCAGTCAGAAAAGAAATGGTTTGATCACATTGCTCTCAAAGAAGCGATGAAGGATTTAGACGATCGGGAAAGGTTAATTGTTTACTTACGGTATTATAAAGATAAAACGCAGTCTGAGGTTGCAGAAAGGCTTGGAATTTCACAAGTACAGGTGTCAAGGCTTGAAAAGAAAATACTAAAACAAATGAAAGACCGTATGGATGTTTAATTCTATACGGTTTTTTTATGTTTAAACTAGAATGGTGAATGTAAGGATTGGTAATTTATGCACAATCCTTTTTTGCTGTATGTAGAAATAATCTCCAACCATACTATACGTAAGGTTTCAAAACTAAAACAAAAAAGATGTGATGGAGTGCTTGATATCATAAGAGGGTGCTGATCAACATGAAGGACACGGTTTTTATCAGACCAAAATATAAAATAGAAGTAGCTCCTGAATCAACTATAGCCATTGGGGATATTGCGCAAGTTGTAGGTAGTGAAAAGTTGGTGGCAAAATTAGCGAATTTGCATATTTACCAAGTGACAATGAAAGATCAAACCATTGTCGTCCTTGACGTTATGAAGGTTATTAATCAGATTGTTAAACAAATACCTGATATTGATATACAAGTAGTGGGTTCTACGCAAACAATCATTCAAGTTATTTATCCAAAGAAAAAACTGTCATCTTTAACATTTTCGCTAATATGGCTACTACTATTCATTGGGGCAGGCCTTGCCATTATGAACTTTCATGAAGACGTCAGTATGCAAGAAATGCACCAACGTTTATTTACAATTCTCACTGGAAAAACCGTTGAGAATCCATTATTCATACAAGTGCCATACTCATTTGGATTAGGAATTGGAATGGTCTTGTTTTTTAATCATGTTTTTAAGAAGCGGATTAATGAGGAACCGAGTCCTTTGGATGTGGAAATATTTAACTATCAACTAGATTTAGATCAATATGTTATCCACCATGAAGATAAGGACAGACCATGACGCTTAAAGCTATTTTTACTGTCTTTATCGGTTTCTCAGGTGGGTTTGCTGTTGGAGGTGGCTTCGTCGCTTTTTTAACAGTGCTAGGAGTTATACCTCGTTTAACTCAGCTTTCGAAAACCCAGAGGTATATCCGCTACTATGAATGGGCAGTAATTATTGGGGCTGTAGTCGCAGGTTGGCTAAGTTTAACGAATCCTCGTTTTTCACTTTCTCCGGTTTGGTTAATTCCGATTGGGTTATTAGACGGGATATTTATCGGTATGCTGGCTGCAGCTTTGACAGAAGTTTTGAATGTGCTCCCTGTTTTGTCAAAAAGGATCGGTGCATCAGAATCATTAATTTCACTTCTAACGGCCATTGTTTTAGGTAAGGTGTTAGGTTCACTGTTTCATTGGTTATGGTTTGCTTTTTAGAGGTTGATATAAAGGAGAATTAAAATGGTTGAAAAAAAAATAAAAGATGACTATAAAGAAAATGTAAAAAAATATCATCCTAAAACCCCTTATTTTTTTAATTGCTTAAAGGCGTTTTTGGTAGGGGGGGTAATTTGTGCATTTGGTCAAGTGATTTCAAATCTGTATGAGAATGTTTTGAATTTATCCGAAGAAACGGCAAGTAGTTCAACAGTTGCTACTTTAATCTTAATTTCCGCTATTTTAACTGGATTAGGGGTTTATGATAAAATTGGTCAATTTGCTGGGGCTGGTTCGGCAATACCCGTCACGGGCTTTGCTAATTCGATGACAAGTGCAGCTCTTGAACATCGTTCTGAAGGACTTGTGTTCGGGGTAGCAACGAATATGTTTAAACTAGCTGGAAGTGTCATTGTTTTTGGGACTGTAGCTGCATATGTGGTAGGAATGATTCGTTTTTTATTACTACAAACTTACACTGGGTGAAAGGGGGAGGGGAATGAGGCTTACAGGTAAACAAACATGGGTTTTTAATAATTCTCTTTACGTTCGTTCAAGTGGAACAGCTGTCGGACCTAAAGAAGCAGAAGGTCCTCTAAAGGATGATTTTGATACTACATTTAACGAGTTACATTGTGGTGAAGACAATTGGGAGCTTGCGGAAAGAAGGTTGTTAGAGAATGCTATACAAACTTGTTTGGAAAAGGCAAGAATAACAAAAGAAGATGTGGATTTGTTTTTAGCTGGTGATTTATTAAATCAGAACATAACAGCCAACTATGTAGCAAGGCATTTAGAAATCCCTTTTTTATGTATGTTTGGTGCTTGTTCAACATCTATGGAAACGATTTCTGTGGGAGCTGCATTGCTGGATAGTGGCTTTGCCAACTATATTTTGGCGGGAACTAGTAGTCATAATGCAACAGCGGAAAGGCAATATCGTAATCCTACTGAATATGGTGGTCAAAAACCAAATACAGCTAATTCTACAGTGACTGGAGCAGGGGCTGTCTTGTTAACGCAAGAGAAAAGTGAGATTAAGGTTACTGCTTCTACAATTGGAAAAGTTACTGATTTAGGAATAAGTAATCCTAATGATATGGGTTCAGCTATGGCTCCTGCGGCAGCATCAACCATCAAACAGCATTTATTGGATTTAGATCGTTCCCCCGATTACTATGATTTGATCGTAACAGGTGACTTGTCATCAGTGGGAAGTCCAATCTTAAAGGATTTATTAAAGGAAGAAGGTATTGATATTTTTGACAACCACCGAGATTGTGGATTAATGATTTATCGTCCTGATCAAAAGGTATTAGCTGGAGGAAGTGGGTGTGGATGTTCAGCCGTTGTGACTTTTGGTCATCTTTTTAAACAATTGAAGGAAGGTAAGTTAAAGAGAATTTTCGTTGTAGCCACTGGTGCTCTATTAAGTACAGTAATGACGCAACAAAATGAAACCATCCCAACGATAGCTCACGGTGTGGTGTTTGAATCTTCAAGATAGAGGGGTGATTTGATGGAATATTTTATCGCGTTTGTCGTAGGAGGACTCATCTGTGTAGTCGGTCAACTATTATTGGATATTTTCAAGCTTTCTCCAGCTCATGTTATGAGTTCATTTGTTGTATCGGGAGCTATACTAGACGGATTCGGTATCTATGATAAATTGATTGAATTTGCTGGAGCGGGGGGCGACTGTTCCGATCACAAGCTTCGGTCATTCCTTACTTCACGGAGCGATGAAAGAAGCAGAACAAAATGGATTTATTGGAATAGCCATGGGAATATTTAAATTAACCTCTGCAGGTATTTCATCAGCCATATTGTTTGCTTTTATTATTGCTGTTTTTTTCAAACCTAAAGGATAGAGGTCCATTTTGATGAATACGAGAAGTGTGATATTAGTGACAGATGGAGATGAATATGCTTTGAAAGCCATTGAATATGTTGCAGGAAAAATTGGAGGGAGATGCATCTCTCGATCTCAAGGAAACCCGTCTGTGTTAACAGGTGAAGAACTTGTCTACTATATTCATCAAACTCCACATGATCCTATATTTGTTCTCTTTGATGATTGTGGTTTAAAAGGGGAAGGTAGTGGTGAAAAAGCCCTTAAATATGTAGCAAACCATAAAACAATAGTTGTTTTAGGTGTGATTGTTGTTGCTTCAAAATCGAGAGGGAAAGAGTGGACAAAAGTAGATGTGTGCATTGATAAACATGGGCAATTAACATCATATGGAGTGGATAAAGAAGGTATTCCAGACATAGAAAAGCAAAGAATAACAGGCGACACCGTTTATTGCTTAGATGAAATCGTGGCTCCAGTGAAAGTGGGTATAGGAGATATTGGGAAAATGGGTGGAAAAGATGATGTGAAAAAGGGCTCGCCCATTACAATGAAAGCTGTAGAGCTTATTTTGGAAAGGAGTCAATATCGTGACAGACAATCAAGAAAAAAATAAGTCATCTATTTCACCTCAGTTACCTATAAATGAAAAATTTTTTAAAGAACATGTAGGACTAGGGTTAAGTTTTGATTTAGGCGTGAGAAAGTTTATTGTGCTAAATAAGCATATTCACCTTTATTATATAAATGGACTTTGTGATACTTCGTATATCATCCATTTGTTAGAAGAATTAACAGAACTGAATGACACAGATAATGACCCTTATAAGATAAAGGAACTTGTTGAAAATAGGTTAGTAAACCAGCAAATCAGTTTAATAAAAACCCTTGATGAAGCAGTCGATCAAGTCCTATCGGGTTTAGTAGTCTTTTTTATTGAAGGGCAAGCGATGGGTTTTGTTGTCGATGTAAGGAGTTATCCTGGTAGAAATCCAGAAGAGCCTGATACGGAAAAAGTGGTTCGAGGTTCTAGAGATGGATTTGTTGAAAATATTATCGTAAATACAGGACTCATACGTAGAAGAATTAAAGATGAACGATTAAGAAATGAAATTATAAGAGTGGGAGAACGGTCAAAAACAGATATTTGTATTGCTTATATTGAAGATGTCGCAGATCCTGGTTTAATAAAATTAGTGAAAAATCAACTTGAAAAAATTCAGATAGATGGGCTTACAATGGGAGATAAGACGATTGAAGAATTTATTGTTAGTCAAGGATACAATCCTTTTCCTCTTGTTCGTTATACAGAGAGACCGGATGTAGCATCAAATCACCTATTAGAAGGTCATGTCATTATCATGGTCGATACATCACCGAGTATCATTATGACGCCAACAACTTTTTTTCACCATGTGCAACATGCTGAGGAATATCGACAGGCACCAGCTGTTGGCACCTTTTTGAGATGGGTTCGTTTTATTGGTATTATGTCTTCGATTTTTCTTTTACCTTTATGGTTAATGTTTGTCTTAGAACCATCCTTACTTCCTGAACAAATTGCCTATATTGGACCAACGGATACAAAAAATATTCCTGTTATAGTGCAACTTTTTTTAGCCGATTTTGGTATCGATCTATTAAGGATGGCCTCTATTCATACCCCAACAGCTTTATCAGTAGCGATGGGGTTAATAGCGGCCACTTTAATCGGTCAGATCGCAATTGATGTTGGTTTGTTTGTTCCTGAAGTTATTTTATATGTGGCAGTCGCTTCAATTGGCACCTTTGCTACACCTAGTTATGAGCTAAGTATTGCAAATAAAATGGTCAGACTTCTTCTACTAACATTAGTGGCTATTTTTGGTGTTCCAGGTTTGGTTGCTGGAATGACGTTGTTTGTCTTATTTTTAGCAAATATTCGCTCGTTGAATACCCCTTATTTATGGCCTTTTATCCCTTTTAATCCAAAGGCATTTGTACAAATTATCATTCGAACAAACGTGAGAGGATCGGTTATACGACCTAGTATTGTTCATCCTCAGAATATAAAAAAACAACCATCCTAAAGAGGTTTCCATCGTTCATGACTTGTTGTAGATGATTCATTCCCTATTTGAAGCTCAATCCGTTTTATGATAAAGTATGTTTAATTCATTAAAGGATTAACGGGCGACTGATGAAAGAAGGTTGGATGATGAACTATGTTGGAACAATGAGTCAAAATAAACAAAATCATTTGCAAGTTGGGGGAATCGATTTAATAGACTTGGCAAAATATTATGGAACGCCATTGTATGTGTATGATGTTGAGCTTATTAGGGAAAGAGCAAGGATGTTTAAACACTCCTTTGCTAATCGGAAGCTTAAAGCGCAAGTCGCCTATGCGAGTAAAGCTTTTTCCTCTATTGCGATGCTCCAATTAGTGAAGGAAGAGGGTTTATCTTTAGATGTCGTTTCGGGTGGAGAACTATATACCGCATTAAAAGCGGAATTTCCAGTAGATCGTATTCATTTTCATGGCAACAATAAAAGTGAGGAAGAGTTATTAATGGCGTTAGACGCTTACATTGGTTGCATTGTCGTGGATAATTTTCATGAAATAGACATGCTAAAGCGATTAGTACAAAAGCGCCAGCAACAAGTTTCTATACTCTTACGTGTTACTCCTGGAGTAGCAGCACATACTCATGACTATATTACAACAGGACAAGAAGACTCTAAATTTGGTTTTGATTTAAATAATGGACAAATAGAAAAGGCAATAGAGCTTGTTTTGGAAGAACAATATATTGACCTCTTAGGAATTCATTGTCATATAGGCTCGCAAATTTTTGAAACAACAGGTTTTGTACTTGCCTGCGGAAAAAATTTTCCATAAAATGAAAGAGTGGAAAACTGAGTTTGGATTTATATCGAAAGTAATTAATTTAGGTGGAGGATTTGGAATTAAATATACACAGGAAGATGATCCAATTGAGATGAGCGAGTACGTTAATCGAATTGCTAATGTGGGGTAGAAGAAAAATCAATGGAGATTCAAATCTCTACACCTGAAATTTGGATTGAACCAGGACGCTCCTTAGTAGGCGATGCTGGAACAACTCTATATACTGTTGGATCGGAAAAAGAGGTTCCGGGAGTACGTAAATATATAGCAATAGACGGTGGAATGAGTGACAATTTGCGTCCAGCTCTTTATCGTGCAAAGTATGAAGCAGTAATTGCGAATCGTGTAATGGGAAAGGACAATGATGAACAAGTCATCTCACTTGCAGGGAAGTGCTGTGAAAGTGGGGATATGCTAATTTGGGATATCAACCTTCCCGATGTTACCCAAGGTGATATAATTGCTGTACTTTGTACTGGAGCATACGGCTATTCAATGTCGAACAATTATAATCGACTCCCTCGTCCAGCCGTGGTGTTTGTAGAAAATGGAGAACATCACTCGTCATTAAGCGAGAGACATATGAGGATTTAGTTAAACTTGACTTGCCTCTTTATTCAGAACAAAAAGCGTATTAAACAGAAAAGAGGCCTCATGATAGGCCTCTTTTCTGTTATTCTGTTTGCTCTTCACCGTTAAATACAGAGATGATTGCTTCCCAGATGGCGACAAAAAACTCCTTTACACTTTGAAAGAAGTTCTGTCCCTCTTCAGACTCAATGAAATTAGTGATTTTGTCTTTCACCTTGTCTAATTGGTCAGAGACTAAATCCCAATCAATATTAACATCTTTCATTTTGTTGAAAAGGTCCGTTAATCGATTCATATCTTCTTCAGATAATGTTACATCTAAGTCTTGTGCGGATTGTTCGATTAATTCTCGTAAATCTTGTTCATTTTCTGGCATGCCCTTTTCGGCAATTTGTTCTTTCACCTTGGCGATTAGCGCGGAGGCATTCTCACTTCCTACTTCGTCTGCTAACTTTGCGGTTTCAACAAGCTCTTCATTGGCAATTTGTTTTACATCTTCTGAAATTTCTTCTCCAGTAGTGTGCTCATAAGCTTTAATCAGCCCTGTTAAAGCAGCCGTTCCCGAAACTTCAAAAGGAGCAGTGACATAAACAGAGGCATCTTTAACTCCTGCTGTCATTAAGGCGTTTAAATACATTTCATCCGTTACCCAGTTAATTTTATTTGTTTCTACGGTCAGACCGCTATTTTTCTCTTCAATGGTTATTTTCGATGAGGATAAGGCTCTAGATCCTATTTGTGCTTTTGAAATATAGTTTCCTAAGTATTCATGCTCTTCTTGATTTGTTACAGTAATAAGGTATTCATCCCCTGTGGCATCCATTTCTTTAAGTAGTTCGTCTCTTTGTTCTTTCGTTAAGTCATTTCCTAACGTAATGACGGAATCACCAACCACCGCATCTGCCAAGGTAACGGAAGGAATCAACATAACTGCGGCTAAAATAATAATAGAAATCGATTTTTTCATATACACTCTCCTATGGTTACTAAAAATTTCTTAGTTAATCCACATTATAGTAGTTTTTTTCAAAAAGTAAAGATTCTTTGTGTAAAGAGTTCCTATCTTCAAAGACGTCCAGATTAATATAGATGTTTCAACTTACGTACTTAAAATTGAATTTATATATTGTTTATAATGTAGTGAAATAATGGAGTTGGAAAACGATGAATAGATTAATAATTCAAGCTGTACATATTCATGATGATATTAGATGGGATGAATATAAAAGTTGGGTCTCAATGGTATCAGTGGAAAGGCAAATTGAAATTTCGCGTCTTAGGTTAGATAAGGATCGAATGAGCAAAATGATAAGTGAGATCATGGCGAGAAAATTCATTTCTGAGGAATGTAACGTTTCATATAAATCTATTAGGTTTCATCAAGGATTGTATGGTAAACCTTATGTAAATCTAGAAACCATATTGCATTTTAATTGGTCTCATGCTGGTAATTGGGTCGTATTTATTTTGGATTCACACCCTATAGGAATTGATGTGGAAGCTGTTCGCTCGATAGATGAGATGGAATTAGCAAGACAGTTTTTCGATCAAAAGGAAGTATTTCAGCTTGAAGAAATGGATCAAAAAAATAGAAAAAATCACTTTTTAAAACTTTGGTCATTAAAGGAAAGCTATATGAAGTGGAAAGGAACAGGCATTAATACGCCACTCAATTCTTGTTGTTTTATTAAAGATAATCAAGAAGAAATACAGTTTAGTAATGAAAATGGGGATTGTTGCAATTTTCAAACGGTTCAACTAGATTCGATTCATCATGTAGCAGTTTGTACTTCGGAAAACTATAAGACACCTCCGGTTGTTAAAATTTTTCAATTGAATGAGTTTCTGAATGCTCTCAAATCATTTAAAACCTGTAATGAACTTGTTTAAGAAAACAAGTTTCTTTCACTTTTCTTTCTTTTACTTATATAAAGATGGTATGATGAAAGTGTTTGTATATATCTAATGAAGGAGATGTAATCTATGTCTAAAAAAGGATACATATTGATGGAAAGTGGAGAAAAGATCGAGATTGATTTTTATCCCAATGAAGCACCTAAGACCGTTGCTAATTTTGAGAAGCTAGCAAATGAGGGCTTCTATGATGGGCTTACGTTTCACCGTGTTATTCCAGGTTTCGTAAGTCAAGGTGGAGATCCTAATGGAAACGGAACAGGTGGGCCTGGATATACGATTAAGTGTGAAACAGAAGGAAATCCTCATAAGCACGTTCAAGGATCTTTATCGATGGCGCATGCTGGAAAAGATACAGGAGGAAGTCAATTCTTCATTGTTCATGATCCACAACCTCATTTGAATGGTGTACATACAGTATTTGGTCAAGTGACGTCAGGGATTGATACTGTTTTAAGTATGAAAAATGGAGACGTCATGAAAGAAGTAAGAGTGGCAGAATAAGAGCTGAATAAGCTCTTTTTTTTGTGTAAATGAATACAATCTGCTCTTTAAATGTGATTTCTATAAATCGATTGCCTTTGATTGAGAAGTTATTAAAATGCCCTTAGCTTTTTATCACTTGCTTCCTTTTCTATCCTTGGTTACAATGGAATGGTAGGATAATGAAATATTTATAGTGTTTCCTTCGGGGCAGGGTGAAATTCCCTACCGGCGGTATTGAAGTTTTACTTCTGAGCCCGCGAGCCGAAAGGCAGGATTTGGTGAGATTCCAAAGCCGACAGTATAGTCTGGATGGGAGAAGGATCATTAAAAGGTTGAGTATTGGACTGATTTCATTTTTTTGAAATAGTATCGTCATACTCTTATTTGTACGTGATTTCTTTTAATGATCAAGAAAACCAACCCCTTAGGTGTCTTAAGGGGTTTTTGTATTTTAAAAAATTAGTCACGCCACTTTAGTTGGTGATTCTAACTATGCGTATGGCTGACAGGCGTTCTGAACTTTTTTCGAAAGCGGATTCACATGCAGAGAGGAGGATATCGATGGATGAGAGGTTTATGAAATTTGCACTTGAAATTGCTGAGCAAGGAAGAGGACAAACGGGTCTTAATCCTCTAGTAGGAGCCGTGGTGGTTAAGGATCATAAAATAGTAGGATTTGGAGCTCACCTCTTATTTGGTGAAGCGCATGCGGAAGTTCATGCACTGAAAATGGCGGGGGAAAAAGCAAACGGTGCGACGTTGTATGTAACGTTAGAACCGTGTAACCATTACGGAAAGACTCCTCCTTGTTGCTTGGCTATTGTAGAAAGCAAGATTAAAAGAGTGGTAGTAGCGATGCTTGACCCAAACCCCATTGTTTGCGGTAAAGGAGTAAACATATTAAGGGAGAATGGTATTGATGTAAGGACGAATGTATTAGAAGAAGAAGCTTTGAAATTAAATAAACATTACGTTTATTTTAATCAAAATAAAAGGCCCTTCATTACGCTTAAATATGCTTCAACACTAGATGGAAAAATTGCAACAAGACTTGGAGATAGTAAATGGATTACTGGTAAGGAAGCAAGGTTAGATAGCCATTCTTATCGCGCTAATCATCAAGCCATTATGGTTGGGATAGGAACTGTCCTTCAAGATGATCCATTATTAACATGTAGGGAAATTGAAAGTAAAGGAAACCCGATACGAATGATTGTGGATCGTCATTTGCGAGTGCCTTTGGATGCCCAAATTATTACCAATAAGGATGCTAAGACGTGGATTTTAACGACAGATCATGTCAATCAAGAGAAGGTGAAAGAACTTGAAAAACAAGGTGTTGCTGTGCATCAATTGAAGAAAATAGACGGAGAAGGTATCCTGAAGTATTTAGCAGAAATGAAGATCATGTCAGTCTTTGTTGAAGGGGGCTCTTCCTTACTCACTATTTTTTATGATCAAGGTCTCTTTAACGAATTAGTTGTCTATTTGGCTCCTAAAGTCATTGGAGGGTCTGATTCCTTATCGGCTATACAAGGAAAAGGAATTGACAAGATTAAAGACGCCAAGTCATTAAGATTGGTCCAGTCTACGATTATTGGCGAAGATTTAAAGCTTGTATTAACTCCTAAATAGAGGTGGATTCGGATGTTTACAGGTATCATTGAGGAAATTGGAACTGTTCAATCAATAAAAGAGCAACGAAACGCTGCTCAAATGGAAATCAAGGCAAAACGAATTTTGGAAGATGTTCAAGTGGGTGACAGTATTGCGGTCAATGGGATATGTTTAACGGTAACAAATTTTGAACAAGAAAAATTCTCCGTTGATGTAATGCCAGAGACGATAAAAGTGACAAATTTAATCGATTTAAAGGTAGGTTCAACAGTCAACCTGGAACGTTCCATGTCGGCTAATGGCCGATTTGGTGGTCACTTTGTCAGTGGTCACATTGATGGAGTAGGTCAAATTATAGAAAGACGTCCAGAAAGTAATGCGATATATTATCGAGTCAAGGTGAATCCTTCTTTAAGCAATCTTATGATCGAAAAAGGTTCAATAGCAGTCGATGGTACGAGTTTAACGATTTTCGACGTAGAAAAAGATTCTTTTCTAGTCTCAATTATCCCTCACACAGCGTCGGAAACGATCATTGGACAGAAAAGAGAAGGAGATCGTGTCAACATTGAATGTGATATGCTGGCGAAATATGTTCATCGTTTTACAGAACAACATGGGGAAAAAGGGATGACATTTGATTGGTTAAATCAACAAGGAATTTTAAATAAATGAGGTGTGGTAAATGTTTCACTCAATTGAAGATGCTTTAGTTGATTTGAAGAATGGAAAAGTTGTTATTGTGGTAGATGATGAAGACCGTGAAAACGAAGGGGATTTTATCGGTTTAGCTGAACATGCGACGCCTGAAATGATAAATTTTATGGCAACTCACGGTCGAGGACTGATCTGTACACCAATTACGCAGGAACATGCTGAAAAGCTTCAACTTACTTCAATGGTTGACCATAATACAGATCCTCATGGAACGGCATTTACCGTGAGTATTGATTATAAAACGACGACAACAGGAATTAGTGCATACGAACGTTCAGAGACCATTTTAGCTTTGTTGAATAATCAAAACAAAGCAGCGGATTTTAAAAGACCAGGTCATGTGTTTCCATTAATAGCGAAAAAAGGTGGAGTTCTTAGAAGAGCTGGTCATACTGAGGCGGCTATTGATCTCGCTAAACTTAGTGGGTCCTTTTCTTGTGGGGTTATATGTGAAATTATGAATGAGGATGGAACCATGGCGAGAGTCATGCAACTAAAAGAGATCGCTGATAAATTTAATTTAAAAATGATCACAATTAAAGATCTCATTCACTATCGAAATAAGATTGATAAGCTTGTAAAAAAAGAGATTGAAATCGATCTTCCAACTGAATATGGACAATTTAAAATGGTTGGTTATACAAATGTTGTAGATGATAAGGAACATATTGCGTTAGTGAAAGGGAAAATCATTCCTGATGAACCTACGTTGGTTCGAGTCCATTCTGAATGTTTAACAGGAGATGTTTTTGGTTCACACCGTTGTGATTGTGGACCTCAGCTTCATTCAGCCCTAAAGCAAATTCAAGAAGCAAAGCGGGGCATTTTGCTTTATATGAGGCAAGAGGGACGCGGAATTGGATTAATCAATAAGATGAAAGCCTATAAACTTCAAGAACAAGGATTAGATACAGTTGAGGCGAATGAAAAATTAGGTTTTAAACCAGACTTAAGAGACTATGGGATAGGTGCACAAATATTAAAGGATCTTGGTGTGACAAATATAAGGCTATTAACCAATAATCCTAGAAAAATCACAGGCCTTGAAGGATATGGGTTAAAAGTGGTTGATCGGATTCCGATTGAAATGGCAATAAAAACGGAAAATCATCATTATATGAAAACAAAACAAACAAAATTAGGACATTTACTGCATTTATAAAAACAATTTTGGGGGAATAGAAATGAATACGTTTGAAGGAAATTTAGTAGGAGCAGGACTTAAAATAGGGATTGTTACTTCAAGGTTTAATGATTTTATTACGAATAGTTTGCTAAACGGAGCGAAAGATGCTTTGAAAAGACATGGAGTTGAAAAGGATCATATCGATATTGCTTGGGTACCAGGAGCATTTGAGTTACCGCTAGTCGCCAAGAAAATGGCTCATTCTAAAAGGTACGATGCTATTATTACGCTAGGCTGTGTCATTAGAGGGGCAACTAGTCACTATGACTATGTATGTAATGAAGCAGCAAAAGGGATCACAAATGCTTCTTTGACATCAGAAGTTCCTGTCATTTTTGGAGTAGTGACAACAGAAAATATTGAACAAGCGATCGAACGAGCTGGGACAAAAGCAGGGAATAAAGGATGGGAGGCAGCGATATCTGCCATTGAAATGGCGAATTTAATGAAATCCTTCAATTAATTGATGTATATAGTTTAAAAAATGATCAAATCTGTATATAATGTATATAATGTTTATTGTAGAGGATTGAAATGTTCATCTTAGCTTACCGTGTGTAAGCTAAGTGTGTTTTACTATTAAATTAATTAAAGATAGAAAACAACATTCAAAAAGTTAAGGTGTTGTTTTCATAACGAGGGGTCATTATGTTAATTCGTTATAAAAAAAGCTTTGAAAAAATAGCCATGGGTCTTTTATCCTTTATGCCTGCTGAGAAGGACTTGAAAACTTTGAAACAAACAATGGACACCTATGAGTCGGATCAAGACTGGAATCTTTTTCTTTGGAAGGAGGAAGAAGATTTTATAGGTGTGGTCGGAGTTGTGACTGTTGATGAGAGTACTTTACAAGTACAGCATATTTGTGTAAATCCTTCTCATAGGTTTCAAGGGAAAGGAAAAGAAATGGTTTGTGCTCTGAAATCTATGTTTAAATCTAAGGAGATTATTCCGAATGATTCAACAGAGGCATTTTTTCGAAAGTGTGAAGTAAAGTCTTCAGATGAAGAAGCAGAACATTAAAATATTTAAGTTCTGTCTCTTCTTTTTTTTAGCGCAAGTTCCCTTTCTGCAATGACATCGGACCGATCTCGTAAAGTATGTCTATGAATAACTTCTAGATCATTTAAATCACTGTCTATCCCCCAAACTAACCCCATTTCATTTGCGTGTTCTTTTGCTTCCGCTTTCAAACTATGGTCTTTAATCGGGATATCAAAACGTTTATACATCTTTCTTTGTTCAACATCATGTATTCTCGTAACAATACTAGATAATAAGTTAGATGAATCTACGCCTAGCTTCTCAACTGTACCAAGGTTATTTTTGAAAATATGATAACAGCTTTTCATCATTCTTTCTGAGCCTGAAAAGTTATTTCTTCTTTGATGATACAATCCAACTGCAAGCTGAATAAACCCTACCCAAAAATGGTCACGTTCACTGCTGTTTTTTTCTTTCCAATATTCTTCTAAGATTTCATGACATTCAAAATAATCACGTTTGGCATGAAATTGAACTAAATATTCAATAAATGCTTTTGGATACAATTAGAACACCTCATTTAAAGAATTAATATTTAAACTAGTTTAACATATTCTTTTTACACGTTAAAAAGAATGAAATTTAAGGTCGCTTGAATAAAACTTGTCTTTACTAGCAACTAGAAAAGGTCAGTGGTAGAATTGGGTAGTTGAATTGCATATAGTAGGCAATTTTACATTGTGAATGACTATTGTCCTATTTATTCAAATGTACTATCATTTAATGATGTTAATAGCAATCGTTTTTAGGCTGAACTACAAAGGTCTTTAAAAAAATGATAGCAACTAAAAAAAGTTGGTGTGAATAATTGGAATACAAAGTGAAAATAGATGCCTTTGAAGGGCCTTTAGATTTATTGTTACATCTTATTAATCGGTTTGAGATTGATATTTATGATATTCCTGTTGCAAAAATTACAGATCAGTATTTAATGTATATACATACGATGAAGGAGTTACAGTTAGACGTTGCTTCAGAATACTTAGTAATGGCAGCTACCTTATTGTCTATTAAAAGCAAAATGCTCGTTCCTAGACAGGAAGAGCAGCTTTTAGAAGAAGACGAACTTCTATACGAGGAAGACCCTCGTCAAGAACTAGTGGAAAGGTTATTGGAATATCGGCAATATAAACAAGTGGCTGAGGAGTTAAAAATAAAAGAAGACGAACAGGCAGAAGTTTTTGTTAAGGCTCCTAGTGATTTAAGTGAATATGCGAAAGATATTGAGCAACAAGTTAACCTAGGTGATACAACGATTTATGACATGATAGCCGCTTATCAAAAAGTTTTGCGTAGACAAAGACTACAAAAACCGCTGGAAACCAAAATAACAAGACAAGAAATACCAATCGAACAACGAATGGATGAAATCGTAGAGCAGCTAACAAAACAGAGAGGAGTCAAAAGTTTTCATGAGTTTTTTCCTTATCATCATAAAAGCTTAATAGTGGTTACATTTTTAGCGATGCTCGAACTAATGAAAAAACAATTGATTGTTGTTAAACAGGAAGAAAACCTTTCTGATTTACAAATATCAGGGAGTGAAAAATTGTATGAGTGAGAAAATAATTGAATGGAAAGCCATAGTAGAGGGTTTGCTATATGCTGTTGGCGACGAAGGACTTTCCGTGAAACAACTAACAAAAGTGTTAGAGGTAGATGAAGCGATCGTTTTACAAATCATCGACGACTTAAAGAGCGAATATGAAAGTAAAGAAAGAGGAATACAAATTGTGGAAGTAGCTAGAGCATACCAATTGGTAACAAAAAAAGAGCACGCAATCTATTTGAAAAGGTTGGCTCAAAATCCTACAAATTCTTCACTTTCTCAAGTTGCGTTAGAAACATTAGCTATTATTGCTTATAAACAGCCTATCACCAGAATTGAAACTGAAGAGGTTCGGGGAGTAAAATGCGAACGGCCAATTCAAACGTTGGTGGCAAAAGGGCTAATTAAAGAAGTAGGTCGAGCAGAAGGAGCAGGTCGAGCAATATTATATGGGACAACTAAAGAGTTTTTAGAATACTTTGGCTTAAAAACGATAGAAGAGCTTCCACCACTACCAGAAAATATTTCAGAGGAATTTGTTCAGGAAGAGGCAGATTTATTTTTTGAATCTTTTAAATGAGATTTTCCTTTTGATTAGAATGCTTTTTTGAGAAGATAATTTAATAAGGAAGTTATTAGTTACATCAAATCTTATGTTGAACAAGTTAAAAATGACTCCATTCTCTTATTAAGGGTTGGAGGCTTTTTATTCTTGTTCACAATTTTCTTTTAAGATTTACAATTTACGCTATCTGTTAAAAATGAATTTTGCTTCAAGCTTCTGTACTCGATTATTTGCAGAAACAAAGCCAGTATAAATAAATTTATAATAATAGGTTCTGAAATAAATTCAAAATATTAACAAATTATAAATATAGAAAATTCTTTTTATTTTCATAGTATGATAAAATATAGAGAGTATCAGAAGTAATAAGTAAGATAAATGATTTTCTGTTAATAACATTTTATTCTGCTTATTTGGAAGAAACAATGGAAAGGTAAGGGGTGGGTAAATTGATGTTGATTAAAGAAGTAACTGGAGAAGAGTTACAAAAATCTCAAAAAAATTCACCTGAAGATTCTTTCTCACGTTCAATAGTCCATTATATATGGAACGATAAAGAACTATCACTTTCTGTTTTGTATGTCCGATATTTTGAGGAAAAACTATTAGAGTTTATTCACTTTTCATATCCAGAGCTTAAAGATATAAATCCTCCTTCAATGATTAGTATTACGTTTCTTTTAACTGATCCCCATTGTTTAAACAAGCATCGACTGTATATAAGTACGCTTGAAGAGTTAATCGAACCATATTTAAAACTAAATTCTGAACAAATAAGACAATTGAAGGATGGCTTAATGAGTAGGCAGCCCTTTTTATTAGATGTCAGTTGGTCTAAGCAACCTTATAGCTAAATATATCGTTTGTAAGAAATAAAGACAGGAGTAGATAAGATGGGAAATGTGATGGTAAAAACACAATTAGAACAAGTTGAAAAATTTTTAAAAGAAGTTACTGAGAACTTAAATAACTTTTTAGATGAGCATACTATCGGTCAAATGAAAGAAGAGGATGTAGATCATCGTTATGCCAAGAGTATTTTTAGATCATTAAGAAGATTAACTGTTTATTGTGAAGAAGGATTAGAAGAATGTCAGATTATTTTAAAGAACAGCTCGTTTCGAAAAGCTGCAGCGGAAAAAACGTTGTATGTCATTTATCACCAATGTATTGAAGAATTTTATCAACCTAAAAATGATATATGGTTTGAAGACCCTAGAAGTGCTTACACTGGAAAGAATGCAATTAAATTTAGGGATAAAGCCCCGAATTTAATTGTTAACCTCTTAACCTCCTTAGAAAATGAGTTTCAAACCATTCGTGAGGAATTAGAATATTACGAGACAGATTACCGAACAAAAATTACGCAGTCAAAGTAATTGAAGAACACAGTGATCTTTTGAAAGGATGGAATATGAAAATTCCATCCTTTTTGTCTTTTAAAAAGATGGATTGTGTACCCCTCTCTCTGTCTTATCCCCAATAATTTCATCATATATTTTAATTATTTTCATAGACTTGTACAAATAAGAAAAGCGGAAGAGCCCGTTAAGCGACGCAGGTGCTTCAAACCCCCCGCATGAGATAAAGGAAACACGAAAAGCCGCAGGCTTCGATGTTGACTTATCGTAGGGAGGAGGGTGAAGCAACACAAGTCGCTGGGCGCTGGAGCTAGACAATAAGAAAAGCGGAAGAGCCCGTTAAGCGACGCAAAGTAAAGGAACGTCAACTAAAAACAGTCACGTCCTGTGACTAACGTTGACGCTAGAACCTCCTGTTCATCGCCGCATGAGATAAAGGAAACACGAAAAGCATAATGCGGACGATCTACTAAGTTCAGCCACGTCCTGTGGCTAACGATGATGCTAGCACCTCCTGTGGGTCGAAAGCAACACAAGTCGCTGGGCGCTGGAGCTAGACAATAAGAAAAGCGGAAGAGCCCGTTAAGCGCACAATTGCTAGTATTCATTAGAACGCTGTCCAAACAAGGTCAAGGTATATACAATCCGATATTTTAAAAAGGGACGTGTTGTTTTCATATGATGAAAAGGGTCGATGTAAAATGGTTGATACTATTGACACTACTTATAGTGATCGCTTTTCCTCAGGCAAGTAATGCTGAGGTGAATGTTCAAGCACAGGCAGCTATTGTTATAGATGAAGAGACAGGAAGAATCTTTTTTTGAAAAGAATAGTCACAAGCCAATGAGAATTGCAAGTATAACCAAAATTATGACGGCTATTATAGCCATTGAATCAGGAAAAATGAATGAAGAAGTAAAAATAAGTAAACAAGCGGTGGAAACTGAAGGATCTTCAATTTATTTGCAAGAAGGGGAAAAAATAAAGTTAGAACACTTAGTATATGGGTTAATGCTGAGATCGGGAAATGATGCTGCCGCTGCAATAGCAGAACATGTTGGTGGGAGCTTAGATGGGTTTGCTTATTTAATGAATGAAAAAGCTAACCAAGTTGGTATGTTTAATACACACTTTGCGAATCCGCATGGTTTAGATGATCATGAAAACCATTATTCAACAGCATATGATATGGCGATCCTTACTCAATATGCCATGAAAAATGAACAGTTTGAAAAAGTGTTTAGGACAAAAACATACTCCGCACCAAATCCTACAGAGAAATGGGATCGTACTTGGCGGAATAAAAATAAGCTTTTAACAAGTTTATATGACTATTCAACCGGTGGAAAGACAGGGTATACGAAAAAAGCAAATCGTACACTTGTTTCAACCGCCTCTAAAGATAACTTAGATTTGATAGCGGTGACACTTGATGACCCAGATGATTGGAACGACCACATTAATATGTTTGAGTCAACTTTTGATTTATATAATAAAACAACGATTCAAGAGGAAGGCTTTTTAGCTAATATAGACGATTCATTTTATAAAGATCATTTATTTGTTAATCGAAACATCTCCTATCCTTTAACTGAAGATGAAAAAAAGAATATAAAGGTTAAAATTGATTTAAAAAAGCCAAATAAAAAATGGGAACGTTCGAATGTCCCTTCGATTGTCGGAACTTATTCTGTTTTATTAAATAACGATCTTATCCAGCGAGTCCCTGTTTACTATAATAATGGGGAAACAACTCCCCCTAAAAGAGGTTTTTTTGAATCGTTAAAAAGGTTGTTTGTTATTTTTGTGGGGGTAGGGGATGGTTAATTTAATTTGGGTTTTCTTAACGGTTATAGGACTGGTGTATGCGATGTTACATGGGTCAATGGAAGAGGTTAATAAAGCAGTTTTTAAAGGGGCAGAAGAAGCGGTAACAATTAGTATTGGTTTAATTAGTGTCCTAGTATTTTGGCTAGGTTTAATGAAAATTGCGGAAGAAGCTGGATTATTGAGATTGCTTAGTAATTTATTTAAACCAATTGTCAATAAACTGTTTCCGGATGTTCCTGATCATCACCCAGCTATGGGATATATGCTTTCAAACATGATTGCTAACATGTTTGGTCTTGGAAATGCAGCAACTCCATTAGGAATTAAAGCAATGGAACAGTTAAAATCATTAAATGGAGACAAGGATTCTACTAGTCGATCGATGATTACTTTTTTAGCTATTAATACCTCTAGTTTAACGATTATCCCAACAACTGTTATAGGAATTAGAATGACTTATGAATCTACAGCCCCTACTGAAATTGTTGGTACTACCTTATTAGCAACGATGATTTCTACATTATTTGCTATTTTTATTGATCGTTTCTTCTATTATCGAAGAAAAAGAAGAGGGGTAGAATAAAGTGCAAATTGTAACTATCATCTCGTTATGGTTAATACCCGTCCTAATTATGGTGATCCTTTTGTACGGAACGATAAAAAAAGTCCCCACTTATGAAACCTTTGTGGAGGGTGGAAAAGAAGGGATTCAAATTGCACTCTCATTAATCCCTTATTTAGTAGGAATGCTCGTGTCAATTTCGATATTTAGAGCTTCAGGAGCATTGGATGCCTTTGTCGACTTTTTAAGGCCAGTAATGAATGCAATAGGTGTGCCAGCAGATATTCTCCCACTTGCTTTAATAAGACCGATATCAGGTACAGCTGCTTTAGGGATGACAACCGACCTCATTTCCTCTTATGGTCCTGATTCTTTTATTGGAAGGTTAGCGTCCACAATGCAAGGGAGTACAGACACTACTCTTTACGTATTAACCATTTATTTTGGAGCAGTAGGAATTAAAAGGATGGGAGATGCTCTTAAAGTAGGTTTACTTGCAGATTTAGTTGGGATTATTGCTTCAATTATTATTGTATCTTTGCTATTCGGATAGATTTGTAATATATGTATAACAAGTAGTATTATAAAAGTAAAACCCAAAAATGCTGTTATATCGACATTTTTGGGTTTTTAGTTTGTCCACATATACTATCAACATGGACTTTCTATACAGCTCTTTTTTATTGTATATGGGATATTTTCACCAATTACTTTCTCCTTAATCAGTATTTGTATTACCAATCATTAAAATACTTACTGATCCAAGGCTGAAAAATAAATATGATATAAAATTGTCTTGAGGATCAGCATCTCTTTTTTTACTTGTGAAATGTTTATGAAACGAGTAATATGGTAAGTTGAGGTGAGATGAATGGAACGTTTGCAAAAAGTAATCGCTCACGCTGGAGTTGCTTCTAGACGTAAAGCAGAACAATTAATATTAGAAGGAAAAGTAACAGTAAATGGACAAGTCATTAAAGAACTAGGAACAAAAGTGACAAACAATGATCGAATCGAAGTGGAAGGTGTACCGGTAAATCGAGAAGCGCCGGTGTATTTTTTAATGTATAAACCAAAAAAAGTGATTTCGAGTGCTAAAGATGATAAAGGCCGCAGGACCGTGGTGGACTTTTTTGATCATATAGATAAAAGAATTTATCCAATTGGCAGACTCGATTATGATACATCTGGACTGCTATTATTAACAAACGATGGCGACTTTTCTAATAAATTAATGCACCCTCGTTACGGAATTGAAAAAACCTACATTGCTAAAGTGAAAGGAATTCCAGAACGTGAGAAACTAAAACAATTGGAAAGAGGAGTGCGTCTTGAGGATGGAAAAACAGCTCCTGCAAGAATTAAAATTCAATCAATTGATAAGAAAAAACAAACATGTATTATTGAAATGGTCATAAGAGAAGGGAAGAATCGTCAAGTTCGTCGCATGCTTGATTTTATTGGTCATCCTATCATGAAACTAAAAAGAGAACGGTATGCCTTTCTTACCTTGCAAGGATTAAAACCGGGAGAGATAAGAGAACTCTCTCCACATGAAGTGAAACAGATACGAGCTTTAGCTGAACATGGAAGAAACGCTTTCTAACTGTCACATAAACGTCAAATAACCGGTCGTAAATGTGATATTTATCAATGATATAATGACGTTGAGTAAATCTATGGATTAAAGTAAGAGGGGCTTACGATGAAACGAAAACGATTGATTATTAGGACAGCGATTTTATTACTTTTAATAAGTGCGATTAGCTATACACTTTATATGAATTTTTTTCATTCAAAGGGTAGTGTTGAGATAGGCGATAAGGCACCTTTATTTGTTCTGGAAAATTTACAAGGTGAGGAAGTTTATTTAGAAGATTTACAAGGGAAAGGTGTATTCCTTAACTTTTGGGGAACGTGGTGTGAACCTTGTAAAACGGAAATGCCTTATATGCAAAATCAGTACGAATATTATCAAGGTCAAGGTGTGGAAATTGTTGCAGTAAATATAGCCGAATCAAGAGTGGCTGTTAAAAAATTTGTCGAAGAGTATGGGTTAACATTCCCTGTAGTATTAGATAAAAATAGAGATGTCAGTAGTGCCTACGATGTCGGTAATTTACCGGCTACGTATTTAATTGACTCAGATGGAATCATTGTCGATATTAAGACAGGACAGATGACTGAACGTGATGTTCAACAGTATATGGAGCAGATTAAACCTTAAAGTACGTTTTTATAAAGTAGAATAGGATCTAAAAATTAAGGAGTTATCAACATGAAGCAAGTTAAATGTGAATGTGGACATGTTAATCCTAATGGAACCATTATATGTGAAAATTGTGGTCGAACGATAAATGAAGAAACAGCTAACGAGAAAAAATTGTTAGATATGCGATATGATGGAAGTGCTAGGCGTTCCCAAACGTACAATAAAACGGTGGTAGATAAAGTATGGAACTTCTTCTCATCTGTGAAAGTAGGCGTTTGGATTATTATCATCACGTTAATTGCTTCAGCTGTTGGAACAATCTTTCCACAAGAAATGTACATTCCACCATCCGTTCCTGCTGAACAGTTTTATCAAGATGAATACGGTTCTTTTGGGAAATTGTACTACCAACTAGGTTTTCATAACTTATACGGTTCTTGGTGGTATATGCTTCTAATTGCTGCACTAGGAGCTCTTTAGTGATCTGCAGTATTGATCGAGTAGTACCCTTATATCGTGCTTTGAAAAAACAAGGCATTAAACGCCAGCTTACTTTTATGAAAAGGCAGCGTTTATACAGTGAATCAAACCATGTTTCTAATAAAGATATTTTGCAATTTAAAGAGAGACTTCAAAAAAGACACTATAAAGTTCGCGAAGATCAAGGACATATTTTAGCTGAGAAAAATCGTTTTTCCAGATGGGGTCCTTATGTTAATCATATCGGTCTAATTATCTTTCTAATTGGGGCTATGCTCCGCTTTGTTCCTGGAATGTATGTTGATGAAGTATTATGGTTAAGAGAAGGAGAAACAGAAAAGATCCCTGAAACAAACGGGGAGTATTATTTAAAAAATGAAAAATTCATTCTAGAAGTGTATGAACAATCCTCTGAAGATGAAGTCTTTAAAGAGGCAATTATGAGAGTAGGTGACGGTTCGGTAGTCAAAAACTATCAAACGAATGTCACTCTTTATAAAAAAGATCAAGATGGGTTGATAGGAGAGGAATCGAATTTAAACGAAGTGAAAAGTGGGGAAATACGCGTCAACGAACCTTTTAAATTCAACCAATTTGCTCTTTATCAAACGTCCTATCGATTAAATGATATGACAGAAATGAAGTTTCAGTTAGTCAATCAAGAAACCGATGAAATGATTGGTGATATTTCGATTGACCTACTTGAGCCTGAAGAAGAATATGATTTAGGCAATGGGTACGTTGTAGAACTTGCAAGTTATTTACCAGATTTTTATTTTGATAGTAATGGAGAACCAGCTACAAAATCACCGAATCCAAATAACCCTGCTTTTGTATTTAAAGTCTTTTCGCCAGAGAACCAAAAAGGTGAAACGAGCTTTGTGGCGATCCAAAATACGATTGGTGATGAAGAAAATACCTATAAAATGAAATTTGCTGGTGTTGAAACAGTCAATTTTACCGCCTTGACGGTCCGTAAAGATTTAACGTTATGGATTCTTGCGATCGGTGGAGCCATCTTTATGATTGGTGTCATCCAAGGGATGTATTGGACTCATCGTCGTATTTGGCTTAAAGTTGAAGATGATGCTGTTTATTTAGCCGGGCATACAAATAAAAATTGGTACGGATTACGGAATGAAGTTGGGATAATGGTTGAAGGTTTACCGTTAAATGAACTCATTGATCAAAAACAGTTAGAGGAATAGGAGGGATAGATAAATGATTGAATTGAGTAGTACTTTATTATATATTGCCTTTATTTCATATTTACTTGCCACCTTTTTATTCAGTGGAGAAATAAAAGTCAAGAAAGAAGAAAAACAGTCTATTGGTAAATGGGGGAAAATCGGGATAACGGTTACTATTTTAGGTTTTCTATCTCATCTAGGGTATTTTATTTTAAGGTGGACGGTAGCAGGACATGCTCCTGTTAGTAATTTATTTGAATTTACAACTTCCTTTGGAATGATGCTTGTTTTGGCATTTATCATTATCTTCTTTATATATAAAACACCTGTATTAGGAGTCTTTTCCTTACCAGTAGCGTTATTATTAATTGCCTATGCAAGTGTTTTTCCGAGTGATGTATCTCCACTGATTCCTGCTTTGCAAAGCGACTGGCTTCATATACATGTAACTACTGCAGCACTAGGACAAGCGATTTTATCTATAAATGCAGTTGCAGGAGTCATTTATTTAGTTCGAGTTATTGACCAAACGAAGGCGTCTAAAAAAACGTTTTGGTTAGAAATGATTATGTATACGGTTGTTTGTACGATTGCATTTGTGTTAATTTTTACGGCCTTTAGAACAGTGGAATATGAAGCCGTTTATAGCTGGATTGATAAAAAAAGGTCAAGAAGATGAAATGGTGTATAGCATTCCTTCATTGGTTGCACCAAATCAAGGTGAATTATTAACAGAAGGCAAGTTAGAGTCGTCTATTGAAATGCCTGCAATCATTTCGGCTAGAAAATTAAATACCGTTATTTGGTCAATGTCAGTAGGATTGATTTTATACGGCTTATTAAGACTCATTTTAAGAAAAAGACTTGCGGCATCATTAAAACCATTGGTCAAAAATGTAAATATTGATTTAGTTGATGAGATTGGTTATCGCTCTGTTGCTATAGGCTTCCCGATCTTTACACTAGGCGCATTAATCTTTGCAATGATCTGGGCGCAAATTGCATGGACGAGGTTCTGGGGTTGGGACCCTAAAGAAGTGTGGGCGCTAATTACCTTCTTGTTTTATGCAGCCTACTTACATTTAAGGCTATCAAGAGGATGGCATGGTGAAAGATCTGCTTGGCTAGGTGTGATAGGCTTTGCTATAATTATGTTTAACTTAATCTTTGTCAACTTAGTTATTGCTGGCTTGCATAGCTATGCATAGTCATGAACCTTCACGTATGTTTGTGAAGGTTCTTTTCCGATAGAAACGAATGGGGAAGAGAGGAATGGACATGGAACAAAACAGAACAATTTTAGTCGTTGATGATGAAGAACGTATTCGTCGTTTACTAAAAATGTATTTAGAGCGAGAAGGATATCAAATAGAAGAAGCTGAAAATGGAGATGAGGCGTTAGAATTTGCTTTATCAAGAGATTTTGATCTTATCCTTTTAGATATTATGATGCCTGGAATTGATGGAGTAGAAGTTTGTAAAAAGCTTAGAGAAAAAAAGGCGACACCTATTATTATGTTAACAGCTAAAGGAGAAGAAGCGAACCGAGTACAAGGATTTGAAGTAGGGGTCGATGATTATATTGTCAAGCCATTTAGTCCTAGAGAGGTCGTATTAAGAGTTAAAGCAATCTTACGACGTTCCTCACCTACCACTTATTTAAAAACAGACACAACGGCAAAAAATGTGATCGCTTTCCCGTATTTGACCATTGACCATGATGCACATAGAGTGACAGCGAATGGAGAAGAAGTAAACCTAACTCCGAAAGAATATGAATTACTCTATTATTTAGCAAAAACTCCAGATAAAGTATATGACCGTGAAAAACTGTTAAAAGAAGTGTGGCATTATGATTTTTTTGGCGATTTACGAACAGTAGATACACATGTAAAGCGACTAAGAGAGAAGTTAAATAAAGTATCGAGTGAGGCCGCAGCAATGATCGTCACAGTTTGGGGAGTCGGCTATAAATTTGAGGTAAGTAATGAATGAAATTTTGGAAAAGTGTTGTCGTTAAACTATGGGGAACAATTCTAATATTGGTTAGTTTTGTATTGCTCGTTTTAACTTTTTTGTTACTCCAATTTATGGAGAATTATCATATGCAAGAAGTAAAGGATGATTTATCAAAGCTAGCAAATAAAGTTGCATTTATAATGGAAAGTCATGAAAATGAAAAACTTGCAAAAGATATAGTTTTTGAATTAACAGATAGTCTTACCCATATTATTGTCGTCTCAGAAGATGAAGTGTTTTCTTCTGGACAAAAAAATTCAACAGAGATCGCAGAAGAAATTGTCCAAGACGAAAAATTAGCTTCGGTTATTTCAAGTAAAAAAGAAGTAATTGAAGTACGTGAACCTCAAGAACTACAGTCTTCAGGCTCACAAGACCACTCTCTCTTAATTGTCGGAATTCCTTATGAAGATGGAGCTGTTTATGTTGCCCAATCATTAATGGCGATTTATGACACGTCTAAGAAAACAACAACGTATATTTTACTTGCAGCAGGAATTGCGATCGTTTTAACGACTGTGTTCGCTTTTTTCTTATCAACAAGAATCACCTATCCGCTTCGAAAAATGAAAGAGGCGGCACACGAACTCGCTAATGGTAAGTTTGATACGAAGGTTCCTATTTTGACTCATGATGAAATTGGTGGCTTAGCCATTGCTTTTAACCGAATGGGTAAACAGTTAAAGTATCATCTAAATGCGATTGAACAACAAAAAGAACATTTATCCAATATTTTAAGCAGTATGGCTGATGGCGTGATCACATTAAAGGTAGATGGTAGCTTCTTAGTCACAAATCCACCAGCAGAAAGGTTCTTTCAAGCTTGGTATTACGAAAATGGAATGCAAGAAAATGAAGAATTACCCATCGAATTAAAGGAACTTTTTCAAAGAGTTGTTAATACAGAAAAAGAGCAGATCATTGAAATGAAGGTGCAAGGTCGAAGTTGGGTGATTGTGATGAGTCCGTTATACAATCAGTCCTACATAAGAGGAGCCGTTGCGATTTTACGTGACATGACGGAAGAACGAAGATTGGATAAATTACGAAAAGATTTTATTGCCAATGTTTCTCATGAACTAAGAACGCCTATCTCTATGCTTCAAGGTTATAGTGAAGCCATTGTCGATAATATTGCTAGTTCGGAAGAAGAGAAGCAAGAAATTGCAAGAGTGATATATGATGAGTCATTAAGAATGGGTAGGCTTGTTAACGACTTGTTAGATCTTGCTCGTATGGAAGCGGGTCACATTACCCTTCGCATGGAAGACGTCAATGTTGAACAATTTATTGAGAAGGTTGAAAGGAAATTCCAAGGTATTGCAAAACAAAAACAAATCCATCTTTTTTCAAGCATAGATATAGAAAGCAACCATTACGAATTCGATCCAGATCGATTAGAACAAGTATTAACAAACTTAATTGACAACGCATTTCGACATACTTCTGATGGTGGAGAGATTAAGATCAATGTAAAGTCTCATCAAGGTGGTTTAAAGTTTGATATTAGTGATACTGGGGTAGGAATAAAAGAAGAGGATTTGCCATTTGTCTTTGAACGTTTTTACAAGGCTGATAAAGCAAGGACAAGAGGGCGTTCTGGAACTGGCCTTGGTCTAGCGATTGTCAAGAATATTGTCGAGGCTCATGAAGGGACCATTTCAGTTCATAGTAAAGAAAAGGAAGGGACAACCTTTAGTTTCTTTATTCCTAATCATTAATTTGTCAGAGGAGTGGGTCCAATGAAAATATATACACGTTCAGGTGATGAAGGAAAAACGAGTCTTATAGGGGCAAGAGTGGATAAAGATGATTTACGAGTTGAGGCTTATGGAACGATTGATGAAGTGAATTGCTTGATTGGTCAAGCGATGGCAGAGTTACCTAAAGAGCAATTTAGTCGTATTTATAATGAGTTACAAAAAATTCAACATGAACTATTTGACTGCGGAAGTGATTTGGCGGTAGTTTATGAAAAAAATAAGCATCCTTTTAAAACAACTCAGGCAATGATTGATGATTTAGAAAAGAGAATTGATGATTATGTTGATGAGGCTCCAGCTTTAGAAAAGTTTATTTTACCTGGTGGGTCTAAGAGTGCTACCTTGATTCATAGTGCCCGTGCGGTAACGAGAAGGGCGGAAAGGCAAATTGTTTCTTTAAAGAGAGAGCATCAAATCCATAATCTTGTTTTAATGTATATCAACCGGTTATCGGACTATTTATTTGCATTGGCAAGGGTAATTAATTACAGGCTTCAAGTAAACGATGTAGAATATGAACGAAGTGCGATCGTTTTTAAAACAGATAAAAGCTCTTAATGGTCCTGTTACAGGGCCTGTTTTTTTGTAAGTAAGCAATAGTTGTTTTTGACAACAAATATGTAACTTTTTTATACATGTAACGACTAATAAAAGAATGGAGGGTGAATTGATGGAAGAGGCCTTTCAGGAGCTGTATGATCAATACCATAAAGAAATCTATCAATTTTTAATGTATATGGTAAAAAAACCAGATGTAGTTGATGACCTAGTTCAAGAGGTTTATATAAAGGTGTTAAAAAGCTATGAAAAGTTTGAGGGAAGAAGCAGCCAAAAAACATGGTTATTTTCCATCGCTAGAAATGTTGCTATGGATTATTTTCGACAACAAAAGACGTGGAAACAACGTTTGATGAATAAATTAGACATTGATGCATTATCTATATCCGATTCGAAACCACTACCAGAAGAAATCGTGGTTCAGAGTGAATCTGTTAAGCTAATATATGAAGCGCTAGACTGCTGTAATGAAAATCAGCGAGCAGTTGTGATACTAAGATATATTCAGCAATTATCAATTGTTGAAACAGCACAAGTATTGAAATGGTCACAAAGTAAAGTAAAAACAACCCAACATCGAGCACTAAAAAAGCTAAAGGATCAAATGTCTGAATTAGCCATTGAAAAGGAGGGAAAAATAAATGAAAAAATCACATTGGAATGATAAAGAAATAGAATCTTTATTAAAACAATTACCTCCATTGAAGGATAATCAGTCAAAAGAAAAGTTATTCGAAAAAATTTCTGAAAGAAATCAAGAAAAAGCTCACTTAAAAAAAGAGTTTTCTTCCGGGCATTGCTGTAGTTGCAGTAGGAATGATTGTTCTTTTACTATCTATTCCTTTATTCGATTCTCCCCAAAATCAACAAAATATAGCTGAAGACAAATCGTCAGAGAGTAGCAATATAGAAATGTATAGTATAGATGAACAAGAGCAAGGAACGATTATGCAAGAGTCGAACGATGAAATGAAGCTTGATAAAGCAAATATAGTAGATAGTGAAGTTGTTTCTTATGTTGCTCAAGACCGAAAAGATACAGTGACCTTAGCGTTCCCTTATAACCAAAATAATGACTTCATTCCTATTTCCTTCAGAAATATTAGAGGGGATACTTTATTAGAAAAGTATAACAATGTTTTTAATGAATATGGGAGTTTAGATAATGTAAACTTAAGTGGAGATTTTTTTTCAATATATTGATGTAATGAAAGCTGATCAGGAAATTGTATTGAAAGTTTCCCAAGACGCGCCGGATTCAGATAATATAATAAAGTTTATAGAAGAGTCATTCAGGTGGCATAATAAACAATTAAAAATCGTCATGAATGAAAAGAGTGTTGACTTATTGCCTGAAATGAATCAACAGAGAGCTTATTTAAAATTATCAGTAGAAAGAGATTTTTTAGTTCCTTCTAATAAAAAGTTTAAAAACATATCAGAGGCGTTCAACTTCATGAAGGAAGGTAATCAATTTTTGTTACCATCCATTGATCCTTCTTTAGACCTTGATATAGAGACGAGTGAAGGTGGCCGAACCCTTATTGTTTTTGTAAACAATGGTGAAAAAGTGAATAGCTCACAGGAAGCTATATTTATGATAGAGGCGATATTAATGACAGCAAAAGAATTTAATTACGAGCAAGTTCATTTTAAAGGGATAAATGAAAAGCAAATAGGTAAATGGAATTTAGATCAACCCATTAATGTTCCTTTTTCACCTAACCCTATTAATTAAAAAGAAATGACTAAAATGGAGAACGAAGGGCTGTCTGAAAAGTAACTTTTTTAGACAAAACCTTGATAAAAGTAAACCCCAAAAATGTTGTTATAACGACATTTTTGGGGTTTCAATTTGTCCTCATTTACTATGAAAATGGACCTTCTGAACAGCCCCTTTTTACGTTTATTTTTAAGAGGTTATGCCCCAATTTCAAAAAAAGAAAAATTTTTTTCGAAAATCATGCATGGTATACCATATATTGCAATATACTAGTTTTTGTTCTATTAATAGACAAGTGATCATACAATATCTCAAAATCATTCTATTGGACGATGGTAACAGATCAACTAGAGGACCTATTTTATATTGCGTATCTGAGAGAGACACAGCCCCCTTACTATTCAGCAACCTATTATTATAAATATATGGAGGGTTATTATGATTGACTACTTAAAAAGAATAGGCATTGTCATTGTTATGGCGTTGTGTATTAGCATCCTTTTTTTAACTGGAATAGTCGTTAATGCGGAAGAAAATATAAATCAATACATAAAAGAAGAGTGGGTTATACCGATTGAAGGGGATATTACGGATCATTTTGGATCTAGAGGAGGACATCATAAAGGGATTGATATTTCTACTGAAAAAGATGCCAAAGTAATGACCGTTGAAAATGGGACGGTGTCGAGATCTTATTACTCTTCTTCATATGGAAATGTGGTTTTTATTAATCATGGTGGACAATATGAAACCGTATACGCTCATTTGAGTAAAAGGTCTGTTAGTGAAGGAGAAAAAGTAAGCAAAGGTCAAGTGATTGGGATCGTGGGTAGTACGGGCAATTCAACGGGTATTCACCTTCACTTCGAAATACATAACAAAGAGTGGACAATGGATAAACAAAACGCAATTGATCCACTGTTTGTATTTGAGCAAAATAATCATAGAGATGATGATCAAGTGGTTCAAGCTTCAAAAATGGAGGAAACAGAACGTCAGTTTGTCGTTAAAGTTGAAAAAGGAGACACTTTATGGGCCATTTCAAGAAAGTATCAAGTAACTGTAGATGAATTAATGGAATGGAATTCGCTAAAGTCTGATTTGATCTATCCTAAACAGGAGTTGCAAATAAACGGGGAAGTAGTAGAAAGGACTTTGGAGGATCGTAAAAAGGATTCAGAAGATTTAAGAGCGAACAAACAGAAAAACTGAAAAATGGCGTCTATCGTTAGGTGATGGACGCCAAAAAACTTTCTCAAACAAATATTTCTATAATTGAAAGGATATCCTGTAATTCTTTTAATTCATTAATGACAGCTACATCGACTTGTTTGTCAAAGGTAAGCATCATGATGGCCTCTCCACCTGCTTTTTTCCGTCCTACTTGCATAGTGGCAATATTAACATCATAATTACCTAAAATGTTACCAACATGCCCAATCACGCCTGGTTTGTCTAAATGCTGAACATAGAGGATCGGTCCGTTTGGATAAAAGTCGATATTGAAGTCATTCACTTTAACAATTCTTTCTCCGAAATTTGGAATAGAGGTGGCTTTAACGGTGAAATAATGTTGTTCACCTTTTACTTCAACGGTTAAACAGTTTTCATATCCAGAAAGGTTGGATTGCTTCTTCTCGCTATAGCTTATTCCTCTTTCAGTGGCGACAATTCCAGCGTTGACTTCGTTTACCGTAAAGTCAATTCGTTCATTTAAAAAACTAGCCAATAAACTTTTCGTAATAAAAGGTGTTTCAAGTTCTGTAACTGAACCTTCATAGCTAATGGAAATCTCTTGAACGGGTTCTTGCATGCATTGAGAAATGAACGAACCAATTTTTTTTGCCAAATGATAGTAAGGTTTAATCGCACGATAAACCTCTTTCGATAAAGTAGGTAAATTAATCGATGATGTAACAGGATGTCCCTTTAAGAATGCTAATACTTCCTCAGCAACTTGTGAGGCTACATTTAACTGAGCCTCTTTTGTAGATGCTCCTAAATGAGGGGTTGTAATAACTTTATTGTGCGCTATCAGTTTGTGGTTTACAGGTGGTTCTACTTCAAATACATCTAATGCGACACCCCCAATGTGACCATTCTCTAAAAACTCAATTAACATACCCTCATCAATAATTCCACCTCTAGCACAATTAATGAAGTAAACGCCTTGTTTTGTTAGTTGCACTGTCTTGTTATTAATTAAATGTTTGGTTTCCTTTGTTAAAGGAGTATGAACGGTTATAATGTCTGATTGTTCCAGCAACTCATGTAAAGAAGCGTATTGAACACCAAACTTTTCAGCTTTTGATTTGTTTAAAAAAGGATCAAAAACGATGACTTCCATACCGAATGCTTTCGCTCTTTTTGAAATTTCACCGCCTATGCGACCAAATCCGATAATGCCTAATCTCTTTTGATAAAGTTCAGCTCCTACAAAGGAAGAACGTTTCCATTCACCTTGCTTGACAGATTGTGAAGCTTGTGGGATATGGCGCATAAGTGAGGCCATCATCGCAAAAGTGTGCTCTGCAGTTGAGATGGTGTTACCGTTAGGGGCATTAATAACGACAACTCCGTATTTAGTGGCAGCATCTATATCAATATTATCAACACCAACACCAGCTCTAGCGATAATTTTTAGCTTTTTCATTTTTTTAATCAATAGTTCAGAAACGTGTGTAGCACTTCTTACTAAAATCGCATCAAATTCATGCAATTCTTGTTTTACTTCATCGACTTTTTTGATCGTTAAGGAGACTAAAGGAGATTCAAGAAGAGGTTGCAAGCCTTCTTCACTTATTGGATCAGCAACGAGAACACGGAACATGGTTTTTCCTCCTATTTATTAGTTCGAGTGAATTTGAAACATTATAACTATATCAAAATATCAGATAATTTATCATAGTAAAGTACATTTGTCAATAAAAATAGGAATAATAAAATCTTTATTTACAAAATTAATAATTAATCTTAATATTAACCGAAAAGACAAAAGTTAATTCAAATACAAAAAGATTCACAAATGACTAATATTCTAGTATACTTATTATGAAAATATTATATAGGTTAGATCTATCTTCGGGGCAGGGTGAAATTCCCTACCGGCGGTGATGAAACTTGTTTCTAAGCCCGCGAGCCGCAAGGCAGGATTCGGTGAGATTCCGAAGCCGACAGTATAGTCTGGATGGGAGAAGATGGAGGTTCTCGTTTGAAAAAGATAGTATCAAACGTTTATTTAGTCTGCATATAAATCAGACGCACCTCTTCCTTCTTTAATGCCTCTTTGAGGCTTCTTGGAGTTTTGAGGTGCGTTTTAGTTTGTAAAAGCAGATTAAAGGACCATTCCTTCTTTTCAAGATGGATCTTCTTGAAAAAGGAGAGGTAAAAATGAAAGTGAAAAAATTAGTCACAGTTTCAATGTTAGGAAGTTTGTCGTTTTTATTGATGATGTTGGATTTTCCTTTTCCAGGATTTCCTCCGTTTTTGAAAATTGATTTTAGTGATATACCTGCCGTAATTGCAGCTATTATGTTTGGGCCTATTAGCGGCATTTTAGTGGAGTTTTTAAAAAATGGATTTCATTATTTATTTACTTCTAGTCAAACGGGAGTTCCGATAGGACAGTTTGCAAACTTCTTAGCAGGATCGATGTTTGTCATTCCAGTAGCCCTTATGTTTAAAAAATTAAACTCAACCAAAGGGTTAGTGGTAGGGATTGGTCTCGGAACACTTATTATGACAATTGGAATGGCAATTGCCAACTATTTCGTGATTTTTCCGCTTTATGCTTTCTTTATGAATATTCCAGAAATGCCAATAGAGAAAATTGTAAAGATCATCATGCCTTTTAATATGCTCAAAGGATTAATTGTTGGGATGGTCTTTTTAATGGTTTATAAACGGTTAAGTAAATGGATTACAACTCAAGTTGTATAAGTTTTTTTGAGATAGATGGCAGTTGATTAAAATAAATGAAAAACCTCTAGTCATTTAATCTAGAGGTTTTTTGACTTTTTACAGATAGAGGATAAATGAAGTTTTTACAACCCATTACTTTTATTGAGTTTCAAGAAGAATTACAACGTATATATTGAGTAAAAAAACCTCGTTTAATGATATCGGTTTTACTTTTAATAAATAAAAAAGCATGTGTACTTTTCATAGCACATGCTTATCCTTTATATTCAGATCCTATTCGAATTTTAAAGCGTCCCCGTCAAACGATTCATCAGCTACTTTGATAGAATCTGTTGGACAACCTTCAAAAGCATCAATCATGTCTTCCTCTAATATTTCAGGAACTTCAACCGTTCCTTGGTTATCATCAAGTGTTACGAAAGCAATGCCCTCGTCATCATAATCATAAATGTCTGGAGCTGCTGCTCCGCAAGCACCACAAGCGATGCAAGTATCTTTATCAACAATTGTATATTTAGCCATCTTTCTACCTCCTGTAATATTATAAATAACTATAGACAACTTCCTTTAGAAGTGTTTTCTTTTGCTGGATTTTCATTCTCTATATTTTATGGGACTATGTTTATTTTAAAGGGGAAATTAAAACATTTCAACAGAAAACTCATTGAGAATGCTTATCATACAAGGGTTTTGCTATTTTCATAGAGTTCAGCAATGGTTTTTTTGGAAAGAAAAAATTTCTATAGATAAAGCTCAATAAAGCATGATCATCCACCTTTTAGTATATTTTTATGATAAAATGATCACATTGGTACTCTAAAATACGAGGTGGGATTGTGGTCCTCTCTTCAAAAGAATTATCGGTTAACGAGAAAAGCGAAATCCTTTCGTTTTCTTATTTACATGTTTGTATCCTATATTGCTTAAATCATCTGGACGGTCAAAGAACGGTTTCGGCAGTCCTTCATATACTAAATGGGAAAAAATCTTCGCAAACCATTCAAGACAGCTATTTATTTAAATTAACGAATCTTTTTGGTGTATTTATGCAATTAACAAAATACTCTTTTATTGAAGTGATTATCTATTTAGAGGAGCAAAAGGTGATCGATCGACAAACGGAGAATAGTTATATACTAACAACAGAAGGCAAGATATTATTAGGTCGTTTATTGATTGGACGACCTATGCCAAATGCCTTAGAGGGGTTAAAATATCAAAATATTGATCGGAGGTTTTGGAATAGATTAGCACTATATATACAATCTGTTTCCCATATTGCTTATCAACAGTCCTTTCAACCTGTTATGAAAGATCGGCAACAACAAACCAAGGTGAAAAATTTTTTACTCTCAATGCCTTTATCAAAACAAGAGATTATTAACCAGTCTCATAAACAGTTACACGAACTGTTATCCTCTCTTACTGATGAGGAAGCGTTATTAATTACATTCCGTTTATCTGTTTATAATCGAGCAGGATTAACAAACTTGCAGTTAGGAGATTTCTTTCATAAAGATAAAGAATATATTGATGTTTGGTTTTGGGCGACTATTCATAAAATGATCGAATCGCTCTCTAATAATCAAGCTGTATATCCCTTACTTTATAGGCTTATGGAAGATTTTCTTGACTATGAAACATTAACTCAATCAACTAGGAAAACATTGTTTTTCTATGAAAAAGGATACACAATTGAGCAGATTTCCACTATAAGAAAACTGAAGACTGGAACCATCGAAGATCATTTTGTTGAGCTTGCTTTTCATCTAAACGACTTTGAAGTTGAGCCTCTTTTAAGTGAAAAAGATTATAACATCATTAATAATTATTTGAAGGGAAAAAAAGTGCAAAAATTATCAGTCATTAAAGAAGATTTACATAACCAATTCAGTTTTTTTCAAATTCGATTAGCTCTTGCTAAATTGCGGAGGGCCGGAAATTGAATCGTCTATTTGCAACCTTAAAAGAAAAGTTTGGCTATCTATCTTTTAGGCCAGGTCAAAAAGAGATTATATCTTCCATTTTATCACAAAGAGATGTCATTGCGTTGCTTCCTACAGGAGGGGGGAAGTCTTTATGTTACCAATTGCCAGGGTATATACTTCCAGGAACTGTGGTGATTATTTCTCCTTTAATTTCATTGATGGAGGATCAAGTGAACCAACTCAATGAACAGGGAGAAAAACGAGCAATTTCGATTAACAGTATGCTTACGTTTAAGGAAAAAGAATCGGTGGTTGTTAATTTGGAGAAATATCGATTTGTATACTTATCTCCAGAAATTATTCAATCACCAAAAATAAGACAGGCGTTAAAGGAGATTAACGTATCTTTATTTGTTGTAGATGAGGCACACTGTATTTCGCAATGGGGTCATGATTTTAGACCTAATTACTCGTTACTAGGCTCCATTCGAAAGGAAATAGGAAATCCTCCTTGTTTAGCTGTAACAGCAACGGCTACTTTAGAAATATTACAAGATATTTCGAATCATTTACATTTTCAAGATCCGGAATATGTCATTCAGTCGGTGAATCGCCCAAATATTAGTTTTGTAGTTGAAAAGGTTTTATCAGCAAATGAAAAACTAGTAAAAATCTATGACCTTTTATCCGAAATAGAAGGTCCAGGTATAATTTATTGTTCGAGTCGATCGTGGACAGAAAAAATAGCCGAATTCTTAAAAGACAAAGGCTTCAAATCTGTTGCTTTTTATCATGCGGGCATATCAAATGAAGATAGAAGTTTAATTCAACATCAGTTTATCAATAATCAACTTAAGTGCATTGTAGCAACGAATGCTTTTGGTATGGGAATTAATAAGCCCAATATTCGGTTTGTCATCCATTTTCATTTTCCTGGTCAAATCGAAAGTTATATGCAAGAGATTGGAAGGGCGGGCAGAGATGGAGAACTTAGTATAGCCTATACATTCATAATGGAAACGGATGTATATTTACCGAAGTCATTGATTGAACAAGACTTTCCTTCTGTTGAAATGATTGATCCGATTATAAGGCAACTATACAATGAAAAAACGAATAAAATTAAGATTGATTTAACTGAAAATGAGTGGTCGCAACTAGGTTTATCAGAGGTACAATGGCGGTTTATCCACCATTATGTTCGTCAGCTTTCCTCTGTTTATGACTGCACGACGCTAATCGAAAAGATCAAAGACATTATCGAACAACGCAAGCAATTAAAGAAAAGGAAATTGAAGAAAATGCTTGAATATTTGTACCTCTCTTCATGCAGAAGGACTTTTCTATTGGACTATTTTGGTGAACAGATAAAGGAAAAACCAGAGCAATGTTGTGACCGGTGTGGAATTAAGGTAGAAACATACTATGCTGTAAATAAAGAAGAACAGTCTCAGGATCTAAAATGGGAAGAAGAATTGCGAAGAATATTTAAAATAGAGTAGGATGACAAAATTGTTTCAAAAGCAGCAGAAAGTAATTGAACGATTGACCGATAAACAAATTAGAAGTCAGCTATATTTTACACAAGCACTAATTTTAATCACTGCGATTGTTTTAAGCTTTTTTCTTTTTGACAACTGGCTGTCTTGGCGGGATATTTGGGGACATCCACAACCGAACTTTATTCTAATTGGTAACGGTACCGCTCTCTTTGTTATTTTAGTGGACACAGCTATTGTCAAATATGCACCAGAGAAGTGGTATGATGACGGTGGTATAAATGAAAAGTTATTCCAGAACCGCTCTTATATTGAAATATTCTTTTTAACGGCTCTTATTGCCTTTTGTGAGGAGTTATTATTTAGAGGGGTTCTTCAAACGAGTTTTGGATTAATCACCGCTAGTATTATTTTTGCTTTACTTCATGTTCGTTATTTAGGGAAAGTATTGTTATTTTCATTGGTTGTTTTCGTTAGTTTTTTACTTGGTGTTGTCTATGAAATAACGGAAAGTATCCTTCCGTCGATGTTGGCGCATTTTTTAATCGATTTTGTGTTTGCCCTGCAAATTCGAACAAAATATTTGTCAAAAGATTTAAAGGGGTGAGAGAAAAAGGTGGAGAAACCGGCTGAACAATCCCATAATACTCTTCCTTCTCGAGTAGATGTGCACCGAAAGAAGAAAAAAAAGAAAAAACCACTACCGACAACCTTTGTATTGGTCATTATCTTTATTTGTTTACCGTTTGTTATATTGATTACTTATTTCATACAGGTTACTTTAGGTAATGAAAGAATGGCAACGGAGCAACCTTACACACTTATAAATGAACCTTCTCAAATAACTGAACAAATAGAAACGATTGAGCATTCAGTAAAAGAAGGTGAAACACTTTCTTCAATTTCGGTTGAATATTATGGTGATGAAACAGCTGTTGAACGAATAAAAGAGTATAATCAATTAGCTGATAATCAACTATTTGAAGGACAAGTGTTAAAAATTCCAATAGAAAAATGAACTATTATTCCCTTACTGATTGAAAATATGAATCTCTGTTCTTCAATAGCATAACTTGTACTAATGAAGAATGGAGAGGTGAACGATGGAGAAAAGCATTGATCAGTTAGAAAAATATGCAGATAAACCGACAAGAGAGATGTTAAAAGGAATAGTAAAAAGGAAGAAAAAGTATGATCAATACAAAGTGAAAACGACGAGATGGTTATGGTTGTCCTTTGTATTGACGTTGGTTTATTTTTATTTTGCTTGGATTGAGATCATCCAACCATCAAATAATCAACTCGTGGAAATGTTTGACTTGTTTTTTCAAACGTCAAACCATCTTTTTTACGTTCTAGTCATAGCTGCTTGCTATGCAACGGCGATTTATTATAAGAAGAAGGAAGAAAAATCGGAAAAAGAATTTCATGATTTGCGTTGTGAGCTCATTGATAAGAGTACAGATCTCTGGAATGAACCTCAATTATGGAGTAAGCGTGATGAAGTTTATTCTTTTATGAAGAGAGAATTTGATATCAACCTATACTTTGAGAATAAATAAGGAGTCCTAAAGAGGATATTTAAGAAAAATGTCGAATAGTTTATTATGACATTCAACAAATACAGTTATATAATTTGATGATACGTAAAAAATATAGATGAGGTGATCTCCATGTTCGTTAGTAGTATTATGATTCCTAAGCATAAATCAATCACTGTGCAATTAGATCAAACTGTCGATGAAGTATTAAATATATTAGAAAGAAATGAAATTGATGGAGTCCCTGTTCTAGATGAACAAAGATATGTAGGAATGGTTACTCGATATCAAATATACCGTCATTTTTTTGAAGGTTCTTCTAACAAAGAGCAATTTTTAAAAGAAGTGCTAGTAGGGAAAATATGTACCCACCAAAATACATTCTTAACGGGTGATGAAAAATTTGAGAGCATTCTGTTAAGTTTAAAGGATTTTCCAGCTTTAGCAGTTGTTGATTCCTCTCTTGAGTTCAAAGGGTTAGTAACAAGATATGAAGTTTTAGAGCAATTTCAAAGTGCTTTTGGGATGAAAAAGAATGGAGTTAGAATTACCATTACATCCATTGAAGCAGGTGGGAGACTAGCCCGCTTAGCAGAGGTAGCCAAACAATATCACGAACAAATAATCTCAATTGTCACTTTTGATGAAACAGACAAGTTAGTCAGAAGAATTGTCTTGAAAATCGAAAAGAAAGATAATATTCCTGAATTTTTAAGTAAGCTAGAAAAAAACGGGTTTAGGGTTCTCGAAATATTTGAAGAAAAATAACGACATGAACCATTCCTCTCTTACATAGTTTGTAGGGGAGGGATAATCATGTTTCATATTTTTTATTTATTTTTTGGTTTTATTGCAGGTTATTTAATGATTAGCTTTTTTCCTGAAGCTAGTCCATTAGAAATTGATTATTTCTTATATGACCTGATTAGTCAGCCGTTAAATTTTGTATTAGCGATGGTGTGTCTTTTTTTCGGGTTTGTTTTTAATTCAAAAATATTGAATCTATTTGTAGAGCAACTTCCTTTCTTAAGAAAAAATAACCGAATAAATTGGTTGGATTTAATCATAGGGAGTATGGTGTTCGTTTCTTTCTATCTCTTATTTAGTTTAGGTGCATGGCAAACAATATTATTGATTGTTTTTTCTGTCCTCTATAGTGGAATGACAATTAATATGCAGAGAGAAACGACATACGATACTGGAGGGTCAGAATGACTGTTTCAATTATCATTATTGGGGTAGCCTTTATCGTTTTCATAAATATCATGATGGTTAAAAATGCATTTGATAATCATTTAATTAAACAAGTGTTAACCTTTTCAAACTTTCCGAGTGACAATGAACAGGTTAACATTTTTTTTATATCCGATATTCACAGGAGACTGATTTCAAAAAAGTTATTGGATCAAATTGATCAGCCAATTGATGTGGTTATCATTGGTGGAGATCTAGCAGAAAAAGGAGTTTCATTAAAAAGAGTTAAAAAAAATTTAGTAGAACTTAAGAAAATTGCGCCTGTATATTTTGTATATGGTAATAATGATGAAGAGATTGGTGCAAGGAACCTGGATGCTTTATTGCTTGAATTAGGGATTATTGTTCTGAATAATTGCGCTATTACTTTACAATTGAAAAATGGCACCCTAAACTTGGCAGGGATAGATGATATTTCAAAACAAAGAGATCGTCTGGACAAAGCATTAGAAGGAATTTGTGGATTTACAATATTAGTTAGTCACCACCCTAATGTCATATCACAACTAGGAAAAAAATCGGAGGTTGATCTCGTTCTTTCTGGACACACGCATGGTGGACAAATTAGATTAGGTCCAATTGGTTTTTATAAAAAAGGTAGCCTTGATTATTATGGTCATACTGCTGTTTTAGTGAGTAATGGATACGGTACAACAGGTATTCCAATGCGAATAGGTGCCAAAAGTGAAACCCATCAATTGACCATTATGAAAGCTAACTAAGGGATGTACAAGCAATAAGCCTTGTCTTATTGAATGGAAGGTTGTAAACTGTTATTAACTTAAGAACCATCTCGCTCATTTTTCATACAATAGTGTAGAAACGTTTGAGAGTTTTCAACTGCTGGGAGGGAAAAGGATGCGACTTGAGCGCTTGAATTATGATAAAATAAAGATTTTTTTAACATTAGATGATTTGATGGATAGGGGATTATCTAGGGAAGATTTGTGGCGAGATTCGCTCAAGGTACATCAGCTTTTCCAAGACATGATGAATGAAGCTAGTGAAGAGTTGGGCTTTGAACCGAATGGTCCCATAGCTATTGAAGTATTCTCTCTTCAAGCACAAGGGATGGTAATTATTGTAACAAAAAGTCAAATAGATACATTGGATGAAGAGTTCATCGATGATGTTATTGAAATGCAAGTAATGCTTGATGAAAGAAATGCTGTACTATATGGATTTGATCAATTTGAAGATGTCATTCGACTAGGTCATGTTTTATCAACTATCCAAGTAACTGGTGGTACACTCTTTCTATATCAAGGGAGATATTACTTATGGATAAAAGATATTCCTGAATTGGTTAATTTAGATTCATTAATCGCCATATTAGCTGAGTATGGTAGTTCGACTCCGATAACCCCAGAATTCCTTGGAGAATACGGGCAAAATATAATGGATGATAATGCTGTTGAAACGATTACTACACACTTTAACCTTTTTAAAAATTAAGCGTAGTTTAAGGGACATTCAAAATGATTGTCCCTGTTTTATAGACTAATTCCGCCTGTTTGAAATCGCTTACATTTATAGTCTGATTCTATTCTTTTATTCTTTCCAGAAAAGTTGTTAAGGTGTATACTATGTCATGAAAGATTATCAACTGAATTCATTGTAGGAGGTAACAACATAATGGTAGCCAAAAAACACACAGAATCTGGAGAAAAGACACATGATGTGTTGAAATCAACACAAATTGTTATACATAATGCGTTAGAAAAGCTAGGATATCCTGAAGAAGTGTATGAACTACTTAAAGAACCAATGAGAATGATGAAAGTCCAGATTCCTGTTCGAATGGACGATGGTTCTGTTTCAATTTTTACTGGCTACCGGGCACAACATAATGATGCTGTAGGACCAACCAAAGGAGGTATACGATTTCATCCAGATGTAACGGAAACAGAAGTCAAAGCTCTTTCCATTTGGATGAGTTTAAAATGTGGAATCGTAGATTTACCTTATGGTGGTGGAAAAGGTGGTATTGTTTGTGACCCGCGTAAAATGTCTTTTAGGGAATTAGAAAGACTAAGTCGTGGATATGTTAGAGCCATTAGTCAAATTGTCGGACCCACTAAAGATATCCCTGCTCCCGATGTTTTTACAAACTCACAAATCATGGCTTGGATGATGGATGAGTATAGTCGTATGAATTTAATTCCCCAGGTTTTATCACTGGAAAGCCACTTGTTTTAGGAGGTTCACATGGAAGAGAGTCAGCAACTGCAAAGGGAGTAACAATATGCATACAAGAGGCAGCGCGAAAAAAGGGGATTAACTTACAAGGTGCAAAAGTGGTTGTTCAAGGATTTGGAAATGCGGGTAGTTATTTAGCAAAATTTATGCATGATGCAGGAGCTTTAGTCGTTGGTATCTCTGATGCTAATGGTGGGTTATATGATGAGAACGGATTAGATATTGATTATTTATTGGATCGAAGAGATAGCTTTGGAACGGTAACCAATTTATTTAATGATACCATAACAAATCAAGAACTATTAGAATTGGACTGTGATATACTCGTTCCTGCTGCAATAGGTAATCAAATAACAGAAGAAAATGCATATAACATTCGAGCATCTATTATCGTTGAAGCTGCGAATGGACCAACCACGATAGAAGCAACGAAAATTTTAACAGATAGGGGTATTTTACTAGTCCCAGATGTGTTGGCAAGTGCTGGTGGAGTTACCGTTTCTTATTTTGAGTGGGTTCAAAATAATCAAGGCTATTATTGGACAGAGGAAGAAGTAGAGAAAAAACTAGAGAATGTAATGGTGAAAGCATTCAATAACATTTATAACACATCCTATAATAGAAAAATAGATATGCGTTTAGCTGCTTATATGGTTGGTGTTCGCAAAATGGCTGAAGCATCCCGTTTTAGAGGATGGATTTAGTTTTACAGACGCGTAAAAATCTCCTATTAGTGCGTGTTCAAAAAGTAGGGGGAAAAGAGCCGAGAAGAACGAGGCGGTGTAGCTTTGAGCACTCGGAGTGTACGTACAGTATGGTTCACGGGCTAAGAACGTCCCCATCCTAGGGACAACACCCGTGCTAGCCAATCCTGGCGTCGGAGTGTCGGAAAAGCAAACCAACAAAGTTATTCAACAGCAATTTTTCATTACTTTTTGAACAACCTCTATTATTAGATAGGGGATTTTTGTTTTGAGCAATAAAGAAATAGTTACCTTATGAACTTAAAATATATATGCAAATATAGAATTCAGGAGTGAGTCGTTTTTATGGAGGACGCAATTATTATTGGAGGGGGTCCATGTGGATTATCCGCTGCTATACACTTGCAAAACATGGGGATTAAACCACTTGTGATTGAAAAAGGGAACGTAGTTAATTCAATTTACCATTATCCAACCCATCAAACGTTTTTTAGCTCAAGTGAGAAACTAGAAATTGGGGAAGTAGCGTTTATTACAGAAAAAAGGAAGCCTGTTCGAAATCAAGCGCTCTCTTATTATCGAGAGGTCGTTAGACGGAAAAAAATTCAAGTGAATGCTTTTGAAAAAGTAGAAAGTGTTAAAAAGGAAATGGATAGCTCCTTTATCGTGGAAACCTCAAAAGCACAATATCGTACGTCAACAGTCATCGTTGCAACAGGTTATTATGACCATCCTAATTATTTAAATGTCAAAGGGGAAGAAAAGAGTAAGGTTTTACACTACTTTAAAGAAGCCCATCCTTACTTTGATATGGATGTTGCTGTTATTGGTGGGAAAAACTCGAGTGTAGATGCCGCTTTAGAACTTGTGAAAAGTGAGGCGAATGTCACCGTTTTATACAGAGGAAATGATTATTCTTCAAGTATAAAACCATGGATCTTACCAGAGTTTAAAGCGTTAGTAGAAAAAGGAGTAATTAAAATGGAGTTTAATGCCGATGTTAAAGAAATTGGTGACACTACTTTGACCTACGTAGTATATGGAATTGAGGAGAGAGTAATCAAAAATGATTTTGTATTTGCCATGACGGGTTATCATCCAGATCATAGGTTTTTAAAGAAGATGGGAATTGAAGTTGATATGCAAACAGGAAGACCTAAGTTTAATGAAGAAACTATGGAAACAAATGTTGAAGGTATTTTTATAGCAGGAGTCATAGCAGCTGGAAATAATGCGAATGAGATTTTCATCGAAAATGGGCGTTTTCATGGAGAAATGATTGCTAAAGAGATGGCTAAACGCTTAATAAGGTATTAATAAGATTTTTTATACCAGAAGCAATGTGCATTGCTTCTGGCTTTTATCCTCTTATAGAGAAAAAATGTTGGCTAACTCATTCATGTCATTGGTTGTTTCCAGCGCGATCATAAGTTGAAGCCGTGCCTTTTGTCCATTTAGACCGTTACTAAAAATAACCCCTTTTTCTTTTAAATACTTTCCACCACCTTCGTAACTATATATATCTTGCACGATTCCATTAAAGCACCTAGAAACGATGACAACTGGAATGTTTTTTTCAATCAGTGGGATCAACCCTTTTGCAAAAGTGGGTGGCAAATTACCTTGTCCAAATGCCTCTACAATCAATCCATCAATTCCCATAGATAACAGATAAGATAAAATTTCATTACCTATTCCAGCATATGCTTTTAATAATGGAACTTTTTTATTTAACTTTGTAACAGAAAGGGTAGGAGTGACTTTCGGAGAATGATAATAAATAACCCCTCTCTTATTAACATATCCTATCGGCCCATATTGAGGACTTTTAAATGTTGCTAAGTTACTGGTATGGGTTTTCGTTACATTTTTAGCCGTATGAATCTCATCATTCATTACGACAAGAACCCCTCTATTTTTTGAATCATCGCTAGATGCAACATGTATGGATGACAATAGGTTATATAATCCGTCAGAACCTATCTCATTGCTTGATCTCATTGCACCTGTCACAATAATGGGTATATCTATTGATGTCGTTATATCTAAGAAGTAGGCTGTTTCTTCTAACGTATCAGTTCCGTGAGTAATAACGACACCATCAATTTTGTTTAAGGAATGTTCAATCGCATTTTTAATTTTCAACATATCTGCTGTTTTTATATGTGGAGAAGGAAGATGAAAAAGTTCCTCAACTATTATATTAATATTTTCTAATGAAAGCATTTCATTAACTAGAGGATTACGAGTACCAGGTTTTACTTCTCCTGTAACATAGTCTTCTTCCATAGAAATAGTTCCGCCTGTATGAATCAGTAAAATGTTTTTAGTCATGTGAAATTACCTCCTGATCGCTTGCATGTTCATGAGTGAAAACCTTATCAAATCGTAACCTTACTTTCTTATATTGTAAAGGATAAGCAGTTGTTTATTTAATTTGTCTCAATTTTGAACACGCAATTATAGGCAACCAAATTTTTTCATGGTACGATAAAATGGAATTGTGTGTGAAACGAGGAATTTTACATGATTGGAATCATTTCAGCAGGTGTTGCACCTAGCTTGGCAATTCTCTGCTATTTTTATTTGAAAAATGAGTGCGAAGGTATATCGTTCTCTTTGATTATAAGGTCTTTTATATTAGGAGCTATTTTGGTTTTTCCTATTATGTTCATTCAATATGTTTTAGAAGTTGAAGAGGTTTTTCAATCTCCTATTGTCATCGCCTTTTTTTCTGTTGCTTTACTTGAGGAGTTCTTTAAATGGTTTATATATTATTTTATTATTTTTCAACACTATAGTTTCGATGAACATTACGACGGGATCATTTATGGATTATGTATTTCATTAGGTTTTGCAACAATTGAAAATATCTTATACTTATTTACTTTTGGTGTTGACGATGCTTTAGGAAGAGCGTTACTTCCAGTTTCTGGACATGCGCTGTTTGGTGTTCTCATGGGGTATTACTTTGGAAAAGGGAAGTTTTCTTATTCAAAAAATCGATTTTTTTGGCCATTTATCGCCCTGTTCTTCCCTGTTCTTTTTCATGGGTTATTTGATTTAATCTTAATGTCTAAAGGTCAAGACTGGAAAATGATTATCACGCCGTTTATGGTGTTCTTATGGTGGTTTAGTTTAAGAAAAGCAAAGCAAGCTAGAGAAATATATCATAAAAGTCATGAACAGTTGTCTGATTTTAATAGCCTTTAAAATCACGCACCATCGTCTTTTTAGTAATTGGACTTTTTTAGACTCTTACTAAAAACTTGATGGTGTTTTTTATTGACTATATTTTTTACATAAATAATCTAAAAATTCAATAATTTATTTAAAAACTTTAAATGAAATGATAGAACTGTATCGCGATAGATAAAGTGTGCATAAAATGTGAATCATTACAAATGATACAAAAAAGGATATACAGAAGGAGGAACACTTCTATGCCATCTGTTAAATATATGTTGTCTTTCTTTTTATTCATTGGTCTCTTCTTTATTCAGCAGCTTGCAGTTCAGGGTTTTTCTGAACAAGTGATCCAACGGGGAGCTGTAGGGGATGATGTAATTGAACTTCAAGCTAGATTACAGTATAACGGTTATTATCATGGAAGAATAAATGGTGTATACGGATGGGAGTTATTTTGGGCGGTAAAAAACTTTCAACATCAATTTCAATTAGAAGAGGTTGATGGGTTAGTAGGAGAAGAAACAAAAGAAATGTTATTAAAGTCCACTAAATTTTATAAGTCATTCGTATATGAAAATTTAAATAAAGGAACTTACTTCACTCATTATGGCGGAGTTCCATTAAAGATTCAACAAGAGCCAGATAAAAAATTCATGGAAGAAATGAAGGGTAAGTTTAAGAAACAAATTGAACAAGCGCAAAAGGAGGAGCAACAAGCGCAACAAGAGCAAAAAACGAAACAAGAACAGCAAGCGCAACAAGAGCAAAAAACGAAACAAGATCAACAAGCGCAACAAGAGCAAAAAACGAAACAAGAACAACAAGCACAACAAGAGCAAAAAGCGAAACAAGATCAACAAGCACAACAAGAGCAAAAAGCCCAAGAAGAGCAACAAGAAAAGGACGAAAAACAAACACAAGAAGAAGAAAATAACGATCCTGTAGCAGCTAATATGCCTGGAGGTTTTTCACAAAATGATATTCGTCTTATGGCTAACGCTGTTTATGGTGAAGCAAGAGGTGAACCGTACTCTGGACAAGTTGCTGTAGCTGCGGTTATCTTAAATCGAATTGATAGTCCTACTTTCCCCAATACTGTTTCTGGCGTTATTTATGAACCTGGTGCTTTTACAGCGGTTGCTGATGGACAAATTAATTTAACACCTAATGAGAGAGCTATGGATGCGGCATTAGATGCTTTGAATGGGTGGGATCCAAGTGAAAACTCTATCTATTATTTTAATCCAAATACGGCGACTAACAGTTGGATTTGGGGAAGACCACAAGTGAAAAGAATTGGCAAACATATTTTTTGTAAATAAAGGAGGTGGAAATATGATTCGTGGAATTATTATTACAGTTTTATCAATTGGAGTGGTTAGTACAACTTATTGGGGTTATAAAGAACATCAAGAAAAAAACGCTATTTTAATTAATGCTGAAAACAATTATCAGCGTGCGTTTCATGATTTAACCTTTCAAATAGACCAATTACATGATCAAATTGGTACGACTCTTGCCATGAACTCAAAGGAGTCCTTAACACCGGGTTTAACAGAGGCATGGAGAATTACATCTCAAGCTCTAAATGATGTTGGTCAACTTCCATTAACATTAATGCCTTTTGATAAGACAGAAGAGTTTCTATCTAACATCGGAGAGTTTTGCTATAGAACAGCTGTAAGAGATTTAAGTAAAGACCCCCTATCGGAAGAAGAATATGTCCAGTTGAATGAATTATATGAAAATGCGAAAGAAATACAAGATGAGCTTAGGCAGGTCCAGAACACGGTTCTTAATGAAAACCTTCGCTGGATGGATGTTGAATTAGCTTTAGCTGAAAGTAATACTCAAGAAACGAATTCAATCATTGATGGCTTTCAAGCTGTTGAAAAAAATGTTGAAGGGTATTCGGAAAACAATTTTGGTGTAACGATGACTAGCTTACAAAATCAAAAAAAAGGGTTTGAGAATTTAAAAGGAAGTCTTATTGATGAAAAACAAGCAAAAGAAGTAGTAAAAAAGTTTGTGAAGGATGTTAATTCAAATGATATGGAGGTTACAGAGAGTGGGGAAGGGTCGGATTTTCCGTTTTATAGTATCACCATTAATAATCAAGAAGACGGCCAAGAAATATATGTTGATATAACTAAGCAAGGGGGACATCCAATATATGTATTGAATAATAGGGAGGTTGATCAAAAAAAACTGAGTTTAAATGAGGGAGCGAACAAGGCACTAGATTTTTTAAAACGTCATAGCTTTAAAAGCTTTGACCTTTTTGAAAGTTCTCAATATGATAATGTTGGAGTTTTTTCATTTGTGAAAAAAGAAGGTGAAGTCAGAATTTATCCAGAGGCGGTTAGAATTAAAGTAGCTTTGGACAATGGTGAAGTTGTCGGTTTTTCAGCCAAGGACTATTTATCGGCTCAAAAAGACCGTAACATTTCAAAACCTACAATTCAAAGTGATGAAGCACGAAAGGCCGTCAATAGTAATTTAGATATTCAAGAGGAGAGGTTAGGGGTTATTATGAATGATATTGGTGAAGAAATCTTATGTTATGAATTTTTAGGCACAATGTCGAGTGACACTTTTCGAATTTATATTAATGCTGAAAATGGTCGAGAAGAGAAAGTCGAGAGGTTAAAAGGAGCGGAGCAATTGTTCTAAAAGTGTAACGAACGCCGTTACACTTTTTTCTGTTAAAAGTGAGTCACATCATATGGGGAGTGCTTCGACGCACAGGAAGTGCTAGCGTCAATGTTAGTCACAGGAGGTGACTGTTCTTAGTTGACGTTCCTCTTTCTATTCGTCGCTAAACGTGCGCTTGCGCTTTTCTTACAATCCTGTTTTAATATTATGTGTACGCTATTCTTCTATGTGAGAGAGTGATGCTTATGTTGAAAATAGGTGATACATTGACGGTTAATAGAATTAATAATCAGTCATGTGAATTAAAGTGTATGCTTGTTGAAAAAAACAGTGATTTTTTTTTACATAGATTATCCAATAAATGAGAAGACGCATAAAGCTCATTTTTTATTAGATGGTCAAAAGTTATCATTAACTAGTATATGGAACGACCAACAGCTTGTTCGTTTTGAAACAACGGTCGTTGGTAGAAGAAAAGAAAAAATTCCTATGATTGTTATAAAAAGACCTAAAGAAGATCAATATGTAAAAGTGCAGCGGAGGGAGTTTGTACGCGTTATGTCAAAACTGGATTTAGCGGTGCACCCTTTTGTGAAAGACTTTAATCCTTTCACATCTTTTACTCATAACATTAGTGCTGGCGGCCTATCATTTGAAAATAGCAGTGACACTCTCTTTAAAATAGACGATAAAATTAAAATATGGTTAGTCTTGCCGTTTAGTAAAGAGTTGCAATATTTGCATGTGAAGGCGACTGTGAAACGTATTGAAAATAAACAAATAAACGTACAATTTATCAATATCTCTGAGAAAGATCAACAAACATTATTACAGTACTGTTACTTTACTCAAGTTCAACTAAGAATAAAAGGGTTGAAGTACGAATAAAATTACTTGTTAGAGCCAACAACTAAATAACAAATTCACTAGTGAGGTTGATATGTTGAAACAGTTTGAAAGGATTTTATTAAAGTTGGCTTTCTTACATTTAATTTTAGTGATTATTGTTCAGTTTATTTTCCAATTTCCCGCTGTTAGTCCTTATATGTCAAAGGTATTTTTATATGAAGGGATTGTTAATCAAGAGCAGATAGAAAAGGTTGAGGTAAACAAGTACATTGGTGAATAGATAAAATCTAATTCATAAATGTGTTATTTTCCATCGGGTAATAAATTTACTTACTCCTCTTTAAATACCACTTCTATCTTCTTGTCCACCATCACTTATTGATAGATAAGTAGTTTTTATAGTATGTCCGCATAGTTGGACAAGTAAAATAACGATTTATGAGTAAACCATCAGTAAATCTGTACAATAAATACTGGTGGAATTTTTTATGAACAAGGAGAAAAATAAGATGATTTCAATTGCTATTGATGGACCAGCTGAAGCTGGAAAGAGTACGGTTGCAAAGGTGATCGCTAAAGACTTATCGTATGTATATATAGACACAGGTGCAATGTATCGAGCCCTTACATTTAAAGCGATTCAGAAAAGGATATCTCTAGATGATGAAGGTAAACTCGTTGAATTATTAAATGGGATGACGATTGAATTAGTACCTAGAAATGAAGGTCAAGCAGTATTTGTCAATGGAGAAGATGTTACGGAAGAAATACGCTCTAATGAAGTGTCGAATCATGTTTCCATAGTAGCTCAGCACCCACAAGTTCGTCATGAAATGGTTCATCGTCAACGAGAGATGTCTAAAAGTGGTGGTGTTGTCATGGATGGAAGAGATATAGGGAGTTATGTATTACCGAATGCAGAGCTAAAAATATTTATGAAAGCATCAGTAGAGGAAAGAGCACAAAGACGTCACAATGAAAATTTAACAAAAGGAATTCAATCTAATCTTATGGAAATACAAGAGAGTATTGCTAGACGTGATAAAATTGACTCAGAGAGAGAAATGGCGCCATTAATAAAAGCAGAGGATGCAATTGAGATTGATACGACTTCTTTGTCGATTTCAGAAGTCATTCGAGTAATAGAAAATTTAATAAAGGAGAGGGTCTAAATTAACTATGACTTTTTATACTTTCTCTAGAAGTGTTGTTAAATTTTTAATGAAATCTCTTTATCGAATAGAGGTGGAGGGGATTGAAAATATTCCAGATGAAGGAGGAGTCCTTCTGTGTTCCAATCATATTAATAATTGGGATCCTCCATTAGTTGGAATATCCTCGCCAAGACCAGTTCGTTTTATGGCAAAGGAAGAGATCTTTCATAAAAAAGTAATAGGAACTATCATTGCCAATCTTGGGGCCTTTCCTGTGAAACGTGGGATGAGTGACCGTGAAGCTTTAAGAAAAGGGTTGAAAATCTTGAAGAATGGTGAAGTTCTTGGTTTATTTCCAGAAGGGACTAGGAGTAAGAACGGTCAGTTGAAAGAAGGTTTAGCAGGTGCAGGTTTTTTTGCACTTCGTTCTGATGCTAGTGTAGTGCCTTGTGCCATCATTGGACCGTATAAACGCTTCAACAAGGTTAAAATCATTTTTGGTTCTCCTATTGACTTTACTGAACTAAGAGCAAATAAAAATTCAGCTGAACAAGCAACTTCATTAATTATGAATGAAATCAGACATTTACTAGAAAAATATAAAAAACAATAGATATTCCTTGACAAAAGGTAGCATTTATTAGAAGTTTATTTAAAGAGGTATTTTCTTTTATGCTATTTAGTGTTGAAAGGAATACATAATAATAAGGATAAAGTTGTATTGGTTTTGACTTAAGGAGGTTAAGAAAATGGTTGATGAAATGAATAATGTAGAAGTGAAAGCTCCAGAAATTGGGGATGTGGTTAAAGGAGTAGTATCTAAGGTAGAAGAAAAACAAGTGCTTGCTGATATTATTGAGTTTAAGCATAGTGGGATTATTCCTATCAGTGAACTTTCTAGCTTGCATGTTGAAAAAGCTTCTGACTGCGTGAAAGAGAACGATGAATTAATACTAAAAGTAATGAAAATAGAAGATGATGTCTTAATATTATCAAAACGAGCAGTTGATGCAGATAAAGCATGGGATGAATTGCAAAAAAAATTCGATAACAATGAAATTTTTGAAGCTGAAGTAAAGGATTATGTCAAAGGTGGATTAGTTGTTGACCTTGGAGTAAGAGGTTTTATTCCTGCTTCTTTAGTAGAATCTTATTATGTTGAGGATTTTTCTGAATATAAAGGTAAAACCCTTACGTTAATGGTTGTTGAATTAGATCGTGAAAAGAACCGAGTGATATTATCACATCGTGCGGTAGTGGAACAAGAGCAGATCAAGAAAAAACAACAGTTACTCGAGTCTATTAACCCTGGTGATGTACTAGATGGTACGGTTCAGCGAATTGCTGATTTTGGAGCATTTGTTGATATTGGCGGTGTAGACGGTCTAGTCCATATTTCCCAATTATCACATAGTCATGTAAATAATCCTTCTGAAGTAGTAGAGGAGGGGCAAAGTGTACAAGTGAAAGTGCTTTCTGTAGATCGCGATAACGAGCGTATTTCCTTATCTATAAAAGAGACAAAACCTGGACCATGGGATAACATTGATGAAAAAGTGAAAATTGATGATATTGTAGAAGGAACGGTGAAGCGTTTAGTTTCATTTGGAGCATTTGTTGAAATTTTACCAGGGGTAGAAGGTCTTGTTCACATTTCACAAATATCCAATAAACATATAGGAACGCCACATGAAGTTTTAGAAGAAGGTCAACAAGTGAAGGCTTTAGTTCTAGATGTTAATAAAGATGAACAACGTGTATCTTTAAGTATTCGTGAACTTGAAGAAGATCATCAAGAAGAACACCAGCAAGTGGATACTAATTTCAATGATGATTCTAGTGGATTTCAATTAGGTGATTTGATTGGTGATCAATTAAATAAATTACGATAAAAAACAAGTTAAAAAGGTGAGCCCATAAAAGGAGCTCATCTTTTTTTTATATTCCGATTAAAACCATTCATTTCTACTCATAATGTAGATAGGAGGAGAGATGAATTGGAAAATTGGTTTAGTTATTTTGTTTTATGGAGTTCATGGATTATTGTTACCTTTTTGTTGGATAAAACGAAAGCGCGGTTTTTCTTAGGTTTATTCATTTTAAGTCTAATTTTAATTCTTCCTTATTCGTTTCAAATGAGAGTAGTTCATATAGGTTTTCTTTGGCTATGTATGAGTGCTATAGGGTTGTTCTTATTTGTTCGATTTGGAAGGAGTCAACTGTATCTTAACGTTTTTATGACCTTTATTCTTTTGTGTTGTTATACAAGTATTAGGCTACTTCAATTATATGATCCAGTATGGTTTATTTATATGAATCAGCATTGGACAACCTCTGTTCTATATAGTGTTTTATGTATCTACCTTGTTTCAAGTTATAGAGAAAGAATGGTTTTGTTTATTAATGGATTAGTGTATGGAGAATTATTGTATTGGATTGTATTATCGGTTTATTTTCGCCCTATTTATATAGGCGATACAACCTTTATTTATATTAGTGCAATCAGTTTATTAATAATTAGCTGTTGGAGTTTCCTTGACTGGTGTCTAAAAGGAGTAGCTCATGCGGTTCAAAAGAACATAAGGGAGAAAAAAACATTATGAATGAATATTCCTTTCCAATTTTATATGGTGTTTTAGTTGGTGTTCTGTCCAGACTTTACATGTTACGAACGGACTATAGGCAGTATCCAACGTATTTGCACGGTAAAATAATTCATATAGCTCTTGGTTTTATTGCAGCTTCCCTAGGTACGATTGCTGTTCCGGCTATTATGGAAAAAGAATTTACTGCCGTTACTTTTTTAACTTTGGCAGCATCTCAATTTCGAGAGGTAAGAAATATGGAAAGGAACACGTTGACAGAGATTGATAAAAGCGAACTTGTTCCAAGAGGGAAAACCTACATTGAAGGAATTGCCATTGCTTTTGAGAGCAGAAATTACCTAGTTATTTTCACGTCGTTTTTTACTACTTTTTCATATTTGCTAACAAATGTTTGGGTCGCAACAATCGTTGGATTGGTGTGTTTGATTCTTTCAAAGATATTAATGACAGGGAGTAAAATGGGCGATATAGTAAGTGTGGAAGAGGGAAAACCACAATTTAAAGATGCAGGGCTTTATGTGGATGATATATATATTATGAATATTGGTATTCCTGAAAAGAGAGATTTAGTATTAAAATATGGAATGGGTTTCATTCTCAATCCTAAAAGTATAGATGCCAGAATTACCATTTCAAATTTAGGCCAGAGACAGGCGGTATTACACGATGTGTCAACTGCCTTAGGTGTTGTAAGAGATAGTGGAGAACCATCATTAACACCTCTTGCGAAAAGAGATTTAGAAAATGGTCGAATTGGTGTTTTTGTTCTCCCTCAACACCAAGATGTAGAAAGTGCCATCAAAGTAATTAAAAAGGTTCCTATTTTAGAAAATGCAATCAGGCTTCCAACTGAATCAGCTGCAAATGAAAAGGAGAGTGAATAGCATGATCATTGAGAAAGCCATTTTAGCGATTGTAACGATAAAACCAGATAAAGTTGCTGGTGGCGCTCCAGTATTTATTTGTGAAACTAAAGAAGAGATGGATAATTACGCAAAAAATATTGAAGCTATTTTAGATGGTATTGCACATGCAGTGGATGAGGATGTTTATATGGTAGTTAAACACTTTTAGTAAGATCAATCATCTATACCATTGTGTAATGGTCATAAAACCTATATAATGATTAAGTTAACCCTCTTCTGTATCAGAAAAGGGTTTATTTTATACGACTACATATGGTTTTTAATATCAACTGAAATGTTAATCACGTTTCGTGTTTATATATTGAATTTAACGATTGAAAGGAAGTTATGGTTTATGTCTAGTCCCATAGTAGCGATTGTTGGTCGACCGAATGTTGGGAAATCAACAATATTTAATCGAATTGTAGGAGAGCGTTTGTCGATCGTTGAGGATACTCCAGGAGTAACGAGAGATCGAATATATAGCTCTGCAGAGTGGCTTACTCATGAATTTAAGCTAATTGATACAGGGGGGAATTGAATTTGGAGAGGCCCCATTCTTAATGCAAATTAGAAATCAAGCTGAGATTGCTATTGATGAAGCAGATGTCATTATCTTTATCGTAAATGGCCGAGAAGGGGTTACCTCAGCGGATGAAGAAGTAGCGAATATTTTATATCGATCAAATAAGCCTGTCGTTCTTGCAGTAAATAAAGTGGATAACCCGGAAATGAGAGAACTCATGTATGACTTTTATGCACTTGGATTTGGAGAACCTTATCCAATATCAGGATCACATGGCCTTGGTCTAGGTGATATGTTGGACGCTGTAGCGACTCACTTTCCAAATTTAACTAGTGAGCAGTATGATGAAACGACGATTAAGTTTAGTTTAATTGGTCGACCGAATGTAGGGAAGTCCTCACTTGTAAACGCCATTTTAGGTGAAGAGAGGGTAATTGTTAGTGATGTAGCTGGGACTACAAGAGATGCAATTGATACGAAATTTACCTATAATAGTCAAAGTTTTGTTATGATTGATACAGCAGGCATGAGAAAAAAAGGAAAAGTGTATGAGTCAACTGAAAAGTATAGTGTCCTTCGTGCATTAAAGGCCATCGATCGTTCAGATGTCGTTCTCGTTGTAATTAATGGAGAAGAAGGAATTATCGAGCAAGATAAGCGGATTGCAGGATATGCACACGAGGCAGGAAGAGCAGTAGTAATCGTCGTCAACAAGTGGGATGTAATTGACAAAGATGAAAAAACGATGAAAGAGTTTGAACAAAAAATTCGTGATCATTTTCTCTTTTTAGATTATGCTCCTATCGTTTTCCTTTCTGCTAAAACAAAGAAAAGGTTGCATACATTGATGCCACAAGTTATCGTCTCCAGTGAGAATCATGCGATGCGTGTTCCAACCAATATTTTAAATGAAATTGTTATGGATGCTGTAGCTATGAATCCAACCCCTACAGATAAAGGAAAAAGGTTGAAAATATTTTACGTAACCCAAGTAGCTGTTAAACCACCTACCTTTGTTGTTTTTGTAAATGAAAGAGAATTGATGCATTTTTCTTATCAACGGTTTTTAGAAAATAGGATTAGAGACGCTTTTGGATTTGAAGGTACACCTATTAAACTTATTGCCAGAACGCGAAAATAAGCTAAAGCTGAGTTGAACAACACCTATAGATGGATTTACTTTAAAATTGTATGAAAATGTATGGGGTGATGATATATGACAGCGATCGCAGTATTAGGAGCAGGGAGCTGGGGTACGGCTCTCTCTATGGTCCTTGCAGATAACGGACATGACGTGAGGTTATGGAGCCATTCAGAAGAGCAAATTGTAGAAATTAATAAGACAAGAATAAACAAAAAATACTTACCTGATATTGAATTACCTGAAGGGATTCGAGCAACCTCTTCTCTAAAAGGAGCTCTTAATGGAATTGAAGCAGTGGTATTTGCGGTTCCTACGAAAGCCATTCGTGAAGTATCAACTAAAGTTAAAGAGTACGTACATAAACCGATTATGTTTATTCATGTGAGTAAAGGGATTGAGCCAGATTCTTTATTAAGGGTTTCAGAAATGATTGATGAGGAAATTCCCGAGGATCTTAGAAAGGATATTGTTGTATTATCTGGTCCTAGTCATGCGGAAGAAGTAAGTTTGAGACACCCTACAACAGTTACAGCTTCTTCTAAGAATATTAAATCCTCGGAATACGTTCAAGACTTATTTATCAATAAACATTTTCGAGTTTACACCAATCCAGATCTAGTCGGGGTTGAACTTGGTGGTTCTTTAAAAAATATTATCGCATTAGCAGCCGGTATAACAGATGGAGTTGGTTTTGGTGATAATGCGAAAGCTGCCCAATAATTACAAGAGGATTAGCAGAAATTGCTCGTTTAGGAACGAAAATGGGAGCAAATCCACTTACTTTTTCAGGTCTTTCAGGAATTGGGGATTTAATTGTTACATGTACGAGTGTTCATTCGCGTAATTGGAGAGCGGGGAATATGCTAGGAAAAGGTCATAAGTTAGATGAAGTGTTAGCGAGTATGGGGATGGTTGTGGAAGGAGTAAGGACGACAAAGGCAGCTTATCAATTATCCAAGAAGTACGAAGTTGAAATGCCAATTACCGGTGCATTATATGAAGTGCTGTTCAATAATGAAAAACCAATAGATGCAGTTGGAGTATTAATGACAAGAATGAAAACGCATGAGATGGAAGACCTTGTTGATATTTTAGGGGATCAGTCATCACAAATGAGCTGAAAGTGAATATAATGAAATGACTGAACGAATAAGACAAATCAACTTTATTAATTTCAATAAACTTAATCGAAAATGGCATTGTTGCTTGTGCCAATATGGTAGTGTTCGAAGGTGGATTTGTAGCCAAAAATGAGTTGTTTTGTTCGTATGGGTAAAATTAGTCATTATTGTACTGAAGTAAAGATCGCCCCCTCTTTACTTCAGTTTTTTGACTTTTTCAGAATATTATATACATATAAGAGGTTGTTCAAAAAGTCATGAAAAATTGCTGTCGAATAACTTGGTTGGTTTGCTTTTCCGCTCCTCAGGCGCACACGATGTGCTAGCGCAGACGTTAACCACACGACGTGGTTGCTTTTAGCCTGTGATCCTTTAAGCAGTCGCCTCGTTCTTCAGCGTCCTTTTCCTCCTGCTTTTTGAACACGCACTATAAGAGAACTTGCTTGAATTTTCACGAATTGTTTAAATCCTTTTCAATGAAAATATGGTATAATGACTGTCGAATTTAGAGGAGGGAAAGATATGTCTCCAGGACTATTGAAAATGTGGATTTCACTTATTGCGATGGGGTTAATGTTCATTGCTGTTTTTTGTGTTTATTTAAGTCGATTTAAGTTAAAGGGGATTTTTAAAGCTGTTATAACGATTATAGGATATATATGTTTAATCGTTTCTGGAATCATTATATTTTTTGTTGTTTTCAGTGGACCAGTAAATGAATGATGAGATAGGTGATGATTGTGAAAAAGAATATTAATCTACTTTTTGTATTTTTAAGTGTTTGCTTTCTATCGGGTTGTTTATATCCTAGTAGTCAATTGGAAAAAAACCAAGTTCCATATGATTCACAAGTGGCATCTGTCCAAGACGCAGTAGACTCCTATCAATTAGACAACAATGGACTTTTGCCGATAAAAACGAGAGATGCAGATACGGATATGTACCAAAAGTATCCTATAGATTTTCATAAAATTACACCCAAGTATATGGCAGAACCGCCAGGAAGTGCTTATGAAAATGGTGGCTATTTTATGTATGTACTCGTCGACGTGGAAGAAAACCCGACAGTAAAACTAGTAGACATCCGAATGGCAGACAAAATCCATACCATTCAAATCAGATTAGATGCATATCGAGATGTGAATGGTCATTATCCTTTTTCTGAACGTGTATCAGGAAGTGTATACCGCTTGAATTATGAAGAATTAGGTTTTGAAGAGGTTCCTCAAGTGAAAAGTCCGTACTCAGGAGAATACTTACCTCTAGTTATTGATGTAAATACAAACGATATTTATGTAGATTACTCTTTAGATCTTTACCAAGAGCTTCAACAGATGGATGGGACAAATAAAAACGAAGATATTCGATATATATTAAGTGAAAATTCTTTTTTTGTTCCTGCTTTCTCCTTGCCCTACACAGTCAATGAGCAAGGAGAACCAATCTTTTTTGAGAATTAAGTCATGAACCTTTCTTTTAGGAATACATTCTAAAAGAAAGGTTCTTTTAATTTAATTATTATGTCATAAGTAAATAGGACAACATCATAAATTAATAATGTCCTAACTAAAAGAGGTTGTTCAAGAGTAGGATATTACTTATAGTTCCTTTTTGAACACATACTTAAATGGATTAATCAAATCAATAAAAGAACTAAGAGGTCGGGAGGGGATCTTTTGGAAAAGGTAGATATTTTCAAAGATATTGCTGAACGAACGGGAGGCGATATTTATCTTGGAGTTGTTGGGGCAGTTCGAACAGGTAAATCGACGTTTATAAAGAAATTTATGGAGTTAGTAGTGATTCCTAATATTACGACAGAGGCAGATAAAACAAGGGCTCAAGATGAACTCCCTCAAAGTGCTGCTGGTAAAACCATAATGACGACAGAGCCTAAATTTGTTCCAAATCAAGCTGCAAATGTTCATGTTGACGATGGTCTAAATGTAAATATTCGTATGGTCGATTGTGTAGGATACACAGTTCCTGGTGCTAAAGGATATGAAGATGAAAATGGACCTAGGATGATTAATACACCTTGGTATGAAGAACCGATCCCATTTAATGAAGCGGCAGAAATTGGTACAAGAAAAGTAATACAAGAGCATTCAACAATTGGCGTTGTTGTCACAACAGATGGGACAATTGGCGATATTCCAAGAAGTGACTATGTAGCAGCAGAAGAACGAGTGATTGAAGAGTTAAAAGAAGTTGGGAAACCTTTTATCATGATAATTAATACTGTTCACCCTTATCATTCAGAGACAGAAGCATTAAGACGAGAATTGAATGAAAAATATGATATTCCTGTTTTAGCAATTAGCGTAGAAAGCATGAGAGAATCAGATGTAATCAATGTTTTACGAGAAGCACTTTTTGAATTCCCTGTATTAGAAGTTAATGTGAATTTGCCTAGTTGGGTGATGGTATTAAAAGAGGAACATTGGTTAAGGGAGAGCTTCCAAGACTCCGTTCAAGATACTGTTAAGGATATTAAAAGGCTTCGTGATGTTGACAGGGTTGTGAGTTATTTTGGTGAGTATGATTTTATCAGTCGGGCATCTTTAGCTGGTATTGAAATGGGGCAAGGGATCGCAGAAATTGATTTGTTTGCACCAGATGATCTATATGATCAAATATTAAAAGAAGTTGTTGGTGTTGAAATTCGTGGAAAAGATCATTTACTTCAGCTTATGCAAGACTTTTCTCATGCTAAATCTGAATATGATCATGTTGCAGATGCACTTAAAATGGTTAAACAAACGGGTTATGGCGTTGCGGCACCTGCTCTTCAAGATATGAGCTTAGAAGAGCCTGAAATTATTCGTCAAGGATCACGTTTTGGGGTTCGATTGAGGGCTGTAGCCCCTTCCATTCATATGATTAAAGTAGACGTGGAAAGTGAGTTTGCTCCGATAATTGGGACTGAAAAACAAAGTGAAGAGCTTGTTCGATATTTAATGCAAGATTTTGAAGATGATCCTTTATCCATCTGGAATTCAGATATATTTGGGCGTTCATTAAGTAGTCTAGTTAGAGAGGGAATTCAAGCTAAACTATCCTTAATGCCAGAAAACGCTAGGTACAAACTGAAAGAAACTCTCGAAAGAATCATTAATGAAGGGTCCGGAGGATTAATTGCGATTATTCTTTAAAGGACGAACGTTTATAATAAATGCGAAAAAGAAATGTTTGAAATTTCTTTTTCGCATTTATTTTGGTTAAAAAAGAACAAAATCAATGTTATTATTGGTTTAAAAGCGGAATAACCTTGATTCTAAAGGGTGTAATGTGTTAATCTACTATCAGAAATTCTTCTCTAGATTGGTCATAAATACCTTGATACAAGAAATCCTACCTTCTTTAAAAATATGTTGATATTTTTTAAAGGATTAGGTAATATTTACTGACGGATTAAAACAATCAGGATATTCCGTATAAAAACGTAAAAATTGTTGTTTACTAGTATACAATCCGTTTAAAGTGTGTAAAAATGACAATAGTGTACAATCCTTTGGGAGGAGGTGAAAGGAATGAATAAAACAGAACTTATAAATGCAGTGGCAGAAGCAAGTGAGTTATCTAAAAAAGATGCAACTAAAGCTGTGGATGCGGTATTCGATACGATTCTTGATACATTAAAAGATGGTGATAAAATCCAATTAATTGGGTTTGGTAATTTCGAAGTACGTGAACGTGGCTGCTCGTAAAGGACGTAATCCACAAACTGGGGAAGAAATTGAAATCCCAGCTAGCAAGGTACCTGCTTTTAAACCTGGTAAACTCTTAAGGATGCTGTAGCTGGAAAGTAATTGTATTATTTACATGCATACAAAAATGTGCATGATATAGTTGTACATTACATATATATAATACTTCTCTATAAAAGCCCCAACTATGGGGCTTTTAAAATGCAAAGAATTTTTAAATCCCTTTGTCCTCTTTTAAACAGATACATTCATAAAGTGGGCAATCTTTTGCTTTTCTTTTTTAATATATGCTAGAATCTGAACAAACGAAGTAGTTCCAGGAGGAAGCTAATGAAACAAATTGATATACAACAAATTGAATCTGCAATTAAATTAATTCTTGAAGCAATCGGAGAAGATCCCAATAGAGAAGGTTTACTTGATACTCCAAAAAGAGTAGCAAAAATGTATGAAGAAGTTTTCTCAGGACTCAGAGATGATCCTAAAGAATATTTCCAGACCATTTTCGGAGAGGATCATGAAGAATTAGTCCTTGTAAAGGATATCCCTTTTTATTCGATGTGTGAACATCACCTTGTTCCTTTTTTTGGACATGCTCATGTTGCCTATATTCCTAAAGGGGGTAAGGTTACAGGATTAAGTAAATTAGCTAGGGCTGTTGAAGCGGTGGCAAAACGACCACAGTTACAAGAAAGAATTACCTCAACTGTTGCAGATAGCATAGTAGATTCTCTTGATCCGCATGGTGTAATGGTGATCGTTGAAGCAGAACATATGTGCATGACCATGAGAGGTGTGAAGAAGCCAGGGTCTAAAACAGTTACTTCTGCAGTAAGAGGTGTTTTTACTGAAGATGCTGCAGGAGGCAGCTAGAGGTGAAGTACTTTCGTTAATTCAGAAAGGTTGATAAACTAATGAAACAATTAGGAAATGATTATGTTGTGATAAAAGCGCAAGAGGATGGTGTTAATGTTATAGGTTTAACTAGGGGAAGCGATACACGTTTCCACCATTCTGAAAAGCTAGACAAAGGCGAAGTCATGATTGCTCAATTTACAGAACATACGTCAGCAATCAAAGTAAGAGGGAAATCTGTCATTAAAACAAGTTATGGAGAAGTTGAAACGGATTCCCGAAAATAAGCAGGCTCACCCTGCTTTTATTTCTGTTTAGGAACTTCCTCCAACACTAAACTCTCCAAGGATTTAAAAAAGTTTGAAGTTTAATCAAGAATTCACACTGACATTATAGTGCGTGTTCAAAAAGTAGGGGAAAAAGGACGCTGAATAGAAAAGCTGAAACCCTTTACTCACACCCGACAAGCATAAGGCGCGGAGATAAGAAAGATGTTCTTTATCTTTTGTTCTCAGTGACTTATGACCTCGAGGGTGTAAGGGTTGAAGCTAGACAAGAACGAGGCGGTTTGCTAAAGGAACACGGGCTAAGTTCTGCCACGTCCTGTGACAACGCCCGCGCTAGCCCGTCCTGGGCATCGAAGCACTCACAGTGTACGTACAGGTGGAGGATCACAGGCTAAGAACAACCACATCGTGTGGTTAACGCCTGCGCTAGCACCTCGTGTGCGTCGAAGGAGCGGAAAAGCAAACCAACAATGTTATTCAACCGACATTTTTTTAGGATTTTTTGAACAACCTCTTATATGGATTTATTACTTATTTACAAGGGTCTATTTAAGATGAGTACCCCTACCCAAAAATGTATCATTCTATGGTATAATAATCTTCGACCTTTCAAGGGAATAATAGTATGTACAAGACAAGGGTGATCATGATTGCAAGAATATACTTTAAATAAAACAAATATACGACAAAGCCTAAAAGATCATCTTTCTCATTCATATTTGTTGAAGTATATTCAACAACCTGAAATTGATGAAGATAAATTATTATTATTATTAGCATTCTTTGAAGGTTTACCAGACCTTACAGTTAAACAGAAACATACATATGTTATTACAACTCTGTTAGTGCAAATTGCTCTAGATACCCACGAACAGGTGACCAGCGATAAAATAACAAGTCAAGAACAACTAGTTCAAAGACAGTTAACAGTCCTTGCTGGGGATTTTTATAGTGGATTATACTACCAACTCCTGTCTCAAATAGATGATATTAGCTTAGTTCGAACCTTGGCTAGAGCTATTAAAGAAATTAATGAGCATAAGATGCGAATTTATGAAGGAAATCAAGGTGAAATAATAAGTCTAACAATTGTGGAATCCTCTTTATATAAACATTTGTTTAGCTATTATAATTGTTCTTCTTGGGTACAGCTTGCAGAATCCTTTTTGATGTATAAAAAACTAAATTTACAATTACCTTCACTTTTTGGACTGGATCACTCAATTTTAGACCATAGTAAATTTAATCAATCTATACTAATAAAATCACTTAGTAATTTAGACCATTCCCAAGTAGGATTTCACACACATTATAAAAACCAATTAGTAAACCGAATAGAAAGTTTAATTAATAGTGAAACCTCACATCCTAAATATATTTTAAATACAGCGGTAGAGGATGAGTAAATTGCCAAAGGCTAAAGAAGAACGTGTCCATGATGTTTTTGAAAAGATTTATAAAAATTATGATAAAATGAATTCCATCATAAGCTTCAAGCGTCACATAAAATGGCGGGAAGAGACGATGAAGCATATGGCTGTTAAAGAAGCAAGTCATTGTTTAGATGTATGTTGCGGGACTGCCGATTGGACTATTCGTTTGGCAGAAGCTGTCGGTAATAAGGGGAGAGTAGTTGGGCTCGATTTTAGTGAAAATATGCTGCAAATAGGCCAAGAAAAAGTCAAACATGAGCAGTTAGATTATATTGAACTCATTCATGGAAATGCTATGAATCTTCCCTTTGACGATAACAGCTTTGATTACGTAACGATTGGTTTTGGTCTTCGAAATGTTCCAGATTATAATCAAGTTTTACAGGAGATGACTCGTGTAGTTAAACCTGGGGGAAAAGTTGTATGTTTAGAAACTTCTCAACCAACAATGATTGGATTCAAACAAGGGTACCAGTTTTATTTTCGTCATTTAATGCCTTTTTTTGGAAAAATATTTGCTGGTAGTTATGAAGAGTATTCATGGCTTCAAGAGTCCGCGAAAGACTTTCCAGATATGAAAAAATTAAAATTTATGTTTGAGCAAGCAGGTCTTCAACACGTCCAAGTAAAATCGTTTACTGGTGGAGTTGCAGCCATGCATTTAGGAATTAAACCTGAAAAAAATTAATGAAAAATATGATTCCTCAAGGCGAGAAAAAATAGAAGATATTTTGAAATCTAGGTGAAACAGAATGAAGCTTAATGCTGTTTTTTCGTTTATAAAAAATGATCTTAAAGAAATAGAATCTGAATTAGAGAGAACCATTCAATCTGAATATCCATTATTGAGTGAAGCAGGGCTACATCTTCTTCAAGCAGGAGGAAAGCGAATTCGTCCTGTTTTCGTTATGCTATCCAGTATGTTTGGTGACTACGATATTAAAAGGGTTAAACGAGTGGCTGTTTCACTTGAATTAATTCATATGGCTTCTCTTGTACATGACGATGTCATTGATGATGCGAAGCTAAGGAGAGGCAAGCCAACCATAAAGGAAAAATGGGACAATCGGATTGCGATGTATACTGGAGATTTTCTGTTTGCACGTTCACTTGAAATGATTACATTTTTAGATAACCCACTTGCCCACAAACTTTTGTCTAAAACTATCGTTGAAGTATGTTTAGGAGAGATTGAACAAATAAAAGATAAATTTAATGTTGATCAAAACTTACGTCAATATTTGCAAAGGATTAAAAGAAAAACAGCATTACTAATTGCGACAAGTTGTCAACTAGGGGCCATATCTACAGAAGTTGATGATGTTACTCATCAAAGGTTATTTTGGTTTGGTTATTATATTGGCATGTCATATCAAATTATTGATGATATTCTGGACTTTACTTCATCTGAAAAAAAGCTAGGGAAACCAGTAGGAAGTGATCTTCTTCAAGGGAATATAACATTACCCGTTCTATATTCTTTACATGACCCTAAACTGTCAGGTCGAATTAAAAAGATCAATAAAGATACCCCTGCTAATGAGATGACAAATATTATTAAAGAAATAAGAAAAAGTCCAGCCATCGATCAATCCTTTGAATTAAGTAATCGTTATTTACATAAAGCTTTAAATATATTAGATAAGTTACCAGATGGAGAACATAAAATAAAGCTTGAAGAGATTGCGAACTATATTGGTAAGAGAAAGTTTTAAGACAGAGTTTATTGTACTAGGAACCATTCACCTCTGATTTTTGAGGTGTTTAATTCATATTTCTCACTCAAATACTCCCCTTTAAATAAGAGATAGTACCGGATTTGAATTGCGAAAACGCTTTAATGATGGTAAGATTTACTTTGTATGATTTGTTTTATACATAAGAAGATGGGGTGGAGAAACGATGGAGAAAACATTTTTAATGGTCAAGCCAGATGGAGTGCAACGTCAATTAATTGGGGAAATTGTTGCCAAGTTTGAAAAAAAAGGATTTCAATTAGTAGGTGCAAAGCTCATGCAAATTCCAACTTCTTTAGCAGAGAAGCATTATGGTGAGCATGAAGGGAAACCTTTCTTCGGAGAACTGGTGGACTTTATTACTTCAGGGCCGGTATTTGCCATGGTTTGGCAAGGAGATCATGTAATTGAGGTTGCTAGACAAATGATGGGGAAAACAAACCCGAAAGAAGCATTACCTGGAACAATCCGCGGTGACTACGGTATGTTTGTTGGAAAAAATATTATCCATGGTTCAGATTCTCTTGAAAGTGCTGAAAGAGAAATTGGCTTATTCTTCAAAGAAGATGAACTTATATCGTATGATTCTTCTTTAAACCATTGGATTTATTAATTTTACAAAAAAGTGCTACTAAAGAAGTGATATTGCTTCTTTAGTAGCACTTTTTTTATTTTGTGATTTTGTTCTGCATCAGAGTATATAACAAACTGTGATACAATTGTAGTGCATAAAGGGTGCTATATAGAATATTTTTTATGCTGAAACATACATTATTTAGAATATTCTGATTTATCGAGTTCTAGGGTCCAGCGACCCCGACGTACACGATGTGTTAGCGTCACCGTTAGTCACAGGAGTTTGACGATCATTTTTCCCCTTCGTCGCTAGCAGGACGCTTACGCTTTTCTATGTATCAATTTGGACTGAAAGGAAAACTATATATGGAGGAAAAATCATATCAACAATTTATCGCAAATATTAAAAAAACGATGGGAATAGATTTGTTTTTGTATAAAGAAGGACAAATGAAAAGGAGATTAACGTCCCTTTTTATGAAACGAGGATTTGAAAGCTTTGATCAATATTTTTGGGCATTAAAGCAGGATCAACACTTGAAGCAAGAATTTCTTGATCGAATTACAATCAATGTTTCCCAATTTTTTCGAAATAAAAATAGGTGGGATATTTTTGAGAAAAATATTCTTCCCCCTTTATTAAATAAAAAGGAAAGCTTAAAAGTATGGAGTGCCGCTTGTTCTAGTGGGGAGGAACCTTATACGATTGCGATGATTCTTTCGAAGCATTTGCCCCTTTCAAAAGTGAACATTGTAGCTACAGATATTGACGATCGTATGCTTGAGAAAGCGAAAACAGGGGTGTATTCTGAATTGTCATTGCAAGAGACTTCAAATGATATGATTCAAAAGCATTTTACCAAGGTGGAGGATCAGTTTTTCATTCATGATGATATAAAAAAGTGTGTAGAATTTAAAAAACATAATCTTCTAGCAGATTCCTTTGAAAAACAAGTAGACTTTCTTGTTTGTCGGAACGTTTTGATTTATTTTACTGAACAAGCAAAGGTAGAATTATACAAACGGTTTAGCAGCTCTTTAAATAAGGAAGGTATTCTATTTGTAGGAAGTACAGAACAAATTTTTTCCCCTAGTCAATATGACCTTCACACAATCGAAACATTTTTTTATCAAAAATATTAATAAATTTACTACCCAATTAGGTAATGTTCATGATATAGTTTTACATAAAAGCTTTAAAGTAATGAAGGAGGAGCTGTAATATGAGATATTTAACAGCTGGTGAATCGCATGGTCCTCAATTAACAGCGATTTTAGAAGGAGTACCTGCTGGTTTATCTTTATCAGTAGATGATATAAATGTGGAGCTTCAAAGAAGGCAAAAAGGGTATGGTCGAGGAAGAAGGATGCAAATTGAAAAAGACACCGTGCAAATAAAAAGTGGAGTCAGACATGGTCGTACGCTAGGTTCACCTATTACGCTAGTAGTTGAAAACAACGATTGGAAACACTGGACCAATATTATGGCAATTGAGCCTATTTCTGAAGAGCAAGAGAATAATATAAAGAGAAAAATTTCTAGACCAAGGCCAGGTCATGCAGACTTGAATGGAGCCATGAAGTATGGACATCGCGATATCAGAAATGTGTTAGAAAGATCATCTGCACGTGAGACGACGATCCGTGTTGCAGCGGGGGCAGTTGCTAAAAAGATTTTGAAGGAGCTAAATATCGACGTTGCAGGACATGTGATAGAAATTGGTGGAATCAAAGCGAAAAATAAAGCCTATTCCTCTTTACAACAACTAAAGTCTGTAACTGAACAATCTCCTGTTCGCTGTTTTGATCAAGAGATTGAAAAAACAATGATGAATCAAATTGATCAGGCAAAGGAAAATGGAGATTCAATTGGAGGAATTGTGGAGGTTATTGTTGAAGGGTTACCTCCTGGATTAGGAAGCTACGTACATTATGATAAAAAACTCGATGCAAAAATAGATCAAGCAATTGTTAGTATAAATGCTTTTAAAGGTGTTGAGTTTGGAATTGGATTTGATGCCGCGCATACATATGGAAGTAAAGTCCATGATGAAATTATCTGGGATGAGATTAATGGCTATACTCGTAAAACCAATCATTTAGGAGGCTTTGAAGGAGGTATGACGACTGGAATGCCTGTCGTGGTTAGAGGAGTAATGAAGCCTATACCAACCTTATATAAGCCGCTGAATAGTGTTGATATTGAAACAAAAGAAACATTTGCAGCAAGTATTGAACGTTCAGATAGTTGTGCAGTTCCTGCTGCGAGTGTCGTGGCTGAGTCTGTGGTTGCTTGGGAACTCGCACATGCCATCCTTGAGCAATTTGGAAGGGATCAAATGGATTTTATTAAAAAAGATTTAGATCAATTTTCTGCCTATACGAGGAAGTTTTAATGGAAAGAATCTGGGTACATGCGACTAGTAAAAGCTATCCTGTTCTCATTGGTCAGGACATCTTAGCGACTTTTCCAGAAGTAATAAAAGAAGTAGTAAATCGAACAGAGAAAGTCCTAATTTATGTGGACGAAAATGTCTACAGTTATCACTATGATCAACTAATATCTATATTGCAACCTCACTTTAAAGAGGTCTTCACGTATATAGTCCCGAGTGGTGAATCATCTAAATCGTTTCAACAATACTATGATGGAATTACATTTGCTTTGGAGAAAGGGTTAAACCGAAAGTCATTAATATTGGCATTTGGTGGTGGGGTTGTTGGTGACTTAACCGGGTTTATTGCGTCTACTTACATGCGTGGTATCCCTTATATCCAAATCCCAACTACGCTTCTTGCCCATGATAGTGCAATCGGAGGGAAAGTGGCGATAAACCATCCGTTAGGAAAAAATTTAATCGGTGCTTTTTATCAGCCAAACGCAGTGTTTTTTGAAACGAGCTTTTTAAAAACTCTCTCCCATAAACAATGGTTAAGTGGCTTGGCAGAAGTTATCAAATACGGGTTTATCGATGATCCTGATTTTCTAATGGAACTTCAAAAGAACGTGCAAAAAGTTGAGGACTTATCAGATTCGTTTATCAAAAAAATCATTTCAAAAGGAATTAAAATTAAAGCGAAAATAGTAAAGGATGATGAACAAGAAAAGGGTGTTCGAGCTTATTTGAATTTTGGCCATACGTTAGGTCATGCGATTGAATCTTTGTATGGATATGGAAAAGTAACCCATGGTTCGGCTGTTGCAACTGGAATGATGTTCGCTTTATGGTTGAGTGAAAATATAAGTGAAAAATCATTACATTACCTACAATTATTGAATTGGATGACACAAATGGGCTACCAATCCACCATTGACTCTACGATTTCTACTGAAACGTTTGTTGAAAAGATGAAACAAGATAAAAAGTCGACGGATGATTATATAAAGATGGTTTTACTTGACCGAATAGGTCATCCATTTATAAAAGATTTTACTAAAGAAGAACTCATGAGTTACTTAAATATTTGGAGGCAGGAGGGAAAGAAATGATTGTTAGAGGGATAAGAGGAGCTACTACCGTTGATCGAAATGAGGAGAAGCAAATAACAGAGGCATCCATGAATTTATTAAAGGAAATGATAAAGCTTAACAACATTCAGTCAGAGCAAGTTGCATCTCTGTTTATTTCTGTTACGTCTGATTTATCTGCTTCTTTCCCTGCAAAAGCACTCAGGCAACTAGAAGGATATCAATTTGTTCCAGTAATGTGCATGAAGGAAATCGATGTAAAAGATAGCATGCCGATGTGTATTAGAATGATGATGCATATAAATACAACAATGGATCAAGTGGATATTCATCATGTATATTTAAAAGAGGCAGTAGGCTTAAGACCCGATCTTATTGACAAATAAGGTGGCATATAATAAAGTGTCTATAAGCAATAAGTAAACAACATTTTTATCAATTAGATTAGTTCAGTTTAGTAGTAGGTTGTTCAAACCATTTGGTTTGAATAGCCTCATAGAGAAATTTATTAGTTTAGAATGAGAATAGCATAGTCGAGGTCTTGTTGATTAAAGTGGAGTCAAAGTCAATTGGTATGATTAAATAGTGCCATGACTTATTTTTGCCATATTTTTATATAGGTAAAAGAGTTTTCCTCTATACACAACCTCACTTTGCTCATTCTATAAAAGGAGTGAAGCAAAATGAACCCTCTTTTTTCACAGTTTTGTGAAGATGCCAACAAGTTTAATACCATTCCAATTGTAGAGAGTATGTTTGTAGACCAACTTACGCCATTACAAATCTTTCATCTGTTCAAAGAACAGGCGGTATACTTTTTAGAAAGCTTTGATGAGGAATCACCTTGGTCTCGTTTTTCTTTTATTGGCATAAGCCCACAATATTATGTCGAAGAATGTCATGGTTTGTTTGTCGCGAAAGACAAAGCGGATAACATGATTGAAAAAAATTCTTCGTTAAGTGATTTAATGCAGCAATTGACGAATCGTTTAAAAGTCAAAGTGGCCGATATTGATGCTCCGTTTAAAGGAGGAGCCGTAGGGACAATCGGGTATGATGCGGTTCACATGTTTGAGAAAATGGTCAGCCATCCAGAAAAAAAAGCAGATTCATCGGTTGAACTCGTGATTTGTGAGTTCGTCATTGCGATAGACCAACGGAGACAGAAAGTGCATTTTATCAAATATGTCGAAGTAAAGGGCGATCTAAAAGAAAAATATGATCATTCTATTCAGCAATTAACGAAGCTAAAAGCAAAGTTGTTGACAAACACTCAAGTACTCTCTCCTATTCAATTTGAAAATAAAGTAAACAATGAAGATTTGTTTACAAATGTTTCTTCCAATTATTCAAAATCTAAGTTTGTAGAAGATGTGGAGCAAATTAAAGAATACATTCGTGCTGGAGATATATTTCAAGCTGTATTATCACAACGCTTTGAACTGGAAGTTAAATTCACTGCGTTCACACTATATCGTGTATTACGAATGATTAATCCGTCTCCTTATTTATTTTATTATAAAGGGAAAACAGAAGAACTCATTGGAAGCTCTCCTGAAAGATTAATCAATGTCATAGGAGATGAACTAGAAATTCATCCTATTGCGGGGACACGGCGAAGGGGAGAAACAGCAAAAGAAGATCAAGTAATTGCCAATCAGCTGAAAGAAGATTCAAAAGAATTAGCAGAGCATCATATGTTAGTGGATTTAGCAAGAAATGACTTAGGAAGAGTGAGCCAATATGGAACGGTGCAAACTCCTATTCAAAAAGAGATTGTTTATTTTTCTCATGTAATGCATATGATTTCCAAAGTGACAGGGAAAAGAAGAGAGGACATACATCCTGTTGATGCCTTAACCGAAGCATTCCCAGCAGGCACTGTATCCGGTGCTCCTAAAATCCGAGCCATGCAAATCTTAAATGAACTAGAACCAACGGCTAGGCAAAGTTATGCAGGTGCGATGGCTTATATCGGCTATGATGGCAATATTGATTCTTGCATTACGATTCGTACAATTAGACTTAAAGAAAATAAAGCCTATATTCAAGCAGGAGCGGGAATCGTAGCTGATTCAATACCAGAAAATGAATGGAAAGAAACACGTAACAAAGCTAGTGCACTCATTTTTGCGATCAAGCTAGCAGAGCAATGTGACTTGCTATGTGAGGTGAGTGTACAGTGAAAAACATTTTAAACTATGTAGTGGAAGGTAATTCCCTTTCAAAGGAACAGGCGATAGAAGTGATGAATCAAATGTTACTTGGTGATTTTTGTGAAAGCCAAGTAGCAAGTTTATTGTCTATGATGCGTTTAAGAGGTGAAACAGTGGAAGAAATGGTTGGATTTGCAACCGCTATGCGAGCCCACATGTTAAAAATTAGAGGAATTGATGATGTAGTGGATACGTGTGGGACAGGTGGAGATGGAAAATCAACCTTTAATATTTCTACTGCTGCAGCGATTGTCAGTTCTGCTAGTGGTATTATTATTGCGAAGCATGGAAATCGAGCTATTTCTTCTAAAAGTGGAAGTGCAGATGTGTTAGAACAATTAGCTATTCCAATTCAATCTACCATTAAAGAGGTAAAAGAATCCTTGTCTAAAAACAACATGTCATTTTTGTTTGCCCCTTACTATCATTCTTCAATGAAAAATGTGGCACAGGTAAGAAAAAGTCTTGGTTTTCGAACTGTTTTTAATCTTTTAGGTCCTTTAGCAAATCCAGCTAATGCGAAACGACAAGTAGTTGGTGTATTTTCAACAAGCTATGCTGAGAAATTAGCTCACGTCTTTAAAGAACTAGGTTCTAGTCATGTACTAATTGTTACGGGACAAGATGGACTTGATGAAATATCAATTTCAGCACCAACAGATATCGTGGAATTAAAGAATGAAAAAATATCACGCTATACTTTAAGCCCAGAAGATGTTGGTTTAACAAAAGGAGAAATCGATGATCTGAAGGTGGACTCAACAGCTGAAAGTGCATCCCTTATTAAACAAATATTTTTAGGGAAGGCAAACAATAGTGCTAAACAGATTGTTGCGATGAATGCAGGAGCTGCTATATATGTATCTGGAAAGGTAGCCAGCTTAAAGGATGGAATTGACAGGGCAATCTATACAATTGAAAGCGGAAAAGCGTATCAACAATTAAAAAATCTTCAAAAGGAGAGGGAGTATGCTTGATCAAATTATTCAACATAAGAAAAAAGAAATTGAATCTATGATGCTCCCAAAACAAGCTAGTGTCCCTCGTTATTCATTTAAGAGTGCTTTAGAGAAACCTAAACGATCCCTTGCTCTAATTGCTGAAATTAAAAGAGCAAGCCCGTCCAAAGGGGTGATCAATGAAACAGCAGATCCCATTATGGTTGCCAAGCAATACCTTAATGGGAGAGCAGATTGTTTATCGATTTTAACGGATGAACGTTTCTTTCACGGGAAGAAAAGTTACATTGAACTAGTGAAACGACATGTGAAATTACCAGTGCTAAGAAAAGATTTTATTATTGACGAGAAACAAATTGAGGAATCTGTAAGGATTGGAGCAGATGCCATTTTATTGATTGGAGAAGTCTTGCCTCCTTCAAAGCTTCACCATTTTTATCAAAAAGCATATGAAAATGAATTAGATGTGATTGTTGAAGTGCACTCAGACGAAACGTTGTTAAGAATCTTAGATTTATTTCAACCTGAAATTGTAGGTGTTAACAATCGAGATTTAACAACATTTCAAACAAACGTTAAGCATACAGAAAATATAATTGTTCAAATACCAAAAGAAACATTGGTCATCAGTGAAAGTGGAATTTTTACCCCTGACCATATTGGTTATGTGAAATCGCTCGGTGCGGATGGCGTCCTAGTCGGAGAATCACTGATGCGTTCTTCCAACCAACAAGAGGCTATTAAGAGGTTATTTGGAGAATGAACACCATTCATCCAATGATAAAATATTGCGGGAATACGAGTTTAGAAGATTTACAGAAGGTTGTTCAGTCAAAAGCAAACTACATCGGTTTTGTGTTTTCTGAAAGTAAAAGGAAGGTCGAAGCAAAGGATGTCGTTAACTGGATTAACCAAGTTGATCTTCGCAGCAAGAAGATTGTTGGGGTTTTTGTAAATCCAACGATTGGTGAAATTGAAACAGTTTTTTCTTATGTGCCCTTAGATGTTATTCAACTACATGGAAAAGAAAGTTTGTCGTTTGTAAAACAATTAAAGGGACGTTATCCAAAAATCACATTATGGAAAGCACTCCATTTTAATGAGGAACTACAAATAGAAATCGACCAATTCCATCAATATGTTCAAGCGTTTGTAGTCGATAGTAAAGTAGATGGAATGTGGGGGGGGACAGGGACTCGTTTTGATTGGCGAGCTGTCCCATTTATTAAACAGTTTATGGAATTTAAAGGTAAACCTTATTTTATTGCTGGTGGGATAAATGAAGGGAATATTAAACAATTATTATCTTATCAGCCATACGGGATCGACCTAGCGAGTGGTATAGAAGAGAAGAGTCAGAAGAGTATGAGAAGTATAAAAGCTTTAGAAGAGAGGTTGATGAACTGATGTATAGTGTCCCAACGAAAAGAGGAAAGTTCGGTGAATTTGGAGGTAAATTTGTTCCTGAGACATTAATTGAACCCCTTTATGAAATTGAGAAAGCGTTAAAAGAGGCATTGCAAGACCCGAAGTTTAAAAGTGAATATAATAGGTTGTTAAAAGAATATACGGGTAGACCTACATCATTAACCTTTGCGGATCATTTAACAACCCAACTTGATGGGGCAAATATCTTTTTAAAAAGAGAGGATTTAACTCATACGGGGGCACATAAGATAAACAATGCCATTGGTCAAGCTTTATTAGCAAAAAAAATGGGGAAAACAAAAATCATCGCAGAAACAGGAGCAGGCCAACACGGAGTAGCAGCTGCTACTGTAGCGGCAAAGTTTAATATGGAATGTAAAGTGTTTATGGGAGAAGAAGATATCGAAAGGCAACAGTTAAATGTCTTTCGTATGGAATTATTAGGAGCAGAAGTGGTTCCTGTTTCAAGTGGAAACAAGACGTTAAAAGACGCAACAAATGAAGCAATTCGCTACTGGGTGGCAAATTGTCAAGATCATTTTTACATGATAGGTTCTGTAGTTGGACCTCACCCATATCCTTATATGGTAAGGGAGTTTCAAAAGGTTATTGGAGAAGAAGCAAAGGAGCAATTTGTGGAGGTTGTCGGTAAACTTCCAAATGCCGTTGTTGCCTGTGTTGGCGGGGGTAGCAATGCAATAGGAATGTTCACATCATTTGTTGATACTGATGTTCCACTATATGGAGTTGAAGCAGCAGGCAAAGGAATAAACACGGCATTCCATGCCGCAACAATTACAAAAGGATCAAAAGGAGTTATTCACGGATCACTAACGTATTTGCTTCAAGATGAATTTGGACAAATTAGCGAACCGTATTCAATATCTGCTGGGTTAGATTATCCTGGAGTTGGACCAGAGCATGCTTATTTAGCAAGTATAAACCGAGTCGAATACGATAGTGTGACCGATCAAGAGGCGCTTGAAGCTTTATTATTATTGGCGAAAACGGAGGGCATATTATGTGCCATTGAGTCTGCTCATGCTATTGCAAAGGTTATAAAGTTAGCAAAGCGGCTTCCAAAGGGTCAATCGATATTAGTATGTTTATCGGGTAGAGGCGATAAAGATGTTCATACATTAATGAAGGAGTTGAGGACGGGTCATGAGTAAAAGGAATGAGCTATTAATTCAATCAGATAAACCTTTATTTATTCCTTATATTGTCGCTGGAGATCCGTCTGAAATAGCTACAATTGACATCGCGCTCTCACTGCAAAAAGCTGGTGCTTCTGCTTTAGAGTTAGGCGTTCCATATTCTGACCCTTTAGCAGATGGTCCTACTATTCAACGGGCAGCTAGTCGGTCATTAAAAAGAGGGATGTCGATTATAAGTGCCATGTGTTTAGCACGGAAAATGAAAAAAGCAGGATTGACCATCCCGATCATTCTTTTTACCTATTATAACCCTGTGTTACAATTAGGGAATCAAAACTTCTTTGCTTTAATGAAGGAAAATGCTATTGAAGGTCTCCTTATTCCTGATTTACCTTTTGAAGAAAGTGAAGCCTTGAGAGCAAATTGTCAAGAAAATTCAATTACTTTTATTTCATTATTAGCACCGACTTCAATGAATCGGTTAGAGAAAATTGTTTCTCAAGCACAAGGCTTTCTTTATTGTGTATCTTCATTAGGAGTTACTGGAGAAAGAAAAGAATTTGATCAGTCTGTTCTTTCGTTTGTTGAAAAAGTAAAAGAAAAGAGTGATATTCCGGTTGTTGTAGGCTTTGGTATTTCAACAAGAGAACAAGTGCAACTATTTCAAAACGTTTGTGATGGAGTTATTGTAGGAAGTGCCATAATTAATAAAATAGAACAATTAGTGAAAGATCATGAGTGGAGCGCTGAATCAAAACAAATATTTGATCAATATTTACTACAATTATTGGGGAATTCGAACCTTCAACATAAAGTATAATATCTATAACAAACATATAGATAACAAGATGACCGAGGTGAGGAAATGGAAATTAAACAACAATTAAAGTCTCTTACTCCTTATAAGCCTGGAAAACCGATAGAAGAGGTGAAAAGGGAGCTTCATCTTGATAAAGTGGTTAAGCTGGCTTCCAACGAAAATCCTTATGGGTGTTCTCCTAAAGTGAGGGAAGCGATAATGGATGAAGTGAACCTATTGGCCATTTATCCAGATGGTTATAGTGCAGATTTACGAAGATCACTAGCTAATTATTTGCATATTGAAGAAGGAAAGTTAATTTTCGGTAATGGTTCAGATGAAGTTGTCCAAATCCTTTGTCGGTCATTATTACAGGAAGGGTTTAATACAGTTATGGCTACACCAACATTCCCTCAATATAAACATAATTCAGTAATTGAGGGAGCAGAAATAAGAGAGGTCCCTTTAAAGGATGGGGATCATGATTTGAAAAAAATGGTCGATCAAATTGACGAAAACACAAAAATATTTTGGATATGTTCTCCAAATAATCCAACTGGAACTTATGTAAATGAAGATAAATTAAAATCGACTTTAAAGAAAATCCCTTCCCATGTTCTTGTTGTTGTGGATGAAGCTTATTATGAATATGTACAAGTGGAGGACTATCCAAATACGCTTTCTTTATTAGAAGAGTTTGACAACTTATTTATATTACGCACTTTTTCAAAGGCTTATGGACTAGCTGCTTTAAGAATTGGTTATGGAATTGGTCATGCTAATATTATACAAGCGATTGAACCGACAAGAGAGCCATTTAACACGAATCGTTTAGCACAAGTTGCAGCTAAACAAGCTTTGCTCGATCAGTCATTTATCCAAAGCTGTACTAAAAAAAATAGGATAGAAAAACAAAGGTTTTATGATTTTTGTAGTCGGAATCATCTTTCTTATTGTGAAACAGAAGGGAACTTTATTTTAATCGATTTCAAACGAGATAGCGATGAATTATTTCAAGCCCTATTAGAGCAAGGCTATATTGTTCGTTCAGGAAAAGCACTTGGATTTAATACTTCTTTACGAATTACATTTGGAACAAAGGAGCAGAACGAAGAGATCATAAAAGTATTAGAAGAAATTCTTTCACAAAAAAATAGTGATTAATATAATAGGTGGTCATCATGAAAAACGTTTTTATCATTGGGTTGGGACTTATTGGGGGTTCCATTGCGTTAAATATTAAAAAGCATCATCCTTTTATGAACGTGATTGGTTTTGACATTAATGAACAGACGAGAAATAAAGCAAGAACGATAAAAGTGGTCGACCAGTCTGTATCAACCATTGAGGAAGGTGCAAAACAGGCAAATGTTATTATCATTTCGACGCCGGTTCAAAAAACAATCGACATTTTATATGAGATTCGTGATATCCCATTGCAAAAAGGAGTCATCATCACAGATGTTGGAAGTACGAAGAGATATATAGTAGAAAAAGCAAGGGAAATATTACCTCATCCTATCTGTTTTATAGGTGGACATCCGATGGCAGGGTCTCATAAATCAGGAGTGGAAGCTGCCCGAAGTCACTTATTTGAAAATGCTTTTTATATATTAACTCCTACCAATAGTGAGGAGCAAAAACAAAACGTTCAACAACTAATGGAATTGTTAAAAGGAACGAAAGCGAAATTTCACACGATGTCTGCTGAGCAGCACGATGAAATGGCTGGCGTCATTAGTCACTTTCCTCATATTGTTGCTTCTAGTCTTGTCCATCAAGCAAAGAAAAGCGAAGAAAATCTATTCGATATAAAGATGTTCGCTGCTGGAGGATTTCGAGATATTACAAGAATAGCTTCTAGTAACCCAACGATGTGGAGAGATATTTTATTACAAAATCAAGAAGTAATAAACGATCTTTTTTCAAAGTGGTTACTAGAAATGGAACGTATTCAACGTATGGTACAAAAAGAGGATGCAAAAGGGATTTATGAGTTTTTCTCTGATGCAAAACAATTTCGAGATGGGCTACCTGAAAAACAAAAAGGGGTTATTCCTTCCTTTCATGATTTATACATAGACGTTCCAGATAACCCTGGAGTTATATCTGAAATTACTTATTATCTTGCGAAAGAAAAGATTAGTATAACGAATATAAGGATTATTGAAACTAGGGAAGATATTTTTGGTGTTTTACAAATTACATTTCAGACAGAATACGATTGTATACAAGGCAAGGATTGCATTGAAAAACATACACCATATCAAACGTACATTGCAAAATAGGGAGTAGAATAGATGAAGAAATTATTAAGCGTTTCACAATTAGCGGGGCAAATTGAAGTACCAGGTGATAAATCCATTTCTCATCGGGCGATTATGTTCGGTTCCTTAGCGAAAGGAACAACAACCATTCATCGCTTTTTATTAGGAGAAGACTGTTTAAGTACAATTTCCTGTTTTCAAAAGATGGGTGTGGATATTGAAGTTAATAACAAGGAAGTTATCGTTCATGGCAAAGGAAAAGAAGGTATGACAGAGCCAGTTGAAATATTAGATGTAGGGAATTCAGGAACGACTACTCGTTTAATGCTTGGGATTTTAGCAGGTATGCCTTTTCATGCATGTATTATCGGTGACGAGTCCATTGCAAAACGACCAATGGGTCGAGTAACAAAGCCTCTTCAAAAGATGGGAGCGAAAATTGATGGGAGGATGGATGGGAAGTATACACCGATCTCGATTCGAGGTGGAAATATTACCCCCATTGAATATCACTCTCCTGTGGCAAGTGCTCAAGTGAAGTCTGCGATTTTATTAGCAGGATTATTATCGGAAAAAGGAAAAACAACGGTCATTGAACCACACACTTCAAGAGATCATACAGAAAGAATGTTAAAGTCATTTGGCGCTACTGTAAAGATCGACGGTTTAACCACTTCGATTGAAGGGGGACAACAGTTAAAGGCATCTCATATAAATGTTCCTGGAGATATTTCTTCAGCTGCTTTCTTTTTAGTCGCAGGTGCCATTGTACCCAATAGTTCAATTACTCTTAAAAATGTAGGCATCAATCCGACACGATCAGGTATTTTGGATGTACTAATGGAAATGGGAGCAGATATCACAATTGATGAACATGATACAGACCAAATGGAACCGCTCGCAAATATTCATATTCAATCGTCTCAACTAAAAGGAATAGAGATTGGCGGTGCACTTATCCCAAGGTTAATTGATGAAATTCCAGTCATCGCTTTGCTAGCATCTCAAGCACAAGGAACAACGGTCATAAAAGATGCTGCCGAACTTAAAGTAAAAGAAACAAACCGTATTGATACGGTTGTGCAGGAATTGTCGAAATTAGGTGTGAATATAGAAGCTACTCTTGATGGAATGATCATTAAAGGGAAGAATTCGTTACATGGAAATGCAACCGTCTCAAGTTATGGTGACCATCGAATAGGAATGATGCTTGCCATTGCAAGCACCATTTGTCAAGAGGAAATCTTGTTAGAAAATTCAGAGGCTATTAACGTATCATACCCAATGTTTTTTGAGCACTTAGAGCAACTAGCGAAATAACGAACGGTATAGAACATCTTAGTGAAAACACTAAGGTGTTTTTTCTTGGTCTATTTCGCTTCTTCTACTCATAGCTTGTCTTAAGAAAAGAAAAAGGTGGAGAGGAAAAATGCCTTATATTATTAACGAGGTAGATTTGTATAGAAAAAACAAGATTAAAAAAGTGTCGGTTTTAGTAAACAATGGGCGTTTTGATCAAATTAATAATAGCCTCTCGAATTATCAATTTGTCCAGATGAATGGCAAAGATTATGTAATGACACCCGGTCATGTTTTTTTTGATTTTATCCTTACTTCAAAGGATTCCTTTCCAGCATTTAAAACATTCTTTTTGGAAAGTATTATAAATAAAGGCTGTACAACAGTGATTCCAATCATTCCTGTGAATCGTTTGCGAGATTTAGGTCAACAGTTTAAAAAATATCGTCATTTAATGATTAATGCTCCTGTTGATTTTTGTTTTGGAATTAAAATTTCGTACCAAACTTTAACTGAACAATTAATTTACAAATGTCATCATCAAAAGTGCAAGGTGATTTTTGTTAATGTGAATCATTCTAAACAGTTGGATACAATACCGTGGGGGTTTATCCAACATGCTACTTCTTTTTACACTATTCCAATTATTCCTTTACTCGACGACACTTCTATTAGTAGTATGGAAAAACGAAAGATACAAACGAAATGGAAAAAGATAACGAAAGCGCATCGAATAGTAACTTCAATAAGAAAGATTGAAGAAGGTGTACCCATACGAGAAGATCTTCTTATGAAATTAGGCTTAAATCCAATACGGGGGGACGTCAGAGTAGGGGCAAATGTTGATTACAATCTTTATTCTTCAGAAACAAAAAAGGCAATAGTTGAACAAAATGGTGAACTCAATTATGATAAACATATTCCATTAATTACAGTTCATAATGGTCGAGTAATCAAAGCAGGGAAAGAAAAATTTTTATTTGTAGGTTCTGGAAGGGAATTGCGTGAGGTGGTTCCATCTAGGTTTAAGAATAATAACTACATATAATATAGCCATTTTCACAAATGAGGAAGGATCGTTCAAGGTGAAACAACGTATACAAGAAGCAATCAAACTAGTTGAAGAAGGACAAGCAGAGCAAGGTCTTAAAATCATTGAGGAAACGATGCCAAAACTTGATGATCAAACAAAACTACAGCTGGCTGAACAATATTATGAATGGGGCTTAATTGAAAAAGCCGTGGAAATAGTAGAGGAAATTACTTTACTATATCCTGAAGAAATAGATATTTCTATATTTCTTGCTGAATTATATATAGATATTGATAAAGAGGATGAAGCAATCGAAATACTTCAGCGTGTTCCTCGTCATGATAATCGTTATGTACAAGCGCTCGTTTTACAAGCAGACTTATATCAAATGCAAGGGTTATTTGAGGTTAGTGAAAAAAAGTTAAAAGAGGCCAAACAAATAAACAATCAGCCTATTATTGATTTTGCTTTAGCAGAGCTCTATTTTCATCAAGCCTATTATCAAAAGGCCGTTCCGTTATACGAACAAACAATACGAAGCTTTTCTGAATTGAATGGTGTTCTCATTGGCCAAAGACTAGCTGAAAGTCTTAGTAGCTTAGGCTCGTATAACGAGGCGCTAAATTATTATCGCGAACTTAATAGTAAAGATCCTGATCATTTATTTGGATATGGAATGACAGCTCTTCAAGCTGAACAATTTGAAACAGCCATTCGTCAATTCGAAGAATTACAAGATTTAGATCCATATTTTACTTCGCTTTATTTACAGTTAGCTAAAAGTTATGAACAAACTGGTAAAGTCAATGAGGCTCAGGAAACGATAGAAAAAGGACTCAAGTATGATGAATATAACAAAGAAATGTATTTTTTTGCAGCGAAGTTATCCATTAAGCAACAACAAATGCAAAAGGCTATTGAGTTCTTGCGCCAAGCAATAGCGCTTGACCCAGGGTATATTGAAGCCATTATTATGTTATCTAAAATACTTCTACAAGAGGAAATGTTTGAAGAGGTAATTGAAAGCTTACAAGAGGTCATGAAATTTGAAGAATATGACCCACAGTTTGATTGGGATTTAGCGTATGCTCATCATCAATTGGAAAATTATTCAGAGTCATCAAACCATTATGAGCGTGCATATACTTCTTTCAAAGAAGATAAAGAGTTCTTGCAAGAATATGCTTTTTTCTTATTAGAGGAAGGACAAAAAGCTCGAGCGATGCAACTATTGAAAAAGGCTCTAAGGATCGAACCTTCAAATGTCGAAATAGAGGAAATCCTAAGGCAATTAGACGAGTAGTTTCATGGACTACTGGGCAGGATTTAATATATCTATGTTGAATTATTATTTTGAAAGAAAAGAAAAGCGGAAGTGCCCGTCTAGCGATGACAAACATTATAACAATCCTTTTTTACATCTTGTCTAGTTAACTGAATGTTTAATAATAAGGAATATTGGTTGCTTAATCAAATTGAGATGAAGCAGAGGAGGGAAATAGGTGTCAGCCCTTGTATCTGTAAACGAAAAAAAAGATTTTATTCGCTGGTTTTTAAATCACTATCAGTTGAAGAGGAGAGAGTGTGTTTGGATTTTAAACTATTTAATGAGTCACGATACTCTTCTTGCTAATGTTCATTTTGTTGAACAAGCGCAATTTTGTCCTAGAGGAATCGTGATGAGTACACACTGTATTGATGAAGTACCTTTTCGGTTTTACAAGGAAAACGTGATGACAACAGATGCAGAAAAATCATTTCATGATATTCGTCTTAACAAAGAAGAGGAATTATATATTCAATTAAATTTTAAATCAGCTTTCCAGTCTCCACAATTTGCTGCCGTTTTAGAAGAAAACCCGTTTATGCCGAAGCATCACTATATTACTGCTAAAGATCGGTTAGTAGCAGAAAGGTTTATCGAGTCCACAATTCAAACATTTCAAAGAGAACACTCCTCTTGAAAATTGATGCGGCTCTGGATCGACATGACAAGAAGACATTTGTTGAGTTGTCTAAGAAACTAAAACAATTACCCCAATAATCCTTTGGCGACCTCAATATGGTTATACCTCGTTTGACCTGATAATAAGAAAGTGATCAGGTCTTTTTTGTTTGTTCAATAATAAGTTATACTAGATATAAGTTTTACATACAAAGATTGGAGCGATAGGTGATGAGATGGGAAATAAAGGACTGGGATTTGTACAAGCAATCCAAGGAATATGTGGATACGGTTGTTGTTCCTGTTGTCCCGCTTAGTCTAAAAAATAAACAACAACTTGAAAAACATGAATACTTAACGTTACTAAGTCAAGAATTAGAAAAACAGTTAAGAGGTCGACTGTTTTTGACTCCACCACTTGTATATTTTTTTCCGGAAAAGCAGAGATTAGAAACAGATATGAATAATTGGAAAGAAATTTTAAGTAAACATTTTACATACATTTTTTTCTTAACGGGTGAAGAAGTCCTAAAAGAGAGCCAAGATGTTTTATGGAGTCCAACAATCCCTATTGAAAATATGGACCAATCATTGAAAAAGAAAGTGATTCAAGATCAAGTGGCACAAATTTTGAACATTTTATTACAATATTGGAACAGTCGTTAAAAACCTTATCATAACAGGGGTTTATCTGTGATGATGTTATTGACCTTGACTGGAGATTGATATATCATGATTATGTCCTAGTTTTATATATTTGTATTCGTATGTCCGTTTGGACTTAGCTTAAGATAGAGGGGGGAGAATGATGAGCGAGAAAAAGCATCAAGTATCAAGGCGTCAATTTTTAAATTACACCTTGACAGGTGTCGGTGGTTTTATGGCTTCTGCAGCACTTATGCCAATGGTTCGTTTTGCTCTTGATCCGGTATTAAAGGATTATAGCGGAGGAGATTTTGTTGCAACTGGAACGAAGGTTGATGACATTACTACTGAACCTGTTTCTGTTGACTTTGTTGTAGAACAAGTAGACGCATGGTACGAATCAGATGAGCCTAAATCTGCATGGGTATATAAAGATGACAATGGAGAAATTGTCGCCTTATCACCGATATGTCAGCATTTAGGTTGTACTGTAAACTGGAACGGGGATTCAGCAAATCAAAATATGTTCTTTTGTCCATGTCATAATGGACTATATAAAAAGAATGGGAAAAATGTTGAAGGAACTCCACCTCCATCACCATTATTAAAATATGAAACGAAAGTGAAAGATGGGATCCTGCTTTTAGGAAAGGCGAATCCACAAAATCTATAGGGAGGCGTTAATATGCTGAACAAGTTATACGATTGGGTAGATGAACGTTTAGATATTACGCCTATGTGGCGCGATATTGCGGATCACGAAGTTCCGGAGCACGTTAATCCTGCCCATCATTTCTCTGCATTTGTATACTGCTTTGGAGGATTAACCTTCTTTGTTACCGTCATACAAGTGCTTTCTGGAATGTTTTTAACTATGTATTACGTACCAGATATTAAAAATGCATGGGAATCTGTTTATTATTTACAAAATGAAGTGGCCTTTGGACAAATTGTTCGTGGGATGCACCACTGGGGTGCGAGTTTAGTTATCGTAATGATGTTTTTACATACATTACGGGTCTTTTTCCAAGGAGCCTATAAAAAGCCACGAGAGCTTAACTGGATCGTCGGGGTGTTAATTTTTATGGTTATGCTTGGTCTTGGATTTACCGGATATTTACTACCTTGGGATATGAAAGCGTTATTTGCTACGAAGGTAGGTTTGGAGATTGCTGAGGCAACGCCATTAATTGGAACACATATTAAAGTTTTACTTGCGGGAGACCCAGAAATTGTTGGAGCTCAAACGTTAACTCGCTTCTTTGCAATTCACGTCTTCTTCTTACCAGCAGCATTATTCATGTTAATGGGTGCACACTTTATCATGATTCGAAAACAAGGAATTTCTGGACCGTTGTAAGTTGAAGATTTGAATGAAAAGGAGGGGAACAAATGAAACGCGGTAAAGGTATGAAGTTTGTTGGTGATTCTCGTATACCTGCATCAGGTAGAATGCCAAACATTCCGAAAGATTATTCAGAGTATCCAGGAAAAACGGAGGCTTTCTGGCCGAACTTCTTGTTAAAAGAGTGGCTTGTTGGTGCTGTATTTTTAATCGGATATTTATGTTTAACAATAGCTCATCCTTCTCCTTTAGAGAAGATTGCGGATCCGACAGATACAGCGTATATTCCACTTCCTGACTGGTACTTTTTATTTCTTTATCAATTATTGAAATATCAATTTGCATCGAGTCAATATACGGTTATCGGTGCGATTATCATGCCAGGTTTAGCATTTGGTGCCCTTATGCTTGCACCGTTTTTAGATAGAGGACCTGAAAGACGTCCACATAAACGTCCAGTGGCCGTTGGCTTAATGCTATTAGCGGTAGCTTCAATCATCTTCTTAACGTGGGAATCTGTTGCCTATCATGACTGGGAAGCAGCAGCACAGCAAGGAAAGATTGTTGAAGGGCCTGAAATTGATACAGAAGCAGAAGGATATCAAATCATGGATGCACAAGGATGTCTTAGCTGTCACGGAAACAACCTGGAAGGCGGAGCTGGACCATCATTAGTTGATACAGGGTTAACACCTGAGGAGATTGCGGAGATTGCTGTAAATGGTCAAGGCGATATGCCAGCAGATGCGTTTAAAGGAACCGATGAAGAGCTTAAAGTTATGTCTGAGTTTATTGCAAATGTAACATCTGAAGAATAAAAGCTGACTTAATGTCAGCTTTTTTCTGTATCAAAGGGTATAATAGAGAAGTATATTAGTGTGTAGGATGAGTGATGAATGTGAAACAACTATATTATGTATTAACAAGACCGCCTTTTTTATGGCTCTTACTCGTCATTAATGTTTTTGGAACGGTATATGGATACTATTGGTATCGATATCAATTAGCTTATACTGACTGGAAATTTATTTTGTTCGTTCCTGATAGTCCTACGGCTACATTGTTTTTTATTCCTGTTTTAATTGCTTTTTTATTTCGCAAGAATAGTAAATGGTTTGAAGCCTTTGCGATGCTATCATTGTTTAAATATGGAGTTTGGGCTGTTATCATGAACCTCCTTGTTTTATATACGACTGGAGAGTTATCTTTAGCAGGATATATGCTTATTGCTTCCCATGGAGGAATGGCGCTTCAAGGACTACTATACGCCCCTTATTATCGATTTAAGCTAAAGCACCTTGCCATTGCATCTATCGTTCTTTTGCACAATGAAATGATTGATTATGTTTTTGGACAAATGCCTGTTTATTCAGGTTTATCAGCATATAGAGACATCATCGGATATTTTACTTTTTGGTTGAGTATTATATCTATTGCAATCGCTTATCGACTTGTTTTACATAAAAACGCAACAAAGTATCATATAACTTTTTGAAGTTTGAGATTGTAAGAGGTTGTCTCAAAGTGAGAGAGTTTCTTTACAATTTGATTGATATCATATTGATAAAAAGGTCTACTCTTGTCCATTTCAACATACTTATTATTATAAGTTGTAGGGGGGACAAGTATGAAAAGGGCTTTATTTCTAGTATTTGCAATCATGTTGATTACCTTCCAAGGTCAAGCGCAATCCAATAGTTGGGATTCATTAGATGACACGGTTGATTCGGCGTGGCAATTGGCTAAACAAGAACGGTTTAAAGAAGCTACCCAACTTTTATTATATTTTGAAAAGCAGTTAAATGATATCCCAGTAACTACGGAACGAACTGTAGATGATGTTTATATATTGACGACAACTTATCAAAATGCACTTGATGCGATGCGGTCCAATAGTATAAGCAATGATGAAAAGGTTCGTGCCATCACAAAACTTCGCTTAGTATCGGATGCTTTTTTTTACGATGAAAATCCAATGTGGAGAGCGATGGAAGATGAGTTGATGCTACGAATGACTCATTTAATGACTAGTATAGAAAATGGTGATCAAGAGCTTTTTAATAATCATTGGAGTCATTTTCTAGATCAATACCGCTTAGTGTATCCTTCACTTATGATGGATGTACAAGCAATTGAAGTGAATCGAATAGACACTCAAGTTTCGTCAGTTGAAAGTTCAGCTTTTCATAAGATGTCTACACAAACAAAATTGAATCATTTATCAGTCATGGAAGAGGATTTAAAAAGAATGTTTAAGGCTGTGGAAGAAGATGAGGCAGATCCTTCGTTAGTTTGGGTCATCATTACAACTGGAGGTATCATCGTACTTTCTCTTCTTTACACTGGATGGAGGAAATACCAAGGTGAAAAACTAGAGAAAAAAAGAAAGGTGAAAAAAGAGAGATGAGACCAATCAGCTTCGATGGAATCCTAGTTACATATGAAAATAAGGTTGTCTGATCATATTTCAGACAACCTTTAATGTATGAGGTAATAATCTAAATGTACAGCTTATTCGTCGCTAAGCGACCGCTTCCGCTTTTCTATTGTCCAGCTCCAGCGATCAGCGACCGCTTCCGCTTTTCTTAATCCGCTAGTGGCCTTTTGTTTTCATCTAGTGTAAATCCTTCACCGAGTACATCATGAACATCAGTAACAGCCACGAAAGCATGAGGATCAATGGAACCGATAATAGATTTTAACCTGACAATCTCATTTCGTCCAACGACACAATATAACACGTTCCGTTCGGTCTTTAAGTAGCTACCCTCACCTTTTAAAACGGTAACGCCCCGATCCATTTTTTCATGCACTTCCTTGGCGATTTGATCATTGAAGTCGGAAATGATGGTTGCCCCTTTAGCTGAATAGGCTCCTTCTTGAACAAAATCAATAACACGTGCTCCAATAAAAACAACAACTAAAGTATACATAGCTTCTCGATAGTCTAAATAAGTAAGAGATAAAAGAATGACACCAGCATCAAAGAGAAACATGGTTCTCCCCATAGTCCACCCAAAATATTTATGGATAATCCTCGCAATTATATCAACTCCGCCAGTCGTTCCACCAAAACGAAAGATAATTCCTAAACCTCCACCGATGAAAACACCGGCAAAAAGAGCGGCTAAAGTTAAATCTTCTTTTAACGGGATCAGAATTTGATAGCGCTGAAATACCTCTAAAAAGATAGAAACGGATAAAGTCCCAATAATGGTATAGGCAAAAGTTGTCTTTCCTAAAAACCTCCATCCGATAATAAAGACAGGAATATTCAGAGCTAAGTAAGAGAAGGAAGGGTTAATGTCATATAAAAAATATAATAATAAGGTAATACCCGTAAAACCGCCTTCTGCTAAATTATTTTGCATATTAAAATGAACAATTCCGAATGAAAAAATAGTAGAACCTAATAAAATAAAGATCACATTTTTTATTTTTAACTTTTTAATGGTTCCTAAAAAAGAGATTATAAAATTCGCTAGTATTTGTTCCATGATGAACCTCCTTAACATGTCTGATAGCAAACTAATTATAGTAAATGAGTGAGCAAGTAGCAAACTCTTTTTAAAGAGCGATTAAAAAAATGATTTTTCATTTGTCAAAATGAAGTGAATTAGCTAACATGAAAGAGATAGAAAGAGGTGTTTAGAAGTGGAAATGAAAGAAATGCAAAAGCAAGTAGACAACTATATTAGTCAATTTAAAGAAGGGTATTTTAGTCCTTTAGCCATGTTAGCAAGAATGACGGAAGAGCTTGGTGAATTAGCAAGAGAGATTAATCATACATACGGAGAAAAACCAAAAAAAGATACGGAAAAAGAGAAAGCAATTATTGAAGAAATTGGGGATAACTTATTTGTGTTGATTTGTTTAGCCAATTCATTAAATATAGATTTAGAAGAAGCTCATCAGATGGTGATGAATAAATTTAATAATCGTGACAAAAATAGATGGACTAGGAAAGAGGAAGTGAAGAACAATGAATCCCATTAAAATTGTCATTGCGGGACCACGAGGGAAAATGGGGAGAGAGGCTGTAAAATTAGTAGAAGTAACAAACCACTTTCAGCTAGTTGCTGTTATTGATAAAATAAACGATGGATTAAAGCTTTCGTCAATAGAAGGTTTCCAACAAAAAGATGTCCCTATTTATAAAGACCCAGAAAAATGCTTTCAACTAGAGACCCCAGATGTTCTCATTGACTTAACTACGCCGGATGTAGGCAAAAAACACACAAAACTAGCACTGCAATATGGTGTGCGTCCAGTCGTAGGCACAACAGGTTTTACAGAGGATGAATTAAAAGCCGTTCAAACCTTATCTGAACAAAAAGGTCTAGGTGCTGTTATTGCTCCTAATTTTGCAATAGGTGCCATCCTAATGATGAAGTTTTCACAAATGGCGGCAAAATATTTAACTGATGTCGAAATCATTGAGATGCATCATGATCAAAAATTAGATGCTCCATCAGGTACGGGCTTAAAAACAGCAGAGATGATTTCCGTAAACAGACCTGAAAAACGACAAGGTCATCCTGATGAAAAGGAGACATTAGATGGAGCAAGAGGAGCCGTTTATCAAGGGATTCCTATCCATAGTGTTAGGCTGCCAGGTCTTGTAGGTCATCAACAAGTGATGTTTGGAGGGGATGGACAAGCGTTGACTATTCGTCACGATTCATTCAATCGTGCGTCATTTATGTCAGGAGTTAAATTATCTGTTGAAACTGTTATGCAAGATAATAATTTTATTTATGGTCTCGAGAATATAATTGAGTAGGTGGAAGAGAAATGAAAATTGCAATGATCGCACACGATATGAAAAAAGATGATCTCGTTCAATTTGCAACAGCATATAAGCAAGTGTTCGAAAATCATGAACTTTATGCGACTGGAACGACGGGATTGCGAATTATAGAGGCAACTGGGCTACCTGTCACTAGGTTTCAGTCAGGACCATTAGGTGGAGATCAAGAGATTGGGTCCTTGATTGCAAAAAATGAAATGGATATGGTCATCTTCTTTCGTGACCCTTTGACTGCCCAACCACATGAGCCTGACATAAGTGCATTGATTAGGTTGTGTGACGTTTATTCTATACCATTGGCAACGAATATGGGCAGTGCGGAGATTTTGGTACATGGACTTGAGCGTGGAGACTTTAAATGGCGAACGATTATTCATGAGAAAGAGTTCAATAAAAATGAATGAACAGGTTGACATAGTAGTATTTGGTGCTCTTGCCGATAAAGTGTAGGTTCAATTGATACACAATTAACCAATGGCTATATTGAGTCTGTGAAGGCAAGAGATCTTTTATTTGGAAGAGAAATAGAGCGACCTTATGCAGAAGGGTTTATCTCAAATCATCCACCTGTGATTCATTATGATTTATTAGGAGAGGTAACGTGAGAAAATTAAAAATAGGAATTACTTGTTATCCAACTGTTGGTGGGTCAGGAGTAGTAGCGACTGAATTGGGGATAAAGTTGGCTGAAAAAGGACATGAGATTCACTTCATTTCTTCTAGTATGCCCTTCAGATTAAATAAAGTTTATCGTAATATTTATTTTCATGAAGTAGAAGTGAATCAGTATTCAGTATTTAAACATCCACCTTATGATTTAACGTTGGCAAGTAAAATGGCTGAAGTAGCTAGACGAGAACAGTTAGACTTATTGCATGTTCACTACGCCGTTCCCCATGCAATCTGTGCAATTTTAGCTAAACAAATGGTAGGAGATCATTTAAAAATTGTCACGACTTTACATGGGACAGATATCACCGTCCTAGGATATGATCCAACCTTATCAGAACTGATTCGTTATGGAATTGAAGCATCTGATTCCGTTACGGCAGTATCCGAGTCGTTAGTTAAACAGACGTATGAATTATTAGAACCGAATAAGGATATTGAAACAATCTATAATTTTATTGACGAGCGTACATACTTTCGAAAGAAAACAACTTTAAGAGAAGCTTATGGAATTGGATAAGGAAGAGAAGAGAAGGTTTTGATTCATGTCTCTAATTTTCGTCATGTAAAGCGTGTTCCCGATATAGTTAGAGTGTTTAGTAAAGTGAAGAAAGAAGTCCCTAGTAAGCTAATATTAGTAGGGGATGGCCCTGAAATGTGTGTCGTTTCTAAACTAATTGATGATTTTGATTTAAAAGATGATGTTTTCTTATTAGGTAAACAAGAGAATGTGGCTGAGTTATATTCGATTAGTGACGTGAAGTTGTTACTGTCTGAAAAAGAAAGCTTTGGATTAGTTTTATTAGAAGCAATGGCATGTGGTGTACCTTGCATTGGAACGAACATTGGAGGTATACCAGAGGTCATTGATCATGAACGTTCTGGATTTGTATGTGAGGTAGGCAATATTGACGAAATTTCAGGTAGAACGATCCAGTTGTTAAAACAAGGAGAATTACATAAACAAATGGCTAATCAAGCGCTGGATTTAGCCAAAGGGAAATTTCATTATTCAAAAATTGTTAACCAGTATGAAGATATTTATGAAAAGGTTTTGAATAATAATGGATAAAAAATTTGAACTAGCCACGCCAATTATAAATAAACTGTATCAATTCGGTTTTGAAGCCTACTTTGTTGGTGGAGCAGTTAGGGATTATTTGATTGGTAGAGAAATTGCCGATGTAGATATTGCTACATCGGCAACACCTGATGAAATGAAAAAGATTTTTAATCGAACGATTGATGTTGGGGCAAAGCACGGAACGATTGTAGTGGTAACAAAACAAGGTAGTTTTGAAGTTACTACTTTTAGAAGTGAAGGAACATACATAAATAGCCGTCGTCCATCAAAGGTTACATTCATTTCTTCATTAAATGAGGACTTAAAAAGAAGAGATTTTACAATTAATGCAATTGCGATGACTAAAGTAGGAGATGTTATCGACTTTTTCGGCGGAAAAAAAGACATTGAGGACGGTGTAATCCGAACAGTTGGAAAACCGAGCGATCGTTTTGGGGAAGATGCTTTAAGAATGATGCGTGCGCTCCGCTTTGCGAGTCAATTAGATTTCACAATTGAAAAGGAAACAAAGGAAGCGATTATACAGTCACATTCATTGTTAGAAGACATATCGATTGAAAGAAAAACAGCTGAGATACAAAAACTATTTCTAGGGTGCAATCCTCAATTGGGGTTAAGGTATCTGATTGAAACAAAAGTATATCTTTTTTTGCCACAATTTTCACAAAACAAAACATTACTAGAAAAGTTGTTGAATGTGGAATTAAAAAAATTGAATAATGTAGAGGAAGTATGGTCGGTTCTTTGTCTTGCGATGAAAATATCGGATATTGATTTATTTTTAAAGAAGTGGAAGCTTTCCACCAAACTTATCCGTTCGGTTAAACAGCTGGTGAAATTCGTTAATAAAAGATTGCAAGCGCCTCTTTCCAATTGGATGGTTTATCATTTAGGTGTGGAACAAGCAATAAAAGTAGAAAACATCCTCTCGATAATGGAAAATAATCAAGTGAAAAGTGATCATGAAATTAAGAATCAATATAACCTATTACCTATTAAAGAGAGACAAGAACTCGCCTGTGATGGGAAAGATCTTTTGTCATGGTTTCAGTCGAAAAAGCCTGGAGCATGGATAGAAGAGTCCATACAAGCGGTAGAGAAGCAGGTAGTAGAGGGACACCTACAAAATGACAAGCTATTGATTAAGGAGTGGCTAATTAGTCGTGCAAACAAATCTTCGTAAAGAATTAATAGAGATCTTTTCGTTGAATAAAGATCAATATATTTCAGGACAAAAAATAAGTGAACAATTAGGGTGTACAAGGACAGCTGTTTGGAAGCATATTGATCAGTTAAGAAAAGAAGGCTATCATCTGGAAGCAGTTCGGAATAAAGGCTATAAAATGACGGAGGTTCCTGATCAACTGACGGAAAGCACGATCGCGTTTGGGTTAAAAACAAAGGTGATTGGTAAACACATTGTCTTGAAAGAGAAAGTCACATCGACACAAAAAGTTGCTCGCGAGTTAGTGCACTCAGGTGCAGAAGAAGGTACGGTCGTTATAGCTGATAGGCAGACGGATGGAAGAGGAAGATTATCAAGAGCATGGGATTCTCCTAAAGGAGCAGGCTTATGGATGAGTTTGATTTTAAGACCACAAATACCCATTCAGCAAATGCCTCAGTTAACGTTATTAACAGCCGTAGCAATTGTTCAAGCGTGTGAACAAGTAGCAGGTGTCAACACGCAGATTAAATGGCCGAACGATATATTAATTAATGGTAAGAAAGTCGTGGGGATCTTAACTGAGCTTGAAGCAGAAGCCGATCAAGTTCATGCGGTGATTGTTGGAATAGGAATTAATGTCAATCAAAGGTTAGAACATTTTCCTGATTCATTAAAAGAAACAGCAAGCTCATTATTGATAGAATCAGGACAAACGCAATCAAGAAGGACTTTGTTGCAGGTTGTTTTGAAAAATATCGAAAAACTATATGACCAATATTTATTATATGGATTTAAGCCAATTAAATTACTTTGGGAAAGTTATGCGATTAGTTTGAATAGTAGAGTAAAAGTAAATACACTTCAAGGTTCTTTTGAGGGAATTGCCACTGGAATTAATGATGAAGGAGTACTTTTATTGAAAAAGGATGATGGACAAGTCGAACGTGTTTATTCAGCTGACATAAAAATACTGTAGTAAGTAAAACGGTTGTTTATAAATTCAAGTTTTTGAATTGCAATCATGGACCTTATTTGCGATAATCACATTGGGGTAGTATCCATCTGGAACTTCACCTATATTAATTTCACCAATTTTTTTATTAGTGATTATGAGAACGAACATGATCTGCCTTGATCTCAAGAAAAGGGACAAGGACGGAGGGATGAAAGCAAACACGTTCCAATAAAAGGTTGACTATTAGAAGTAGATCAAAAAGTCTCACGATGTAAAGTTACTATTATGACTTTTTGAACACCGTTCTTCTAATCTTAGTCAACCTGTTTATGTTTGTGTCATCTCCTCTAAAAAATGAGGAGGGTAAAGTATGAAAACGAGAACGGATTTTATGAACATGAAAAAAGAGCAGGAACCGATTGTGATGTTAACAGCTTACGATTATCCTTCTGCACAGCAAGCAGAAAAAGCAAAGGTAGACATGATTTTAGTAGGAGATTCGTTAGGAATGGTTGTGCTAGGTTATGATAGTACGATCGAGGTGACAATGGATGACATGATCCACCATACGAAAGCTGTTAAACGAGGGGCGCCTAATACATTTATCGTTACAGATATGCCTTTTATGTCTTATCACATATCAAAGGAAGATTCTCTTAAAAATGCGACTGCTATTAAGCAACAATCAGGAGCTAGTGCTGTAAAGCTTGAAGGAGCAGGACAAGTGTTAAATATTGTTCAATCTCTTACAAATGGTGGTATTCCTGTTGTTAGTCACTTAGGTTTAACGCCGCAATCAGTTGGTGTTCTAGGCGGATACAAGGTTCAAGGGAAGGATATTCAAAGTGCTAAACAGTTGCTAGAGGATGCCATTCGTTGTGAAGAAGCAGGAGCTATTGCTTTAGTGCTGGAATGTGTTCCACATCAATTAGCTACGGAAATTTCCAACCAATTAACGATACCAACTATAGGAATAGGTGCAGGTGTCCAAACAGATGGCCAAGTTCTTGTTTATCACGATATGGTTGGCTATGGTGTACCAAGAGTACCGAAATTTGTGAAGCAGTATGTGCAAGTTGAATCAACAATTGTAGAGGCAATTGAACATTTCACAACCGATGTTAAGAACAGAGAATTCCCAGAAGACAAGCACACTTTCACTATGAAAGAAGAAGTCTTGTCCTCTTTGTATGGGGGAAGCAAATAATGATCTTGATTACAGACACAGAGCAAATGACCTCGAAGGCTCAAGAGCAAAAACAAGCAGGTAAATCTATTGGCTTTGTTCCAACAATGGGTTTTTTGCATGAAGGTCATTTAAAACTAATTGAGGAAGCTAGAAAAGAAAACGACTATGTTGTTGTAAGTATATATGTCAACCCTCTTCAATTTGGTCCAAATGAAGATTACGATCAATATCCAAGAAATTTAGAGAGAGATCTTCAGTTAGCTAAACAATCAGGTGTAGATGCTGTATTTGTCCCAAATGATGATACGATGTATCGTGATTCATTAACGATAAAAATGACCGTTACAGATCGTGTAGATGTTCTTTGCGGTGCCACGCGAGAAGGTCATTTTGATGGCGTTGTTACCGTCGTATCCAAGCTTTTTAATCTAATTCAACCGAACAGAGCTTATTTTGGGATGAAGGATGCTCAGCAAGTAGCAGTCATTGATGCCTTAATTGGAGATTATTTCTTTCCAATTGAGTTATGCAAAGTGGATACGGTAAGAGAATCTGATGGTTTAGCGAAAAGCTCTCGAAATGTAAACTTAACAAACGAAGAAAGACAACAAGCGGTCCACTTGTATCAATCATTAAAAAAAGCTAAGATGATGATTAATCAAGGAGAAAGAAGTCCTGATAGGATTGAGCAATTTATCAAAGACTATATCATGAAAAATACATCCGGTACTATAGATTATGTCTCTGTCTTGTCGTATCCAGAATTAGCTGAAATAAATTGTATAAATGGCCAAGTCATTATGGCAATGGCGGTGAAGTTTTCTCGTGTAAGACTCATTGATAATCTCATAATAACCGTAAATAAACGAAGATAGTGAAACAAGTTGAAATGGCATAAACGTACGTAAAGTTTATAAGTAGTTGGAGGCGATCATTATGTTTAGAACGATGATGAATGGGAAAATTCATCGTGCTCGAGTTACCGAAGCTAATTTAAATTATGTTGGTAGCATTACCATCGATCAAGATATTATCGATGCTGTTGGGATGGTTGTGAACGAAAAAGTTCAAATTGTAAATAATAATAATGGTGCGAGGCTTGAAACTTATGTCATTTCTGGTGAAAGAGGTTCAGGAGTTGTATGCTTGAATGGAGCAGCGGCGAGGCTTGCACAAGAAGGAGATATTGTAATTATTATTTCCTACGCATTAATTGCAAATGAAAAGGTACACGAACATAAACCTAAAGTGGCTATAATGAATGAAGACAATCAAATTGTTAAAATGATAGAGGAAGAGCCTGCTTCAACGGTTATGAATTAAGATTAAGATCTAGTAGTGTCAGGTCCTAGATGAAAAGAAGGAACCTGACACTTTTTTAAAAGATACATCAAGCATTTCAAGCGGTAGAAGAGGGAAGTGTTTTATGAATAATCGGTATGTTGTCGTGGATATTGAAACAACAGGGAATTCGGCAAAGGATGATGACCGTATTATCCAATTTGCTGCTGTAGTGGTAGAGAAACAGAAAATTGTGAAGCGAGTGAATCATTACATCAATCCTTTAAAAGAAATCCCAAGTTTTATTCAAGAATTAACAGGGATTAGCGAACATATGGTATATGATGCCCCTACATTTGATAAAGTTGCAAATGAAATTCACCAGCTTTTTAAGGATGCTTTTTTTGTTGCTCATAATGTTTTTTTTGATCTCACCTTTCTCCAGGAAGAGTTTAAAAGGGCCGGCTATCAGGAAATTGATTGTCCTATTATCGATACAGTTGAATTAACAAGAATAATGGAGCCTACATTAACGAGTTATAAATTGGCGGATCTTTCAGCCTTTTTTTCATTTACTCATGAATTTCCTCATCGGGCAGATAGTGATGCCTACGTTACAGCTGAATTGCTACTCTATTTGTTAGGTAAATTATCCAATCAACCTTGTTTAACATTGCAACGCTTACATAGACTTTCGGTAAATTTTATAAGTGATTTACAAGAATGGTTACAAGAGTGTATAGAGAAAAAGAGGGATCAGAACAATCAGAACAATTCGTTTCATTATGTTGATCAAAGTGTTAAAAAGAATGAGGTGACAAACAATCATCTGGAAAATTTTCATGAATCTATCCAAGAACTATACCCTCTACAAGGAGAAAGTATAATCCCATCTTTTACTTATCGAAAAGAACAGGAAATATATAGTTCAAAAATATTTGAAGCATTGACGACTAATGAACATGCACTATTTGAAGCTGAAACGGGTGTTGGTAAAAGACTCGGTTATTTATTTCCAGCCCTTTATTTTGCCCTACTAAAAAAAGAAAAGGTTTTAATTAGCGTTTATACATATGAACTTGAACAACAAATACTTTTCCATGAAATTCCTATTTTAGAAAAGAAACTAGCGGTTAAGACAGCTGTAGTAAAACATAAAAAAGATTACTTAAATATTCGTTTGTTCGAAAAATCTCTTCTTGAAAATGAAAAAAATTATGACAGCTTATTAACAAAAGCGCAAATACTCATTTGGTTAAATGAAACAAATACGGGAGAAAAAAGCGAGCTGAATCTATCATCAGGTGGAAATAGTTTGTGGGATCGAATAAATGCTTCTGTTTACCATGAGGATTCTAAATCTCACCCTGTTAAAGATTTTTATTTAGAGGCACAAAAGAAAGCTCAAACAGCTCAACTAGTTATAACGAGTCATTCGATGCTAGTGGAAGATATGGAAGCGAACTTCTCATTGTTGCCAAATTATCAGTACGCGATTATAGATGAAGCTCATCATTTAAATAAAGTAGTGTTAACCACCATAGGAGAAAAACTTCAATACAAAGCTGTGATGAATCAAATTCAACGTTTATTATCAATGCGTAGAACAACGGATTTGTCTGAAACGAGTCGAATAGAGTCTTTTTTAGAAGAATTTAATTATTTTTTTACCACGATACATCAATTTGTAACCTCAGCAATTACTAACAAAGATCTTAACGTTGTAAAATATCGAGTAAACGGAAAATCAGATAAAGCTTGGATGGATATTAAAGAACAAGCAAAAAACATGTCTATAAGAATTGCTGAACTTTTAGTAATTGTCAATAATCAACAAGAAACGTCGAGTAATTATTTATTAAAAAGACATTTGTTAAATGTAAAAGAATATCTTGTTCAATTCTTTTTGCAAAAAAAATTAAATGAAGTCAAATGGATAGAAGCTGAGAAAAAAGGGGCTAAAAACGCTGTTACGTTATGTAAAAACCCTATTTTTATTGATCATTTATTAGCCAATTCCTTATTTTCAAATAAAAGAAGTGTCATATTAACAAGTGCAACGATGACCATTAAAAATTGCCATCAATTTATGATTGAGAAGCTAGGCTTAAAAGATTTTTATCCTTTAACATTAAAATTACCAAATCCAAATAGCAAAAGAATGAAACTACTCATTCCATCAGAGATTCCTTCAGTTAAAGAGCTGGACGTAGAGGAGTTTTCGCAGTGGATCGCTTATACGATAGAGGAGCTCATTCCTTCTTTCAATAAAGTATTTGTCTTGTTTCCATCTTACGAGCCTATTAAAAGAAACCTATCCTATGCTTAATGAATCGTTTATGTTAGATGATTACACCATCATTGGGCAAGGGGTTACAAATGGAAGTCAATCTAAACTAATAAAACTTTTTAATCAAGCAGTTGGACCAACTATTTTTATAGGGACTGTTTCATTTTTTCACTCAGTAAATTTTATCAGTAACGAAATAGATGCTGTCGTTCTCCCTAAACTTCCATTTGTCTCTCCTGAGGAGCCTTTAACGGCAGCAACAATAGAGGCAATGGATCAAACAAATATGGACCCTTTTCAATATTACACTTTACCTGAAGCTGTGTTAACGTTTAAGCAAATGTTTAATCTTCTATTAAGTAACAATTCGAAAAAAAGGTGTATTGATTAGTTTAGACAAACGTATGATATCAACGAAATATGGGGAGCATTTTATTATGTCTATTCCAGAAGTGGAACTGATAGAAAAAACGATTGAGGAACTAAAGGAGACTGTTGGAAAGGTTAATTAAAAAGGAGATAATCTATAACCAACTCTTCTTTTTGTGAGAATACAATCAATTTAGGAGGGATCTTTTTTTGAAAAAGGCTCTCATCATCCTTTGTTTATGTGTGCTTTGTGCTTTTGAATCAGAAGAACAAGCGGTTGAAAAGGTGGATTTAAACCTGGAAGAAAATGAGATTGGCATTACGTTTTTACATCTTTCAAAAGGAGAAGCAACGTTGATTCAAGATTGGACAGGGAGCAATTTTTTAGTCAATACAGGTGGAGAAGGGACTGAAAAAGAGCTTTTTGAGTTATTAAAGATGTTCGGTGTGGAAAGTTTGCAAGCGGTCATTGTTACGAAAGACACGAACGGCTATGTAAATAACCTTGCCAGCCTATACTCCACTTTTAAAGGAAGTCAATGGATTTCTGGGCAACGTAATGTTGAAAATGGCAATCTTGATCATTATATTTCATTAAAAGAATGGGATACTTGGAAGGTAAATGAGTCGGTAAAATGGCAAAATGAGCTTCAATTTTATATTTTACATGATAACGTTTCAACAACAGAGCATTTAGGTTTAGATTTTGTTTTAACTTATGGGGAGCACTCACTGTTATATATGTCGAGCGCGAACAAACAAGTAGAAATTGGGTTTTTAAATAAATCGTTTTTACAAGAAATTGACTTTATTAAAGTCCCTGAATTTGGAGATGCAGCAGGCACTTCTAGAAAGTTTATCGACTATATTGATCCTAATATTGCGATCATTTTTCAAGGGGAAGACAAAAATCCTTCACAGGATGTCATTGAAAGATTATATTCAACTTGGATCGATATTTACACAACGAAACAATTTGGTAATGTCTCCATTAAAATGAATAAAGAGACATATGAAGTAATCCCTATTTTTACAAAGGAACAATAATAACGAATAAGCTGTTTAAAAAGAGACTAACAAACAGCCAATTAGGTTTAGTTAGTCTCTATTGGTGTGATATAGAAGGTAATTTACTTTTCAAATCAGTTGCAGAAGCTGATATAATGGGATCATAAAGCAACAAAATATTGTTGCATTCATATGGTTTACTATTTACGCGTCAATCATGAGTAACAATTATTTCGTGAAGTAGGAGGAATTAGGAGTGGAAAGTAAAGTTGAAGTTATGTCAACGGTTACGGTTGAACATTCAGATGAATTGTATAAAATGGTAGATTTATTAAATCGAACGTTAAAAAAAGACGATTTGATGTTTGGGATAGCACTTGATGATCAAGATCATTCCAAAGCTGTCTTTACAATATATCGTACATAGGAGTTACTATGAGTAAAAAATCATTGTTTATTTTTATTGTTATTATTCTAATTTTAGCAGGCCTTTCTTCGTTTACTTATATATATACCTCTGCGATAAAGGATAAAAAATCAGGGCATGAAGAAGCAGAACACATTGCTTTGAAAGATGAAGAGGTAGAAAAGATTGTGGAGATCAACACTTATCATGGTGAGGAAAAATATTATGTCATTACTGCTACCGATAGTAACTCTGAAGAATTTTATGTGTTTATACAAGACGGAAAAGTATATGATAAAGTTTATAAGTCAAAAGGAATTTCACAAGAAAAGGCAATTTCTTTATTAAAAGCAGACAAAAATCCAAAAGAAATCAATGGAATTTCGTTAGGAGTATCTAATTACATTCATATGGCTAAAGACATAGATGAAAAGTATATAGCCTGGGAAATACAATACAAAGATCAAGATAATCGCTTAAGTTATTATTACCTTAAATTTGAGAATGGGGAATTTATACAAAGTATGACGATATAAAAGAGAGAGAGGTATGTTTATGAAGTTAGCGAAAAGAGTTTCATCACTTACACCTTCTTCAACGTTAGCGATTACGGCCAAAGCAAAATCTTTAAAAGAACAAGGGTATGATGTCATTGGATTAGGGGCAGGTGAACCTGATTTCAACACCCCTCAACATATTATTGATGCTGCGGTGACTGCAATGAATGAAGGGCAAACGAAGTACACACCTTCAGGAGGTTTGCCTCAGCTTAAAGAAGAAATTATTAATAAGTTTAAGCGTGATCAACAACTCACCTATAGCAGTAAAGAAATTATTGTATGCTCGGGTGCTAAACATGCTCTTTATACTTTATTTCAAGTCTTATTAGACGAAGAATATGAAGTGATCATTCCAATTCCATATTGGGTGAGTTATCCTGAACAAGTAAAGCTAGCAGGAGGAGTCCCTGTATATGTTACGGGATATGAAAACAATGATTTCAAGATTACTCCAAGTCAATTAAAAGAAGTTATCACAACGAAAACGAAAGCAATAATTTTAAATTCTCCAAGTAATCCTACAGGTGTTCTCTATACAAGAGAAGAATTAGAAAAGCTAGGTGAAATTTGTTTAAAACATAATATCTTAATTATTTCTGATGAGATTTATGAAAAGTTAATTTATGATGGAAGTCATCTTTCAATTGCGCAACTTTCACCTGAATTAAAAGAACAAACAATAGTTATTAATGGTGTTTCTAAATCCCACTCTATGACTGGGTGGAGAATTGGATATGGCTGCAGGGAATGAAAAAATTATTAAAGCAATGACTAATTTAGCCAGTCATAGTACTTCTAACCCAACGACGATTTCTCAATTTGGAGCCATTGCAGCTTATAGTGGGTCACAAGAAGAAGTGGAAAGAATGCGAAAGGCTTTTGAGGAACGTTTAAACCAAGCATATAAAGAGCTCATTAAAATTCCTGGGGTTACTTGTGTGAAGCCGAAGGGAGCTTTTTATCTTTTTCCAAATGTAAAAAAAAGCAGCTCTATCATCAGGATTCGAATTTGTAGATGAGTTTGTCACTGCTTTATTAGATGAGGAGAAAGTGGCTCTCGTTCCTGGCTCAGGGTTTGGTGCACCAGACAATATTCGTTTGTCTTATGCAACCTCCTTAACAAATATAGAAGAAGCTATTAAAAGACTGTCACGCTTTGTGGAAGAAAAGTCTACGAAGAAAGTACAATAAAATTGTAGACAGTTTCTTAAGTCAAAGGTAAACTGTCTAATTAGAGGTTAATAATAATATCGAATGAGGGAAAAAGAGTGTGAGATAACACCTTCCACTCTTTTCACTTCCGTATTTTATTTCAGAATAAGCACCTGCATCGCTAGAGGGGCGCTTGCGCTTTTCTTACAGAGTAAGAAAGTATAAACTTTGTCCTTTATAAGAAGGTGCTAACATTGCTGTCTAGCTCCAGCGCCTAGCCACTCGAGGTCATAAGTCACGTAGAACAAAAGATAAAGAACATCTTTCTTTTCTCCGCGCCTTATGCTTGTCGTGGCTGAGCAAGGCGCTTGCGCTTTTCTTATTTATACATAGTTTGAAACAGCTTTTGGAGGGATTATTGAAGTGAAGACTACAATTGCACAAGTTGGACAATTCGTTGGCCAAGAAGTAATGATCGGAGCTTGGCTAGCCAACAAACGATCTAGCGGAAAAATTGCCTTTTTACAATTACGAGATGGAACTGGTTTTATACAAGGTGTGGTCATAAAAAATGAAGTTGAAGAAGAAATTTTCACTTTAGCAAAATCAATGACGCAAGAAAGTTCTTTGTATGTCACAGGGGTTGTGAAAGAAGATCATCGTTCTGCTTTTGGATATGAATTAAACGTGACAAATATAGAAGTCATTCATGAGGCAGTTGATTATCCGATAACACCTAAACAACATGGGACAGAATTCTTGATGGATCATAGGCATCTATGGCTAAGATCGAAAAGACAGCATGCGGTGATGAAAATTCGTAATGAGATCATTCGAGCAACGTATCAATTTTTTAATGAACAAGGTTTTGTGAAAGTAGATCCACCAATATTAACGGGAAGTGCTCCAGAAGGTACATCAGAATTATTCCATACAAAATATTTCGATGAGGATGCCTACTTATCTCAAAGTGGACAACTTTATATGGAAGCCGCAGCAATGGCTTTAGGAAAAGTTTTTTCATTCGGACCGACATTTAGAGCAGAAAAATCAAAAACGAGACGTCACCTTATTGAGTTTTGGATGATTGAGCCGGAAATGGCTTTCTGTGATTTTGAAGAGAACTTGCAAGTTCAAGAGAAATATGTTTCCTATATCGTCCAATCGGTATTAGAAAATTGCAAACTAGAATTAGAAACGTTAGGAAGAGATTTAGAAAAGCTTGAAAAAATGAAACTCCTTTCGCAAGAATTACTTATGATGATGCCATTAAGTTTTTAGAGGAAAAAGGGTTTACAGATATTACTTGGGGCGATGATTTTGGTTCTCCTCATGAAACGGCAATTGCAGAAAGCTTTGATAAGCCGGTATTTATTACCCATTATCCAGCATCCATTAAGCCTTTTTATATGAAACCTGATCCGAATCGTTCTGACGTTGTTTTATGTGCCGACCTAATTGCTCCAGAAGGTTATGGAGAAATTATTGGCGGTTCGCAAAGACTTGATGATCTTGAACTATTACAACAAAGAATTAAAGAACACGATTTAGATCCAGAGGCATATCAGTGGTATGTTGAACTAAGAAAGTATGGCTCAGTTCCTCATTCGGGCTTCGGGTTAGGGTTAGAGAGAACCGTTGCTTGGCTGTCAGGGGTTGAACATGTTAGAGAAACGATTCCATTCCCAAGACTTTTAAATCGACTATATCCTTAATAAATTTTGTTTTATCTAAAATACTTTAAAGCTGGCATTCTTAATGAGTGTCAGCTTTGTTTTCTTCTTGTAAAGAGTATTAGTGATGATGAAAACCTACTAAAACTTTTCAGGTGAGTGTCATGAAAAGGACATGTTATACTTACTAATGAGGTGTATACCATGAATGAAGAAACGTTTCAAACCTTTATGAATAGTGGTAGTTTGGCCGTTCCAAACCAGCTACTTTTACATTATTCAAAACTGGGATTAACAGAAGATGAACTTGTCCTTATTTTACAAATTCAATACTATCTTCAAAAAGGAGAACTTTTTCCTACTCCTGCACAATTATCTGAAAGTATGTCGATATCTGTAACAAATTGCTCGAATTTATTGAGAGGCTTAATTCAACATGGCTTTTTAAAAATCGAAGAGTATGAAGATAATCACATTCAGTGCGAGAAATATTCGATCGATCCCCTATGGTCAAAATTATATCAATTTTTCATGAGTGAAATGAATGGAGCTAATCAAAAGAAAAAAGAACAAGAGGAAGGCAATTTATATAAAATTTTTGAACAAGAGTTTGCTAGGCCTCTTTCTCCTTTTGAAAGTGAAACTTTGTCCATTTGGATAGATCAAGACCATCATGATGTTGAGATGATTAAAGCGGCATTAAGAGAAGCTGTTTTATCCGGTAAAGTGAACTTCCGTTACATTGATCGCATATTATTTGATTGGAAAAAGAATGGAATCACCACCATTGAGCAAGCAAGACAGCATGCTAAAAAATTTCGAGCAAATCAACAAACGAATAAACAAAAACCTTCACAAACGGAAGCAAGTGATTACAAACGGAAAGTACCTTTTTATAACTGGCTAGAGCAATGAGGTGAGAAGAGATGTTAACAAAAGCACAAATTAATCATGCTATTGAGACTATGGCAGAAATGTTTCCAGATGCTCATTGTGAGCTTAACCACCGCAACCCGTTTGATCTTGTCATTGCGGTGCTTTTATCTGCCCAATGTACAGATGCTTTAGTGAACCGAGTAACAACGGAGCTATTTAAAAAGTATGAAACCCCTCAAGACTATCTTTCCGTTTCGATAGAAGAACTACAAAATGATATCCGATCGATTGGTCTATATAGGAATAAAGCGAAAAATATTCAAAAGCTTTGTCAAATGTTAATAGAAAACTATCATGGTGAAGTCCCTAAAGACAGGGATGAACTTATTAACCTTCCAGGAGTCGGAAGAAAAACAGCGAACGTGGTCGTCTCAGTGGCTTATGATATTCCTGCGATTGCTGTCGATACACATGTAGAACGAGTGAGTAAAAGGTTGGGGATTTGCAGGTGGAAAGATTCGGTACTTGAAGTAGAGAAAACGTTGATGAGAAAGATTCCAGAGACACTATGGAGTGATACGCATCATCGAATGATTTTTTTTGGCCGTTATCATTGTAAAGCTCAAACCCCTCAATGTGACGTATGCACGTTACTTTCTCTTTGCCGTGAAGGAAAAAAGCGTATGAAAGGAAAGATATGAACATGTGTTTAAAGGGAGAAGAGGTCTTTTCTTCTTATTTAGTCCTGAAGAAGGAGACATACCCTACAAATGAAGAAACGCTTAATAATCAACCATTATACTTTGATCTGTTACTTCACACTAGGCAAGAAGTGTTGTTTAAGCCTTGGTTTGAAATAGAGCAGTCTTTAACTTGGCTTTTTCAAAATTGGGAAGAAGGTTTCAAACAACATGTAAACCAAAAGAAAAAGGGTAAGGTTAGTGAAGAGTTTATGATAAAAGGGCTCGTTTCCTTTTTTGCCTTTCTTTATTGGATGAATCAAAAGCCAGTGGCTTCGTTACATGTAGTGGACATTAATGATTTAACAATGAAACCTGTAAATGTCGTCGAACGCCTCTCTTTTGTCATGAACAAACCAACACAACATCATTCGGTCATTCAATTGGATCAACTATATAGAGAAGCGATGAAACAAGCGCAGAAAAAAATAGCGATAGATAAAATGAAAAAGAATATATAATTTATTTTCTATACCTAGCTTTGGCTTGCGGAAGCACCTGCGTAGCAGGAGGTGTGGTATAAAACCACCTACTTTTAGTAGCATTTCTTTTAGTATAAAACTCGTAGGCGGTTCAGTCCGCCTACGAGAAACCTCCGTCACTTTAGTGCGGAGGCGTTTAGTTAGTGGAATGGGAGAGGGAAGCTTTGAGTCTAGAAATTAGTGACAGTTGGAAAAAAAGAACACCTAGTTCAAATGGAACAAGTTTACTGGTCAGTTGGATGGAAAAAGCATACGGTTGAAGTTATCGAAAAAATTTTTATAGCGAGTAATGTTTTTGCAATTTCAAGCATCAATGGACAAGTTGTCGGTTTAGGAAGAGCGATCTCAGATGGTGTGTTTAATGCTGCAATTTACGATGTGGTTGTACATAAAGATTTTCAAGGGAGGGGAATTGGTGATAAAATTATGAATAGCTTACTCGAACAATTAAGCGATATTTCATGTGTGCATCTCATCTCAACGACAGGAAACGAGCATTTTTATTATAAACATGCCTTTAAAAATGTAAAGACAGGAATGGCGAGGTATATAAATGTTCAATTACAGCAGAAATACCTTAATTAGAAAAACGCTCAGGGCTATAGGCTCTGAGCGTCTTCAATATAGAGTCGTTTTTCTCGGTTAATAGGAAGGAAGGCTCCTTCAGTAGATTCTTCGTTCTCTCCTTCGACCGGATCTTCCTGATCACCATTTCCATCATCATTGTTCGTATTTTCATCATCTTCCTCGTTATTCCCGTTATCCTCTTGATTTTCGTTATTATCTTCCTCATTCCCGTTTTCTTCTTCAATTGGATCAATTGGATCGATCGGTTCGAGAATACTTGGTTCTTCTTCCTCTAGAGGAGCAGTAAAACTAGTCGCAGCTGCATCACTCTCACTATTTTCACCAACTGCGGTCAACGTAAAGGAATACTTTTGACCAGGCTCTAAGTTAGTAATCGTATACGAAAGTTGCTTGGTAGTAGTGATCTCTTTTGCTGTTCCACCTCCAACTGATTGTGTAAGTTTGAATGAGATGTTCTCTAACTTGCTTTCATCATAGTCCCAAGATAACGTCAACGTTTTCTTCTCTTCATCGTAAGATGGTGTAAAATTGGTAGGTTTATCAACTTTTTCATATTGGGTTGATACTGACGGTTTTGATGTTCCTTTTACGATATATTCTACCGATTTTTCACTACCCGGTGTATAGTTACTCGCTCGTTTACCCGTCCCAGTTTCGATAACGACTTTTTCAACGGAACTTGGTTGCTTCCAATCAGAATTATCGCCACTTGCTACTGTTGTAAACAGGCTTTTGAACAACTTTTTGGATAAAGAGGTATCTGGAACTGTTTTTTGTTCTGGATAACCAACCCAGACTGCAGCTGTGTAATTAGGGTTATACCCTACAAACCAACTATCATTATTTGAATTTGTTGTTCCTGTTTTCCCCTGCGATCTTTACTCCAGGAACTGCAGCAGCAGTTCCTGTACCACTAGTTACTACATCTTTTAGCATATCCGTAATCATAAAAGCGGTATAATCTGACATCGCTTTTGTTCCTTCTGGTTGCAGCTCCACTGTTTGCCCATCTGGAAATTCCACTGATCGGACTGTGTGTGGCTTATTATATATCCCTTCATTACCAAAAGCGGCATAGGCTCCAGCTAGTTGCATGACGGAAAGTTCGTCTCCACCGCCGATGGCATTTGCTTCAACCTCTTTTTGTAAAGGAACTCCTATGCTAGATGTGAACTCATTAACTCCTTCAAACTCCACTTCTTTAACGACTTGTTGATAAGTCTTTAGAGCAGGAATATTACGAGATTTCTTCAAGTGATAACGAATGGACTTATTACCGATGTAGCTATTATCATAGTTTGAAATTGAATCACCATTAGAATAAGTGATTTTCTCATCCGTTAAAGGGTGATAAGTTGGCCATTTTAAATATTCAATAGCTGGCCCATAATCGACGATCGGCTTCATCGTTGAACCTGGTTGGCGGTAAGTGTCTGTTGCATAGTTGAGTCCGCCCACAGGAATATTTCTCCCTCCACCTATGGCTAAAATTTCTCCTGTTTTTGTATCTAAAAGGGTAATTCCTGCTTGGAGTTCATCATCTGGAAAGGCAATAAGGTCTTCATTTAACATTTTATCAACATGATCTTGAGCTTTTGTGTCGAGTGTTGTGTTAATGGTAAGACCTGCTGTTCCTGGATCAATTCCTAGTTCTGCTTGTATTTCTTCGGAAACTTCTTCAACGAACGCGTAATATTTACTTTGTGTTTGCTCTTGCTCTACTAAAGTTTGATCGATTGATACAGCTTTTGCTTCTTCTGCTTGTTCAGCTGTGATAAAATCATTTTTTTCCATAAGTGAGAGGACGATGTCTCTTCGTTTTTTCGCATCTTCAGGGTTGTTTATTGGATTGTAAGCACTTGGATTTTTGGGGATCCCTGCAAGCATCGCCGCTTCGTGTAATTCTAGATCTTTCAATTCTTCTTCTCCATAAAACAGTTCGGCTGCTTTTGCAACTCCGTAATTGTTACCACTGTAATAAATACGGTTTAAATACATTTCGAAAATTTCTTCTTTTGAATAATTTCGTTCCACCTGGAACGAGAGCCAAAGCTCTTGAGATTTTCTTTTTAATGTCTTTTCGCTAGATAAAAAGGAGTTCTTTACAAGCTGTTGTGTAATTGTACTCGCTCCTTCTGACCCGAATCCGTTTGTGATGTTAGCGATAACGGCACCACCTAAACGAATAATATCTAATCCATGATGCTCAAAAAAACGAGTGTCTTCAGTAGCTAAAAAGGCATTTTTTAAATCATCAGGTATTTCATCGTAAGATACGTATCTCCGTTTCTCTGCCCCAATTTCCCCAATTTCATTACCATCACGGTCATAAATTTTAGAAGAAAGGTTTCCCTTTAGTAGATCCTCATTAAGTTCAGGTGCATCAGAAATATAATAGGCAAAGGTAGCGCCGCCTGCAATGATGACAACGATCGCAAGCGCGAACATGGCGAGAATAATTTTCTTTAATATAATCCATTTGCTTTTAGGCTTTTTCTTTCCTTGAGTCTTTTTTCGTTTTTCTATACGACTTTTATATTGTTCTGTCATTTCATTCCAACTCCTGTTGAAAGATAAAAATATTTGGTTGAATTTTCTATTCCCTTTAATACATATTTTTTATTACTTTAATATAATCGATTCTTGGGTGATAGCCAAGCTCTATTTTTGTTGCATTTATTCTAATCTCATCAATCGTAATAGATTTACGTCCTCCCGACAGCTTTCGTTCCCAAAATGGGAAGATCTCAATCGCTGGTAAAAAATATACTTCCTCTAAAGAGGTAAATTGAATAATCATAAATGCGATCCCGTTATGGTTAACTACAGACTCCATATGGTTAATTTGGTGTTGATGAATATTTTGCAGGGGAAACGATGTTTTATTTTTCGTTTCTTTTGCTTCAAAATCAATGTACTTCCCTTTATAAACACCGTTATAATCTGTAGTTGAGGCTTGTTTAAAATAAGCCTCCTTAATAACGGCTCTGCTTCTTTGTGGATAATGAACATCCACAATTTGGACGGGTGTAGGTTTTTTATGTATAACCGCAATATTTTCTTGTAAATAATATTGATTGGTAAGATTAATATCCTCTTCTAACGACATCCCACGATTACTATATCGATGGTTACTAGCTGGTTGTTTAGCAAGAGAGGAGTTATTTGTATATGCTTTTCCATTAGGATAATTAAAGATCATAATGATCTCACCCTCCTATACATTTCAATTCAATGAAAAGAAAATGGTTATAAAGTTGCTCTCAGGTTAAATTCACATTATAACAGAAAAAGATCTCTTTATGAATCGAATTCCTTTCTTTGGGCATGTTAGTTAAGATGAGGTGAAGGCTTATGAGTTTAGACAAAGGAAAGATCATAGAAAATATAAATAAGAAAACACAAAAACAGAACATTGACAACATTTCACGTACAGTTGCGTATGCAACATTTTATCAACAACATAAAGAAGTAAAATGGTCTTTTTTAGCCAGCATGGTTTCAAGAAATGCGGGTTGGTCAATGACCGACCTAGAAGGCATTTGGATGAGAAAAGCCTTAGATAAGTCTATTAGAACGCAATTTTTCTATTTTTACGAGAAGGCAAATTGGCTAATTTTTTCTGACGCTTACCCACAATTACTAATGTATGAATGGTCTAAGAGGTTAAGAAGTCCTATTTTTGATCTATTAAAACACTTCCATGTTTCTTCTTTCATGATAAAAGAATGGTATCATTTCTATTCGTATAAAGATGAAGAACGCTTGATGACATCCTTAATTATAAATGAACAACATCTCATTGATAAACCGGTTATAAAGCAAATGAAAAAACAAGTTATTAATAGATTTCACTTTAAACTTCAAGAGTTATTTCATTTAAGTACGGTTATTTTTCCAACTACAAATGGACAACTATATGGGTATTCTGTTCAAGATTTTTATCGTCTAAAAAAAAGAATAGAATTAGGAAAAAAGCTAGCAGCGATGTTGTTCCATCCCCAGTTGTATGTTTTCTTCTATCAATTTTCGAATTTAACTGTTCATACTGGTTCAAGGTATGATTTTGAACGTTATTTAAGTTCGAGTAGTCACAAGGAATCTCCTATGTTAAGAGCAGTCTATCCAATTGTTCCTCATTATATAGACGTTAAAAAAAGAAATTGGTTTCATCACCAATTGCTTGATCATTATTATACCCCTGTTCATATGGATAACATTAACATTATAACAGAGTGGTATTTAAAAAAGCGAAATCAAATAAGGGTAATGTGTTTATTGGAAGAGCATATTAACCACACCTAAAATAAAAGGAGAGGGTGTCAACATTTTACACCCTCTCAGTAAGTATAAAATTAAGTGGAGGGACGATTAGGTCCTTCTAATTTTTTATCACCATAACCGGGTGCAGTCTCTTCTTCTACCACTTGTTTTACTTCTTCCTTGCTTTCCTGATTATTGTTAGCCAAACCACTCACCTCCTTATGATAATTTGTGTAATTGTTCTTGAATGATACATAAGATTTTGTAAAATCACTTTTTATGACGAATTGATACTAGTTTTGTCAAGGGTAAAGGGAAATCATGTTTAAAAAAGAATCTTACTTATAGGTTTCATTTAAGGGGGAAAAGACGTGAACCAAAAAATGAGAGTCGTGTTATTAATGAGTCAACTAGAAGGAAAACTAACAAAAATTGATCACTGTTTAGCTAATAAATCTTCCAATAGAATTGATCTTTTACATGTCTACGTTTTTGAAAGGCATTCAAGTTTTTCTGCTCATTTGCTATGATTAATTTAGAGGTGAGCGTATTTGACTAATGTTTATGATATATCCATGAAGTTGAAACAGTTAGTTAATCAAGCAGAAAAAAGGTTTTTAAATGTTAAAGAAAATAAGCAGGAATTCGATTTTTATAAAACGGTTAAACCAGCAGTCGATTATGAACATGAGGTTTTAGCTGATTGGAAAAAAGAAGCCCTTAATTGGTTAGAGAATAATGAAGTTGCAAACTTATACCCTATTCAAATAGAAACGACCTTTGAACACGCAGAAAAATTGTTTGTACAATCATTTTTTTATGATGTTAGCGCTAAAAGGTGGAAAGATATGAAAGAATCAGTGGATTATGTTGTGAATCAAATTTTGCAAGAGTTTGACAATGAAGAAGGTAAAGTCTCCTTTTGAATGAAGGAGACTTATTTTAACATACACAAAAGTGCCCAAAAAACTTCGTCACTATATTGGGGCTTGTGGTTTTCTTAATTGTTTATATCCTTATTCTCTATTTTTTGATTCTGCTCAAAATTAATATCCGTTTCTATTCTTTTTGGATGCTTACTTTGAACATTAGACTGATTTTTTTCATTTGATTTTGTTTTATGTTTAAAGTGCTGACCTCTACTCAAACCTAATCCCTCCTTGCTATTTATGCTTTGTTTAATCAACATTAATTATGTGTATCTTTTTAGAATGCATTAAGTAATTTATAAGAGAACCAAAAGATCGTATGAGGCTTTATTTCTTATCAGATAAAGGGACATTTTTGAAGTGAATACATATGATAATCTAGGCATATCTTCTAGGAGGTACTACAAATGAACAGACAACCACGATCTGGAGGTTATCCTTATTATCAACAACCGTCTCATCCACAATGGTATGGGAATCAACAAGCTTACTATCCTAATTTTCCGCAGCAAACTCAAATGAATCCCAATCCTTATCCAACCCAGCAAAATTATTTTTATCCAACAGCACTTCAAGGTCAATCTCCATACCAAGCTGCTAACCCTTATCCCCGCCCACTCCCTTATTCGCCTGCAAAAAATGGAGGTTTTAACACAGTTCTTTCTCAGTTTAAAAACAAGGAAGGAAATCTTGATTACAATAAGATGATGAATACGGCAGGGCAAATGGTGAATACCATGAATCAAGTGGGATCTTTAGTTAAAGGATTTGGGTCAATTTTCAAATAGAAAAACAGAATCCCTGAATAATGGGGATTCTGTTTTTTACGTGTGTTCGATTGATCACCTTTTTTTGCATTGAAACAGTGAGGGTATTATTTAATTGGAACTGTTATTGTTAAAATATCTAATTCATGATTAATACTTAATTCTTGGTCGCGTACTTCACTAGGTAAATAAAAAGTTTTTGCAATTTTCCCCATCGAACTAAAGCTATTGATAAATGTCCCATCATGGTTCTTTTGTTTCATTGTTTCATTATGTTCAATTGAAATGGTCAAGTATTGATAATATAAATCAATAAATATTTGGTCTTTTTTAATGTTAGGTAAGTGAGCTTTTATTATATACTGCGTTTCTGTTTGAAAATCCTCAAAGAAGATATTTGGAAATGGACTTGCTTGTTCAAATAATTGTTCAATTTCCTGAAAAATTGATTTTAAGGGAGATTCATATATCCACTCACGCATTTCTCTTTCAAACTGATCTAAAGAAAGATTGCCGTAAGGTAAGTTAGTATTATTTCTTTTTTCTAAATTTGACATTTAGCACTCCTCCTTTATGTTGCATTTCATATCATCATAGCCTATGCTTTAAATAATTATTTGGTTACTGTTGTGTGAATTATAAAGATAGATGCATATCGGCGATGAATTTCACTTTGTGTGTGTTTTAAGTTTATTTATTCCAAACGTCATGTCTAATTACCTATCTTCTTTCTATGTTTGAAACGATTCAGCTTTTAAATATATGACTATTTCAGGAAATTGCTCTAATCATCATGACAAATGGTGTTAGTCGTGATAGATTTAAATCATTGAAAAGACTGATAGGAGAATGGAGATGTACAAGGGTATTTTATTTCTCTTCTTTTTCGTTATTTGCTTAACGTTGATTTTATTTACTAATTTCAAAGAGTCTCTCTTTGCATTACCTTTATGAGTACCACAATTCCTCTAGTCATCAGCATAATAAGTTGATGATTAGAGGAGTTATTTATATAATGATAAAGTGTAGTTGTTATTGAAGGTTACGAAATAATTGAGAAGACGGTTTACTTACTACCTACAAAGGGCCTGTATGTACGTCTAAATGGGTGACTATAGTCTATGAAAGTTGTTTCATTAACTGGTTATAAACATTTTGAACTTGGAATATATAATCAAAAAGATTTTGCGATCCAATGTATAAAAGATGCATTGAAGAAAAAACTTATTCCACTTATTGAAGATGGGCTTGAGTGGGTCCTTCTTTCTGGACACCCAGGTGTGGAGCTTTGGGGAGCAGAAGTTGTTTTAGCTTTAAAGGATTTTTATCCTCAATTAAAACTTGCTGTCGTTCCAGCTTTTTTATTCCAACATGAAAATTGGAAGGAAGAAACAAAAGGTGCCTACGAAAAAGTGGTTTCACAAGCCGATTTTCATCAAAGTGTAACAAACAAAGGTTATGAGAGTCCTGAACAATATCGATTAAAAAACATGTTCTTAACATCGAAAAGTGAAGGGTTAATCATTGTATTTGACGAAGAAAAGACTGGATCACCTAAATATCAATATGAAATGGCATTGAAAAAGCAACAACAACAGCCTTATGAGATTATTCGTATTGGTTTTGATGATCTACAAGAGATTGCAGATGAATATAATAACAATAACTATGTGTGAAAAACGGCAATCTACCCTCTACTTATTTTTACAATAATAAACCCTTATATAAAGGAAAATTGACTTTTTTATAGAACTTTGAAAAAATAAATAGTGAGAACTCTCATTTAAGAGGTGAAAGTATATGCTTTCTGATAAGATAAAATTAACAGCGAAAGAAATTCTTGAGAAAGAATTTAAAACAACCATGCGAGGCTATAAACAAGAAGATGTTGATAAATATTTAGACGATATAATTAAAGACTACGAAACGTTTCATCAAGTCATTGAAGATTTACAACAAGAAAATTTAAAATTAAAAAAGCAAGCAGAGGAGTTATATAAAAAAACAGCTTCGACTCCTTCACAAGCTGGTACGACAAACTTCGATATTTTAAAAAGGCTCTCCAATTTAGAAAAACATGTATTTGGAAGTAAGCTTTACGATTAATACCATAAAAAAGATTTGCTTGTTTCTTTAAAATTAATTATACTACATAGTGTGGATAGGAAATGACATTCGGGTAATCGCTATAAGTTTTTACTTATAGAGGAAAGTCCATGCTCGCACAAGCTGAGATGCTTGTAGTGTTCGTGCTTAGCGAAGTCATAAGCTAAGGTAGCTTGGAAAAGCTAACGGCAGGGAAACCACCTAAGTCCTTTGATATGGTGGAACTACTTATAATGTGCCACAGTGACGAAGTCCTTTAAGAAATTAAAGGAGTGGAACGAGGTAAACCCCTCGAGCGAGAAACCCAAATTTAGGTAGGGGCACTTTCCTGGAGGAAATGAACAAAGGGAAAGACAGATTATATCTGTAGATAGATGATTACCACTTCTGTACGAGGTGCAATTCCGTTATGAGTACAGAAGAACAAAACATGGCTTACAGAATGTTATTAAGAGATCCGCTAAAGATGCTAAAGCCTTCTTTATATGTAAACGAAGGCTTTTTACTATGTTTAAAAGTCATTGAAGTATAATTTGTATTAGACTTGAGAAAATCTAAAACGTAAACGTTGCCTTTTGTTACAAGAAAGGTTTTTGATAAAATAAACACTTGAAGTATGGTGAAAGTTAGGTGTAAACATGAACAAATTTAAAATAATTGCAACCTGTGCAATGGGGCTTGAAGCAATCGTTGCCAAAGAGGTAAGAGCTTTAGGGTACGATTGTCAAGTGGATAATGGAAAAGTCATCGTACAAGGAGACCAAAAAGCCATTGTTAGAATGAACCTTTGGTTAAGATGTGCAGATAGAATAAAAGTCGAAATTGGTCAATTTAGTGCATTGTCTTTTGATGAGTTATTTGAAAGGACAAAAGAACTACCTTGGGAGCTGTATATAGGTACAAACGGAAAATTTCCTGTTATCGGAAAATCCGTTAAATCTCAATTATCGAGTGTCCCCGATTGTCAAAGGATTGTAAAAAAAGCTATTGTTGAACGTATTAAGCTCTATAGATCAGAAGGAGCAGATTGGGTAGAAGAAAGTGGTCCCACATACCCTATAGAAGTGGCTTTACTAAAAGATAAAGCGACAATATTAATGGACACTAGTGGATCAGGTTTACATAAACGCGGCTTCAGGTTAGATCAAGGAGAAGCTCCAATAAAAGAGACTTTAGCAGCAGCGCTTGTTCAACTTACTAATTGGACACCAGATAAACCTTTTATTGATCCATGTTGCGGTTCTGGAACGATTGTTTTGGAGGCTGCATTGATTGGACAAAATATTGCTCCAGGCTTTAATCGTGAATTTATTAGTGAACAATGGCAGTGGATGGATCAAGGAATTTGGAATGAGTCTAGGCAAGAAGTTGAAGATCTAGCGAACTATGATCAACCTTTACAAATAATAGGATCTGATATTGATCATAAAATGATTCAGATTGCAAAAGGGAACGCGCAAGAAGCAGGTTTTTCTGATCTTATTTCCTTTAAACAAATGCAACTAAAGGATTTGCGAGTGAATACTTTGAATGGCGTCATTGTCACAAACCCTCCATATGGAGAGAGGTTAGGGGATAAGCCCGAAGTAGAGCAATTATATCGAGATATGGGAGAAGTTTTTTCTCCACTTGACACTTGGTCAATCTATATATTAACTTCGCATCCTCATTTTGAACAACTTTATGGAAAAAAAGCGACAAAGAAAAGAAAGTTATTCAATGGGTTTATTAAAACAGATTATTACCAATTTTGGGGTAATAAAAAATAAAATGATTTACTTCTCAGTACTAAACATTCTTGTACTGAGTTGTTTTATGTTTCTCTCCTGAATGTTTGTTTAAATACTAAAGAGAGATGATATAATCGTTTATTGATAAAGGGGGGAGAACAAGCCTATGTTAGGAGCGAAATTGCCTTTTTCACTATCTAAAGATGAAAGCTTTTATGAGGCATTAAATGGTTGGATTGGAGATGTTCTTTACGATATTCTTCCTGAGCATGGCTTTGAAATAAGAGATGAGCAAGTGTACATGGCATTTCAGTTAGACCGAGCTTTTAAAGATAAACAAGTGATTTTTGCCGAAGCTGGAGTAGGAACAGGAAAAACGATTGTTTATTTGTTATATTCACTATGCTATGCAAGGTATTCGGGTAAACCAGCTATTATTACTTGTGCAGATGAAACACTTATTGAGCAGCTTGTGAAAAAACAAGGAGATATAGCTAAATTAGAAGAAATATTAAATATTAACATGGATGTTCGCTTAGCGAAGTCTTCATCAAATTATTTATGTCTAAATAAATTAGATGGGCAAATGGATCAAAATGATCATTTTGGTGAGATATACAACGGTCTTCCAACGTTTGTTGAGGATACGAAAGGAATGCAAAGCTTTTTTCATTATGGGGATCGAAAACAATATCCTCACTTAAATGATGATCAGTGGGAACAGATTAATTGGGATCGTTTTCAAGATTGCTTTTCATGTCCTAAACGTCATCGTTGTGGATTAACGTTAACAAGAGACTATTATCGAAATGCAACTGATTTTATTATATGTTCACATGACTTTTATATGGAGCATATATGGACTGAAGAAGCACGGAAACGAGAAGGTCAATTGCCATTATTGCCAAAACATAGTTGCGTGGTTTTTGATGAAGGTCATTTGTTAGAATATGCAGCGCAAAAAGCATTAACCTATAAAGTTAAAAAGAACACACTCCATTTTTATTTAGAGAAACTGCTCACAAATGACATGAGAGAACAAACATCACTTTTGATTGAAGAGGTCATTGTGAATAACGACCAATTTTTTTATGAAATAAAGAATCATCATGAAAGAGTTGAAGGGTCTAATCGTCTCAAAATTATAAAAAACAAAGACCTTTTATTCTCTGCTAGGCAATTGTTAAGCAATGTAGAAAGGTTAACGGAGGCTTTAGTTTTTGAAAGTGAAATGTACGCAATTGATCATTATGATTTAAGGATTGTTGAGGAGTATTTAGAACAACTTCAGTACAGTTTTCATCTTTTTCTTAACGATCAAAAAGCCATTTATTGGGGAGAAGAAGATGGAGATGAGCAAGTATTCATCGTTATGCCTAAAAAAGTTGAAGATACATTAAAAAAGGAACTGTTCTCGATTAAAAAACCTTATATTTTCTCCTCAGCTACGATGACTAGTCACAATGGAGATTTTGATTATTTAGCGAAAAGCTTAGGGATAGAAGATTACCTATCGTTTTCTGTAAATTCACCATTTGCCTATGATCAGCAAATGAAAGCGACAGCACTATACTCAAAAGATTCGACGTGGGAACCGTCCAAGCAAAGAGAAATTGTGAATGATCTTCTTCTAGAGAACCAAGGAGCCACCCTTATTTTATTTCGAGCAGAAGAAGAATTGCAGCAATTCAAGCGATATTTTAAGCATAAAAACAACATTCTTTTTGAAGGTGATCAAGAAATTAGTGAATTAGTAAGCCAATTTCAAAAACAAAAGGAGACAACTTTATGTGCAGTACATTTATGGGAAGGATTAGATATTCCAGGGCAGGCATTGACACAAGTTATTATTTGGTCGTTACCTTTTCCTTCTAATGACCCAGTTTTTGAAGCAAAACGCGCTGATAGTAATGACCCTTATGTTGAAGTAGACCTTCCATATATGACACTCCGATTGAAGCAAGGCATCGGAAGGTTGATAAGAACAAGTGCTGATAGTGGAAAAGTGTTTATTTTCGTTGATCGCAAAGAAGCTAAAAGGATAAAAGAAAAAATACAAAATGTGGTTCCAACCAGTTTGCATGAAAAGTAAGCAAGAACCATACAAAAGAGGGGGAATTCAAACCAGTAATGAGCTGGCTAATTGATTTTTCCCTTTGATGAACAAATTGACTTTATCCGATATTTCTATTAATCTTGTAAGTGAATCGTCTTTTATATTTCGTAATGCGAAATGATTGATTAAGAAGGGAGTGAGGTCGTTAATGGAAGCGACTGAACAAAAGTTTTTAAGTTTTATACAAAAGATGCAAAGTTACAATGAAGCAATTTCACTTATGTTTTGGGATCTTCGCACAGGTGCACCAAAAAAAGCTGTTGAAGGTCGATCCCAAGTGATTGGTAATTTGTCTTCAGAAGTCTTTGAAATGTCTACTTCAGAGGAAATGGAATCTTACATAACAGAACTAATAAAACCTGAAAACTTTGAAACTCTTTCAGAAGTGACACAAAAATCATTAGTAGAATGCAAGAAGGAATTCGATCGCAATAAGAAAATACCAGCAGAAGAGTATAAAGAATATGTCATCTTACAATCAAAGGCAGAAGCCGTTTGGGAAGAGGCAAAAGAAAAGTCAGATTTTTCACTATTTGCTCCTTTTCTTCAAAAACTTGTCGAGTTTAACCAAAAGTTTGTTGAATATTGGGGTTATGAAGGGAATAAATATAATACTCTTTTAGATATTTACGAGCCAGGTATTACGGTTGATATTCTTGATGACGTGTTTCATCAATTGAGAGAACGAATTGTACCATTAGTACATAAAATTTCTGAAGCAAAGGCTCCAAAAACGGACTTTCTGTTCGAAACATTTTCAAAAGAAAAGCAAAGAGAATTTTCTATGCAAATTTTAAAACAGTTAGGCTATGATTTTGAAGCAGGCCGATTAGATGAAACGGTGCATCCATTTGCTATTTCGTTAAATCGCCAAGATGTGAGAATTACAACGAAATATGACGAGAACGATTTCCGTACTTCTGTTTTTGGAACGATTCACGAATGTGGTCATGCCGTTTATGAACAAAACATTTCAGAAAAACTCGAAGGAACGCCTTTAGCGGATGGAACATCCATGGGGATTCACGAATCACAATCTCTATTCTTTGAAAACTTTATCGGTAGACATTATGGATTCTGGAAAAAAAATTATCAACTATTTAAAGAATATGCACCAAAGGCATTTACAGATGTGTCTTTAGATGATTATTATAAAGCCATTAACGAATCAAAGCCTTCTCTTATTCGTATTGAAGCGGATGAATTAACGTATCCTCTGCATATTATGATTCGCTATGAAATTGAAAAAGCGCTGATTAATGGAGAAGTAGCAGTGGAAAATCTACCGAAAATATGGAATGAAAAATATGAAGAATATTTAGGGGTTACTCCGAAAAATGATGCAGAAGGTGTATTGCAAGATGTTCATTGGTCTGGTGGAAGCTTCGGGTATTTCCCATCGTATGCACTAGGATATATGTATGCAGCTCAATTTAAGCATAAAATGCTTGAAGATTTACCCAACTACGATGAATTGATGGAGAACGGTGACTATATAAAAGTGAAAGAATGGTTAACGAACAACATTCACCAATTTGGAAAACTGAAAAAACCGCTTGAAATTCTTCAAGATGTAACGGGTGAATCATTAAACGCTCAGTTTTTAATTGATTACCTTGAAGATAAGTATTCACGTATTTATGGTTTATAATATAACGGTTATGTCGAGTAGGGAAGCTTTCATCTCTACTCGATTTTTTTTATGCATAAATTAGTAATTTTTCGGGTAATTTACGAAATATTAATTTGGTACCAGAAAGGAAAATAAGCTGTGCCTAATATTGTTTCTGTAGGAATTTCACCACCAAAATATAGAGTTAATCAAGAAGAGGCAATGGAATTTACTAAAATGATGTTTAGCTCTTCTTTCTCTGATATTGATCGGTTATTAAAAATTTTTCATAACGGTGAAATAGACAAACGCCATTTTGTCATGCCGATAAGCTGGTATAAGGAGAAACGTTCTTTTGCAGAAAAAAACGATCTTTTTATTAAGGCTGCAACAGATCTTAGTGTTTCTTCAGTTAGCAGCTGTTTAAAAAATAAACGAGTCTTTAAAGAAGAAATTGCTGTTGAACAAATTGATGCCATTTTTTTTTTATCACCTCAACGGGACTTTCCACACCCACGATTGATGCGAAAATTATTAATCAACTATCTTTTAAATCTAAAACGGCTCGTATTCCTATATGGGGCTTAGGATGTGCTGGAGGAGTAGCAGGTCTTTCTAGAGCGATCGAATATACGAAAGCTTTTCCAAAACGAAATGTGCTTGTTATAGCTGTTGAATTATGTAGTTTAACCTTTCAACGTTCAGATGTGAGTAAGGCAAATTTGATTGGTACTTCTTTGTTTGCAGACGGAGCGCTTGTACGTTAGTCGTTGGTGATGAAAGTACCATTCTCAATCAATTAAAACATTCTTTTGTCATGCAATCGATTGATCATCAAACAACGTTATTGACAGATTCAGAAGATGTCATGGGTTGGAATATAAAAGATGATGGTCTGTATGTTGTTTTCTCTCGTCATATTCCGTCAATCATTCAAAAGTGGTTAAAGCCAAATGTTGAAACCTTTCTTACTCATAATGAAGTTAGATTAGATAAGATCAACCATTTTATTGCTCACCCTGGAGGTAAGAAGGTATTGGATGCATATGAACAGTCACTGCATATGGATACTCAAAAACTTATTTATTCTAAACGAGTTTTGAAGAATTACGGGAACATGTCATCTGCAACGGTCATGTATGTGTTAAAAGAATATATTGAAGCTGAGATTGAAGAAGATTATGGGCTTATAGCAGCTCTCGGTCCAGGGTTTAGTTCTGAAATGATTTTGGTGAAATGGGAGGAGGTATCTTGATTGGTTTTGTCATTCTTTTTCTCTTTATTTTACAGAGGATTATTGAATTAGGTATTGCTAGAAAAAATGAACAATATTTAAAGGGAAAAGGTGCGATAGAATTTGGAGAAAATCATTATCCTTTCATTGTGGCACTTCATATTTTGTTTTTTTTCTCCCCTCTTTGCTGAAGTTATTTTTTTTAATAAAAACCTTACTACTTACTGGTGGTTGATCTTCTTTATTTTACTATTTGTTCAAGTTATTCGATATTGGGCCATACTTTCATTAAAGAAATATTGGAATACAAAAATTATTGTATTACCCGGTGCAAGAAGGGTTCAAGTCGGTCCGTATAAATATCTTAAACATCCTAACTATGTTGTCGTTGCTCTTGAAATATTACTCATTCCTCTTTTATATGGTGCAGTTTTTACGGCTGTGTTATTTTCGGTCTTAAATGCGATCATCATGGTGGTACGAATTAACGAAGAGGAGAGGGTGTTACAAAAATATAGTATTGAGTAGATGTCCTAATTCTGGATAAGATAGGGGCATAAAATTTTCATAATTCATATTGAAAATGATTATCGTTACTGGTAAAATAAAAGTGAGATGAAAATGATTATCATTAATAATAAATAGATCATCCTCTTAAAAGGTTGGTGAAGAACAATGATGATGGTTTTAATAACCGGTACGGTAGTCACATACAGTGTCCTCATTGGATATGTTTTGAAGCGTGTAGAAGCAACAAGATAGTTCAATAATACAGGTGAACTGTGTAGAATGGCGTCACCATTAATTACTAGCTTAAACGTAAGGATTTTTATTATGTTCTAAATATCGTTTTTACATATATAACAGTGATACTTGAACCAATTTATGAAGACATAGATTGGTTTTTTGTTTTTGTGATAACGTATACCCATTCGTTTCATATTTATGTACAATTGGATTATTGACTGTAAGACAAAGGGGTAAAAATAATGAAAGTAAATCAATTGAAAATGGAAATACTATCTATATTCGAAAACATTAAGGATCAATTAAGTCAATCGGAGAGAAATAAGTGGCTTTATTTAAGTGAAAAAGTTGAGAGTGGAAAAATATATATAGCTTTTACTGGACATTTCTCAGCGGGGAAATCCTCGATTTTAAACGCTCTTGTACTTGGAGAAATATTGCCATCAAGTCCTGTACCAACAAGTTCGACCATTGTTATGCTCGGTAAAGGTAACAATATGGTAGAAGCCACAACAAAGGATGGGGAAATATACAGATGGATTGAAGGCATTCAGCCGAAGCAGATTCAACTATTGTGTAAAGGAGAAGAGGTTGAAAAAGTAAAGATCTCAAGTGATGATTTTAATCTAAAAGAAAATCTAATGTTGTTAGATACACCTGGAATTGACTCAACGGATACGTGGCATCAAGAAAGAACTAATAATGCCCTCTATTTAGCCGATGCAATCTTCTATGTTACCGACTACCATCATGTTCAATCAGAGCAAAACATACAGTTCATTAAAAATCAAATCAATAAAGGAAAAAATATTTTCTTAATCGTAAACCAAATTGATAAGCATAATGAAAAGGAGATATCTTGGTCTGAATACGAAAAAAGAATCCAAGGGACATTTATACCAATTGGATTAAAGCAAGAGAATATTTTGTTTACTTCTATATATAATGACGAACTAGAGAATGATCTTTATCGACTTTTACATAATATTAAGCGTAGTTCAATAAAAGAGAGTATTGATTCCTTATTGGATGATTGGCAAGAGGAACAAATCCATTTAGTGAGAGAGGATTTAAAAACTTCTCTTGAGGATATTAAGAAACTACCCTCATTGCATCAAGAAAGAAAGCAAGTAGAGAAACAGCTTAATATTATTGCATCAGAAGGGTTAAACAAAATTGGAGAGCTAAGAAAATCCATTCAATCGATCATAAGTAATGCCAATCTAACTCCTTTTCATATACGTGAGTCCATTGAAAACTTTATAGAAGTGAAACAGGATACCTTTAAAAAAGGGTTTGTTTTCTCTAAAAAGAAAACGGAACAAACAAAGAAACAGCGTATTCAAGAATTAATCACGCAATTTCAAAAGCAATTAGATGCTGAATTGAATTGGCACTTAAGAGAGGAGCTCAAATCTTTTTATGATCAAAACCAATTATCTGATCCAACCATTTTGAAAGAAATGAACGAATTTCAGCTTTGTCTGGACAGTGATGATTTTGAAAGAGTATTAAAAGAAGGAGCACTTCTTAATAATGAATATGTTTTGCAATACGGGGCAGATTTAAAAAACTATGTTTCAAGAATGGTCAAGTCTTCACTAGATCCAATGTTAAATCATATAGAAGATGAATTTGAGACAAGAAATCGTATAAATATAGATGAAAAATCGGCAATCATTATTGAACTGACAGAAAAGATTGAACGTCTAACAGAGGTTAAGGAACGCGTGAACAACATTAAGCAGAAAAGGGAACAACTTTTGCAGATTGATGGGTCACATTCCTCTTTAAAAGATGATCATAACGTTTATTACATGAAAAAAGATGAATGGCCTTTTCAAATAAAACAAAAAGGACAAACAAAGACAAAACAAATCGGACGTAAAAAGAAAATGCCTCGGTTAAAAGAGCCAGATCAGTTCCTTTTACAGGCGAGTGTTGAAGTTCAGAAGATTGATGGCTTTGAAAATGAAGCGAACAAGCTCCAAAATAGAGCAAAAAGTGTTAAAAATAAAACATTTACGGTCGCATTATTTGGAGCGTTTAGCGCAGGAAAATCAAGTTTTGCAAACGCATGGATTAAGGATAATATTTTTCCAAGTTCACCTACACCAACAACAGCCGTCATCACAAAATTAACAAGGCCGAATTCTATCTTTATGCATAAGCAAGTTGTCATTTCCTATAAGACAAGAGAAAACTTTCAAAAAGAAATTCATCGTTTTTTAAACGAACATGGATATAGAGATGTCGAAATAGAAGAAGGCTTAATACAATTATCGAAGAACGGTTCGATATCAGTGAAGGAAAGAGCATCAGTCTATAAAAGTGGCTTGTCTTTATTAGAAAAGAAGAAGAAACAGCAGGTAATCTCAATAGACCAATTACAAACATATGCAGTAAAAGAAGAAGAAGCTGTTATTATAGAAGAAATTGTTATTTATTATGACTGCTCTTTAACAAGAAGTGGTGTAACAATTGTAGATACACCAGGAGCTTAGCAGCTCAATGAACCAACGTCACACAGAACTCGCGTTTCAATATATAAAAGAATCAGATGCGATTATATACTTAACGTACTATAATCATCCATTCTCCATTGCGGATCAACAGTTTATTGAACAATTAAAGAGAACCAAGGATACATTTACTTTAAATAAAAATTTCTTTATTGTTAATGCGATCGACTTAGCCAAAAATGAAGTTGAAAGGCAGGAAGTAACTGATTATGTTTCAAATCGGTTAGCACAATTTCAGTTACAAAATAGATTATTTGCATTATCTAGTAAGAAAGAACAAGACCAGCAAACAGATGAGTTTCAAGAGTTTCGAGATCAATTCTCTTATTTTTTAGAGCATGATGTAAGTTCTCTATTAGTGAATACTGGACTGCAGGACATAACGTCCATCATTCATCTCATGAAAGAAAAAATATCATTGCAAACATTATCTGAAAAAGAAAGAAAAGAGACAATTGATAAATGGAGCATTCATTATAAAAGATTGGTACAAAAAATGGATGGAGTCGATTCTCAAGTTAGCTATTTAGCTGTTACACAAGAAATTGAGCAATTACTTCATTATGTTGAAAAGCGTTTATCGATGAAAATAAGTGATTTTTTTAAGGAATGCTATCATCCTGGGCAATTTGTTAATCAACAAGAGTCGATGCTAGATTGTTTACTTTCTTGTTTTGAACAATTTGTGAACTTAATGGAAGTAGAAATTTTCAATGAATTGTCGATAACGACTGTAAGGATTGAAAATTATATAAAGAAAGTGATATATAGCCATATACCTTCTTCCGACCATGTTCACTTAGAAGATCTATTGATTGAGGAAAAGTATGTTCATGTAAATTTGCAAGAGTGGCTAACTTTTGATCCTAATAAAATTCATGCTCCTTATAAGAGTGTTAAACAATTTATCGAAAAAGAGCGTAAAGAGCAGCTTTTAGAATATTTTCAGGTTAAGCTCTCAGAAACCTTTGAGAGAATGGCAAAGGAATATTTACTGGACTGGACAAAATACTATCAAGAAGCTTATAATAATGCACTGCAACAAGTGAAGAAAGATTATGCAGAGCAAACAACAAACTATTTAGATCAATTAACCTCCACGATTAATGAAAAAGATTTAACAGTCTATCAAAAAGTAGTTGAGAATTTAGAAGAGATCAAAAGGCAGTTAGCTCAATAGAAAGTAGGAAAAAATATGAGTGAAGTACACAAAGAGATAACAAAGCATAGCAATAGTCAACATCAACATGTGAAGAGCTTTCTTCATCTGGAGCAATTAAGAGAAACATTGATTGATGAAGCAGTAAGCTTATGTAGACAAAATAAACCATTCGATGTACAAAAAATTAATCAAGTTACAAAAGAAATGAATCACCTATCCCAAAGAGGGATTGTTCCGACAAGGAAAATGGTGACGCCAGAAATGGTGCACGAATATGTGAAAAAGAAGTTCCTCTGAATGAATGACCATGAATTGCACACGATAAAAGTGTTCGTTTAAAAAGTGAGTAGCCCTTTCTTGGACGAACACCTTTATGATGAAGGAGGAATTAAGAAATGGGCAGAACAAAAAATGCCAATGCTAACGCGAAACGAAATAATAATGTAAAAGGAAAAGATGATAACAGTTTTGTTTCATATGCAGAAGTAGAGGCGAGTAAGTTATCGAATTCAAAGAAAAAATAGCACAATAAGAATCTGTAAAATCGCCAAACAACACGTTGGCGATTTTACAATTTTTATCAATTTGTTTCGTTTATTAAGCATGAACAAGAGCCAGATTATATATACATAAACATAACAAGATGCTATCATGAGTGATATCGACAAGGTTCGGGCATATATGTTAAACATACATGCCGTGATAAAAGTAAGGAGTTATTTATTATGAAACAAGATACATTATTACTAATTGACGGTTTCAATTTGTTAAGTAGGGGTTATTTTGCAACTGCTTATAATAAAACAGAAGATCAAATACAAAAATCAAGTAAAGGCCAATATACGAATGCATTAAGAATATTTTTTCAAAAATTATTTAATTTAATAAATGATCATGGAATTACTCATCTTGCTGTTGCATGGGATGTAAAGAGAGAAGACACAAGTAGAAGACAAAAGTATGATTTTTATAAGGCTTCGCGAAATGAACTACCGTTACCTCTTATACAACAATATGAAACGCTAAAAGAAGTTCTTAATATGATCGGAATAAAACAATTAGAAATGTCACCATATGAAGCGGATGACATAATTGGCACTCTTTCAACAAAATGGACAAAAGAAACACAAGGTAGTTGTTTAATCTATAGTAACGATAAAGATCTCCTTCAGCTTCTTAATCAACAGACGTCACAAATCATTGCGAAAAAGAAAGAAGAGATTATATACACAATTAATCACTTTAAAAGTGAATATGGAATAGACTCAAAGCAATGGATTGATGTGAAGGCATTATTGGGTGATAAGAGTGATAACATCCCCGGATGTCCTGGAGTTGGTGAAAAGTCAGCTCTCCCTCTAGTACAAGAGTATCATTCGGTAGAAGAGCTTTTTGAAAAAATTGATCAATTAGATAAAAAATATAACCGGTATAAGAAGAAATTAACAGAAGGAAGAGAATCGGTCTTTATTAGTAAAGAATTAGCGACAATATTCTGTGAGATTACCGATTTTGACATGTTAAACTTTCAAGAATTGAAGTTAGCCCTTAGTCAAGATCACATATTAGCAGTAATGGAGGAGTTAGAATTAAAAATTAAGCTTAACTTAAAAGCTGTTTAGGATAAGCCAACTGAAATTAAACAAAATTGAGTTGATTTACTATTAGCATTTTCACATATACTACGATTATGGAGGTTTGTATTGGAGATGAATTTATGGAAAAAAAGCAAGTAATTGAGACTGTGACAAAGTTGATGGATGATTATTGTACAGATTGCTTCTTAAAAAAACATTTTAAAAAAGAGTTTGGCAAAACGTATGCCCACTCTTTTTGTATAAATAAGTGTACGGTAGGACAGAAAGTGAAACATTATGGAAGCTATCTTCAAAGTAAAGAAGGGAACAGTTAAGTTCCCTTCTTACTTAAAAGAAGTGTTCAATTGATGTTGACATTCATTTATTTTTTTTAGTTGTTCATTTAATAATTGCTCGTTATGTTCTTCTCTAGAGGATTTTACCTTCTCATATTGCACGATTGCATCGGAAACAGCTTGTTTTGCATTTTTCTTAACCTCTTCATTTAATTGCATCGTGGCACTACTTGTTATTTTTTGAGCCGCTTTAACAGCTAAATCAAGTTGCTCTTCATCACTTAAGCCACTAATTAACCCTTGATGATTAATTTTATCCATTAACTACACCTCCTCCTCTTTTTATTATCTTTTTTATATGTACTTACTATTCAAGTGTTCTAAAGTAGCGGTTTTCAATACAAAAAAGAGACTGCGAAAAGCAGTCTCTTTCAAATCTATATAGGTATATGTTAGATTTTAGAAACATTAGCAGCTTGAGGTCCACGGTTTCCTTCAACAATTTCAAAAGAAACTTCTTGACCTTCTTCTAATGATTTAAATCCTTCTTCTTGAATAGCTGTGAAGTGAACGAATACATCGTCTCCTCCTTCAACCTCGATGAAGCCAAATCCCTTTTCATTATTGAACCATTTTACTTTTCCAGTTTGTTGCATGCTTAATTATCCTCCTAATACTTGCACAGTCGTGCTTAACATATTTATCATTTAACATTAATATGGTCTACTAGCCGCATATTAATGTTAAATGATAATTCAACTATACACGACTAAAAGAAAAGAAGTCAAGGATACACAACAATAAATGTGAAAAGTTTGGTAATTAATTTAGGTTAAATTGGTATAATGAATGTGGGTTCTGAAGGAATAATTCTAGATTTTTATTTAGGAGGAATAGGATGAGTGAAAATTGGTCTAAACGTTCAGAGAAAAAATGGGATGAGACGGCAAAAGATTGGAATGAATCGAGCCGAACTATGTGGGATAACGGAAGTAGAAAAGATATCATTCCCTTTTTTACACAGCATATAAAATCACCTTGTGAAGTATTAGATGTTGGCTGTGGAGATGGGTATGGATCGCAAAAACTAATGGAGCAAGGTTTTAAAGTACATGGTGTTGACCTTTCTCACGAAATGATAAAAATTGCAAGAAATAGGAAGGGTGTAAATTTATCCTTTCAACAAGCAAATATGATGGATTTACCATATGAAAATCAACAGTTTGATGCGTTGATGGTTATTAATGCTATAGAATGGACAGAACATCCATTAGCGGCTTTAAAAGAATTAAAAAGAGTAGTTAAAGTGGGTGGTTTTTTATTAATAGGAATTTTAGGACCCACTGCTCATCCTAGAACTTATAGTTTTCCAAGGTTACACAATGAGGAATCTATTTGTAATACGATGATGCCATGGGAATTTGAGAGGTTGGCTTTAGAAAATAATTGGACAGTAGTGGACGGAAAGGGAGTGTATAGAAAAGGAGTGTCAAACCAAAATTTTGATTCTTTACCAAATGATTTAAAACAGGCTTTATCATTCATGTGGTTGTATATGTTAAAAAGAAAAGGGTAACATAAAAGGAGCATTATCTACGAAACAGAAGATAATGCTCCTTTTTTTACAGAGTAAGAAAGTATAAATAGGTCCTTATTTAGCTGGCGGTTTATATTCTTGTCTAGCTCCATTGCCCAGCAACTCCGACGCACACGATGTGTTAGCGCAGGCGTTAGTCACAGGACGTGACTGTACTTAGTTGACTTTCCTCACCCTTCGTTGCTAAACGAGCGCTTGCGCTTTTCTTAACTTCAAGAATGTAAATAAAGCTCTTGACGATAAATCTTCTCTGATTCTTCAAGGATGTCATTTATAATCGTTTCAGTTGCATTAGGATTAAACAGGGTATGAATGTTGTTTTTCATTGTATTAATTAATGTTGGACTTGTTAATAGTTGATCAACGGCCTCGTAAATTTCATCTATTTTATTGACGATAAAAGCAGCACCCTTTTCTTCAAAATATAAAGCATTTTCTTTCTCTTGACCCGGTACTGGCTTGAATAAAATAAGAGGAACCTTTAAAGCTGAGGCCTCCATTAGTGTAATTCCACCAGGCTTTGTAATCATACAGTCAGAGATTCTAAAAAGTTCATCAATGCTTTCAACATATCCAAGTACTTTTACTCTCTCTTGAGATTGTTGTTCAATATGGGTCAGAGAATCTTTTAAATAGTGGTTGTTTCCACATACAACAACCGTTTGTAAATGATCGTAGGATGAAAATGTTTTACAAAGGTCTTCAACATTTTTTAATACTCCGTGTGCTCCTGCCATAATCAATAATATTTTCTTATTGGGATCTAAGTTATATTTTTTATGCAAAGATTGAATATTTCTTTCTTTTTCAAACTGAGGACGAATAGGTATTCCAGTAACTTTTATATTAGATGGAAGAGTACCAGTTTCCATTAGTCTTTCTTTTACATTTGAACTCGCAACGTAATATTTATCAATGTTTTCATGAATCCATATTTTATGTAAACAAAAATCTGTCATGACATTAAAAGTTGGAATGACGACACCTGTTCTTCTTCTATATTCTGGTACTACAATCATTGGAAACGTATTGATAATGATGTCCGGTTTCTCTTTTTGTATGATTTGATGAAGCTTCTTATTGCCCATTTTAAAATATAGATTCATCATTCGCTTATTATAAATTTTATCAACACCGTAATAAAATAAACGATAAAATTGTTTTCCAATTGAAAAGCTCTTCAAATACAGAAAACGAGTGATATCAGCAATTAAAGGGTGTGATTCACCATACAAATCTGATACAATAACATCAATTCCCGAATTTTTACAATGTTTTTCGAGACTGTTGGCTACTTGAATATGCCCGTTTCCATAATTAGCAGTTAAGATTAATATTTTTGGTTTCTTTTTCAATGTCCATCTCACCTCAACCTAATAAGACAACAAGATTCGGGTAAATACTTCCATTAAACATAATAACATAAAAGTAATCAATTTTTGTTAAGAAATTCTTACAGTATATAAATTATTTTTATGACCACTTGAAAGGGGTAATTTGATAGACAAAGTAATTTAGCCAATTCGAAAAAAGTAAGTATCCATGTGATTTCCAAGTGAAAATAGGCCTATGATTTGCGTTATCTTGAGGGAAATAGTTTTTCGGAATGGTTGGGTGTAATTTTCTTTTTTTATCCCTTTCATACTCTTCCTTTAACGTTAGAAGGTCATATTCGGGATGATAAGGTAAAAAAATAAATTTTTTATCTTTAGAAAGGATTAATCCTATTCCGGCTTTTTCAGATTTAGAAAGGATGGTTAAGTCTTCATTGTTGGTGATGTCCTCTTCTTTTATATAAGTATGACATGAGTGAGGTGAGAAGTATTCCTCATCAAATCCTTTAACTAAATCTTCCTTATGGGTAAGTACTTTATATTGATAGATACCAGAGCACTTCTGTGGCAAATCATATTTGTTAATGCCATAATGATAATAAAGGCTCGCCTGTGCACCCCAACAAATGTGAAGAGTGGATGTTACGTTCTTTTTAGACCAACTCATTATTTCACAAAGTTCTGTCCAGTAAGTAACTTCTTCAAAAGGCAGCTGCTCAACAGGTGCACCTGTGATGATCATCCCGTCATATTTTTTTTTAAAAACGTGATCGAAGGTAGTATAAAACTGTTCTAGATGCTTCATTGAAGTCGTTTTTGGTGAGTAGTTTTTTGGTCTTAAAAGTGTAATTTGGATCTGTAAAGGAGAGTTGCTGAGTAATCTAAGTAATTGAGTTTCCGTTTTTTGTTTCTCAGGCATTAAGTTTAAAATTATAATGTTTAGAGGACGAATATCTTGACGGAATGCCCTCTCTTCATCCATAATAAACACGCCTTCATCTTGTAATATTTTTCTTGCGGGTAAACTTTTAGGGATGTTAATTGGCATTATAGTAATCCCCCCATAATATTAAAATTTAATACCGTTATTTACATAAATAAAGATGTTATCATACATTCTACAACATTTTATCTTAAATTCAATAAGAGTATGGAAATTCTTAAATTAACCTTCAATAAATTAGCATGCATACTTTAATTAGAAGGAGAATAAGTGATGAACGTATATGATTATAATGTGAAGACCATTGATGGAAAAGAAACAACACTAGCCTCATTTAAGGGACAAGTATTGTTAATAGTAAATGTTGCAAGTCAATGCGGCTATACTCCTCAATACAAAGATCTTCAAGAGCTGTATCAAACGTACCATCAGCAAGGCTTTTCTGTACTGGCTTTTCCTTGTAACCAGTTTAATAATCAAGAACCAGGAAACGAACAGGAGATTAAGCAATTTTGTGAATACAAATACGGTGTGACATTTCCTATGTTTGCAAAAGTGGATGTTAATGAACCTAATCCTCATCCGTTATTTGAATTTTTATCTAACCAAGCTCTCTGGTATTTCAGGTGAGACAAAAATAAAGTGGAATTTCACTAAATTTTTAATATCAAAAAAAGGTCGAGTCATAGAACGATTTTCGCCTCAAATTAATCCAAAAGAATTAACGAAAGATATTGAACATTATTTAAAAACGGAAGTGATATAGTCGTATTAATTTTTACTGAGATGAGGCTATGTTAGAATAGTTTTAATGTAAGGAGGATGATTAAATGAATATACGATCAATCGAGCCAACTCCAAGTCCTAATACGATGAAAATTATTTTAGACCAAGAACTGCCAATGGGAAGTAGTCATAACTATCAAAAAAAAAGATATAGAAAATGCTCCAGAACAGATTAAAAATATTTTACAAATAGAAGGGATAAAAGGAGTTTATCATGTTGCTGATTTTTTAGCTGTGGAAAGAAATGCTAAGTATGAATGGCAGCAGCTGCTGACTCAAGTTAGAAATCTATTTGGTGAGAAAATAACGGAAAATAATACGAATCAATTAATAGAAGATTTTGGAGAGAATAAAGTTTTTGTGCAAATGTACAATGGTATTCCTATGCAAGTCAAAGTAACAAGTGGAGATGAAGATAAGCGCTTTTCACTTCCTGACCGTTTTCAAGAAGCAATTTTTTCTATGCAAACGAAAGATAGCAATGTTGTATTAGAACGGAGTGGAAAGAACAAGGAGTGCGTTATGGGGATGTTGAAGAGATTGGGAAAATGGTAGTTGAAGAGTTAGCCGCTGCCTATAGTAAAGAACGTCTGCAACGACTACTTGAGCCCAATACGAAAAGAAAAGAACAGGCAAGGCCAACATACAAGGTTACAAAGGAAATGTTGTCAGACTCTGACTGGCGTGTTCGCTATGCTCATTTAGAACAAATGGATCCAAGTGAAGAAGATCTTGAAGTCTTAAAAATAGCTTTAAATGATGAGAAGGTATCGATTAGAAGGTTAGCAACCGTTTATTTAGGGATGATTGAACAACCGATTGTATTACCTTTACTGTATAAAGCGTTGAAAGATCGAGCAGTAACAGTAAGAAGGACGGCAGGTGATTGTTTATCTGACTTAGGAGATAAACAGGCAATTCCAGCAATGGTGGAAGCTTTAGAAGATCCAAATAAGCTCGTAAGATGGAGAGCAGCGATGTTCTTATATGAAGAAGGAGATGAATCTGCTCTAACAGCTTTAAAGAAAGCAGAAAACGACAAAGAATTTGAAGTGAAAATGCAAGTGAAAATGGCGATTGAACGAATTGAAAAAGGGGAAGAAGCAAGAGGGTCTATTTGGAAACAGATGACAGAACTAAGAGGGAATAAATGATAAGTGTAGGGGTCTAATTCCTTGGAATTAGGCTTTTTTCTATTTGGAGAAAGCTATAAAAAACTTTATAGGGTAATTCCTTACAGTTCATAAAAAACTATTAGTATTTATAAGAAATACAGGTGAACTTTTGACTCTCAAGAAAAGATGATAATCTTGGTTAATATCGACCTTCTAAATGTTATTACTTTTATTACTATCGAAATCTTCAAAAAAGATTGAAAAAAAACATTTTTTCATCTATATTTATAAAAATACTTACTTGGGAGATGTTTAAAATGGATATTCGTCATAAAAGTAAAGCGATCAGTGATGACAGAAAAAGAGCGCCAAACAGGGCGATGTTAAGAGCAGTAGGACTGTCAGATGAAGATTTTAAGAAACCTATGATAGGGGTGGCGAGTACTTGGAGTGAAGTAACTCCTTGTAATATTCATATCGACCGACTGGCTGATAAAGCAAAGGAAGGTGCTAAACAAGAAGGGGCAGCTAGTCTGATTTTTAATACAATTACTGTTTCAGATGGAATTTCTATGGGAACAGAAGGGATGAGATACTCTTTACCAAGTCGAGAAGTGATTGCGGATTCAATTGAAACTGTAGTTAGTGCAGAGTCAATGGATTCATTCGTTGCGATTGGTGGGTGCGATAAAAATATGCCAGGTTGTCTCATTTCAATCGCTCGAATGAATTTGCCGGCCATATTTTTATACGGTGGGACCATTAAACCAGGGAAACTAAATGGCAAAGATATTGATATAGTTTCGGCGTTTGAAGCAGTCGGAAAACATAATAGTGGAGAAATAACGGAACATGAACTTCGTGAAATTGAATGCAAGGCTTGTCCAGGGCCAGGTTCTTGTGGAGGGATGTATACAGCGAATACGATGGCTTCTGCAATTGAGGCAATGGGAATGAGCTTGCCGGGAAGTTCTTCTAATCCCGCGGAGTCTAGTTTAAAGATGGAGGATGCGATTCAATCAGGTAGGGCCGTTTATAAACTACTAAACGAAGGTATTCTACCGAAAGATATTCTCACTCAGAAAGCATTTGAAAATGCAATAACAGTTGTTATGGCTCTAGGTGGTTCAACAAATGCTATATTGCACCTGATGGCAATTGCCCATGCAGCTAATATAGACCTTAGTCTAGAAGATTTTAATCGCCTGCAAAAGATAGTCCCTCATATTGCAAATCTAAAACCTAGCGGTCAATATGTTATGCAAGATTTACACGAGCAAGGTGGCGTACCATCAGTCATGAAATTATTACTTAGTGAAGGGTTATTACATGGAGATTGCTTGACGGTTACCGGGAAAACTATAAAAGAAAATCTTAATGATTGGCCTAATTTAATTGAGAATCAACAAGTTGTTTATCCAATAGCAACCCCCTTAAGAAAAGATGGTCCTTTAGTTGTCTTAAAAGGTAGTTTAGCTCCAAGTGGGGCTGTAGCGAAAGTGTCCGGATTGAAAACGACCGAACTGACAGGTCCGGCGAAAGTGTTTAACAATGAGACAGAAGCTACTGAAGCTGTGTTAAATGGAGAGATAGTAGAAGGGGATGTATTAATCATTCGTTATGAAGGGCCGAAAGGAGGACCTGGGATGCCTGAAATGTTATCGATCTCAGCCATTCTTGTAGGAAAAGGGTTAGGAGATAAAGTGGCCCTTTTAACAGATGGGAGGTTTTCAGGGGGAACGCACGGACTTGTTGTTGGTCATATTGCACCTGAAGCCCAACAGGGAGGACCGATCGCCCTTGTTAAAAATGGCGATATCATTTCAGTTGATAGTAAACAAAAACGTCTTGACCTTCATGTTTCAGAAGAGGAACTGCTTGAACGAAAACGTAACTGGACAGCTCCCAATCTTGTGAGCAGAGGACTGTTAGCTAAATATGCAAGAAGTGTCACGTGTTCATCGAAAGGTGCTGTGACTGATGATTATTAAAGATTTGTTGTAGAGGTTGTTCAAAAAGTCCCAAAAAAATGTCGGTTGAATAACTTTGTTGGTTTGCTTTTCCGCTCCTTCGACGCCCAGGACGGGCTAGCGCAGGCGTTGCTCTCGCGACGTGGCTGTACTTAGCCTGTGTTCCTTAAGCAGACCGCCTCGTTCTTGTCTAGCTTCAGCCCTTACATCCTCGAGGTCATAAGTCAAACATTTAGTGAAGGAACACCTTCACGTTATGTTCGCCTTATGCTGGTCGGATGTGAGCAAAGGGCTTCAGCTTTTCTATTCAGCGTCCTTTTTTCCCTACTTTTTGAACACGCACTTGTAGTGTCTTAAGTTTTGTTGAAAAAGACAACTATGCTAAAATGTAGTACAGTGTTTGAATAGATGGTCAATTTTTTTTAGCACCTATTAGAATATCTTTACTAGAAGAGAATATAAATAAATGAAAGTAGAATAGGGTGCATTTTTTAAAAATCTTTTTTTGTTATAATTAAGGAGTGATTATTTTGTCAATGGCATATGAAGAATATATGAAACAAATGGTGAAACCAATGAGAGAAGAACTAACGAGCAATGGATTCCAAGAGTTGCAAACACTAGACGAAGTTAACTCTTTCTTTGAAAATGTTCAAGGTACAACCTTTGTTTTTATTAATTCTGTTTGTGGTTGTGCGGCCGGATTAGCAAGACCAGCAGCTGTTGAGGCTATAACAAAAACAGAAAAGAAGCCAGATCATACCGTTACGGTTTTTGCGGGTCAAGATCGTGAGGCGACAGCGAAAATGCGTGAATATTTCTTAGGTTATGAGCCATCCTCACCATCAATGGCCTTATTAAAAGACAAAGAGGTTGTCCATTTTATTCATCGACATGAAATTGAAGGGAACACACTAGAAGGAATTGTTGATAATTTACTAGGGGCATTCTCTAAGAACTGTTAAGATACTTGGTGAAGAACCACCTCTTCTTATGCGAGGTGGTTCTTTTGTCTAATTAAAAAATGGTCATTAAAATATAGAAAAGTGGTAACATTAAAGTATATGAAAAAGCATCCAACCACATTAAGTAGTAAGCTTTTTCATCTTTATGATAAACCCATTCCTCGAATCCATGGAGAACGCTTCTTAAAAAGAAAAAGCAAAAAATAGGGATTATGATATGATCAACATTTAACATTGCGACTATAATATAGGTAATGAAAGATACGATTAAGATGGAAAGGTCCGCATATTTAAATATACTGCCCCTATATTGATCAAGGTCTATTAATTTCTTTTTCTTTTTCGTAATGTTATATTTCTTTTTTAGTTTTCTTCGATATATTTCAAATATTATTCCTATTATAAGTACTATTCCTAAAGAATATATAATTGTCTCCATAATAAAACTCCAATCACTTCTTATAGAGTCTATTTTAAAAATGAAAAAGACCCAGTAACATTTTTTACTGTGCCTTTTTTTACAACGCTAAACGGTTGCTTCCGCTTTTCTTTTTAATCTGTCACCGTTAAGTAAATAAAGTAAGAAAGGGTAGCGAAGCTTGCGACAATCAATGCAGTTTCATACATGAAAAAACCCCCTATCAATAGTTTGAAAAGTTGATTCTGCTGTATTTATTTTACCCAATATTTAGAGAGAATGAAACCTTTTTTCGATAAAGGTTGTGAGTTCATAATACGATCATAAAAGTAGTAAAATGAGAGATTCAAACGAATAGAATAATGTGATAGAATAATAGTATCTTTTTTTGAATGGGATTGGTACGATGAAAACATGGCTCCGTAAACCTTTATTTGTCCTTTTTTCAATTGTCACTTTCGGGATGATCTCACCGCCACCTGCGCTAACAATCGATACAAGTACGGATAATTCACAAAAGAATACCGTTAAACAACCTTATGAATCGTTTGATTTGGAGGAGTATTCCTCCTCTTGGAGTAGCGGAACTAACGAAGAAGATGACTGGGTATCTACTACAGTTGAGAATTTTGAAGAGCAAGCTCACATTAAGTTTGGTGAAAGAATTTCTCCCGTAATTGAAGAGGAATTTCAGGATTTGATTGTCCCTCAAGTAGAGGAAGTATTGAACACATACTATAATCAATATCAAGAAAAGTTTACTTATGTTGCCTTTTCACAAAAGCCTAGTGGTGGAACTGGAGAAAAAATTTTTCATATTTATGATATGAAAACTGGAGAAGATTTACTAAGGTTTCATGTACGAAGAGAACACCCACCTTTAGAAGGATACTGGTTTGAATTTCATTACCATACGTTTGAAGACCAGTTTAATCAACATTATTCTTTAGGAAAGATTTATTGGGATGAGAATATTCCACCGAATTGGATGCAACATTAACCATGTTTTAAACGAATGTAAAATGAAAGAAGCTGTTGGAGATCGTGCACATTTCCTTTTTTACATGCTTCTTTTTTTTGTGAAATAATATTTTTAAGGATGTGAATGAAGTGGAACAATATTTAACACTATGCAAACATGTTTTGGAAAATGGGATAGAAAAACAAGATCGAACTGGAACAGGAACAATTAGTATTTTTGGACATCAAATGAGGTTTGATCTATCCAAAGGTTTTCCTTTAATAACGACAAAAAAAGTTCATTTGAAATCAATTATCCATGAGCTATTATGGTTTTTAAAAGGAGACACGAATGTTGAATATTTACAAGAACATGGTGTGCGGATTTGGAACGAGTGGGCAGATGAAGAAGGAGATTTAGGTCCTGTATATGGCAAACAGTGGCGTTCATGGGCTACAAAAAACAATGGAACGATTGATCAAATTAGTCAAGTGATTGAACAAATAAAAGAAAATCCAGATTCTAGAAGGTTAATTGTGAATTCATGGAATGTAGGAGAATTAGAGGAAATGGCACTGCCACCTTGTCATTGCTTTTTTCAATTTTATGTTGTGGATGGAAAACTATCATGTCAACTTTATCAGCGTTCGGCGGACTTGTTTTTAGGAGTACCGTTTAACATTGCCTCATATGCTTTATTAACAAAGATGGTTGCACATGTTTGTGGTTTGAAAGAGGGCGAATTTGTTCACACTTTTGGTGATGTCCATATTTATAAAAATCATCTAGATCAAGTGAAACTGCAACTAACGCGAGACCCAAAACCTTTGCCTATTATGGAACTAAATAAAGAAGTAAAATCAATTTTTGATTTCCAATTTGAAGACTTTCAACTGAAAGGTTATGATCCCCACCCATTAATAAAAGGGGCTGTAAGTGTATGATATCATTAATACTGGCTATGGATGAGAACCGTTTAATAGGGAAAGACAATGGGTTACCTTGGTATTTACCGAATGATCTAAAATATTTCAAAAAAGTGACAATGAATCATATAGTGGTGATGGGACGTAAGACATTCCAATCTATAGGTAAACCGTTGCCTGGACGAAAAAATATTGTGATTACGAGAAATTCATCCTTTCAAGCAGAAGGTTGTGAAGTCATTCATGCTTTAGATGAACTAGAGAAGATTAATGATGAAGAAATATTTGTTATTGGTGGGTCGCAAGTTTATAAAGAGATGCTCCCCTTTGCAGATAAATTATATATAACGAAAATTAACGCTACCTTTGAAGGAGATTCATACTTTCCACCAATTAATGAAAATGAATGGACATTAGTTTCCTCTGAAAAAGGGGTTGTAGATGAGCGTAATTTATACAATCATCAGTTTTTAGTATATAAGAGGTTGTTTAAAAAGTCCTAAAAAAATGTCGGCTGAATAACTTTGTTGGTTTGCTTTTCCGCTCCTCATGTACCAAGAACGTACACTGTGAGTGCTCAAAGCTACACCGCCTCGTTCTTCAGCGTCCTTTTTTCCCTACTTTTTAAACCGCACTATAAGAGGAACAGAACATAAAGAGGTGGACTTTTTGATTAGGACAGTATTTACTTTTTTTTATATTATGTTTTATTTAATCTTTGTAACTCCTAAACTTTTAAAAGTAAGGAGAATAAATCAATCCATACCAGTTGATAAGCACGATCAAATGGTTCATGAACATACAAAAAAGTTTGCGCAAAGTGTATTAAAATTTACAGGTTCGAATGTATTGGTTAGAGGAGAAAGGAAAATACCAGAAGGCCCCGTGATTATTATCAGTAATCATGACGGACATTTTGACATCCCTGTTTTATTAGGATATGTAAATAAGCCAGCAGGATTCTTTTCAAAGGAATCTGTTAAAAAGTTGCCACTTGTTTACCAATGGATGGAGGCAATGAACTGTATATTTGTTGATCGGAAAAACATGAGAAAAGCTGTTCGGTCTTTGAATGATGCGATTGAATCTTTAAAAGCTGGTCACTCGATGATTATTTTCCCTGAAGGGACGAGAAGTAAGGGTAAAGGGGTAGGGAAGTTTGAAACAGGTGCTTTTCGAATGGCTAAAAAAGCGAATGTTCCCATTCTCCCTGTCGCGTTAAAGGGGACATATGATATGTTTGAAAAAAATCAAGGATGGAAGTTGTATAAGATTAAGCCAACCACTATTCAATTAGAAATAGGGACACCAATTATGCTAGATGTGATGTCAGAGAAAACAATCGGTGAAATTAGCGATATCACAAAAGGTAGAATTGAGCAGATGTTAAATAACTTTTAACACTCCCGAGCTACTAAGTTTTATACGATATCAAAAAAGGCATCTTCGATATGAGGAAGATGCCTTTTTTACAAAAATCATGCGTGGTTAAAGGTGCCCTTGCGCTTTTCTTCTTAAACATAAAAATATACACAAAAGAACATAAACGTACTTCCAACTAAAACGAAAAGGTGCCATACTGCATGGTGATAAGGAAAGGCACGCCAAACATAAAATATAGAGCCAAGCGTATAAAATATACCTCCTGCTAACATATACATAAAACCATTTAAACCAATCTCTTGTACAATCGGTCTTACTGCAAAGATAATAAGCCAGCCCATTACTACGTAAAGAATAGTAGAGACGATAACGAATTTTTTAACAAAAAACACCTTGAAAACAATCCCTGAAATGGTAAGACCCCAGACGATACCAAATAACGTCCAACCTAATGGTCCTTGTAAGGTAATTAATGTGAAAGGAGTATAAGTACCAGCAATTAAAATATAAATTGCCGAGTGATCGAGTATCTCGAAAACCGCCCTCGCTTTTTTTATAAGGAATGCTGTGTAATAGTGTAGAAAACAAATACAGTAATAACATGGAAATGCCGAATATCATAAACGACGTAATATACCAAGGATCTTCTTTTTGTACGCCATTTATTATTAACAAAACTAGGGCAGGGACACTAAGAATGACCCCTATCCCATGAGTGATTGCATTAGCTACCTCTTCTTTAATAGTAAATTGGTGAGCTGCCAAATGAAAAACCTCCAAATGAAAAAAACAATTGTTGAATTAACATCTTTATTATTGATTCATTATACCAAAGTGAAAGAAAACATTGAAGACGGTTTACTTAAATTTAAAAATGTGACTAGGTTAGTGACATCGTAAATTGAAACTCTATTTTAGACTTCTCTTTAGAGAATGCCGTTTCCATAATAGTAAAAATGGTATCACTTTCATAGGTAGAAATGTTAAAATGGACACACTAGAAGATTTATTTAAGGTAATGTTCAAACTCTTTATTTTAGAGTTATATTCGTGTAACATAATTTTTATTGATTGTGGATAGGAAGTGAGTTTTATGGGAAAAGTCAAAATTATTACAGATTCAACAGTCGATTTATCGAAAGAACAACTAGAGTCTTTAAATGTCGAAATGGTTCCTTTATCTATAAGTATTGAAGGTGAAACCTATATAGACAGAGTTGAAATTGGACCAGAAGAATTTATGGAGAAAATGAAACAATCAGAGGAGCTACCTAAAAGTTCTCAACCTTCGGTAGGGACATTTGTGGAAGTATATGAGAAGTATATAAAAGAAGGATATGATATTGTTTCAATCCATATGAGCGGTGGCATGAGTGGAACTGTTCGCTCAGCAGAAAGTGCTGCTGAAATGGTAGAAGGTAATATAGAAGTGGTTGATTCTTTCTTTATTTCTAGAGGACTAGCTTTCCAAGTGCAAGAAGCTGCTAAGTTAGCAAATGAAGGGGAAAAGTGTCGATGATATTCTTCACAGAATTGAAGAAGTAAAACAAAACACCACTTTATATGTTGTAGTTGATACACTAGAAAATTTAGTGAAGGGTGGAAGGATTGGTAAAGGAAAAGCTTTAATAGGTTCTTTACTGAACATTAAGCCGATTGCGATGCTTCAAGATGGTGTATACTCACCTGTAAATAAGGCAAGAAGCCATTCTGCTGTTATTCGAACGTTAGTAAAAGAATATTCAAATGGAATAAAAGGGAAAACGGTAAAAGCGGTCGGAATTGCTCATGCAGATGCATACGATCTTGCAATAAATCTTAAAGAAAAGTTAATGGAAGTGTCTACGTTTAAGGATATTGAAATTTGTCCAACTACACCTATTGTTTCTACACATACAGGCCCGGGCGCAATTGGTTTCGTCTATTTTGCCGAATAGAAACACAACATATTTTTAACAATAGAAAAGGTGAATAAAGATGAGAAAATGCATAGTCGTTTTGATTTCTCTTTTATTATTAGCAGGTTGTGGAGCGGGAGCTAATCAATTTGAAGAGTACAGCTTTACGAATCAAGATAATGAAACATTTGAACTGGAATCATTAAAAGGAAATGTTTGGGTAGCTGATTTTATATTCACTAATTGTGACACAGTTTGTCCACCTATGACAGCTCATATGGCAAAACTGCAACAAAAAGCAAAGGAACAAGAGGTGGATGTCCAGTTTATCTCATTTAGTGTGGATCCGGAAGTTGATTCTCCAGCTGTTTTAAAAGAGTTTGCTGAAAAATTTGATGTAGATCATGCCAATTGGAGTTTTCTAACTGGTTATTCTCAAGAAGAAATCGGGAAATTTGCGAATGAACATTTTAAAACAATTGCTCAAAAACCTAAAGGAGAAGACCAAGTCATTCATCAGTCCTATTTTTATTTAGTTGATCAAGATGGGAACGTTGTTAATCAATATGGTGGCTATTCAGATACTCCTTATGATGAGATTATTGAAGATTTAAAGGAATTACAATAAAACAACCTTTCTAAAGAACGTCTAAAAAGACTGAAGAGTGATGTACCGTTGCAGGTACTTTATCCTTTTCCAGTCTTTTTTAAAATGAATGGAGTACCTTTAAAAAAGAAATCCCATATGATATGCCAAAAGACTAGCAAGGAAAATGTTTAAGATTAGAAGGTGATAAACAAATGAACGCGGTTAAAATAGGCTTCTTCATTGTTCTTATACCTATGCTCCTTATCGGTTGTACAACTAACGAAACAAAACTTTTAGCTTCCCATGAGGTTGCCATGAAACAAAAACCATATACCGTTGAATCCTATTTAAGGGATGAGATGTTGATTGTTGGTTTGGGAGATTCATTAACGGAAGGTGTGGGAGATAAAGAAGAGAGAGGCTATATAGACAGGGTGAAAGAGAAATTTGAAAAAGAAGGACACTCTGATATTGAGCTAGCCAATTATGCGGTTGAGGGTGATAAAACGACCAACATGATGAAGAGATTAAAAGAAGAAGAGACTAAAAAGAAAATTGAAGATGCGGATATGATCTTTATTACCATAGGTGCGAATGATATTATGTACGTTTTTAAAAAGAATGTGTTTCAGTTAGACTATGAAAAATTTATGGAAGACCAATCCTCTTACAAGAAAAGACTGAATCAAATATTGTCTTATATTCGAGATGTAAATTCAAATGCTTTTATCGTTTTTCTTTCTTTATATAACCCTTTTAGTTACCTTGTTTCTGATATTCCTGAAATTGAACTAATTATGAGTGATTATAATCAACTTTCCAAACAAGTTGTGAGTAACTACAATCCAATTTATTTCGTCTCGATTGATGACATTTTTAACTTCGAACCAACGTTGTTATCTGATGATTTATTCCATCCTAATGAGGAAGGCTATTCCAATATGGCTGACAGAATTTTAGATACTATTCATTTTAATGACGGAGGAGAATAATATGAAGTATATAAGTTGGAAAAGGGCTTTTTTTGCTCCTTCTTGCTTTAAATGTTTTGAGTATTTCAACATTGTTTGTTTTATTATTCACTAACAGTAGTGAACCTGAACTCGAGCTTGATGAACCCATATCGATGGATCGTTATGCAGAAATTAGCCTTGAATCTGATTTAGAAGCAGTGGAGAGGATCATTAATCAATTTTTAGAAAAAGAATCGAATAATCAACCATTACAGTATCAAGTGATAGTAAATGATAAAGTACGAGTGGTAGGAAAAATAGTTGCTTTTGGGAAAGATATTAATATGACGATGGATTTAATTCCTATTGTAACTGAAGAAGGAAATGTACAGTTAAAAGTTGATGATTTGACTTTAGGTAGTTTCAGTCTTCCTGTATCATTTGTGTTAAATTATGTTAATAGCCAATATGCCATTCCAAATGAGGTTGTTATTGATAAAGAAGAAGAATCAATTTACGTCTTGTTAACGGAATTGGAAGTAGGCAGTGGGTATAAGATAAAAGCGAATGACATTAATTTAGAGGAGGAGAGAGTTGAAGTTACTTTACTAATTCCTCAGTAAGTGAAAATCAACCATGAAGCATGAAAATCATGGTTGATTCCTCTTATAGAGGCAATGTAGCAATAATCCTAAAATAAAAGCAAAAATGATATGACCAACGGTCCATAAGGAAAGGGCCAATACATCGCTCATTTCTGGGGTTGGCTTATTGGCGATGGTTGTTAAAGGGAAAAATAAAATAATGGTAGGCGCTGTTAAAAGAAAAGAGTATATGAGGATTGAATTAAAAGAACTCTTATCTGTCATTGACACAATTATTTGTAATAAAACACCAATACCAATAGCCACTAATAAATGGAGTGAAAACTCAACTAGTTCAGGAAGAGGGTTTTCATAAATAAAATCAATATTTAATAAAAGGGTATAAACTTTTTCACCCGTTTTCTCTTCCAACACTTTAAGGAACATCCCCATTAAAATACCAGAAACTAACCCTGAGATAGCACCATAATAATACACCTTTTTCATTGTGTATAGTCTGATTCCTCTTTTGATAAGGGATGCGTTTGTTTTCTTTTGAGCGTTTTTTCTTCTATACGGTTATAGCAATTGCTACATAAATAAGTATGGATTGGACGATTCCTTAGTCTTTTTGCGATTAATGTATCATCATCAATTGTTTCTATTACTTCACATAGTACACATTTTACTTTCATTTCAAAATTCCTTTCTAGAGGTTGTTCAAAAAGTCCTACGTTGGAATGGATTGCCTAGCATCTTCGTTAAGGATGGACCTACAGGGTTTCAGCTTTTCTATTCAGCATCCTCTTTCCCTGCTTTTTGAACATGCACTTCTATTGTTTTATTCTAAAGGGAACCAAAAATTTCATAATTATGAATGGACCAATTTGTGAAAAATCGTTATGATAGAATTATACACTGGAAATGGAGGTGTGAAAATGGCAAATAGGATTGAAACTTCTATGATTGATCCATTATTTGAAAGTCTTCAAAAAGAACATTTTGTTCACGTTGCAACGATTGATCACGAAACATCTGTCCCGTCAGTCAGTGTCATCTCTTGGGTATATGCTCCTGATCGTCAACGAGTTTATTTTACAGTTGATGAAAGTTCTCGCATTGTAGAAAACATAAAAAAAACATCCAGCAGTAGTTATAAATGTAATTACAAATGGAACGACTTACTCCATTAATGGATTTGCCAACATGAAAGAAGAAAGGCTTGCTGGAGTTCCTTTAAAACTAGTACTTTTTGAGTTAAAGATAAACGAAGTTCATGATGTGATGTTTTATGGGTCTAAAATTTCAGCTAAGCCTGCTTATGAAAAAACATATGATAAACAGGCTGCTGAAAAACTTGACCAAGCTGTTATCGAGGCAATGAAAAGATGTAAATGATTTTAATATAGAAATGGTTTTCAATAATGATTGATGTTTTTGTATTTAGCTGGCTTATTAATTTCCCTTACTTTGTACTTGCTATCTTGAACACCATTTTATGTTTTATTGATCTTTTAGGTAATCGTTTGATTGCTTGTTTTGAATTTCATCAATGTTCTGTTCTTCCTGGTTATCAAGTTGGTCTTTTTCTGCATCAGGTGCTAATTTTTTATCTGGAGTTATTTGTTCTTTTGGGACGTCTGGGATGATCCTACCGGTGATCGCGGCAAGTTCATCCAGAATTCCTGCTATAGGGCGACCGTTTGCAATTTCTTTTCCCATTGCACGCAACCTCTCATTTGTATCTGGGTCTGCGATGATAACAGAATTAGCGCCGTAAGGATCTTTTTTTAATGTTTCCGCCACAGTATATTTTATGGTTTCAACTTTACTTCGATCTATCTTTGAATTAACATCGATTCCTACTACTGCAAAATTCCCAATTACGATAGCAGTAGCATCATTTACATCAGGATTATCATTTGCTAAAGATACTAAATGTTTCGCTATATCCTGACCTGTTTTTTGTTCCGTTTTTTCCACAGCTGTGTTTCTTACATTGATTTTATTCTCTTTACCATTTGACTCCGCTTGTTGATTTGAACAGCTCACTAAAAGTAACATACATGCGATACAAATTTTATGGCTGATTGTCATTTTTTTCTCCTTTACAAGCTTAATTTGTAATAGTCATACTGCGAGGTCTTTAAGAGTTTGTTCAAAAAGTCCTACGATGGCGTGGATGGCCTAGCATCATCGTTAGTTACAGGACGTGACTGTACTTAGTAGATCTTCTGAAATAGTCAAATACTTTGAAAAGGTAAAGAACACCTTCACGTTATGCTCGCCCTAGTGTGAGCAAAGGACTTTAGCTTTTTGATTCAGCGTCCTTTTTTCCTTACTTTTTGAACATGCACTATAAGTGTATAGTTGATTTATACTTATTGTCTTAACAACCTTCTATCTTTATTCAAAAATTCATATATATAGGTAAATGGATATTGCTCAAGTACTTGCAGGAGTAAGTTATTCCCGATTTTTTGAATACGACTTAACTTCCTAAAACAATGTATAGGAGGCGGAAGATTGAGCAAAGTTTACGTTTTAGATACAAACGTACTTTTACAAGATCCAAAATCGATTTTTTCTTTTGAGGACAATGATGTTGTGATCCCGGCTGTTGTTTTAGAAGAGGTGGACTCAAAAAAAAGATACATGGATGAAATAGGGAAAAATGCTCGATATATCTCAAAGTTAATAGATGAATTAAGAAATAAAGGGAGATTACATGAGAAAATTCCACTTCCTAATGGGGGAACGATACGCATAGAATTAAATCACCGCTCCTTCCATGACTTACAAGAAATCTTTATTGAAAAAACTAATGATAATCGAATATTAGCTGTTGCAAAAAATTTAACGGATGAGGAGAATGGAAAAGATCGAGGCAAGCCCGTTATTTTAGTAAGTAAAGACACTTTAGTAAGAGTGAAAGCGGATGCCATTGGGGTGTTAACAGAAGATTTTTTAAGTGATCGTGTAGTCGATTCTAATCAAATTTATACGGGCTTCTCCGAGTATTACATAACTACAGAGCAACTTACATCCTTCTATGAAAAAAACTATATAAAAATTTCAGAAATTAGTCAGCAAACTTTTTTTCCTAGACAATTTATCGTTATGAAGGATGTATTAGGGAGTTCATCTTCTGCTCTTGGAATTGTTGATGATAAAGGGGAAAATATTCAAAAATTAATTTTCAATCAAGAGCATGTTTGGGGAATACGCTCGCGAAATGTCCAGCAAACTATGGCTTTAGAGCTTCTCCTTCGAAATGACATACCTCTTGTCACTTTAATTGGAAAAGCAGGTACAGGAAAAACATTGCTAGCGTTAGCAGCAGGATTAATGCAGACGGAGGATTTGCAACAGTTTAATAAACTTGTTGTGGCAAGACCTATTGTACCGATGGGAAAAGATATAGGTTACCTTCCAGGAGAAAAGGAAGAAAAATTGAGGCCTTGGATGCAGCCAATCTATGATAACCTAGAATATTTATTTAATACGAAAAAGCCAGGTGAGCTTGATGCGATCCTAGCTGGTATGGGTTCTATTGAAGTTGAAGCTCTTACGTATATTCGTGGTAGAAGTATTCCAGACCATTTTATTATTATAGATGAAGCGCAAAACTTAACGAAGCATGAGGTTAAAACCATATTAACAAGAGTAGGGGAAAGAAGTAAAATTGTCTTAATGGGAGATCCAGAACAAATTGATCATCCATATTTGGATGCTTATAATAATGGATTAACCTATATTGTTGAAAGGTTTAAAGAGCAAAAAGTTTCTGGACATGTGAGGCTAATTAAGGGTGAACGTTCAAATTTAGCGCAGCTGGCAGCCGATATATTATAAAAAAGGGGCATCTTAGTCGTAAAAAGACTTTAAGATGTCCCTTTTCTTAAAAAAGAAGAATGTATAAACTTTGTCCTTTATAAAAGGTGTTTTCACCGTTGTCTAGCTCCATTGCCCAGCGTCTTGTGTTGCTTTCAAAGCACACGACGTGCTAGCATCATCGTTGCCCACATGACTTGGGCGTTTTTAGATAATGTTCCATTACCTTTACGATAAGTCAACGGAGACGCCTCCAGGAGGGAAGTGGATCTACGTTACCACAGGACGTGGCGGTAGTTAGTAGATCATCTACTTTCTGGTTTTCGTGTTTCCTTTATCTCATGCGGCGATGCACAGGAAGTCCTAGCGTCACCGTTAGTTTGCGCGTCGTGACTGTACTTAGTTGACGTACCTTTTCACCTGCGTCGCTAAACGGGCGCTTACGCTTTTCTTATATTCAAGAAATAATGATCCCATCAACCCTTTTTATAGGTGAGTGTTGGTTTGAACCATCCTTATAGTATACATGGACAGGTCCATCATCCTTCAATGGTTTTCCATCCTTACTGAAGGCTAGTAATATCTTTTCAGCATCGTGAATAGGTATAGTTATTTTTTCATCATTTGTTTGAAATGAAACGAAAGTTGCGCTTGATTTAGGTTCGCTATTTTTTAAAAAAGGTGCGAGCGGAATCGCAAAGGAGCCAGTTAATATTTTTTCTTTTTGAAATTTTTGTTCTGATTTTGCAGTAGGTGGTCGGTACAATTCGGTTTCAAATTGGATCTCGTCTAAATTATTTTGATCTTGAAAGCAAGTGGATAAATCGACCTTTCGATCATCAAAAATCCATGTGCTAGGATCAAGAGTGATTTCAAACTGTACGCTTCCTTTAATTTGAATAATATCTGACATATTTACCCCTCCCCTATAAAAGTATAAAGGTTAACAAAAACTTTGTCACTTTTCATCATAGATGGGTAAAGATAATGATATCAATCATTTGCAATATTCTTGGTATTGATGTGGTGTTAATGTTATTTCACATTCCCTTTGACATAAAGAAAGGTGAAGAAAATGCATTGTAAAAAGGACGAACAACTACAAAGGATTATTAATCAAGTAAAGTCTTTGACAACTAAAGGAAAATTAGCGGATTACATTCCTGCTTTAGCAAATGAGAATAAAGAGCATTTGTGTGCTTCAATATACTATTTAGATAAAACTTGTGTATCAGCAGGAGATGTTGAGCATAGCTTCACGTTGCAAAGTATTTCGAAGGTTTTATCTTTAGCGCTTGTATTAATGGATCATGGAGAAGAGTATGTTTTTGAGCATGTAGGAATGGAACCGACAGGAGATCCTTTTAATTCAATTGTAAAATTAGAGACAAATAACCCGTCTAAACCATTAAACCCGATGATAAACGCAGGTGCATTAGCGGTGACTAATATGATTAAAGGTTCTGATAAAGATGAGCAATTTACAAGACTTTTAAACTTTATAAAAGAATTAGCCGATTCAGATTCGATTACTTATGACACAATCGTTGCTCAATCAGAATATAACACTGCTTGGCTAAACCGATCTCTGTGTTATTTTATGAAAGAGCATGACATAATAAAGGGGAGTGTAGATCATTTAATAGAAGTGTATACGAAGCAATGCTCCATAAAAATGCACAGTATAGAATTGGCGAAGACGGCTTCTGTTTTTGCTAATAATGGATTGCACCCTTCAACAAATAAACGAGTGATCCCAGAGAAAATTGCTCAATTATGTAAAACCTTTATGGTTACATGTGGAATGTATAATGCCTCGGGTGAATTTGCTATTAAAGTAGGAGTTCCCGCCAAAAGTGGTGTATCAGGAGGGATTTTAGCTGTTGTCCCTGAACTATGTGGGATTGGAATATTTGGACCAGCTTTAGACGACAAAGGGAACAGTATTGCAGGAATTGGCTTGTTAGAACGCCTGTCTGCCAATTATAAACTTAGTATTTTTTAATGATCTATCTTGCATTTTTTGATTTTTGCATTTAATATTAAGAGATAGGTTAGGTAATCGCCCGGGGGAACGGAGGGATTCTTTTGACTTCAGATATTGCAATCAATCACCGTGAAAAAGCTTATGCTCTGTTAAGAGCAGATGCAGATAAAATAATGAAGTTAATACAGGTACAGATGGATAATCTAACAATGCCTCAATGTCCTTTATATGAGGAAGTTCTTGATACCCAAATGTTTGGTTTATCTAGAGAGATTGACTTTGCTGTAAGACTAGGGTTAATTGCAGAAGAGGAAGGAAAGTCAATTATCTCGTCATTAGAACAAGAATTATCTTCGCTACATGAGGCATTTACAAGAAAATAAACAGAACTAACTCAAACTGATAAACTAGTTTGGGTTTTTTTATACTGTTATCACTAGGAATGAACATTTTTGAATGGACCACTAATATTTAATAAATACTTAATATTCTGACGATAACTTTTCATCTCATTATTTTTTTGGTAAAATATATTTTAGGTTTCTAAGGAGCCAATGACTTTTTAAACAACCTCTAATAAAAGTTATAGAAGAGTTTTTGGACAACCTTTCATAGCTAGATAGATTTATAATCTCTCCTTATAGTACAATAAAACAAAAAGGTTGAGTAAGGAAGATTGAAATGATGAAGAAAATAGTGAAATCATATGATTTTTTGTTAATAGTTTCGGTTCTTGCTTTATGTGGTTTTGGAGTGGTGATGATTTATAGCTCTAGTATGGTAACCGCTGTTACAAAGTATGACCTTACACCGAGTTTTTTCTTTCAAAGGCAGATAATTTTTTTATTAATTGGTTTATTCGTTTTTTTCGTGTTTGCTTTGTTACCTTACCGTTTATGGTTAAGTAGTAAAATTCAGCAACTGATTTTCTTTGGTTCCATTATTATGTTGATTGCCGTATTAGCCTTTGGGGAAGCTAAAAATAATGCACAAAGCTGGATTGAAATTGGAAATTTCCAACTTCAGCCCTCAGAGTTTATCAAACTGGGCATTATAATTTATTTAGCGGCCGTTTATGAAAAGAAACACTCTTACATAAATAAGGTCGGAAAAGGCTTATTACCGCCCATTATCTTTACATGTATTATTTGTATACTCATCATACTACAGCCGGATATTGGAACGGCTTCTATTATTGCTTTTATCGCTATTTGTATTGTTTTCTGCTCAGGTATGAATGGGAAAAGTATGTTTAAACTTTCTGTATTAGCTCTTTTTACATTTATGATCCTTAGTCCTGTAATCTTGTGGAATCATGATGATATTTTTACAGATACAAGGATGGCTAGATTCACTTCTTTCACTGATCCCTTTGCTGATGAGCAAGGGAGTGGCTATCAACTAGTAAACTCATACATTGCGATTAATAATGGGGAATTAACAGGATTAGGTTTAGGTGAAGGAATGCAAAAGTATGGTTATTTACCTGAAGCCCATACAGACTTTATTATGGCTATTGTCGCTGAAGAATTAGGGATTATTGGTATTATGATTGTGATTGGTTTATTAGGAATGATAATTTTTAAAGGATTTAATGTTGCGAAAAGGTGTAAAGATCCTTTTGGTACGCTTTTAGCTGTTGGAATTTCTAGTATGTTGGCGATACAAGCTTCTATAAATCTTGGGGGATTAACAGGGTTAATTCCTATTACGGGTGTCACATTTCCATTCATAAGTTATGGTGGATCTTCTTTACTAACACTTCTTCTCTCAATGGGCTTACTTGTAAATATCTCGATGTTTGTCAATTATAAAGAAGCTTTTTCACATAATTCAACAAAAGATGCAAATTAGCACAATGATAATGTTATACTAATGTGAAATAGGTTATACTAATTTTTTTATGGAGGAATACGATGAGGAAAAATAAAATTAGAAAAGTACTTGTCGCTAATAGAGGAGAAATAGCGATTCGAGTTTTTCGAGCTTGTAATGAATTAAATTTACGAACAGTTGCTATTTACTCAAAAGAAGACACAGGATCGTATCACCGTTATAAAGCGGATGAAGCTTACTTGGTAGGGGAAGGGAAAAAACCAATAGATGCCTATCTGGATATTGAAGGAATTATTGAGATTGCAAAGCAAAATAATGTTGATGCTATTCATCCTGGGTATGGCTTCTTATCTGAAAATATCACCTTTGCTAAACGCTGTGAAGAAGAAGGGATCATTTTTATTGGACCCACTTCAGAACATTTAGAAATGTTTGGAGATAAAGTAAGTGCTCGTTACCAAGCTGAGAAGGCGGGAATTCCTGTGATTCCAGGTAGTGAAGGTCCCGTATCAAATATTGAAGAGGTTAAAGAATTTGCAAATAACTATGGGTATCCTTTTATTATTAAAGCCGCTTTAGGCGGTGGTGGCCGTGGAATGAGAATTGTAAAGGATCATAATAGTTTAGTTGATTCATACGATCGGGCAAAATCGGAAGCTAAAGCAGCATTCGGAAATGATCAAGTATATGTAGAAAAACTTATTGAAAAACCGAAGCACATAGAAGTTCAAATTATTGGCGATCATGAGGGACAGATTGTTCATTTATATGAAAGAGATTGTTCTGTTCAACGCAGGCATCAAAAAGTGGTAGAGATTGCTCCTAGTGTGTCCATTTCACAAACGTTAAGAGATGAAATAAACGAAGCTGCCGTAACGTTAATGAGAAATGTAAACTATATAAATGCGGGAACTGTAGAATTTTTAGTTGCAAATAACGAATTTTATTTTATTGAAGTCAATCCAAGAGTCCAGGTTGAGCATACGATAACGGAAATGATTACAGGGATTGATATTGTTCAAACTCAACTTCTTATTGCTTCTGGTTTCTCGCTTCATAGTGACGTGGTTGGAATTCCAAAACAAGAAGAGATTTATACGAGAGGTTATGCTATACAGTCACGTGTAACGACAGAGGATCCTTTAAATAATTTTATGCCTGATACAGGTAAGATTTTAGCGTACCGTTCCAGTGGTGGATTTGGTGTTCGTTTAGATACAGGAAATAGCTTTCAAGGAGCAGTTATTACTCCACATTACGATTCTTTACTAGTAAAGGTTTCTACTTGGGCGTTAACGTTTGAACAGGCAGCGGCTAAAATGTCGCGAAACTTAAGAGAATTTAGAATTAGAGGAATTAAAACAAATATTCCTTTTTTAAAAAATGTCGTTAAGCATGAGAAGTTTTTATCAGGAAATTACGATACAACTTTTATTGATGCCACACCGGAATTATTTATTTTTCCTCAGCCGAAGGATCGAGGAACTAAAATGCTTTCCTATATAGGGAATGTCACTATTAACGGATTTCCTGGTATAGGGAAGAAAAGTAAACCTATTTTTGAAAAACCACCCATTCCAAGAGTGCAAAGTGATGAATTTCCACTGGGGACAAAATCGATTTTAGATAAGCAAGGTGTATCTGGTCTTGTTGATTGGATTAACAATAGAGATGAAGTTCTCTTAACGGATACGACCTTTAGAGATGCTCATCAATCATTACTTGCCACTAGAGTGAGGACAACTGATTTAACTCGTATTGCTGAACCAACAGCAAAACTCCTTCCAAACCTTTTTTCTGTTGAGATGTGGGGAGGAGCGACTTATGACGTAGCCTACCGTTTTCTCAAGGAAGACCCTTGGGAACGCCTATTAACAATACGTAATCAAATGCCAAACGTTTTGCTTCAAATGCTATTGAGGGCATCGAATGCAGTTGGTTATAAAAACTATCCTGATAATGTTATTAACGAGTTTGTTGAAAAATCTGCTCAAGCTGGGATCGATGTTTTTAGAATTTTTGATAGTTTGAATTGGGTTAAAGGGATGACCCTTGCTATTGATGCCGTCAGAAACTCTGGTAAGGTGGCAGAGGCTGCTTTATGTTATACAGGAGATATATTAGATCCGTCTAGACGAAAATACGATTTACACTACTATACATCGTTAGCAAAAGAATTAGAGAGCTCTGGTGCACATATATTAGCGATAAAAGACATGGCAGGTTTATTAAAGCCTCAAGCAGCTTACGATTTGATTTCAGCCTTAAAGGAAACTGTAAATATTCCTATTCATCTTCATACTCATGACACAAGTGGAAATGGAATTTTTACTTATGCAAAAGCGATTGAAGCAGGAGTAGATATATTGGATGTCGCTAATAGTACAATGTCAGGATTGACATCACAACCAAGTATGAATTCATTGTATTATGCCTTGAAGGGCTTAGATAGACAACCTAATATAGATATCGAGGCGGTTGAACAACTATCCCATTATTGGGGAGTTGTACGAGAGTATTACCAAGACTTTGAAAGTGGGATGAAATCTCCACATACGGAAGTTTATATGCATGAAATGCCAGGGGGACAATATAGTAACCTTCAACAACAAGCAAAAGGGGTTGGGCTTGGTGATCGCTGGAATGAAGTGAAAGAGATGTATCGTCGTGTGAATGATCTGTTTGGAGATATTGTAAAAGTGACCCCTTCTTCTAAAGTAGTTGGAGATATGGCTTTATTTATGGTCCAAAATAATTTAGATGAGGAGAATATCTTTGAAAGAGGAGAATATTTAGACTTCCCAGACTCAGTTATTGAACTGTTCTCAGGTTATTTAGGACAAGTACACGGAGGATTTCCAGAAAAACTACAAAAGGTAATCCTTAAAGGAAGAGAACAAATTACAGTCAGACCAGGCGAATTATTGCCTGATGTAGATTTCACGTTGTTAAAGAATGAATTGTACGACATGCTTAAAAGACCTGTAACTGACCATGAGCTCCTCTCTTTTGCTCTTTATCCGAAAGTGTTTAAAGATTACATTAAAACATTCAATCAATTTGGTAATGTTTCGGTTTTAGATACTGCCACCTTTTTCTACGGTATGAGATTAGGTGAAGAGATCGAAGTAGAAATCGAAAAAGGAAAAACACTAATTGTTAAACTTGTTTCTATTGGAGAACCTCAACCAGATGGAAATAGAGTATTTTATTTCGAATTAAATGGTCAGCCTAGGGAAGTGCTCATCAAAGATGAGAATGTAAAATCTACTGTTGTCTCAAAGGCGAAGGCAGATCCTAGTAATAAACAGCATATTGGTGCATCAATGCCAGGAACGGTTGTTAAACTTCTCGTTAGTAAAGGAGATAAGGTAGCCAAAGGAGATCATTTAATCATAACAGAGTCTATGAAAATGGAAACTACTGTTCAAGCCCCGTATACCGGAGAAATTGAAGATATCTTTATTGAGAACGGCGAATCAATTCAAACAGGGGATTTATTAATAAAGATGAAGATATAAAAAAAACTGTCCTTCCTTAAAAAGGGGGACAGTTTTTTTACGCTTTCTTTTGTCTGCTGACAAGTAGAATGAAGTAGGACAAGAGACCAAATAGACATGAGATAAAGAAAGCATGAAAAAGTGCGATAAACAAATTTAGGCCCGTAAAAATTATCAGTGCTCCAGTTAATACTTGTAAAAATACTAGAGAAAAAGCAAGAATCCACCCCCAATAAATCACACGTTGATTCTTGTAGTTTTTAATCGCATCAAAAGTTGCGATTAAAATCCATATAAAGATTAATCCAGCAGCAAGTCTATGCCCCATTTGTACCCATTCATGACTTGAGACAGGCATACCATTGGCCCTATCACTACACAATGGCCAATTGGGACACGCTAAGCTTGCTTCTTTATGACGGACGTATGCACCGGTATAGATAACGAGATAACTATAGATGGTAATTCCAATTATATGGAACTTCATCAATGGCTTTAACTTCAGCTTTGTGGCATCAAATTTCTTATCTACTTCAAAAATTAATAAAGTTAATAGAACAACAGAAGCAAAAGAGATTAAAGATATTCCAAAATGAAGAGCTAAAATCGCGTCTGATTGCTGCCAAACCACAGCGGCTGCTCCAATTAATGCTTGCAATATTAAAAAGAACGATGAGAGAATGGATAAAAACTTGGTTTCCCTAATATGCCCGATAGTGAACCAGCAAGTAATCGATAGTGCTAACACTAAAATTCCTGCGACCCCACTGACTACTCTATGGGCTAATTCTATAATCAATTCAATCGAAATATTACTAGGAATCCATTCGCCATGACAAAGAGGCCATGATCTTCCGCAACCCATTCCGGAGTCGGTTTTTGTGACAAGGGCGCCCCCAAGTAAGACCATTAACATGACAACGGTTGTTATAACGGCTAACCATTTAACTGCTCTATTCAAATTAAGTTCACCTTCTTTAGCGATATGTGCGGGTTAAAGTTATAGTATAACATTAGAGGAAGGATTTATAGAGCCCTTCTTACAGTACACGTCTTGATATTACATAAACTTCAGGGAAAACTCAATGAATAAAGTATGAACTTCAAAACTTAAATGTTAAATGAAGAGAAGATATGAAATCAATCATACGAAAATTCACTTTAATAGTTGATATTTGTTTCAAATTTTGCTAGAAATAGATAGGTGAGAACAATTCGTGAATGAATTGTGATAAGGTCTCAAACCTTGAAATAATCGAAGTATAGTCGTACGGACTTATTACTCCATAATGAAAAATATACCAACTTCACAAATCGGACAACATTTATTCATAAAAACTTCACAAAAGCTTGTCAAATTATGATTTAATAACAATGAAGGATTTTTTTCATTTAAAACTTCTAGTATGATAAGTATTAGATTAAAATATGTGAGAAATGTTATTGAAACGATCACTTTTAAATGAAAGTAGTCGGTTTTAAGAGAAAAGGGGGATCAAAAATTATGGCTCAAATTAGGGGAGGGAGTGAAATAACAATTCCCCAACAGTTAGAACAATCAAAAAAATCAACGAAAAGTTTAGTTCAAGCATTTACGGCTTTGATTAAAATAGGAATCGTTAATTCTAATTTAATTACTACCTTTACAGGAATATGGCTTGCGATGTATTTTTCGGGTCTTAGTTTTTTATCTAATCTCCATATAGTTTTTTATACATTAGTTGGTTCAGCGTTAATTATGGCTGGATCATGTGCAATCAATAATTATTATGATCGCGATATCGATCAATTGATGGAACGAACAAAGAATCGTCCTACTGTGACCGGACAAGTAAATAATTTTCAAGTTCTTACTCTAGGAATTGCTTTTATACTTTTAGGTATCGTCTCACTCATGTTTACCACACCAACAGCAACTCTTATTGGAATAGTAGGCGTTTTTTCTTATGTTTTTGTTTATACGATGTGGACAAAACGGCGATACGCTACTAATACCATTGTTGGGAGTATTCCAGGCGCCATCCCTCCTCTCATTGGGTGGGCGGCTATTGACCCAGATTTAAGTACGGTTGCTTGGGTATTATTTTTAATTATGTTTTTTTGGCAGCCTCCGCATTTCTTAGCACTCGCTATGAAGCGGGTTGAAGAATACAGGGCAGCTGGCATTCCTATGCTACCTGTTGTATATGGTTTTGCTGTTACGAAAAGAATGATGACTATATGGGTCATTTGTTTATTGCCTTTACCATTTTACTTATTTAGTTTAGGCACTGGATTTATTGTTTTGGCAACGATCCTTAATATAGGCTGGATTGTTCTTGCACTATCTGGTTTCAAAACAAAAGATGATATTAAGTGGTCACAAAGAATGTTTGTTTATTCATTAAATTATTTAACTATACTTTTTGTAGCAATGGTAATCTTTACTGCTAATTGGAATTAGGAAAAACTCCTTCATGGAAGCTCGTGGGGAAAGTCTCAATATTGGTTTACCTTATGACTTTTCAAACAGCATCTATAAAAGAGTTTAAATAAATTGAGGGTCTTCCTCGACAAATAAGAATTATTTTATCGTTCTTGCTTAAGAGAATGAATATATCGAAAGAGGGGTTTGATTGAACTATGAAAAAGTGGCTAACAAAAGGACGTCCACTTGCACTCTTTGCAATGCTGGCACTGTTCCTAGCTGGCTGTGGGGAGCCATTTTTGTCTACACTTCGTCCTGCGGGAGAAGTCGCAAGTGATCAATACTCACTTATGGTCTTAAGTACCTTAATGATGAGTTTTGTAGTCGTAGTGGTGACAATCATATTCATTTACGTTGTATTGAAATTTAGAAGACGTGAAGGGGACAAAAGTATTCCTAAACAAGTAGAAGGAAGCCATAAGTTAGAAATAATTTGGACTGTTATTCCTATTTTACTTTTACTTGTCCTTGCTGTACCAGTTGTTTCCTATGTATTCAAATTCGCTGATGTTACACCGATGGAAGAAGCACTTGCTGATTCAGAAAATGGCGGGAAAGATCCGCTAGTTGTTAATGTAACAGCCAATCTTTATTGGTGGGAATTCGAATACCCAGGATATGGAGTTATTACAAGTCAAGATTTATACGTACCGACAGACGAGAAAGTTTACTTTAACCTGATTTCTACGGACGTAAAGCATTCGTTTTGGATTCCATCTGCAGGAGGAAAGATGGATACCAATACTGAAAACGAAAATCAGTTCTGGCTTGAGTTCGATCAACAAAAAGCTGAAGAAGCGGGAGAAATTTTTTATGGAAAATGTGCAGAGCTTTGTGGTCCGTCTCATGCATTAATGGATTTTAAAGTTAAAGCTGTTTCTCGCGATGAATTTGATGCTTGGGCTTCAAACATGCAGAACTACGAAGCAAGTGCTACAACTGATCTTGCAAAGCAGGGTGAGGAGTTATTTACTGATAAAGGCTGTATTGGTTGTCACGCTATTTCTCCGGAGCAATCAAGTACAGGTCCTAACTTATCTAATTTCGCAGACCGTGAAATGGTAGCAGGTGTTAGGGAAAATAATGTAGAAAATATTAAAACTTGGTTAGAAGACCCAGGTGAAATAAAACCTGGAAACTTAATGACAGGAACTTATCAAGACCTTGATGAAAAAGAAATAGATGCTTTAACGGCTTATTTACAAAGTTTATCCGTTGAGAATGAATAATTGCATTAAAAGGGAGGTAGCACTGTGAGTACGTTAACTCAAAAAAAAGGATTTGGAGCGACGGTTTGGGATTATTTAACGACTGTCGATCATAAAAAAATTGCCATCCTCTACTTGGTAGCAGGAGGGATCTTTTTCCTCATTGGTGGATTAGAAGCGATGCTAATCCGGATTCAATTAATGGAGCCTAATAATGACTTCGTTAGTGCAGGTTTGTATAATCAATTAATGACAATGCATGGCACGACCATGATATTTTTAGCCGCAATGCCACTACTTTTTGCATTTATGAATGCTGTGGTACCAATCCAAATAGGTGCTCGTGATGTTGCATTTCCATTTTTAAATTCATTAGGGTTTTGGCTATTCTTCTTCGGAGGAATCTTCTTGAATCTTAGTTGGTTTTTAGGAGGTGCTCCTGATGCAGGGTGGACTTCATATGCATCATTAGCTCTTGAGTCATCTTCCCATGGGGTTGATTTTTATTTGCTTGGCTTGCAAGTTTCAGGAATAGGTACACTTATTGCTGGAATAAACTTTTTAGTTACGATTATTAACATGAGAGCACCTGGTATGACTTTTATGAGAATGCCATTGTTCACTTGGACAACATTTGTTGCCTCAGCACTTATTTTATTTGCTTTCCCAGCATTAACGGTTGGTTTGGCTTTGTTAATGTTTGATCGTTTATTTGGAACGGCATTTTTCGATCCAACACTTGGAGGAAATACAATAATATTCGAACATTTATTTTGGATTTTTGGGCATCCAGAAGTATATATTTTAGTATTGCCTGCGTTTGGTATTTTCTCGGAAATTATTCCTGTATTTTCTCGAAAAAGACTGTTTGGATATGCTTCAATGGTATTCGCAACGGTTTTAATCGGATTTTTAGGATTTATGGTTTGGGCACATCATATGTTCACAACTGGTTTAGGACCTGTAGCTAATGCTATCTTTGCAGTAGCGACAATGGCAATTGCCGTGCCAACAGGTATCAAAATTTTCAACTGGCTATTTACCATTTGGGGTGGAAGTATTAAGTTTACGACTCCAATGCTTTGGTCTGTCTTTTTTATCCCTTCATTTGTTATGGGGGGAGTTACAGGGGTTATGTTAGCAAGTGCTTCAGCTGACTATCAATATCATGATAGTTACTTCGTAGTTGCACATTTCCATTACGTTATCATCGGTGGAGTTGTAATGGCTCTATTTGCTGGTGCTCACTATTGGTGGCCACTCATGTTTGGTAGAATGTTGAATGAAACGTTAGGAAAAATTACATTTGTTCTCTTCTTCATTGGTTTTCATATGACGTTCTTTATTCAACATTTCTTAGGGTTAATGGGGATGCCAAGACGTGTATTTACATTCTTAGATGGTCAAGGGCTAAACACAGGAAATATGATCAGTTCGATTGGTGCCTTCTTTATGGCTGCAGGAACAATTGTTCTTTTATATAACGTTGTGTATACAGCTATTAAAGGCAAGCCGACCCCTCAAGATCCTTGGGTTGACGGTCGTACTTTAGAGTGGGCAATTTCTAACCCAGCGCCGTTCTATAACTTTAAGCAAACGCCACTCGTACGTGGTTTAGATGCTTTATGGGTTGAGAAGATGGATGGAAAAAAAGGATTAACATCTGCTGAACCACTAGGTGATATTCACATGCCGAATAATTCGATCTTACCTTTTATCATGTCATTTGGCTTGTTTGTAGCATCCTTTGGATTCTTATATCGTAGTGACTATAGTTGGGGTCTACCCGTTATTATACTAGGTTTACTCATCACTTTAGGTGCAATGTTCTTTAGATCAATTATCGATGATCATGGATATCATATTCATAAAGAGGATTTAGAAAATAGCTCAGAAGAAAAAGGGGGCGAAGTATAATGCAAGCTGAAGAAAAATGGACAGCTGAAACATTTCCTTCTCAACCTGAAAAGGCTACCCTCGAAGGGAAAAATAAGTTTATAGGGTTCTGGCTATTTTTAGGTGGAGAAACGGTGTTGTTTGCTTCCTTGTTTGCTACCTTTTTAGCACTTCGTAATCAAAATGCAGGTGGACCAACAACTCAGGAACTGTTTTCTTTACCTGTCGTGTTTATTGCAACGATGCTCCTTTTAACGAGTAGTTTGACGAGTGTGTTTGCGATGTATCATATGAAGAACTTTAACTTTAAGAAAATGCAATTATGGCTTGGAATTACGGTTTTATTAGGAGCTGCTTTCTTAGGATTAGAAATCTATGAGTTTTATGAGTATATTCATCATGATGACTTTACGATCACAACAAGTGCACTTGGTTCAGCCTTTTACACTCTTGTTGGTACGCATGGTGGTCATGTAACTTTTGGTTTACTTTGGATTGTTACATTAATGGTTCGTAATTCTAAACGTGGATTAAACCTATATAATGCTCCTAAGTTTTATGTAGCAAGTCTTTATTGGCATTTTATCGACGTCGTATGGGTATTCATCTTTACGGTCGTATATTTAATGGGGATGGTGGGATAGCAGATGGTCGAACAAAACAGTACTGGTAACCCAAAAGTGGACCTAGAATATCGACGTAAAAAAAGTGCAGAAGAAATGAAACATCAAATTATCACTTTTGGGCTTATGATTTTCTTAACATTGGTTGCATTTTTAGCCGCTGGGTATGAAGGGATAGGCGAGTGGTTTATCGTTCCTTTTCTAATCTTACTTGCTGTTATACAAGTTATTTTTCAGTTATACTACTTTATGCATATGAGTCATAAAGGTCATGAGGCGCCAGCTATCTTTTTATATTCAGGTGTTGTTGTAGCTTTAGTGACGGTATTGGCATTTGTGACAATTATATGGTGGTAAGAACAATTTGAATAAAAAATAAGGGGTCACACTTTAGGTGTGTCCCCTTTTTAATCTCATGCGGCGATGCACAGGAGGTGCTAACGTCAATGTTAGTCACAGGACGTGACTGTACTTAGTTGACGTTCCTCATCCTGCGTCGCTAAACGGTCGGTTTCGCTTTTCTTAATTGTCAAAGAACGTTCATTGGAGTTTTTTAAAAGGAAACGGTATAATGTGAAAGAGCTCATAAGGAGTTGATAGAATGTTTCAAAATATTGAGATTTTTGGACCACGAGCCCTTTGGAGTCCAGAATATTTAGGTTTTACTGTGGCTTTAACTATTTTGTATTTTTTAATTATTGGACCGTGGCGTAAAGACTTCAAAAATTCAACACCTGTTCCGTTAAAACAAAAACTATTGTTCATATTAGCTATGGTCATGCTCTATATTTCAAAAGGTAGTCCAGTCGATTTACTAGGACATATTACATTAACAGCTCATATGATTTCGATGTCGATTCTTTATTTAATGGTACCACCGTTGTTGATTTTCGGGATACCTGTTTGGCTATGGAAATCTGTTATCAACCTACCTTTTGTTAAACAGTTGTTTCATTATGGTACGAAACCTTTGATTGCGTTAATTATGTTCAATCTCTTGTTTTCGTTTTACCACATTCCAATGCTATTTGATTTTTTAAATACGAATCAAGCATTACATGCTATGATAACGATTGTTATATTTATTTCTTCATTATTCATGTGGTGGCCTTTATTAAATAGAGTGGATGAAGAAAAGCAATTACATGGTTTAAAAAAGATCGGTTACATCTTTGCCGATGGTATGCTATTAACACCAGCTTGCGCATTAATTATATTTTCTAGTGCACCACTTTATGATGTGTATACAAGCTCCGCGACTTGGGTTGAGGCTTTAAGCTTATGCGTACCGACTGACACTCTAAATAACTTAACCTTGTCTGGTCCTGAATTATTTTCAACAATGTCTCCTCTTGATGATCAGCGAACAGGTGGAGTCATTATGAAAATTGTACAAGAAATCATATATGGTTCTATTTTAGGGTATGTTTTCTTTGAATGGGCAAGAAAAGAGCAAAAAATTGATACACTAGAAGATGCCGAACAATTTTAATCTTAGAAGGTAGAGAGAGGATGAATATAATGTCATTACCCCTTTTGCCAACGATTAGTACTACTTGTATTGTTATTAGTGCAATTCTTGTAGCTATTGGCTGGTTTCTGATAAGAAAAAGAAAAATTGAAGCCCATAAGAAAACGATGTTCTGGGCTGCTATTTTTGCGACAACATTCTTTATCGTATATTTATCTAGGACTATATTTATAGGGAACACATCTTTTGGGGGGTCCTGACGATATAAAGACGTATTATACGATATTTTTAATTTTTCATATTGTTTTAGCAACAACAGGAGCCGTATTTGGATTAGTGACTCTTTATTTAGGATATAAAGAAAACTATAAGAAACATAAAAAAATTGGGCCTGTTACAAGTATTATATGGTTTTTTACAGCCTCAACTGGTGTGGCCGTATATCTACTTCTCTATTTTTTATAGAGGTGGGGAGACAACATCTGTTATCCGTGCAATATTAGGGTATTAAGGGTTAACTTTAAAAGTTAGCCGTTTTTTTATGTATTTTACCCAGACTCAGAATTGATTTGTGTTATAATAAGCAAAATTTGTGTCATTCATTTTAAAAAGAAAGGAGAGAAGGTTTTGATTAAAATTCTTCAAGAACAAAATATAGAAGATGCTATTGCTTTATCAGAGTATGCCTTTCAATATAAACTCTCTGATGAGAGAAAAGAAAAAATTATTGAAAAACTTAAGCGTCAAACCATTATTGGCGATTTTGAGGGAGATCAATTAATTGCTAAATTACATATGATCAATTTTGAAGTCTTTTTTAAGGGTGAGAAATGGAAAATGGGTGGAGTCGCAGGAGTAGCGACCTGGCCTGAGCAGAGAAGAAAGAAAAAAGTTAAACAATTAATTCAAGAATCACTGTGTATGTTAAAGGAACGAAATATTCCAATTAGTTTTTTACATCCATTTCAAGTTTCATTTTATCGAAGATTTGGCTGGGAACTTTTTTCGGAATTTCAAATGATCGAGATACCTGTACAAGATCTTCATCTAATTACTCATCATGATGTAGGGTCTATCAAAAGGGTAACGATTGAACATCTAGAGGAAATAAAGAGAGTTTATGAACAATATGCATCAACATTTAATGGTATGCTTGTTCGTAACGACGATTGGTGGAAAGATTCAGTCATATCTGATTTAAATATGGTTGGATATTTTAATAAACAAGGAGAATTATTAGGGTATATCCTCTACAAAATTGAAAATAAAGAATTACAGGTAGAGGAATTTGTCTCTCTAACATCAGATGCAAAAATAGGCATATGGAATTTTGTTTGTCAGCATGATTCAATGGTCACAAAGGTTAAACTACGCATGAATCCACACGATCACTTTCCTTTTATGATTGCAAACCCGAAAGTGAAGACCGAGGTCGAACCTTATTTTATGGGAAGAATAGTGGATGTTGCCTCTTTTTTTAGTCAATATACATTTCATACATTAGATGAACCTTTCTTTATTCACATTAAAGACCCGTTTGCTAAATGGAATGAAGGTACATTGGCTATTAAAGATGGTGTTAACACTTTTTACCCTTTGAAAGAAAATCAAAGTTGCTTTCCTAAAAGAGGAATCACAATTGAAATTGGCCCTTTAACGGCTTTACTACTAGGATACAAGACGGCAAAACAGTTACATGAAATAGGGATGATCACTGGTGACAAGAAGGCAGTTGATAGTCTAGATAAACTAATACCTCGAAACTGTTCATTCTTTTATGACTTTTTCTAAATATTCTTGAACTGTAAAAATAAAAAAAGCTATGAGGAAAATATCCCCTCCTAGCTTTTTTCCTATTAAATTTTAAAGTTAAACTTAATAATGCCTGCTTCTCTAGAGGAATTATAAATGATAAGAATAAAAGGACCGATGAAAAAACCTAAAAAGCCGAATAATTTTAATCCTAAAAACATGGATATTAACGTACTTAATGGTGATAAGCCTATATTGCTTCCCATCACTTTAGGTTCAAGTGTCCTCCTTATAATTAAAAGGACGGCAGCTAATATTGCAAGCTTTGTTCCCATTACAGCGTCTCCTAATATAAAGGCAAATATTGTCCAAGGGCCCAAGACAATAATAGAGCCAATGAGGGGAATTAAATCAATGATCCATATTAGAAGTGACATCACTAGGGCTATTTCAGGAGTAATGAATAGAAGTCCAATAAATGACGCCAAGAATATAACTAAACTGACTAAAAATTGTGCTTTTATAAAACCAAAAACGACATTTTTAATTCTCTTAAATAAAAAATTCACCTTTTCTGTAGTTGTTTCTGTAAAAAAACTATAAAACTTCAGCTTTATCCTAGGAAGATCCAGCATGACGAGGAATAATGCAATAAGGTAAACAAGAAGATTCACTAAGTAATTAGGAATGTTTGTAAATATTGCTTTTGCATTATCTATATTCACTGAACTACTAATCGTTCTGACACTGTTATTAACAAAGTTACTCATTTCTTCTGTAATAGAATCTACTACTTCTTCAGGTAAGTCCTGCGCAGTGTTTGAGAAGGCTTTTTCGATATCATTCCAAACGATCGTTAATTCATATACATAGACTGGTACATCGTCCATAAATTCTACTGTTTCACCAACCACTTTAGTTGTAATAAAGAAAGTAACTACACTTATAAAAAGTAAAAAAGTAATGAAAGTAATCATTACAGAGATGTTACGTTTAATGTTAAATTTTGATCGTAACATTTGAATGGTTGGTTCAAGTAGTAGTGCTGTTAATAAAGCTAGAATTAAAGGTATTGAGATAGGAAGAATAAAGTATGTGAAGATCGCCAATAAGATAATAACAACCGTAATGATTACAGGCTTTCTCTTAAAAAATGCAGTCAAGAGAAGCCCCCTTTCTCTATTTTTTTTATATGACAAATAGTGTTTTGTAATCTGACCTCTTATAAGAACATTATCCTTATTAAATTATATTATGAAAGGGATATAAAAAACAATCATTTTGCCGTTAGGAATGCTATCATAACTAAAAAAGAATGAACCTAAGTTCATTCTTTTTACAATTGATCATGTATTTTTTTCATGTGCAGGCTTCTATTACAGAGTAAGAAAGTATATAAACAGGTCCTTATTTGCAGAGTAAGAAAGTATATAAACAGGTCCTTATTTGGATGGTGCTTTTATTTTTGTCTAGCTCCAGCGCCCAGCGACTGGTGATGCTTTCGAAGCACACGACGTGCTAGCATCATCGTTGCCCACAGGACGTGGGCGCCTTTAGATGATGTTCCATTTCTCTACGATAAGTCAACATCGAAGCCTGCGGCATTTCGTGTTTCCTTTATCTCATGCGGCGATGAACAGGAGGTTCTAGCGTCAACGTTAGTCACAGGGCGTGACTAACGTTAACGTTCCTTTGCACCTGCGTCGCTAGACGGGCGCTTGCACTTTTCTTAAAAGATAAGAATGTATAAACTTTGTCCTTTATAAGAAAGTGCTTTCATCGTTGTCTAGCTCCAGCGCCCAGCAACTCGTAAGTTTTCGCCCTCCTCCTTATGATAAGTCAACATCGAAGCCTGCGGCTTTTCGTGTTTCCTTTATCTCATACGGAGTACTCAAGCCCCTTCGTTGCTAAACGGGCGCTTGCGCCTTTCTTATATGGGTGTCTATCTTTCTTTAGCCATTTACTTTTTGAATAGACTCTTCTAGTCTTTTTAATATACTTTCAGAAGTTGATATAATGGGCTCAGGGAAATGTTCTCCCCTCGCCATATTCTACTCCATGAGGATAGTAATGCTTACCTAAGAGAGGTGTTAATATTTTAATGGTAGCAAATTTACCACCTATATCACCTTCAACAGCATAACCTCTAACACGTAAATAAAAAACATCACCTTTGTATTCTAACTTACGATCATACGTAATTCTTTCGTAATCCCATTGTCCTGCTTGAACTAATCCGAGCTCTTCACATATGTAATTCATTTTATCAAGTTCAATTGTTAAGCCCTCGACCTTTGAGTGTTCAAATTTCATATAGATCCCCCTAAACAATCTCCTAATGGTAGTTCCTTCTTAATAATAGTATGCAGTTGCAATTATAGTCAAGGAGGGAAGTATAAAAGCCTGAAATGAAAACTATAATAATGATAAAAATAAATATGTTTTATCATTAGGGAATCACTTGTAATTACATAAAATACGACTAGTATGCGGAATTGATTTGAAAAATTCAGGAGAACTTTTGACTTTCCATTTTTATATAAGATCAATGGATAATATCTATAAATATTCTACTAGGAGGATGAAAATGAAGGTCATAATTAAAAATGTTTTTGTTCCTTTACTGTTGGCTGTCACTCTCTTCCTTGCCATGTCTTTCTTTGATTTTCCTACCCAGTTTGAAACAGAAAAGCCTCCAATAGAAAACGTTCCATTATCTGAAGGTGAAGAGAATAAGCAAATGGAAAATAAAATAGAAATAGGGCAGGAAAGTTTACTAACCTTAATTGGACAAACTAGCAACCAAGTAATAGAACAATATGGTGATCCTTTGAGGATCGACCCTTCAATGTATGGGTACGAGTGGTGGATATATCCACAGGATGAAGAGAATTATTTTCAAGTAGGTGTGCGTGATCAAAAGGTCGTCACTCTATTTGCAATAGGTCCTACTCTAAATATCTCACCTTTAAAACCAAATAGTTTGATTGAAGAAATAGAAAAGAATCAAACAGTATCTGATACGGTTGAATTAGAAGAGGAAGGGAGTCGTTATCAATTTTCATTATCGGATGAGGATCTAAAAGTTAGACCCTTATTATCTATAGAAGACACATTTGTACAGTTATATATTGATAGCAATACGAAGAGAGTATCTAGTATAAGGGTGTTAGATGGCCCAACTTTAATAAAACATAAACCTTACAACCTAACATATCGTGGCACATTGCTTCCAGAACATAAAGTGGAACAAGATGATTGGCCCTATATTCAAGAAGGATTAAAGAAGCAAATATTTGATGTTACGAATGTAATTAGAGCGAGACATAATAAGATGGAATTATTGTGGGATTTAGAAGTGTCTGAAATGGCTGATCGACATTCTAAAGATATGTCCGACCATAATTTCTTTGCGCATCAATCTCCGAATAGTGGCTCTTTACTTGATCGGTTAACTGTTTCAAAGATTCCTTTTCAAATTGCAGGAGAAAACATTGCTGCTCATTACGTTGATGGCTTAGCAGCGGTAGAGGGGTGGATGAATAGTAGCAGTCATCGAGAAACGTTATTAAACGATGAATACACTCATCTTGGGGTAGGTGTTCATGAGAAATATTACACACAAAATTTTATTAAACAGATAGATTTTTCTTCAATAAGTGAGTGAAAAGATAGGGGATTGGGGGCATCAATAAGATGCTGACAAAAAAAGAAAATAGGCACACATCAATATTATGAAAACATATTGTATAGTACAGGGATAATTTTGGTGTGAGGTGAAAAAAATATGGCCCAAAAACAAGTAGAACAATTTAAAGATTTTGTTAGAAAACATCCTAAACTAATTGAAGAAGTGAGAAAAGGAAATAAAAAGTGGAAGAATCTTTTTGAAGACTGGTATATATTAGGGGAGGATGATGAGTATTGGGTAGAATATGCAAGTGAAGATGATAAAGAGGATACAAAGGATGCTGGGTTATTAACTTCAGTATTAACGGCATTTAAAAATATGGATACAAAACTGCTGAATGAACAGTTGTATAAAATGAATGATACAATTGAAAACATACAAGGGCTCATAAGTCAATTCCAAAAAGAATCCTCATCCAGTAAACAACCAAAAAGTCCTTTTTCATTCAGAAAGGATTAATGTTGGGGTGAAAAGATGAGAAAGGACGTTTTAGACTACATTTATGAAAATCCAGATATTATAAGGTATCTTCGTGAGAATCCCCATTGGTATCGAGTGATTAATAGAAACCCACAAAGTTTAGAGCAGCTTCAAATAGAAATGATGAATGCATATGAAAAGACGATTCCACACATGGTGTCCAACTTTTCTAATTCAGTAGAAATGGCTAAAATGATGATGGGAATGTTGTCATCATTTTCTTTGAAGGATTAATTTTTTTGCCAACATCTTATGAAGAAATGAATGTTGCCTGTTCTGTTCGCCCATACTACCTTAAAGGAGGTTAGTAGGATGGAAAGGCACATTCGTTTAGTCATATTTATTAGTTTAATTTGTTGTTTAGCAGCTTGTACAAATGATAAGCCTACGCCTGAAACGAAATTCGAAATAGACCCTTTGAAAACGATCGCTCTTTCAAATCAAGTGAAAGAAGTGACAAACATGAGTAAGAGTTTTCATGTCAACCATCATGTCAGGGGGAATAACATATATATCGAATGTTATATCCCAAATTATAATTTTCAAAAAGACAAAGGGCGTTTGCAATTGTATGTGGATGGGAATAAAGCGGAGGATGTTCAAACAGCAGCCTTTGTATTGAAGGATATACCAAAGGGAGAGCATCGTTTAAAACTAATCTATAAACGTCCGAACCAAACAAATCTAGAGAAAGAATGGTCAGTAAAGATTAAATAAGGAAATATTTTTGTGATGAACACTCTATCATGGTAAAATGTTGATGGAGGTGTTTCACTTGATAACTGTTACAAGTGATCATTTGATGCTTTTAGAAGAAACAGAATCAATTGTACAAATGATTTTAAGCTCTGAGGTTGTTAAAAATTATTACGAAGCTTTTAATAGCTTATATAAAGATGAGAGAGCAATGGAATTAATAAATAAATTCACTCATTATAAAGGATTATATGAAGAGGTCCAAAGGTTTGGAAAATACCATCCTGATTATAAAGAAATTTCTACACAAGTCCGTTTAGTCAAGAGAGAGCTTGATTTACATGAGAAGGTTTATCAGTTTAAAGTAGCAGAGAACGAGCTTCAGAATCTGCTGGATGAAATTAGTAGAATCATTGGTTACTCTGTTTCAGAACAAATAAAAGTTCCATCAGGTAATCCGTTTTTTGATTCTCTCTCAAGTTGCGGAGGAGGATGTGGATCTGGTGGAAGTTGTGGTTGTAAAGCAAGTTAACGCCTTCTTTTATATCTAACACAATCGACACACTCATTACCACAACAAAACATTTTTTCTTGTGGCACAAAAAATCGATGACGAAAAACATACAGTCCATCTTGGTGACGTACAAATGTTGTTTGTTTCGTCACCTTTTTCTTATACATTGATTTTTGAGAGGCTTCATTAATGATTTGCAAGATGGTTTGTTTGTTCGCATAGGAGTTGATATATAGAAACGGTGTTCCTGTAATGTTTTTTATATTCACATCTGAAATATTTTTATTTTCCTGTATAATTAGAATAAATTTATTCCATATTTCTTCTAGTGGATTCATATTTCTATTCCCTTCATAAGTTTTGCTGAATGATAAAAATGAAATAGTGTTTACTTATCACTAATTTATCGTTTTTACAAGACAGAAGTATCAAATATAGTCCGTGTTGGGTATTTAAAAAAAGTTAAGGATTTAAAAATTTTGTCGGGTAGCTGTATTTCATTGATGACCGCTAGTATTAGTGGGTTTTCAGAAATAGTCACTGAGAACAAAAAGTTATAGAACATCTTCCTTTTATCAGCCCCAAGTGTGAGCAAAACGGCATGAGCTTTTTTTTAGTATTTCTTCCTAATAGGGTATTTATCATTAAGAATTTTGAACGAAGTAGGTGATCTATAGATGTTTGAAAAACGACAAGGTATTGCTGTTTATTTACATTCCCTAAAACACGCAAAATCGTTAAGAAGGTTTGGCAATGTTCATTATATATCAAAAAAAATGAAATATGTCATTATTTATTCAGAAAAAAGTAATGTTGAGCAAATAGTAGAAAAAATAAGTTCTTACTCTTATGTAAAATATGTAGAGGTCTCTCAAAAACCAAACATTAAATTAGAATTCGAATCAAAGTTTGACAAAGCGAAAGAATATGATTATAAGATGGGTCTTTGATAAGGTTTTAATACAATAAAAAAACCCTGCTCAATGCAGGGTCCTTCTATATTTAAAAGCATCAGCTTTAAAATAAGAAGGAAAAGGGAGAGGAGAAACCGGAGGAAGAACTTATGGGGAAACGTAAGTCTTCTCCGCGGTTGGCAACAACATCGTTTGATGCTGTCTATAGTAAGTATGACCAAAATCTTAGTTACTATACAAACTATTTAAACCTTGTTTAAAATTTTTAGGCAGGGAGATGTTGTTCCTAGTTTAATGTAGCTAAACGGTCGCTTTTGCTTTTCTTTAAAATATAGATTGTCATGATTTGACCACTATGGTACTATTATGACTGCAAGATGAAGGAAATTGTTAAGTTGTGGTGAAAAATGTATGAGAGTGATATCTGGAAGTTGTAAAGGTAAGTTTTTGAAGGCTGTACCTGGGAAACTTACAAGACCAACCACTGATAAAGTAAAAGAAGCAATGTTTAATATAATAGGACCCTATTTTAATGGTGGAGTTGCCTTAGACCTATTTAGTGGGACAGGTAGTTTAGGAATAGAAGCCTTATCTCGTGGGATAGATCGATGCATATTTGTTGATATGGATTATAAGGCAATTAAAACGATTCAAGATAACCTTGACGCATGTCAATTAAATGACTATTCAGAGGTGTATCGGAACAAGGCAGAACGAGCATTGAAAGCGGTTTCAAAAAGAGATTTGACATTTCAATTAATTTTTCTTGACCCGCCTTATAAAAAACAAAAACTTATAGCACTCATTAAAATTATCGCTGATCATCGACTGTTAAATGATCAAGGATATATTATCGCAGAACATAGTTCTGATATTGAACTCCCAAATAAAATAGCCAACTTTACAAAAGTGAAGTCAGAAAAATATGGAACAACGGTGGTAACCTTATTTCAGCATAACCACAATCGGGAGGAATAATATGAGTAGAATAGCTGTTTGTCCGGGAAGTTTTGACCCCATTACATATGGCCATTTAGATATTATTAATCGTGGGGCAAAAATCTTTGATAAAGTATATGTATGTGTTTTAAATAATTCTTCTAAAAAGCCTCTTTTTACTGTTGAAGAGCGCTGTCAATTAATTAAAGAAGTTACGATAGACATCCCGAATGTGGTTGTTGATTCTCATAAAGGGTTATTAATAGAATATGCCAAACAAACTGGAGCCAATGTCATTTTAAGAGGTTTAAGAGCCGTGTCAGATTTTGAATATGAAATGCAAGGAACATCAATGAATCGCTTACTTGATGAGACAATTGAAACTTTTTTTATGATGACAAACAATCAATATTCTTTTTTAAGCTCAAGTATTGTTAAAGAAGTTGCTAAGTATAAAGGTGACATTCGCGCTCTTGTTCCTTCCCAAGTGGAGAAAGCACTATGGGAAAAATCAACCATTAAGTGAACGACTAATTGAATAAACGTTATATTTTTATTTACTCAAAACAATCTCTTCATGAGGTTGTTTTTTGTTTTAAGTTTTTCCTTATGACTTTTTGGAAAGATCGTTTAAAACTCTTTTTCCATAAATAATGATATAAAGGATTAAAAAAAGTATGGTAAAAACAGGACCAACCTTAAGAATATTTAAATTAGTAACAAAAACGGTTGTATTATGAAGAAAAGTAGGTATTTCATTTGTTGAATGAAGGTTTAAATATAAAGGCTTGAATAAAACAACAGTAAAAAAAGCAGCAAAACAACCTTGAAGAATTCTTCCTATAAAGAAAGGTTTGAAGCTAATATCTGTTTCAGCTAGTATACTAGCTACTTGAGCTTGTACGGAAAATCCACTAAATCCTAAAATAAAGGATGTTACAATTAATTGCTCAAAGAGACTAGCAGAATGAATGCTGGAAATCAATTTCCCTCCAAGAGTGATTTCAAACAACCCTGCTACAACTGGTAATGAAAGGTTCGTATCAATGGTGAAAAAGTAAAGAACAAGCTCGATAACTTTAGCGATTAAATCTGAAAAATGAATGATGGACAACACTTGATTTAAAACGGAAAACAAGATAATAAATCCACCGATTAAAAGTAGTGTTTCAACAGAACGAGTGACAGCATCGCCTAATATTTTTCCAAAGGGTCTCTTTTCTTTTTCTTTCGCTAAATAAAGTGCCTCGAATGCTCTACCGATTGAAGGGCGAGCTTGACTATTATGACGATAATCATCTTGTTTATTCCAGAACCTCATGATCAGTCCTACTGATATATTAGCTAAATAATGACAAATAGCTAGTAATAGACCTAGGTATTTATTTTCAAAAAAACCGATAGAAATGGCTGCAATTATAAACAGCGGATTTGATGAATTTGTGAAAGAGACTAATCTTTCTGCTTCTATTTTAGTTAATTGCTTTTCCTGACGTAATCTAGCTGTTAACTTGGCACCAGCAGGAAATCCAGAGACTAGCCCCATTGCCCATACAAATCCTCCTTGACCAGGGACGTTAAATAGGGGTCGCATCAGTGGTTCAAGTAAGACACCTATAAAAGCGACTAAACCAAATGCAATTAAGATTTCGGATAAAATAAAAAAAGGTAATAGTGAAGGGAAAACAATTTCCCACCACATTTTTAATCCTCGCTTTGAGGCTTCTAAAACAGCATTTGGGTGTAAGATGACAGCAACTGTTACAATGATTAAACATAATGCATATAAGTAGATTTTCACCTTTCTCAAAAAAGGACCCCCTTACCATATAGCTAAGAGAAAAAAGACTAAAAAACAATGAATTTCATTAATGTTACTCTTGTTCACATATAACTAATCAGGATACACTATTAATAGTGATTAAAAACACTTATAGAGGTTGTTCAAAAAGTTTAAAGATGGCCTTGATGTGCAATAACCAGGGTGTTCTAGAATCAACAATTACTCGTATATGTGGCTAAACTTATGTATTAGCTTACAATTCTTTTCCCCTAAGTTTTTGAACAAGCACTTATAAATAATATACGAATGGAAGGTGCGCATTTAGACCTGTAATAAAGAAGAATAAAAAAGAACATACGAAAAAAAACAAATGATTGCTTAGTATGTGGAAGGAGAAGGATCTTGAAAAAAATAAAGCAACTAGCAATACTTACACTTATATTTACTGCCCTTTTGAGTATAAATTTGATTGAACTACCGTACTACATTACAAAACCAGGAATAACAAAAGAGTTGGATAGAATTGTAGAGGTTGAAGAAAGATTTGAAGGGGAAGGTAGCTTTTCATTAACGACCGTTAGTATTGGTCGTGCGAATCCCTATACATATGTATGGGCAAATTTACAATCCTTTTATGAAATATATCCAGTTAATGACGTAAAATACGAAAATGAGTCAGATGAAGATTATTTAGATAGACAATTGTATATGATGGAATCTTCACAAGACGCGGCCATTTCTTTAGCGTATGAGGAAGCGAATAGAGAGGTTGATCTCGATTTTAATGGGATAATTGTAGGTCAAGTATTTGAAGGAATGCCAGCAGAAGGAAAACTAAAAGTTGGCGATCGTATTTTTAAAGTAGATGGACAGCGATTACAATCTTCTGAGCAAATGATAAGCTATGTGAATGAGTTAAATAGTGGCGATTCGATTTTATTAACGTTGGAGCGTGATGACAAGGAGATGGAAGTAGAAGTCAATCTATCAACGTTTTCTGAAGACTCAAGTAGAATTGGAGTGGGCATTAGTTTAATCAACGATTATGAGGTGCATGTTAGTCCTGACGTTGAAATCAACACTTCAACGATCGGAGGTCCTTCCGCAGGTCTTATGATATCTTTGGAAATATTCAATCAGTTGACAGAAACAGATTATTCTAAAGGATACACGATTGCTGGTACAGGAACGATTGATCAAGATGGAACTGTTGGTCCCATAGGTGGAATACATCAAAAAGTGGTGGCAGCTGATGAGGCAGGGGTTGATATTTTCTTTGCACCTAATGAAATGGGGGTAGAAGACTCAAACTATCAAATTGCGCTCCAAACGGCAAAGGATATTAATTCTAATATGAATATTGTACCTGTAGATACGTTTGAAGAAGCAGTTAATTATTTAAAAGAAATGAATTAGTTATATGCAAAAGAAAGAGCACACAATAATTAAGGAGTGCTCTTTTTCTTACGTTATAAAACTATTCCTTGTTGTTCATTATATCTAATAGGAGGCTGTGAAAACTCTTTTTGTATAAATAAAGAACGTCTAGGTTCATCAAGGGCAAATGAATAAATATTAGCAGCACGAATATCTATTTCAAGTAGAGGATGAACTTGGTTAGATAGCTTTGAAACGAGTGGAACTGATAGAGATTTTTTTTTGTTTGTTCATATATTCTTGTCCTTGTTTAGACATTCCTAAAAGGCGCAAGTAGGGGACAGATGAATTTTTCAATAGAGGGATCATCTCATCTTTTGTCGTGTTAGTTAATATGTGTGTACATACTCGTTGTAACCTTGTCCATGTATACCTTTTCGTTTTTAATTTTTCCATAAACTCATTAAATGTATGGGCTGACCGAATGGTTTTAATAATTCTATTTTCTATTCCTTCCTCCATCTCATAAATCTTTTTTAGTTCAAGGGTAGTCTTTGATAAAACACTATATTTTAACAAAGGAAAGTAAGTTTCCCAATCATGAAACGTACCTTCAATTTGCTGATAATACATTAGCTCTTCAAAAGATTTATTCGGCATGAAGCGTTGTAATTTATTTAGTTCTCTGCCTTTAAATAAGGCTTTACGGATGCTTGTTGCACTAGCAATTTCTGACTCGGGTAGAATTCTTTCGTGGTAACTACTACCTAAACGTGAAACGGTATAAGGTTTGATAGACAACCCTTGTTCGTAAATAGCATGTACATAATGGTATCCTAAAATATTGTTAGGTAAAGCTAAATCAACAAGTTTATGTTCAGAAAATCGTTGTAATTCTTTAAAAGCTTTAGATAATGCAGTAGGGTAACTGCATCCTGTAGATATGTGTTGGTTAATGATCTCATGAAACGTTTCCTCATTTTTTTTGAGCCATTTATATGTATGGATAAAGTCATTGATTTCACCATGCTCACTTCCGAAACATATAGAATGACAATTTAGCCTATCTAGTATAGAAACAGCTCCTTTTGCGAAAATTTCTGCATGTTGTGTAGCTAATGCATAAGGGAGTTCGATGACAATATCGACGCCATTTTTAAGCGCCATTTTTGTCCGAGACCATTTCGATACAAGAGCAGGCTCTCCACGTTGAAGAAAATTACCGCTCATAGCAGCTACAACTACATCTGCTTTAGACTGTAGTTTAGCTTGTTTTACGTGATGCAAGTGACCATTATGAAATGGGTTATATTCAACGACAACTCCAACGGATTTCATTGATCATAACATCCCTTCGTTTTAGTATCATTACTTTTGATAAGTTAAAGTGTGAATGTTAGTATCTTTATAGTAAATGAATAAGAACAAGAGTGTAAAGAAAATATATTGACAAAAACATTGTGTAAGGCTATAATTACCTTTGTTGTCTTGAGGTGATATTCATGAAATGGACAATTATTGAATTATTAAAGTTACAAAAAAAAGGTTTTATTTTTGATGAAAAAACTGAATTTCCTGATCTTGTAGAGGGTCATCAAGATCTTCGCCAGTTAAGGCCTGTTCAAGTAAAAGGACGTACCGATATATCTCCTGATAAAATTACTTTTCATTTAGTTATAACAGGAGAAATGGTGCTTCCTTGTGCGAGGACATTGGCGGATGTTGATTTTCCTTTTCAAATAGAATCAACGGAAACGTTCCTATTGGAACAAAATCCGTATGGTATGGAAGAAGATGATGAAGATTATCACCTTGTAAAAGGAGATGTAATTGACCTTTCTCCTATTGTACGTGAGTTGGTTTTACTTGAGATACCGATACAAGTAATTAGTGAAGATAGTGAACAAAATGAAGAGGCTCCTTCAGAGGGTGTTGATTGGCAAGTGGTGAATGAACAAAACAAGCAGGAGAAGATTGACCCAAGGCTTGCTAAGTTAGCTCACTTACTTAATAATGATGATACCGAATAGCATGATGGAGCACATACTTCTTTCTTTAAGGAGGTGGGAACAATGGCTGTACCATTTAGAAGAACTTCTAAAATGAAAAAAAAGAACTCGTCGTACACACTACAAACTACAAGTTCCAGGCATGGTAGAATGTCCGAACTGTGGCGAGATGAAATTAGCTCACCGTGTTTGTAAAGAATGCGGTAGTTATAAAGGTAAAGAAGTTGTTGAAAAATAAAATATTTTTTCATGAAAAAGCACAGGGGTCTCCTTGTGCTTTTTATGATTTAAGGGAGTGTTTACCTTGGTAAGTCATTTAAAGGGAAGTTGATAAAGGCATTTGGCAATTTTCTATTGATCGTCCTACCCGCCGCAATGCCATTAATACAAAAGTAATGGAGGATTTAAACACGGCAATTCAAAAGATGAATCACGAAAAGAACGTACGTGCATTTATTGTTGCTGGAACAGGCGGACAAGCATTTTGTTCCGGTGGAGATTTAGGAGAATTTCATCGATTATATACTGAAAAAGAAGCCTATCAAATGCTTTCAAAAATGGGTGGTATTTTGTATGAACTTCTAACTTTATCTTGCCCAACATTTGCACTAATTGATGGAGCTGCTGTTGGAGGAGGGTGTGAACTAGCTATTTCTTGTGATTTTCGTATCGTAAGTGAAGGAAGTAGACTAGGATTTATCCAAAGAAATTTAGGAATTACAACAGGTTGGGGAGGTGCGACGATGCTACTTGAAAAGCTTCGCTATGATCAAGCGTTACAATTGCTTTTGCCAGGGAGTGTGATTAGTGCAGAAGAGGCTAAAGAAAAAGGCTTTGCTACGGATGTGTTACCTAAAGAGGCATTTTACGATCTTGCATATGCAAAAGTATTTTCAATCGTTGGTGAATCTCCTCAAGTTTCAGCAGCATATAAATTGTTGAAAATCTCAGAATGGGAAGAGAAAAAAGTGAAAGAAAAAGTATTTAAAGAGATTTCAGCTTGCGCAAAGCTGTGGGAATCTGATGAACATCATCAAGCGGTGAAGCAGTTCATTTCTAAAAATAAATAGTTATTTTTTAATATCTTACTTTACTTCGGATAAGAAAAGAGAACTTTTAAATATCATACATCCACTTTTTTGCATCATTATAGTATTTGTCCTCATGATTACATAGTCTATCTAATCTACTAGTCGCATATAAATACACCATAAGTGAAGAATGGTGGGGGGGAATAAAAGTGACGACAACTAGGCAAGATGCATGGACGCAAGATGAGGATTTATTTTTGGCAGAGGTTGTTTTAAGACATATTCGTGAAGGTGGTACACAATTAGGGGCATTTGAAGAGGTGGGGAAAAAACTTTCTAGAACAGCTGCTGCCTGTGGTTTTAGATGGAATTCATATGTTCGAAAACAGTATAAAACGGGAATTGAAGTTGCGAAAAAACAAAGAAAAGAACAACGAAAGCCATTCTCAAATCAAAACAAAGTAAAGGAAAATAGAAACCATACTGTACCAAATATAAATCATATTTCGTTAAGTGAAGTCATTGACTACCTTAAAAGTTTTGAAGATTCTTTATCAAATAGAGATTTACAAGAAGAGAATGAGAGTTAAAGCAAAAATTAGTTGAATACGAAAATCACCTGAATTACTTGAGAAAGGAAAAGGAAGAATTGTTAACTCACCTACGTTCAGTTGAAGAGGATTACAGGTCGTTGATTGAGATAATGGAGAGAGCTAGAAAGATGGTTGTGTTTCAAGAAGAAGAGAAGGAATCAAAGGTGAAGTTCCAAATGGATAAAAACGGTAATTTAGAGAGGGTGGAAAAATGAAAAGAAAAAAGACCGATAATAGACGGTCTTTTTTAAAGCAACTATATTTCCGTTTCCTTGACTCCATTAGGAAACCAAACTAGCGGGTTTTCGCCTCGGTCTCTCATCATATTATATTGAACTGGTACAAATCCGCTCTTTTCCCAAAAGGCCCTTGACTTCATTCTTGGGTTTGTTTTAATAGGTAATTGAAATGATTTTGCAAAGTTTACTAATGATGTTCCGAATTGCTTTCTTTGATAATCAGGTAAGACTTCTAACTTCCAAAGTTCTAAGTAATCTTGTTTTGGCTCGAAGTATTGATCAAATTCTTTATCGATTTTATAGAGATTCATTCGAGCAACTAGCTTTCCTCCGAAATAAATACCATAAAAAGGAGATTCGGTTGTGTTTTCAACCATATTGTTTTCTAGATCTTCTAGCATAGAAAGTTCTTGTAGCCCGTATTCTTTAAACTTCTTAAACTCTTCAAGAGTTTTATAATTTATTTGTAGTCTTTTAACTTCCATCGTGTACTCTCCCCTTTAGTTAAGACAAAATCTTTATAAAATTATGATTATTATTAGTATATAACAATTCAAGTAAACTTGTCATCCGTAAAGAAAGCGTTTCCAAATATAAAAGGAATTAAAATAAACCTGTCGAATATAGAAGTGAATGATTTTTGTTTGGGGGGATATGGTTGAAAAAAGTATTGATTGCCAATCGAGGTGAAATTGCCAGCCGAATTATTGCAAGTTGTAAAAAGCAAAATATAGAAACGGTTACGATATACTCTGACGCAGATCAATCCTTGTCTTACGTGAAAGAATCAGATTATTCTTATAGAATAGGGGACCCGCCTGTCAATAAATCGTATTTGCAAGCAGAGCAAATAATTGAGCTTGCTTTAAGAGAAGGGGTAGATGCTATTCATCCTGGCTACGGCTTTTTATCTGAAAATGCTTCCTTTGCAAAAATGGTCGAAGAAGCAAACTTGATATTTATTGGGCCTGATTCAAAGACAATTGCTCTGATGGGAGACAAATTAGAGGCAAGAAAAATGATGGAAAAGGCTAACTTGCCTGTACTACCAGGTACTAATAAAAAAATATCTTCCTTTGCCGATGCTGCTAGTCTTGCAGAAGAGATTGGGTATCCCGTAATGCTGAAAGCGAGTGGTGGTGGAGGAGGTATAGGGATGAAAAAGTGCGTAGATGAGCAACAATTAAAAAATGCTTATCATTCGATTAAAGAAAAAGCAAAAGTGTATTTTCGCTCAGAAGACCTTTTAGTTGAAAAATTTATTGAGAATGCTCGTCATGTAGAAGTGCAAATTTTAGCAGATCATTACGGTCAAGTGGTTCATTTATATGACAGAGATTGTTCTACACAAAGAAGAAATCAAAAAGTAATTGAAGAAGCACCATCATTTTTAAATGATGAAGAAAGAACGAAAATATGTGAAGCGGCCTTAATAGCTGCACAGCATGTTAACTATGTTAACGCTGGAACCGTAGAATTTATTGTTGATCAAAATAGTCAATTTTATTTTTTAGAAATGAATACAAGGTTGCAAGTAGAGCACCGAGTGACAGAAGCGATCACTAAAATAGATATTGTTGATTGGCAGCTTCGAATTGCAAAAGGAGATAAACTTCCTCACCAATTTAATGAACTCCATTATAACGGACATGCTATGGAATTTCGTCTTTATGCGGAAGATCCTAATTCTTTCATACCTTCACCTGGTTTTATACATACCTTTTCTATTCCAACATCTGAAGGCTTAATAATAGATCAAACATATAAACCTAATGATCAAGTTACTCCCTTTTATGATCCTTTAGTAGCTAAACTAACCATACACGGATCAACTAGAAGGGAAGTGATTCAAAAGGCAAATGAAATTTTACATTCTACTGTGGTGGAGGGAATTCAAACAAATAAACCTATTTTACTCTCCATGTTAAATGACTCTGTCTTTCTTTCTAACGAGCACTATACGACTTATCTCGAAGATAAAGCAATAAAAAAAGCGAGACGTTAGAAAACGAATTCAAAAAACGTTAAAAAGGATGAATGTCGATGTATGAAATAAAAGCACAAATGGCCGGAACAATATTGAAGATTAATAAAAATGTGGCTGGACGTATCGAAATAGGAGAAGAGCTGGTTGTGATCGAATCTATGAAGATGGAAATCCCAATTGAGGCACAAATCACGGGTTTAGTAGAGAAGTTAATGGTTGAAGTTGGCGACTTTGTTAACGAAGGTGACCTTTTAATGACTGTGAATAAGGAGGAATCGTGATGATTTCTAATGAGTTATCGTCAAAGTTGGAAGAAGGACATAAAAAGATTGAACAAGGAGGTCATGAAAAATATCATGAGCGATTAACCTCTCAAAATAAATTATTTGTGAGGGAACGGTTATCTTTATTACTAGATCATTTTCAAGAGGATGGGAAGTTTGCCAACTATCAATCTGGTGATTTACCCGCTGATGGTGTCGTGACGGGGATAGGAGAAATTAAGGGTCAATCTGTTTGTGTGGTTGCGAATGACTCCACGGTAAAAGCTGGGTCATGGGGGGCGCGGACGGTTGAAAAAATCATTCGTATTCAAGAAGTAGCAGAAAAAATGGAAGCGCCACTTTTGTATTTAGTGGATTCAGCAGGGGCAAGAATTACAGATCAAATTGAAATGTTTCCTAATAGACGCGGGGCGGGGAAAATATTTTACAATCAAGTGAAATTGTCAGGAAAAGTGCCTCAAGTTTGTCTTTTATTTGGACCTTCAGCCGCTGGCGGAGCGTATATCCCTGCTTTTTGTGATGTCGTCATAATGGTTGAAGGAAATGGATCAATGTATTTAGGGTCTCCTAGAATGGCAGAAAAAGTAATAGGCGAGAGGGTGACCTTAGAAGAAATGGGAGGAGCAAGAATGCACTGCGAAGTTTCTGGGTGTGGTGATATTTTAGCAGCTACTGAGGAAGAGGCCATCTCTTTAGCTAAGCAATATTTAAGCTATTTTCCGGCTAATTTTAAAGGGACACCACCGAAAAAACAAGCAATACTTCCGCAAGATATGGATATGGAGAGTATCATTCCACAAAATCAAAATATTCCTTTTGATATGTATGATTTTATAAAGGGACTAGTAGATAAAGAGTCATTTTTTGAAATCAAGCAATTGTTTGCAAGGGAGCTCATTACGGGTTTTGCGAGAATGGACGGGAATCCTGTGGGGATAATTGCTAATCAACCAAGAGTGAAAGGGGGGGTGTTATTTGTAGATTCTGCCGATAAAGGATCAAAGTTTATTCAATTATGTGATGCTTTTAATATCCCTCTCCTCTTTTTAGCAGATGTTCCAGGATTTATGATTGGAACAAAAGTCGAACGAGCAGGAATCATAAGACACGGAGCTAAACTTATTGCTGCCGTTAGCTCAGCTACTGTTCCGAAAATTTCAGTAATCGTTCGAAAAGCGTATGGAGCTGGCTTATATGCTATGGCAGGACCTGCCTTTGAACCTGATTGCACTATTGCCCTACCAACAGCCCAAATCGCTGTTATGGGACCAGAAGCAGCCGTGAATGCAGTCTATTCTAATAAAATAAACGAAATCGAAAAAGAACAAGACAGACGACAATTTGTTGATGAAAAACATCAAGAATATAAAGACCATATAGATATTTTTAAATTAGCTTCAGAGCTAATCGTCGATCAAATCGTCTCTGCTTCTGACTTAAGGTCAGAGCTAATTGAGAGATACCGGTTATATTCATCTAAAAGAATGACCTTCACTGAGCGGAAACACCCAGTATACCCTGTGTGATTGGGTAGTTTCTTATAAGTGCGTGTTCAAAAAGTAGGGGAAAAAGAGCCGAGAATTAGAAAAGCGTCATCGACTTGATCAGCCACGACAAGCATAAGATGCGATTACCTTGAAAGGTGCTCTTTACCTTTCATGAAATCGTAGCTTATGACCTCGAGTGGCTAGGCGATAGAGCTAGACAAGAACGAGGCGACTGCTTAAAGGAACGCAGGCTAAGTTCAGTCACGTCCTGTGTCAACGCCTGCGCTAGCCCGTCCTTGGGCATCGAAGCACTCACAGTGTACGTACAGATGACGGATCACAGGCTAAAAGCAACCACGTCGTGTGGTTAACGCCTGTGCTAGCACATCGTGTGCGTCGAAGGAGCGGAAAAGCAAACCAACAAAGTTATTCGACAGTAATTTTTTTATGACTTTTTGAACAACCTCTATAAGTAAAGCATCGTCGTTGTAATATGAAAACGACGATGCTTTTTAGTTCTCGACTTGGTCAGAAGAGTCCGTTAAAATGACTATTGAGGTGAAAGCAATGCAAGTTGGGATCATTGGCGCAGGAGCGGTAGGGTTATTGACAGCCTTTTATTTAAGTGAACAATATCATGTCACCGTATATACGAAACGACAAGATCAATCAAAGGAGCTAATTGAACAAGGGATATTTTTAGAGAGAGATCACGAATGGTATCATGCGTCCATATTATCAAAGGTAGATGAAGTATATTCCGAACCGTATTTAATAATTGCCGTAAAGCAACACCAATTAGCAGGAATAGTTGATAGATTAAAAAATATGCCTCCTAAAAAGCTCCTATTTATTCAAAATGGGATGGCTCATGTGGAGTATTTTTCGAAACTTATCCACCATCAAATTTACGTTGGTGTTGTTGAGCATGGGGTTGTGAAAAAAGACGATCATAAAGTCATTCACCGAGGAGTTGGACAAATCAAGATTGCTCCATACCAACCTAATTTGACTGAACCTTTATATTCAGAATATAGTACCCATACCTTCTTTCCAATTGTTAAAGGAGCCCATTGGAGAGATATGCTGCATTCTAAACTATTGGTAAATTCAGTTGTCAATCCACTGACGGCTATGTTTGGGATAAGAAATGGACAATTATTTCAAAACTATAACTTTAAAGTGTTATCCGATTCATTATTTAAAGAAGTCATTCATTTATTAGAGTTGCATCAAGTGGAAGAAGAGTTATATGCTTATATTCAGGGAGTGTGTGAAAAAACAGCGTTGAATCATTCTTCAATGCTGATGGATATAAAAAATAGTAGACAAACAGAAGTAGATGCTATTTTAGGTTATTTAATAATGCTCGCTAAAAAGAAAAACATTGATAGCCCAATTGTTCATTTTTGTTATTACGGTATTAAAGGGTTAGAAGAAAGTAGGGAATAAAGCAATATTTTTTTTGACTTTTATGAGCCTTTAGCTAATTTAGCTAGAGGCTCTTTTAACATATAAGTTGGCTGGTTTTAATATTTACAAAAAAAGAGCTAGGTGTAGATTTTTCTCATGTTGAAGTCGTTCTTTTTTTGTTAAAAGGGAAATAATGATATACTCAAACATGGTTTTATACATATTTATTAAAGAAGGGAAGGTACATAAATGGAGATTGAATGTCTCTCCCGCCATCATACATCAAATACCTTTTGTCAATGATTATCTTCAAAACCGTTTAGATTATCAAAAATACTTCAATTATCATTTTCATGATCAAAGTGAGTTTGAAAAGAGATATACAGATGTAATGAACTATGGTTATCCACGGGAACAACTTGTTCGTTATTTACTAAATCATAATCGTAAATACGGAGCTTCTTCAAAGACGATAAATAATATTGAAATGTTGCTTGATAAAGAAAGTGTAGCTGTTATTGGAGGGCAACAAGCAGGTCTCCTGACAGGACCTTTATATACGATACATAAAATCATCTCAATTATCACTCTTGCGAGACAGCAGCAAGAGCTATTGGGAAAACCTGTTATACCTATTTTTTGGGTGGCAGGGGAGGATCATGATTTTGATGAAATTAATCATCTTCATGTTCATCAACAAAAGATAAAAAAAAATGGCTCTTTCTCATCACAATCAATCAAAGCAAATGATTTCTAGTAAAAACATAGATCAAGAAGTTTGTATGGACTGGATAGATGAATTGCTGTCTACTTATGGGGAAACAGAATTTACGAATGTTACCCGTGCTCAGCTTTTTAATGCATTACAAAAGTCCGGAACGTACAGTGATTTTTTTCACTATATCATTTTTGATTTATTTAAAGACACAGGTCTTGTATTGTGTGATTCAGCTTCGCCGAAGTTACGAACAGTAGAAGTCCCTTTTTTTGAAAAGATCATAAAAAAATCAAAACATATTAATGAAACTCTTTCTATTCAACAGAAGGAATTAGTTAAAAATGGATTTAAAACGATCATTGATTCTGAACCTAACAGCTCACAGCTTTTTTTTATACAAAATAAAGAACGTGAACTTCTTTTGTATAATGAAAAGAACCTCTTTCAATTGCCAAATAAACAAGAATTCACGGATCAAGAGCTCATTGAATTACTGAAGAAACATCCTGCAAAATTCAGCAATAACGTTGTAACAAGACCGATTATGCAAGAATGTATATTTCCTACTTTAGCATTCTATAGCTGGACCAGGTGAAATCAATTATTGGGCTGAACTTAAGGGAGTCTTTCATAGCATGCAGTTAAAGATGCCGATTGTTGTTCCCAGGGCTTCTTTTACGATTGTGGAAAGAGGGATTGAGAAGGATTTAGGGGACCTAAACTTAACGATAGAAGAAGTAATAAATGAGCCGATAAATGTTTTGATGAATAGATGGAAAAAGAAACAAGAGATTAAAAACTTTCATCCATTATTTGAAGTGGCCAAAACTAAAATTCGTTCAATACATGAATCCTTGCAAAAAGAGGCGCTTCAAATGGATCAAAGTTTATTGGGTGTAGCTAAGAAAAATTCCTTTTTTATTGAAGAGCAACTTGACTTCTTTTTGAAAGAAGTTGAAAAAAAACAGATGCAAAAGTATAATACGCAATTATCTAAGTTTAAAAGAATTGAAACGTCGATAAAACCAAAAAACTCTCCACAAGAAAGAGTGTGGAATATTTTTTATTATATTAACAAATATGGATTTTCTTTTCTTCAAGAACTCCAAAGTCAGTCTTTAAAATTTGATGGTAGGCATTATATCGTTCGGCTTTAACGTATAAAAGATATAAACTTTAAACCCTTGTCATTTAAAGGGTTTTTTTTTGTCTCAATACAGTGTAAAATATAGGTGTGGGACAAAGTGGTGTAAAGTGGGGCATATGTCTAAAAGGTGGGAACGCTATGTTCATGGGCGAGTATAATCATACAATTGATGTTAAAGGAAGAATGATTGTTCCTTCTAAGTTTCGACTTGAGTTAGGTTCTTCTTTTATTCTTACTCGTGGACTCGATCAATGCTTGTTTGGTTATCCCATGAAGGAATGGGACATCATCGAGGAAAAACTAAAAACTCTCCCATTAACAAAAAAAGATGCCCGTGCTTTTACACGTTTCTTCTTTTCAGGTGCAATCGAATGTGAACTTGATAAGCAAGGCAGAGTCAATATTGCCCAATCGCTGATCGATTATGCGAAGTTAGAGAAGGAATGTGTCATCATAGGAGTCTCTAATCGAATTGAATTATGGAGTAAAGAGATTTGGGAACAATATGTAAACGAGCAAGAAAGTTCATTTGAAGAGATTGCTGAAAACATGATTGACTTTGACTTATAGTTCGCATCTCAGACTCATTTACATATTAAAAGGTGGTTACAACGTTGTTTAAACATAAAACAGTATTACTTGATGAGGCTATTGAGGGCCTTAATATTAAACCTGATGGAATTTATGTAGATTGTACGTTAGGAGGGGCAGGTCATAGCTATGAAATATCTGCTAGACTGTCCAAGGAAGGGCATTTATTTGCCTTTGATCAAGACGAAATGGCCCATAAGGCCGCAAAAGAAAAGCTTACGCCCTTTATGGACCAAGTTACGTTGATTAAGAGTAATTTTACACATTTAAAAGATGAATTATTAGAACGAGGAATTGATAAAGTCGATGGCATTTTGTTTGATTTAGGTGTTTCATCACCACAGCTTGATGAAGCTGAGCGAGGATTTAGTTATCACCAAGACGCACCATTAGATATGAGAATGGACCAACAAGCTAGTTTGAGTGCTTACGAAGTGGTGAATGAATGGTCGTATGAAGATTTAGTAAAAATCTTTTTTAAATACGGAGAAGAAAAGTTTTCAAAGCAAATTGCTAGAAAAATTGAGAAAGCCCGTTTAGAAAAAAAGATTAAAACAACTGGAGAATTGGTCGAAATAATAAAAGACGCAATTCCAGCTCCTGCAAGAAGAAAGGGAGGACATCCTGCCAAGCGAATTTTCCAAGCGATTCGCATTGCTGTTAATGATGAACTTGGGGTGTTTGAAAAGGCAATTGAACAATCGTTACAATTGCTTAATGTTCAAGGTAGGGTTTGTGTCATCACTTTCCATTCCTTGGAAGATAGAATTTGTAAAGACACGTTTAAAAAGGTCAGTGAACCACCCCCACTCCCACCTGGTTTACCTGTTATTCCAGAAGAGTTCAAGCCAAAGATTAAGCTAGTAACGAGAAAACCGATTCTTCCCTCTGATGAAGAATTAGAAAATAACAATCGAGCAAGGTCTGCTAAACTTCGAATCGCAGAAAGACTTAAGTTTTAATAGAGCTTTTATATTGTACTCTCCAATAGAAAGGGGCTAGCGTGTGAATAATTTAGCGACGAAGATTCAACAAAAACAGGAACAAAGTCAACAAGTTAAAACGAAGAAAATAACGATAAAAAAGAAAAGGGATATTACAATAGGTGAGAAATTCTTGATTGTAGCTTTTCTAGGCGTCGTTTTAATAGCTTCTGTTCAAATCATTAATAACAGCTTAATCTTATACAAGGAAAATCAGCTGCTGCAGCAAATTGAAGCGGATATTAGCAAGCAAGAAAAAGCGAATGAGGAATTAATTGTTTACATCGATGAACTAAAAAATCCGCAATTAATTTTGAAAAAAGCAGAGGAGTTAGGCCTTGATATTACATCAATTAATGATAAAGGAACGAAGAATGAATGAAAAAAAAATAAAAATATGAACAGAGGAGCAGCAATATTATCATTAATATTTATGTTGCTCTTTTTAATTTTTTTTAGTCGTTTTTTATACATACAGTTAACGGGAGAAATAAACAATGTTTCGTTAGATGAAAAGGCAGCTGAAAAATATGATGAAAGGATTAAAATTACTGGAAATAGAGGGGTCATTTATGATCGAAACGGTGAAGTAGTCGCAGGGAACAAGACGACTTTTACGTTGATCGCCTACGTGGATCCATCAAGATCAGCTGGTTTTCCAAATGGCGAGGAAAAACACGTTGTTAATACCGTCGAAACTGCATCTCAATTAGCCCCTTACTTATCAATGGACGAAAACAAGGTCATTCAACAACTTGATCAAGCAATTGAAGCGAAAAAATATCAAATAGAATTAAGTAAAAAGCTTTCTTATTTTACAAAACAGCAAATTGAGTCGTTACACTTAAAAGGAATTGATTTTAGGGAAAATTCAACGAGGACATATCCAAATGGTGTCTTTGCTTCTCATGTAATTGGTGCTTATAGTGATAAAGAGAAAAAGGGGATCATTGGTATTGAGGAAAGTCTAGAAGAATACTTAACAGGTCAAGATGGTTATCAAATTGTTGAACGTGATCAATTGGGATTTTTATTTCCTAATGGAGATATCGAAATAAACGAACCAGATAATGGAGCAAATGTTTATTTAACTCTCGATTATAAAATACAAACGTATTTAGATTCGGCTATTAATGAGGCAGAGAGCAAAGAAATATGAGACAGAAAAAATGATTGGCATTGTGGCGAACCCAAAAACCGGCGAAATATTAGCAATGGCAAATGATCCTTCGTTCGATCCTAATTTACGTGATATTACTAACTATCATAACGATGCTGTATATTATGCTTTTGAACCTGGTTCAACGATGAAAACTTTTACGGTTGCTTCGGCAATTGAAGAAGGGAAATATAATGGTAATGAAACGTTTCAATCGGGTTCTTATACTGAAGTAGCAGGAGCTCCCATTAATGACCATAGCACTTTAAAATACGATGGCGGAAAATATACGTTTGATCAAGGGTTTCAGAGATCTTCTAACGTGGCCATGTCGATATTAGTCAATGAAAAACTAGGGATTGATACATACTTTCAATACCTCGATCGCTTTGGTTTTGGAAAGAAAACGGGTATTGATTTGGAGGATGAACAAACAGGTATGTTTCCGAGCGAGGACGTTGATACACGAACGAAGCTCATCACCTCGTTTGGCCAATCCATCACCGTTACGCCTATTCAGCAAATCCAAGCACTTACAGCGATTGCAAATGACGGGAAGATGATGAAGCCGTTTCTCATTAAAAAGATTGTGGATTCAAATACAGGTGAAATAATTGAAGAAAAAAAACCAACTCAAGCTGGACAACCTGTTAGTCCTGATACGGCAAAGCAAGTAAGAGATTTACTTGAACGCGTAGTTGATCAAGAGGCTGATGGTGATCCAGATACGAACGGTAGTACGGGAACGGCATACTACAATGAAAACTATCAAGTTGCAGGTAAAACAGGTACCGCTCAAATGTATACAGATGGAAAGATAGAACAAGGGAAATATATTTATTCCTTTTTAGGTCTGGCACCAAAGGATGATCCTCAGCTTGTCATGTATGTTATGGCACAAGATCCTAAGCACGATGGGAAAAAAGCTGTTGTAGATGTTTTCAATCAAGTGTTAGAAAGAAGCTTAAGTTATTTAGAGGCAAGTACGACTAGTGATTCTAAATCAAGCTTACCTACTGAAATTACTATCGAAAATTATAGGGGTAAAAACCCTAAAACGATTTCAGAACAGCTAACAAAGAAAAACCTTCAGCCTATTGTGATCGGAGAAGGAAAAAAAGTTGTTCAACAGTTCCCTGAAGAAGGAGATTCTCCACTTCTGCTAAAAAGTAAATTATTTCTAGTGACAGAGCAGCCAACTATGCCAAATTTGACAGGTTGGTCATATCGGGATGTAGAAAACTTTTGTAAATTAGTTGATATTGATCTTCAACCTGTTGAAGGAACTGGATATGTAACCAAGCAGTCCATTAAAGAAGGAGTGAAACTAAAAGAAGGGGATAAACTAGCGGTAACCTTAGAGTAAGAGAGTACCCCCATTTTAGAAAAATGCTTTTACGGAAACGTAAGGCATTTTTTCTTTTGCGACGTACAGGAAGTGCTAGAGTCATCGTTAGTTGCTTGTCGTGGCTGTTCAAAGCGCTTCCACTTTTCTATTGTCTAGCTCCAACGCCCAGCGACTCGTAAGTTTTTCGACGCACAGGAAGTGCTAGCATCATCGTTGCCCACACGACGTGGGTGCCTTTAGATGATGTTCCATTTCTTTGATAAGTCAACATCGAAGCCTGCGGCTTTTCGTGTTTCCTTTATCTCATACGGCGATGAACAGGAGGTTCTAGCGTCAACGTTAGTCACAGGACGTGACTGTTCTTAGTTGACGTTCCTTTTTCACCTTCGTCGCTAAACGGTCGCTTCCGCTTTTCTATTGTCTAGCTCCAGCGCCCAGCGACTCGTAAGTTTTCGCTCTCCTCCTTATGATAAGTCAACATCGAAGCCTGCGGCTTTTCGTGTTTCCTTTATCTCATACGGAGTGCTCAAACCCCTTCGTCGCTAAACGGTCGCTTCCGCTTTTCTTAGTTCTACTCATTTTGGGTCAAGCATATGATGGAACTACAATAGTAGAGGGGAGTTTCATCTTTATATGAGAGTCTCGAATGTTACCGTGCGCAGAAGACTAGTAACTGTTTTGTTGATTGGGTTTTTCATTTTTTTTATCATTGATATTCGCTTGGGCTATGTTCAGTTTTTCATAGGTGATAAACTTACTTCTTTAGCGAAAGAGTCATGGAGTCGGAATGTTCCATTCCAACCTAAAAGAGGAGAAATACTTGATCGAAATGGGGTCGAGCATGCAACCAATAAAAGTGCTCCGACCGTTTTTGCTGTTCCAAGACAAATCGAAAACCCTGCTCAGGTGGCAAAGAAAATTGTCACTATACTTGATATGTCAGAAGAACAAGCATATCAATATTTGACCCAGAAAGATTTTATGGTCAAGTTTAATAAAGGGGGCAGAAAAATAACGGAGGAGCAAGTAAAAGAAATTCAAGATTTAGATATTGAAGGTATTTATGTTGCAGAAGACTTTAAAAGGTATTATCCTTTCGGAGATTACTTATCTCATGTTCTAGGTTTCACAGGTATTGATAATCAAGGGTTAAATGGATTGGAGTTAACTTATCAAGAGCAATTACAAGGAAAAAAGGGATATGTTCAAATCTACTCTGATGCAAAAGGGCAAAAAATGAAGAACGAAGCTGATGATTATGTCCCACCTCAAGATGGACTCGATTTAATGCTAACGGTAGATTCAAAAGTTCAATCCATTATTAAGAGAGAATTGGATATTGCCGAAACGCAGTATAACCCTGATGGTGCAATTGCCATCGCCATGGATCCTAATACGGGAGAAATATTAGGAATGTCGAGTCGTCCATCCTATAATCCGGAAAATTATCAAGAAGTTGATGCGGATGTCTATAACAGAAACTTACCAATATGGAGCCAATATGAACCAGGATCTACATTTAAAATTATCACTTTAGCTGCCGCAATTGAAGAAAACAAGGTTGATTTAAAGAATGATCAATTTTACGATCCCGGTCATATAGAAGTGGCGGGCGCGAAGCTAAGGTGCTGGAAAAAGGGTGGACACGGTTCACAAACATTTTTAGAAGTCGTCCAAAATTCCTGTAACCCAGGTTTTGTGGAACTTGGACAAAGGTTAGGGAAGGATTTATTATTTGACTATATTCATGAATTTGGCTTCGGTGAAAAAACCGGAATTGATTTACAAGGAGAAGGAAAGGGTATACTTTTTAAAGAAGAAAAAGTTGGTCCTATTGAACTTGCCACGACCGCTTTTGGACAAGGAGTATCCGTAACCCCTATACAACAAGTAGCTGCCGTATCAGCGGCAATTAATGGAGGAACGCTATATACGCCTTTTGTAGCTAAGAAATGGATCAATCCTATTACAGGAGAGGTTATTATGGAAAACGAACCGAAAGAAAAGCGTCAAGTTATTTCTGAGGAAACTTCAAAGGAATTGAGGGGTGCATTGGAATCTGTTGTCGCAAAAGGAACAGGCGGAAAAGCATTCGTTGATGGGTACAGAGTAGGAGGGAAAACAGGGACTGCTCAAAAAGCGCAAGATGGGAGATACTTAGAAAACAACCATATCGTTAGCTTTATTGGCTTTGCCCCAGCAGATGACCCTGAAATTGTCGTTTATGTGGCTATAGATAACCCAAAAGGAACGGTCCAATTTGGTGGTGTGGTAGCGGCCCCTATTGTTGGAAATATTATTGAAGATTCATTAAGGGCTCTAGAGGTTGCACCAAGAGAGAATCAAATTGAAAAAGAATATAAATGGAATGAAGAAAAAATGGTGGAGGTTCCTAATTTAATTGGGTTAACAAAAAGAGAATTACAAAATCAACTGATTAACTTTTCCCTTAAAACAAGCGGTGAAGGGGACCGAGTCGTACAACAATTACCTGAAGCGGGCTCAAAAGTAAAAGATGGCTCGACGATCAAAGTTTTTTTGAGTGATTAATACTAGATTACAATTGTATATCAATTTATACACTCTCAATAAGCATATAGCACTTTCGGTTAATTTAAGATAAAATAGTGAGGATGCAACGAAAAAGGCTATTTATTAATTTTTCATTATAGAATACATTTCTAATTACTTGTTTAATACACTTTAAAGAGAGGATAGGGCACCATGAAATTATCTACACTTTTGGACCAACTAAATAATTATCAACTTATCAACGATTCAAACCCTACGATCTCTTCAGTTGAAATGGACTCACGTAAAGTTACAGAAGGCACCTTATTTATTTGTATAGAAGGTTATACTGTTGATGGACATGATTTTGTTCATTCTGCCATTTCAAACGGAGCCGTAGCTATTTTGGCTGAAAAACCATTAAAAAATATACCTGTACCTGTGATTGTGGTGAATAATAGTAGAAGGGTTATGGCAAAGCTCTCAAGTATTTTTTACGATGAGCCTACTAAAAAAATGCAGTTAATTGGAGTTACTGGTACCAATGGAAAAACAACGACTACGCATATTATCGATCAAATTTTAACAGAGGCGAATAAAAAAACTGGATTAATAGGTACTATGTACATTAAAATCGATGATAAATTGACGGATACAGTTAATACGACCCCTGAAAGCTTAACTTTACAAAAAAACATTTTCAGAAATGGCTAATGTTAATATAGATAGTGCTGTGATGGAAGTCTCTTCTCATGCCCTCCATCAAGGTAGAGTGCATGGATGTGATTTTAATATAGCGGTATTTACTAATTTAACGCAAGATCATTTAGATTATCATGGCTCTATGGAAGAGTATCGAAATGCTAAGGGGTTGTTATTTGCACAGTTAGGAAATACATATGATGGGAAGGTCGCTATTTTCAATCAAGATGACGCTGCAACTGATTACTATTTTTCAATGACCGCCGTTGATATTGTAACGTATGGAATAAAAAATGAAGCAGACGTTATGGCTAAGAATATTCAAATGAATGCAGAAGGGACGACATTTGAACTTTGTACCCCAAAAGGAAACGTTTTGATTAAGGTTCCTGTTGTGGGAGAGTTTAGTATTTATAATATTTTAGCTGCTGTGGCTGCATGCTTAGCCGCTAAAGTGGAGTTAAAGATAGTTGAACAAGCGCTTCATAAGCTCGAAACTGTAAGAGGACGTTTTGAATTAGTGAAAAGTGATAACCCTGCGCAGCCCATTGTCATAGTGGATTATGCTCATACGCCAGATAGTTTAGAAAATGTGCTCCAAACCGCTCAGCAAGTTTCAACAGGGAAAGTTTACGTTGTGATTGGTTGTGGAGGAGAACGAGATAAACTTAAACGGCCAAAAATGGCGAGAATTGCAGTAGAGAAAGCTGATTATGCCATCTTCACCTCTGATAATCCAAGAAGAGAGGACCCAAAGTCTATCCTTATCGATATGGAAGCAGGAGTGAAGGGGGGAGAAATACCACTTGATTGAGAGTCGAAAAGAGGCAATTGAATTTGCTCTGAGTAAAGCAACAAGAGAAGATGTTGTCCTCATTGCTGGTAAAGGACACGAAACATACCAAATTATTGGGAATGAAACTTATTCATTTGATGATCGTGCTGTCGCCATCGAAATATTAGAAGGAAAAAGATTTTAAAACCCGTTCGAATAGATGAAAATTTAGCAAGGAAGAGTGGATACAATAATGGAGTTTTATAGAGCAACATGTCATATTTTTATAAAGATAGGAGGGTATAATGGATGCTACAACAAGTGATCTTATTTACTATTTTAGTAAGTTTTCTCGTCACTGTTCTCCTCCTGCCCTTTTTTATTCCTTTTTTAAGAAGGTTAAAATTTGGTCAAAGTATACGTGATGAAGGTCCCAAATCTCATCAAGCAAAAACAGGTACCCCAACCATGGGGGGAATTGTGTTTATTATTGCGATATTTTTTGCAACTTTAATCATGACTTATACCTTTTTTCAACCAGAGTTGGAAATGTTTTTACTGTTATTTGTGTTACTTGGTTATGGTTTGCTAGGCTTTTTAGATGATTATATTAAAGTCATTATGAAACGTAATCTAGGATTGACATCAAGGCAAAAACTGATTGGACAAATAATCATTGCGGTTATTTTCTATATTGTCTATCGTTCGATGGAAGGATCTACCTTGATACATATACCAGGAACTGATTTTAGCTTTGATACAGGAGTATTTTATATGTTTATTGTTATTCTTATGCTTGTAGGTGGATCGAATGCTGTTAATTTAACTGATGGTTTAGATGGTTTGTTATCAGGAACGCCAGCAATTGCTTTTGGAGCTTTTGCTGTTTTAGCATGGAACGGGTCCCAATATGATGTAGCGATCTTTTCTGTTGCTGTTGTAGGCGCAGTGTTAGGATTTTTAGTCTTTAACGCCCACCCAGCAAAAGTGTTCATGGGTGATACTGGTTCGTTAGCATTAGGGGGCTCTATTGTTGCAGTTGCTATTCTTACTAAACTTGAACTTTTATTAATTATCGTTGGTGGCGTATTTGTTGCAGAAACGTTATCGGTTATTATTCAAGTGATTTCTTTTAAAACAACAGGAAAAAGAGTGTTTAAAATGAGTCCGCTGCACCATCATTATGAGCTGATAGGGTGGTCCGAGTGGAGAGTTGTCGTGACGTTTTGGATAGCTGGATTGTTACTTGCGATGTGTGGAATTTATATTGAGGTGTGGTTGTAATTGAAGCATATAGAAAAATATAGTCAGAAAAAAGTACTCGTATTAGGTCTTGCAAAAAGTGGATTAGCAGCAGCGAAATTATTACATAAGCTAGGTGCAGATGTAGTTGTAAATGATTCAGCAGCAGAAATGAACATGCCATTGAATTAAAGAAGATAGGAATAAAGGTGATATGTGGTAGTCACCCCGAAAATATCATTCAGGATGAACAAATTGAAGTGGTTGTCAAGAATCCAGGTATTCCTTATTCAAATCCAGTAATTGAACAAGCGCTAGCTAAAAACATACCTATCTTTACGGAAGTAGAACTTGCTTATCAAATATGCGATGCAGAGATTATTGCTATTACTGGATCAAACGGGAAGACAACTACTACGACACTCATATATGAAATGTTAAAAGAAGATGGGAAGGAGCCTCTAATGGCTGGAAATATTGGACTCGTTGCTTGTGAAGTAGCACAGAAAGCAACAGATAACAATATTTTAGTTATGGAGTTATCTTCTTTTCAACTGGAAGGAACAAGCACTTTTAAACCAAAAGTGGCTGTTTTATTAAATATTTTTGATGCTCATTTAGACTATCATCATACTCGAAAAAACTATGAACGTGCTAAGCAAAAGATATTCTTAAATCAAACAGAAGATGACATTTCTATTGGTAATAAAAATGATCAAGCAGTTACCAATTTAATCGCAGCTAGTAGTGGACAAAAAATCTTTTTTTACAACAAAGGATGACCAGCTATCAGATTTGTATGTGGAGGATGGTTCGATTTATTATCAAAAAGAACAAGTGGTTTGTTTAAAAGATATTATCTTACCTGGTGAACATAGCTTGGAAAATATTTTGGCTGCGATAGCTGCAGTTAAAACGAAGGGCGTTTCCAATAGGGCAATTCAAAAGGTTCTTGCTTCTTTTGAGGGGGTCAAGCACCGGTTGCAATTTGTTAATGAGATCAATGGACGTCGCTTTTATAACGATTCTAAAGCAACGAATATTTTAGCTACTTCTAAAGCATTAAAGTCTTTTCAAGAACCAACGATCCTTCTAGCAGGAGGTCTTGACAGAGGAAATGAATTTGATGAACTAAAGAAGTATTTTAATCATGTGAAAGTGGTCATTACATTTGGTGAGTCCGCTGAGAAAATTGAGCGTGTGGCAAATGAGTCTGGAATACAAGTGGTTAAACGTGTCGATAATGTGGAAGAGGCTGTAGTAGAAGCATACTCCAATTCAGAGTCTGGTGACATCATCCTTTTATCCCCTGCTTGTGCTAGTTGGGATCAATTCAAAACTTTTGAAGAAAGAGGAGACATGTTCATCAATGCTGTGCATAAGCTAAAATAGAGGCTTGTACATAGTGGATACTCAATTTTTACAATATAAATAGTGTGCCTCTAATACTTGGTATGGGGTGTATCACTTGAACATTAAAAAATCAACACCAGATTTTTTATTGATTATTATTACATTATTATTATTAACTGTTGGTCTTATCATGGTGTACAGTGCTAGTGCAGTTTGGGCTGACTTTAATTTTGACGATAGCTTTTATTTCTTTAAAAGGCAACTTTTATTTGCGAGCGTAGGGGTAATTGCTATGTTCTTCATCATGAATGTTGATTATTGGACATGGAGATCTTGGTCAACCGCCCTTATTTTAGTCTGTTTTTTATTACTTATTCTTGTTTTAATCCCTGGAATCGGGATGGAAAGGAACGGTTCGAGAAGTTGGATCGGAGTTGGTGCTTTTTCAATTCAACCTTCTGAATTTATGAAGCTGGCGATGATTGCCTTTTTAGCAAAATATTTATCTGAGAATCAAAAGAAAATAACGTCTTTTAAAAAAGGTTTAACCCCAGCTTTGTCTTTTGTATTCTTAGCATTTGCTATGATCATGCTACAACCAGATTTAGGGACAGGAACGGTCATGGTAGGAACTTGTGTAACGATGATCTTCGTTTCAGGAGCGAGATTAAGTCATTTTATGTTCCTTGGTGTTTGTGGGATCATTGGGTTTATTGGTCTGGTTATTTCTGCTCCATATCGAATGAAGAGAATTACCTCATTTCTTGATCCATGGGAGGATCCATTAAATACCGGATTCCAAATCATTCAATCTCTTTATGCGATCGGTCCGGGTGGTTTACTTGGTCTTGGTCTTGGACAAAGTAGACAAAAGTTTTTTTATTTACCTGAACCGCAAACAGATTTTATCTTCGCGATTTTAGCAGAAGAGCTTGGATTTATTGGTGGGACGTTTGTCATTTTATTGTTTAGTATATTGCTTTGGAGAGGCATTCGCATTGCCCTCGGAGCTCCAGATTTATATGGAACCTTTATTGCAGTTGGCATTATTGCAATGATTGCTATTCAAGTTATGATCAATATAGGAGTGGTAACGGGTTTAATGCCTGTTACTGGTATAACGCTTCCTTTTTTAAGTTATGGCGGCTCTTCTCTAACATTAATGCTGATGGCTGTCGGTGTTTTACTCAATGTTAGTCGATATTCTCGTTTTTAAATGTGCAAGTGTAAACTCTGTCTTTATTTGGAGGTCATTATGAAAGAATTATTGAATGAACTTCGTGAAGCTAATATAGGCAACCTTTTAGTAAATGAGCCTATGAGTCAGCATACAACTATGAAAATTGGAGGTCCTGCAGACTTATTTATCGAGCCTGTGAATGTTGATTCTTTTCCAATTATGATGAAAATACTACATAAGTACAACATTAAGTGGAGGGTAATTGGTAGAGGATCGAATTTACTAGTAGACGATCTGGGAATAGAGGGTGTTGTGATTAAACTTTCAAATGGCATTGATCACTTAAAGCTTTCAGAAGAAGGGATTGTTACAGTTGGTGGTGGTTTCTCTATCATTACTTTGTCAACACTCCTCAGTCGAAAAGGATATTCAGGTTTAGAATTTGCCAGTGGGATACCGGGCTCAGTAGGTGGAGCTGTTTATATGAACGCAGGAGCGCATGGCTCTGATATATCTAATATTTTAGTCAAGTCTCAAATTTTATTTGAGGATGGCTCAATAGAATGGTTAACCAATGAGGAAATGGAATTTTCGTATCGAACATCGATCCTACAACAGAAGAAACCTGGAATATGTATACAAGCAGTTTTCCAATTAGAAAAAGGGGAAGTAACAAAGATTAAGTCGGATATGCAAAAGAACAAGGATTATCGAAAAGAAACACAGCCTTGGAATTTACCTTGTGCCGGAAGTATATTCAGAAATCCACTTCCTTACTTTGCTGGTCAATTAATTGAAAAAGCTGGTTTAAAAGGATTGAAAATGGGTGGTGCCATGGTTTCTGAAATGCACGCAAATTTTATCGTTAATACGGGAAATGCAACATTTAAAGATGTAATAGACCTTATCGAATACATTAAACAAGTAGTTAAGGATAAATACAACATTAGCATGGAAACAGAGGTGGAAATTGTAAGGAGGAAATCCTGAATATCCTCCCCTTTTTTTACCTATCTTGTGATATAATGACCTATATAATAGGCTGACTCGGATCAGGGCGGTTGCTCTTGGAAATTATAGGAGTCAGCCGATTTGTTTCTTTAAAATGAGGATTGGTGAAAATTGGAAAAAGAAAAAGTAATTTTGTTAGAGGATCGTCTCCCGAAACTTAAACAACAACGAAAACAAAAAGCCAATAGACGGTTTATTGCTTTTTTATCCGTTTTCTTTCTACTTCTGATAGCTATTATTTATTTAAATTCCCCCTTTAGCAAGGTTGGGGAAGTGATTATAAGTGGAAATGATATGATTGATCAGGAAACGATCCTAGAAACAAGTAATATACATATTAATCAATCAGGTTTTTGGAATTTAAAAGAGGCTACCATTGAAAATGATATAAGTAGACTTGAGGTTATAAAAAAGGTGACCGCTACAAAAAAACTTCTCCATACTGTGGAAATCCAAATAGATGAATATCAAGTTGTAGGATTTGTAGTAAAAGATAATGAAAAATGGCCGATATTAGAGAATGGTCAATTGCTTAGTGAACAACAATCTCAAACTAAAAATGGGCCAATCGTACAAAAGTGGACAAGTAATGAGCAATTACAAGAACTAGCAAGTCAATTAATAAAAACCCCTATAAGTGTACGTAATTCTATGTCTGAAATTAGTTTCTCGGATAAAGACCCGAACTTTATATCTATATATATGAATGAGCAGATAGAAGTGAAAGTCTATGTCCGTGATCTTTCCTCCCAAATGATTGCATATCCTTTATTTCTACAGCAAATCGTGGATGAGAAGGGCTATTTGCAACCAGGAGTTATTGATCTACAGGTAGGCCAGATATACACCCCTCTAGATCGAGGAAATGAAATTGATCTTGATAATCAAGAGGAGGGTGACGGTGAAACGTAATAGAACTTTCGTGGCATTGTCGTTTTCTTTTCTTGTATTTGGATTTGTCGTTTCATTTTCTTATCAGTCTATGAAAGAGGAGCAACCAATTGATGAGTTGAAAAATGAGCAATGGCAAAAAGAGTATGAGGAAAGGGAGCTTTTAATAAAACAAGAGAAAAAAAATAAGGAGCTAGAAAAGGAGTTAATTGAAAAACAAAAAGAAGTAAAAGATATTGAAGATACGTTAAAGGATGAAGAGAAGCTATATTATAACCTTGTTGAAGAGGTGGAACGATATCGTATGTATTTAGGAGATATCGCTGTTACAGGCCAAGGTGTGAAAGTAACTTTAGAAGATTCTTCATACATTCCCGAAGGAGATAATGTTAATAACTACATTGTACATGAAGGTCATATTTTTCAAGTGATCAATGAATTAATCATTTCAGGTGCAAATGCGGTGTCTGTAAACGGTCAAAGAATTGTTCATGATTCTTATTTATTTTGCAATGGACCCGTAGTTACGATAGATGGGAATCAATATTCAGCCCCTTTTACTATATCTGCAATTGGAGATGTAGAAACCTTAGATGCAGCATTGGAAATATCGGGGGGAGTTGTAGATCAACTTACTTATGACAATATTGCTGTTAAAGTTGAACAAGTGAAAGAAGTACATATGAATCCAGTGGAAAATAGAAATTGATGAGATGTGATGTGTTTTGGAACGTGCGAAGATCAGAAAATTGATAACTTTCTCTTTATTATCAACAGTCGTTGGATTCTTATTCGTTGTCCAATTTTATTCTGTAAATCAACCTGAGATTAGAGATACAAGGAATATTTGGCAATTACGAGAGGACTTATTGAAAGAACAAGAGAGAAGTCGAACTCTTGAACAAGATATTTATAAGTATGAACAACTTATTGCGAATTATGAAACGCAAATGAATGATAGCCCTGAAAAAGCGCTAAAGGAAACTCTAGAACAGCTAAAGGTTGAAGCAGGTCTTACTCAAGTCGAAGGGGAAGGGGTTAAAGTTACCATCGATTCGTTGTTCAATGAACAATTAGGAATGCAAGTAAGTTACGTTTCTCCGGAAATCATGCAAAAGTTAATTAATGAGTTGAATTCTTTTGGTGCTGAAGAAATCGCCGTTAATAATAGAAGAGTTGTCAATTCTACTGTTATAAGGGATATAAATGGCGTAACGAAATTAGATGGATATGGTCTCAATTCCTTTCCAATTCAGATAAACATTTTGACGGATGATGTTGAAAAACTTTCTAATAGGTTTTTAGCTTCGACTATTGAGGAGGATTTTGCCGTTGATAATCTATCAATTGAAATTACTGAACCAATCGAGCAAATCATGATCCCTGCGTATGATGAACCAATTACTGTCAAATACTTATCGCCTCTTTCTGAAGGGGGGGAAAGTTGATGGTTTGGATATTACCCATCGTAGGATTAATGATTGGGATTGCTCTAGGATTAATAACGGATATCCAGTTACCCTCCGAGTACTCTAACTATTTGTTAATTGCTATTCTTGCATGTCTAGATTCTCTGTTTGGTGGAGTTCGTGCATATTTGCAAAATATTTATGATGAAATCATTTTTATAACGGGCTTCTTATTCAATATGCTATTGGCAATAAGTTTAGCTTTTCTAGGCGTACATCTTGGTGTAGACTTGTATTTAGTAGCAGTGTTTGCTTTTGGAATGAGGCTTTTTCGAAACATAGCAGTAATAAGAAGAATGCTCATTTCAAAATGGCAATTAATAAGAAAAAATGCAAAAAAAAGTTGAGAATTTAAAAGGGAATATTATATATTTGTTGAATTTACTGATAGTAAGTGTTCAAATAACAAATAACATAAAGAAACAATTTTGAAGTAGCCATCTCAAATATAGTTCTTGATTTGATTAACATAATTGTTGGTAAAATGAATTTAAGGGGGTGCCATAGAATGAACAACAATGAAATTTATGTTAGTCTTGACATCGGTACATCCAATGTAAAAGTGATTATTGGTGAAATGAATAAAGATTCTTTAAATATTATTGGTGTGGGGAATTGCAGATCGAGTGGAATAAAAAAAGGTTCGATTGTTGATATAGATGAAACGGTTCATTCTATAAAAAAAACGGTCGAACAAGCTGAAAGAATGATTAATTTCCCAATTAATAAAGTAATTGTTGGAGTGACAGGTAATCATGTTCAACTACAAGAATGTCATGGAGTTGTTGCTGTATCAAGTGAGAGTCGAGAAATCTCAAATGAAGATGTTCATAGGGTGATTGAAGCGGCTCAAGTAATATCAGTACCCCCTGAAAGAGAAATAATCGATGTCATACCTAAACAATTTATTGTAGACGGATTAGATGAAATTACAGACCCTAGAGGGATGCTTGGTGTAAGGCTTGAAATGCAAGGGACGATTATCTCTGGATCAAGAACAATTTTACATAATTTACTTAGATGTGTTGAAAGGGCTGGCCTAGAAATTACGGATATTGCCCTGCAACCCTTAGCAACAGGATCTGTTGCTTTGTCAAAGGATGAGAAAAACTTAGGAGTTGCTCTTATTGATGTAGGAGGAGGTTCTACGACCATTTCTTTTTTTGAAAATGGATTACTACAAGATTTTCGAGTAATTCCAGTTGGTGGAGAACACATCACAAAAGATATATCGATTGGATTAAAAACATCGACTGAAGATGCTGAACGAGTGAAATTAGAACATGGACACGCCTTTTATCACTATGCTTCAGAGGATGAGTTATTCGAAGTTTCCATGATTGGTTCAGATCAATTACAATCGTTTAACCAGAAAGAAATATCAAATATAATAGAGGCAAGGTTGGAAGAGATATTTGATATGGTCCATCGTGAACTTAAAAGGATGGGAGTAAAGGATATTTCAGGTGGGTTTGTATTAACTGGAGGTTCTGTTAATATACCAGGTGTCTTGGAGCTTGCACAGGATGTTTTTAGAAATAATGTTCGGATAGCAGTTCCAGATTATATAGGTATAAGAGAACCGCAATTTATGACAGGAGTTGGCTTAATTCAGTTTGCCTATAAAAATGCAAAATTACAAGGAAGAACGATAGGCTCTCCGATTGAAGCAGAAGCAGTACATGCAGGCAATATCCCAAACCAACAACCAAAAAAACAAAAAGTAAAGCGGAATCCAAAAAAAGAAGACAATCGAATTGGTGGAAAGCTTAAAGATTTTTTTGGCTACTTTTTTGAGTAATAAGAACGGAAATGGAGTCATTTGATGGATTAGGAGGATTTCGAATGTTGGAATTTGATACAAATGTTGAAGGACTAGCTACAATAAAGGTGATCGGAGTTGGCGGTGGAGGCAATAATGCTGTAAACCGAATGATTGAACATGGTGTTCAAGGCGTTGATTTTATTGCTGTAAATACAGATGCACAAGCACTTAATTTATCTAAAGCTGATACTAAGATGCAGATTGGTGCAAAATTAACTCGTGGTCTAGGTGCAGGTGCAAATCCTGAAATAGGAAAAAAAAGCCGCAGAAGAGAGTAAAGAACAGTTAGAAGAAGCATTAAAAGGTTCAGATATGGTCTTTGTAACTGCTGGAATGGGTGGTGGTACTGGAACAGGTGCTGCTCCAGTTATTGCAGAAGTAGCGAAAGAGCTTGGCGCATTAACGGTAGGAGTAGTTACTAGACCATTTACGTTTGAAGGTCGTAAACGAGTACCCAAGCTGCTGGTGGAATTGCATCTATGAAAGAAGCGGTAGATACATTGATTGTTATTCCGAATGATAGATTGTTAGAAATTGTTGATAAAAACACACCAATGTTAGAAGCTTTTCGTGAGGCTGACAATGTACTTAGACAAGGTGTTCAAGGGATTTCAGATCTCATTGCAACTCCTGGTCTAATCAACTTGGATTTTGCAGATGTTAAAACGATTATGTCTAATAAAGGATCCGCTTTAATGGGTATTGGAGTAGCTACTGGTGAAAATCGTGCACAAGAAGCAGCTAAGAAGGCTATTTCAAGTCCACTTCTTGAGACAGCTATTGATGGTGCACAAGGTGTCATTATGAATATCACAGGTGGAACAAACTTGAGTTTATTTGAAGTTCAGGAAGCAGCAGATATTGTTGCCTCCGCATCTGATCAAGATGTGAATATGATCTTCGGTTCCGTCATTAATGAAAATTTAAAAGATGAAATTGTTGTGACAGTCATCGCTACTGGTTTTGTAGAAGCAGAAGTCACAAAGTCAGTCGGTCGATCCATCCCAAATAGATCTTCTTCTCCTAAGAGAGAAGCGAAGTATCAACAACAAGAAGAGGATTCTGAAGAAATGATTTCAAGAGCTTCTCAAAATGCAGAAGATACGCTTGATATCCCAACTTTCTTGAGAAACCGAAATAAGAGAAAATAAGTAATCGACCAAAACACCTCACCCAATCATGTTGGCTGAGGTGTTTTTAGCATGGGAAAATAATTCTCATTGTTTTTTTCAGAGTAAGAAAGTATATAAATAGGTCCTTATTTAGCTTGCGGTTTTAATTCTTGTCTAGCTCCATTGCCCAGCAACTCGTAAGTTTTCGCCCTCCTCCTTATGATAAGTCAACATCGAAGCCTGCGGCTTTTCGTGTTTCCTTTATCTCATACGGAGTGCTCAAGCCCCTTCGTTGCTAAACGGGTGCTTGCGCTTTTCTTTAATTAAATTCCTTATATTCTTCTTCCTATAAATCTTCCAAAAATTATTTGATGATTTCGCCAACATATGACAGATTCCTTTTTGAAGTTCATTTATACTGTATTCAATTCAAACTTTATTAAGTTTTTATCTTCATATAAAGATTCAAATGGGTGAATGCCAATTAACAAAGATTTTTATTAGTGACACATTAAAGAGGAGGAACGTCAAATCATTGGTGATTTATTTAGATCTAATTTTACTTTTAAATTTTTTATTTGATGGAATGCTCCTTTTTTTAACGTCACTATTATTAAAGAGGAAAGTAAAAACATATAGAGTCTTTTTAGCGTCTTTAGTTGGCGTCATTGCTGTTATCTTTTTGTTTACACCTTATTCTAATGTAGTGAACCACCCTGTAATAAAAATATTTGTTTCCGTAGTTATGGTAATCATTTGTTTTGGTATTAGACAGTGGAGAGGCTTCTTCCAGGCTCTATTATCATTTTATTTTGTTTCTTTTATTGTGGGAGGGACCTTGCTTGGGATGTACTTTTTTTTTCAAGCGGATCCTTTTACAACAACTTTTTATTCGCAGTCTTCTTCCTCTATTGGAGACCCTGTAAGTTGGTTTTTTGTTGTGCTTGGGTTTCCGCTAGCTTGGTTTTTTGCACATAGACGAATGAAAGAGGTAGAAACGAAAAAAATTTTTTATGACCAAATCGTAGACGTCATTATTGAAGTGGAACACTTCAAAATGAATATTCGTGGGTTAATTGATTCTGGAAATCAGTTGCATGACCCCATCACAAGAGCTCCAGTTGCTATTCTTGACGTTAATAAGGTCGAACAAATTCCAGATCCACTCGTTCATTTAGCTAAAACCAATGATTTAGATTTAATCTCTGAAGATATGTCATTTTGGATGGATAAAGTACGGGTCATTCCATATAGAGTGGTAGGTCAAGAAAATCAGTTTTTATTAGCTGTAAAACCTACTTCTTTTATGATTATTCATAACGGAGAAATGCATCATGTGAAAAGAGGGCTTATCGGATTGTCTTCTGTCAAAATGTCCTCTAATGAAGAATTTTCATGTATTATTCATCCTAAAATGATTCAAGATGCCCAAGTAGGACCACATCTTTAACTTATTAATAGTTTACTCATAAATTAATAAAATAGAAGGGAGTCCATCATGAAAAAGATTAAGTTTACATATTGGTGGTACAAAATTCTTATAAAGCTTGGAATAAAAACAGATGAAATTTATTACATAGGCGGAAGTGAGGCGCTTCCTCCTCCTTTATCAAAGGAAGAAGAAGAGATTTTACTAATAAAATTACCTAAAGGGGACGAAGCTGCTAGGTCAATATTAATTGAGAGAAACCTTCGTTTAGTTGTGTATATAGCTAGGAAGTTTGAAAATACAGGGATAAATATCGAAGATTTAATTAGTATAGGGACTATCGGATTAATCAAAGCTGTCAATACTTTTAATCCGGAAAAGAAAATAAAACTTGCTACATATGCATCAAGATGTATTGAAAACGAGATCCTCATGTATTTAAGAAGGAATAATAAAGTACGTTCGGAAGTTTCTTTTGACGAACCGTTAAACATTGACTGGGATGGAAACGAACTATTGCTTTCTGATGTTCTCGGGACAGACGATGATATTATTACAAAAGATATTGAAGCAAATGTAGATAAGAAATTATTGGTAAAAGCGTTAGACCAGCTTAATGATCGAGAGAAACAAATAATGGAATTAAGGTTCGGATTGCAAGGAGAAGAAGAAAAAACGCAAAAAGATGTGGCCGACATGTTAGGGATCTCTCAGTCTTATATATCAAGGTTAGAGAAACGTATTATTAAAAGGTTAAGAAAGGAATTTAACAAGATGGTTTGATTAATGACACATGTTAGACAATAAAAAATGTTTATAGACTATTTTTTACAAAAAATAAGAAAGAAGGCTTTAGCTTTTCGATTCACCGTCCTTTTTCCCTACTTTTTCAACACGTACTAATAGTCAATTTCTCATTAATGAAGTTTTTTTATAAATCATACCTATGCATATTTTTCCTTCCTAAGGAGATACTTATTTTTGACAGCAACCGTACTACTGGGAGGGAAAGATGTGACAAGAAACAAGGTAGAAATTTGCGGAGTAGATACATCAAAGCTCCCTGTCTTAAAAAATGAAGAAATGAGAAAACTATTTAGACAAATGCAAAGCGGTGACTTATCAGCTAGAGAAAAGCTAGTAAATGGTAATTTGCGTCTTGTTCTTAGCGTCATTCAACGGTTTAATAATCGAGGAGAATATGTTGATGACCTTTTTCAAGTTGGTTGTATCGGTCTTATGAAATCAATAGATAATTTTGATTTAGGACAAAATGTGAAATTTTCAACTTATGCCGTTCCTATGATTATCGGTGAGATTCGGAGATATTTACGTGATAACAATCCCATTCGAGTCTCAAGGTCACTACGAGATATTGCTTATAAAGCTCTTCAAGTAAGGGAGAAGCTAATGAGTGAAACCTCAAGGGAGCCAACAGCAGTAGAAATTTCAAAAGTGTTAGATGTTCCACATGAAGAGATTGTTTTCGCTCTTGATGCCATTCAAGATCCTGTTTCTTTATTTGAACCTATTTATAACGATGGAGGAGATCCAATCTTTGTCATGGATCAAATAGGAGATGAAAAAAATAAGGATATACAATGGATTGAGGAAATCGCTTTAAAAGAAGGATTGAGAAGGTTAAATGATCGAGAAAAATTAATATTAAGAAAACGTTTTTTTCAAGGGAAAACTCAAATGGAAGTAGCAGAGGAAATAGGAATTTCTCAAGCGCAAGTATCGAGACTTGAAAAAGCAGCCATTAAACAAATGAATAAAAATATTCAAAACTAAATTTAAGTAAAGGGAAATCCTATTAGTGATATTAGCTAGGATTTCTTTTTTTGTTCATATAATTACTACTTCTCTAATATAAAAACCATACATACATATATAAGGATAAGTACTGCATCTTTCTTAAAATCAACATTGATGAAAGGGTGATTTTATATGATGAACATATCTCATTTTCAAACAAAGGATGTTGTGAATGTTTCCGATGGTAGAAAGTTAGGAAATATAGATGACTTCGATATAAATGTAACAAACGGAAAAATCCAAGCGATTATTTTAGGTGGGTCAGGGAAATTATTCGGTTTCTTGAACAAAAATGAAGAAATTGTCATACCTTGGAACAATATTGTTAAGGTAGGAGAAGATGTTGTTCTTGTTAGAATGAATTTAGACGTGGAGTTAATAGACGATTAATCAAATTGGTATTAAACCCATACCGCGAATTGTGGTAAAATATAAACATGATCCTGTCGAAAAGGAAGATGATGGTTATGGAACCTTTTCAATTAAGGAATGACTTATATATGTCTATTCCTCTCCTTGAAGAACTTAATCCCTCGATTGTTGCGGGTTTTTCTACAAAAAGAGGTGGGATAAGTCGAGGCGACTTTAATTCTTTAAATTTAGGTCTTCATGTAGGAGATGAACAGCAATCGGTTAGGAACAATCGTCAAGTTTTATCAGAGGCGATTGAGTTTCCTCTCTCGAATTGGGTATGTGCTCAGCAAACTCATCAAGATCACATCGAAAAAGTAACAGTTACTGATTTACAAAAGGGAGTCTTTGACGAGCAATCGGCACTTTCTTCAACCGATGGAATGTATACAAATGATAAAAATTTGATGTTAACGTTATGCTTTGCTGATTGCGTCCCTTTATTTTATTATCATCCAAAAAAACAGCTAATAGGGCTTATTCACGCAGGATGGAAAGGTACCGCAGCGAAGATTTCCAGAAAAATCGTTTCGGAATGGGTAATGAAAGAAGGAGCTTCGTTAAACGATATATACGTGTTTATCGGTCCATCGATAAAGGGTTGTTGCTACATAGTGGATGACCGCGTGATTACTTCCGTAGGGAAAACAGTTCACGCACCTGCCCAACAATATGCAAAAGAAGTGACAAAAGGACAATATGCAATTGACCTTAGTAAAATAAATAAATTGCAGTTAGTAGAAGAAGGAGTGAAAGAAAAGAATATTTTTTCTTCCTCCCTTTGTACAAGCTGTAAGTCAGACTTGTTTTTTTCTCATCGAAGAGATGGAGGAAAAACAGGAAGAATGATGAGCTTTATTGGATATAAGGAGGATATTTGACAGTGTCTGTCGAAAAGAACTTATCACAACTAAAAAAAGAGATAGAAGATACATGCTCTAAAATGGGTCGTAGTATTCATGACATAAACATTATTGCTGTAACCAAATATGTTTCAAAGGAAACGGCTAAGGAAGCCGTTGACCTAGGGGTTACCCACCTTGGAGAAAATCGAGTTGAAGGACTTCATGAAAAATATGAGAACTTAGGTAAAGAAGTGACATGGCACTTTATTGGTACTCTTCAATCGCGAAAGGTGAAGGATGTTCTTCCTTATGTAGACTACATACACTCTTTAGACCGTTTATCTTTAGCAAAAGAAATTAACAAGCGTTCAACTAAAAAGGTACCATGTTTTGTTCAAGTCAATACATCTGGTGAAGAGAGTAAACATGGACTTAAACCAGAGGATGTAGTGCCCTTCATTAGAGAACTAGAAGCTTTTTCTAAAATTAAGATCGTCGGATTAATGACGATGGCACCTTATACGGATGATGAAAAAAGGATACGCTCATGTTTTCAAATGTTAACGAGCCTAAAGAATGAAGTGCAACAATTGCATTTACCTTATGCCCCGTGTGAAGAACTGTCTATGGGAATGTCCAATGATTTTCAGATCGCTATTGAAGAAGGAGCCACGATGATTCGCATTGGTTCATCGTTAGTTGGAAATGAACGAAAGGAGTGAGAACACTTGAGTATGCGTAATAAGTTTAGAAGTTTTTTTGCTTTAGATGATGATGAGTATGAATATGTGGAAGAATACATCGATGAAGAAGATGAATATGAGGGACAATTGAATCAACAAAAAAGCAACAAACAAAATGTTGTAAGTTTGCAAAGTCTGCAAAAATCATCTAAAGTAGTGTTAAGTGAACCTAGATCTTATGCAGAAGCACAAGAAGTTGCCGATGAACTAAAAAATCGTCGCGCCGTCGTAGTCAACTTACAACGAATCAAGCACGATCAAGCAAAACGAATCGTGGATTTTTTAAGTGGTACGGTTTATGCGATTGGCGGAGATATTCAACGCATTGGAGTCGATATTTTCTTATGTACCCCAGAAAATGTGGAAGTGGCAGGTTCCATTACCGATTACATACAAGAAGAAGAGAAGCAAAGGTGGTAATGAATAAATGGATTTGCTATTTAATATTATAGTAAGCTTGATTCGAATATACAGCTATGGTGTCATTATTTATATTTTTATGTCATGGTTTCCTGGAGCGCGAGAATCGTCAATCGGACAGTTTTTAGGCTCGATCGTCGAACCGTTTTTAGAGCCATTCAGACGGTTTATCCCACCGATTGGCATGATTGATATTTCTCCAATCGTTGCCCTAATTACGTTACAATTAGCAACGGAAGGTCTTGCAGTAGTATTTAATAATCTTTCGAGAGTTTTATAATAAAGGACTGTAAAAGTCCTTTTTTTGTTCGATATAATAAGGAGGAAAAAATGAAATCTATTTATCAACACTTCCGATATAGTGAACGTCCTTTTATTGATCGCGCTCTTGGGTGGAAAAAGCTAGCGGAAGAGCGCCACCAAATAAAGCTAACGGATTTTTTAAACCCGCGAGAACAAAAAATTGTCCAAGCTCTTATCGGAAAAAATGATGATTGTGAGGTTCGTTTTTACGGTGGGTACAATGAAGCAGAACGAAAGAGAGCCATTATTTTTCCTTCTTACTTGGAACCATCAAAAGATGATTTTTCCATAGCCCTTTTTGAAGTAGACTATCCAAATAAATTCGTGGAGTTAGAACATCGTCATTTATTAGGAGCGTTGCTAAGCCTCGGATTAAAAAGAGAGAAATTTGGCGACATCTTAAAAACGGAATCTAAACTCCAATTTATTACTGGTCTTGAATTAGACGCATACTTACCGATGAATTTGAACGAGGTAGGCAAGTATAAAGTAAAATTAAAAAAAGTGTTTACAGACGAATTAAACATTCCAAAGACAGAATGGGATGAAAAAGGTGTAACTGTCTCTTCATTACGATTAGATGTTGTTTTATCATCTATTTACAATCTTTCAAGACAGAAAGCACAAGCTTATATAAAAGCTGGAAAGGTGAAAGTGAACTGGACAGAAACGGAAGAAGTAAATATAGAAGTAGAGGAAAATGATATGCTTTCGATCAGAGGTTTAGGTCGCAGTAAAATTACCGAATTGAATGGGAAGACCAAAAACGGGAAAGTTAAGATGGTTGTGGGATTACTGAAATAAAGAAAGGTAAGCATCCTAATTTCTCTTTTAAACAAAAAATATCGCTGTTTTGCAGGATATTAAATATTTTAGTCGAATTATCGTTTATAATAAGAGTGCGTAGAATTAAGCTATTAAGATTAAATTTGGAGGTGGCGTTGTGCCTTTAACACCGCTTGATATACATAATAAAGAATTTGCAAAAGGGTTTCGTGGTTATGACGAAGATGAAGTAAATGACTTTCTTAGTCAAATTATTAAAGATTATGAAATGGTCATCCGTGAAAAAAAGGAATTAGAAGAAAACTTACGTGAATTAAATGAGAGGTTAGGACACTTCAACAATATTGAAGGAACGTTAAACAAATCTATTTTGATTGCACAAGAAACGGCTGAAGACGTAAAACGTCAAGCTCAACAAGAAGCGAAGTTAATTGTAAAAGAAGCAGAAAAAAACGCAGATCGCATTATTAACGAGGCGTTAGCTAAATCAAGAAAAATTTCTTATGAAATTGAAGAAATGAAAAAGCAATCAAAAGTGTTCCGAACAAGGTTTCAAATGCTGATTGAGGCTCAATTAGATATGTTGAAAAACGATGACTGGGATCACCTCATGCAGTTTGAAGCAGAACCTGTATACGAAGAGTCATAATAATATAGCATGACTTTTTGAACAACCGTTTAAAGGGACCCTTGACTTTTACGAGTGTTTTCACATATAATACGTTAAATAAAAGAGTGTTAATATCGATCTATTACGATGATGGGGACAGTAATTTAATCTTAAACTTATTAAAGCGAGTCAAGAATGGTGAGAGCTTGGCATAAGTGATTAAGTGAAAATCACCCTTGAGTTCTAATACTGAAAGAAGTAAGTATTAGCGATTCATTCACGTTACGAATGTCTGAGTGAGTATAGAGGCCTGTCTTCTATATTTATAAGGGTGGTACCGCGAGCAACCTTCTCGTCCCTTTGGGATGAGAAGGTTTTTTTATGTTCTAAAATTGGAGGAATTAAGATGGATTACAAAGATACGTTACTCATGCCAAAAACGGCCTTTCCTATGAGAGGAAATCTTCCTAATCGTGAGCCTGAGGTTCAAGAAAGATGGAACCAACAAGAAATTTATGAAAAAGTGATGGATCGTACCAAAGGGCGTCCATTATTTGTTCTTCATGATGGACCGCCGTATGCGAATGGCGATATTCATATGGGTCATGCATTAAATAAAATATTAAAGGATTTCATTACTCGCTATAAATCCATGAGTGGTTTTCATGCTCCTTATGTCCCAGGATGGGATACGCATGGGTTGCCAATTGAGACTGCATTAACGAAAAAGAAAAAAGTGAAACGAAAAGAAATGAGTGTTGCCGAATTTAGAAAACTATGTGAAGAATATGCATGGCAACAAATCGATGGGCAAAGAGAACAATTTAAACGTTTAGGTGTAAGAGGAGACTGGGAAAACCCTTATGTTACGCTAAACCCTGAATATGAAGCAGAACAAATTAAAGTGTTTGGAGAAATGGCGAAGAAAGGGTATATTTACAAAGGATTAAAACCTGTTTATTGGTCTCCATCAAGTGAATCTGCTTTAGCAGAAGCCGAAATTGAATACCATGATAAACGTTCTCCTTCCATTTACGTTAGTTTTTCGGTTGTAGATGGAAAAGGTGTATTGACAACAAATGATAAAATCATTATTTGGACGACAACTCCTTGGACCATTCCTGCTAACTTAGGGATTGTGGTTCATCCTAAATTAACGTACAGCGTCGTTTCAGTAGGTGAAGAGCGATTTGTTGTTGCAACGGAGTTACTTGAAACTGTCGCATCAGAGTTAGAATGGGATCAGTATCAAGAAGTGACAACGGTATCAGGAAAAGATCTTGAAAAAATCACAACGAAACATCCGCTTTATGATCGTGAATCACTCGTAATGTTAGGAGACCATGTCACAACAGATGCTGGTACAGGCTGTGTTCATACCGCACCAGGACATGGTGAAGATGACTTTATTGTCGGCCAAAAATATGGGTTAGAAGTTCTTTGTCCAGTCGATGAAAAAGGTTATATGACGGAAGAAGCTCCTGGATTTGCAGGTTTATTCTATGATGAAGCCAATAAACCAATTACAGAAAAGCTTGAAGAAGTAAACGCTTTGTTAAAGTTAAGCTTCATTAAACACTCCTATCCACATGACTGGCGTACGAAAAAGCCAACGATTTTCCGTGCCACTGCGCAATGGTTTGCATCTATTAAGGATTTCCGTGAGCAGTTACTAGAGGAAATTAAAGCAACTACTTGGCTACCTTCATGGGGAGAAACTCGTCTTTATAATATGGTTCGTGACCGAGGAGATTGGTGTATTTCCCGTCAAAGAGCATGGGGCGTTCCTATCCCAGTGTTTTATGGAGAAAATGGGGAGCCGATTATTACGGATGAAACGATCGACCATGTCGCAGCCTTATTTAAAGAGCATGGCTCAAACATTTGGTTTGAAAAAGAGGCCAAAGACTTGTTGCCCGAAGGGTTTACCGATGCATATAGTCCAAACGGATTATTTACTAAAGAAGTAGATATTATGGATGTGTGGTTTGACTCGGGTTCGTCTCATCAAGCCGTTTGTCATGCTAGAGAAGAGCTTCAACGACCTGCTGACCTTTATTTAGAAGGGTCTGACCAATACCGAGGCTGGTTCAATTCTTCGTTATCAACGGCGGTTGCTGTGACAGGAAAAGCTCCGTATAAAGCAGTTTTAAGTCACGGTTTTACTTTAGATGGTCAAGGAAGAAAGATGAGTAAATCATTAGGGAACACTATTCTTCCATCGAAGATCGTGAAGCAATTAGGAGCGGATATTATTCGTCTATGGGTATCCTCTGTTGACTACCAAGCCGATGTTCGTGTTTCAGATGATATTTTGAAGCAAGTAACCGAAGTGTATCGTAAAATTCGTAACACGTTCCGCTTCTTGTTGGGTAATCTAGCTGATTTTGATCCAGCTACTCATAAAGTTTCTTTGGAAGATTTACGCGAAGTAGACCGTTATAATGCTTGTTAAGCTCAACAAATTAATTGATAAGGCTAAAAGGGGTTATGAAAACTATGAATTTTCTACGGTTTACCATTCTGTTCATAACTTCTGTACGATTGAGCTAAGCTCATTTTATTTAGATTTCGCCAAGGATATTTTATACATTGAAGCGGCTGATCAAGAAGATCGAAGAGCGATCCAAACGGTTTTATATGAAAGCTTATTAGCGTTAGTGAAGCTAGTAGCGCCAATCTTACCTCATACGGCTGATGAAGTATGGAGTCATATTGATTCTGTTGAGGAAAAAAGTGTCCAACTAGTGGATATGCCTGAAACTGTTGAAATCGCTGAAGCAGAGCAGTTAGAGGAAAAGTGGAACTTGTTTATGTCCGTTCGTGACGATGTGCTAAAATCATTAGAAGTGGCAAGAAGTGAAAAAATAATTGGAAAATCATTAACAGCTTCAGTTTCGCTTTATGCAAATGAAGAAGTGTATCAATTGCTTTCTTCGATGAATGAAGATTTTAAACAACTGTTCATCGTGTCACATTTTGATCTAGCAGGAAAGCTGGAAGATGCACCACATGGAACACAAGACTTTGATCGATTGAAAATCGTTGTCAGCCCAGCAGAAGGGGAAACGTGTGAAAGGTGCTGGGTTGTCAAAAAAGACATTGGTGAAAATAAACAACACCCAAGTCTTTGCGTCAGATGTGCATCGATCGTTTCAGAGCACTACCATGAAGGATAATAAATATAAGATGGAGGAGCCTTTTAAAGGGCTCCTTTTTTAAATTAATTTCTTTACTTTCACGTAACGTCAACCTTTATGATAAAGATAAGGAGGTGAAAGAGTGGAATTTTCGATCAAAGAATTAGCATCCTTATCTGGTGTAAGCACACGAACGCTCCGTTACTATCATGAAGTTGGTCTACTTGAGCCAGCACGAATCAGTTCTTCTGGTTATCGAAAATATGACCAAAAACAAGTTGACTTACTACAACAAATATTATTTTATAAAGAAATGGGTTTAAAGCTCGAATTAATTAAAGAAATTATTTACTCCTCTTCTTTTGACCATCTTACGGCTTTGAAAGAGCATCATAAGCAGTTACTTCACGAAAAAAGGAGGATAAACGAGTTAATAAAAAATGTCGAAAGAACGATTGAAGCTTCAGAAGGGAGAATAGAGATGACGAACGAGGAAAGATTTGAAGGGTTTAAAAACGAATTAATAAAAGAAAATGAGAAAGCTTATGGAAAAGAGATTCGAGAAAAATACGGGAATGAAACGATCAATAAATCAAATCAAAAATTAAAACAAATGACCGAAGAGCAATATCAAGATCATAAAGATGTTGAACAGGAGTTAAATCAACTTTTAAAAGAAGCTGTTCAAACAGGTGACCCGCAAGGTGAGATTGCTCAAAAAGTGACTGAATTACACAAGCGATGGCTTTTATTTTATTGGCATGAATATAATGTGGAAGCACATAAACAGCTAGCTCAGATGTATGTAGAAGACGAAAGGTTTAAGGCTTACTACGATAAAATTGCGGATGGAACCGCACAATTTTTAGAAGATGCGATCAAGAAATTTGCTAAGGACTGAAGATGAATTTGCGTGTTCTTTCACAGGAAAATCTTTATAGGTTGAGGTGTGGAAATAACGGACACACTATCTGTACACTTCTTAAAATAAGGAGCTGTTCAAATGGTTGTGTCCGTAGAACAAATTCAATTTGAATTGCTTAAAACGAAGGAAGAATTAGAAAAATGGTTACTATACCATCCAACACGACAAGAAAATAATTATGATGAAATTGTCTATTTTATTAAGGCTGAGTTAGAAGATGTTAATCGAGCGTTGAAGAAAATAGAATTAGGGAGCTATGGGATATGTGAAGAAACGAGTCATTTTATTCCCATAGAGAGTATGAATAGCTGTCCTACAGCTCGAACGGTTAATGATGTGTCTTTTAGTCAATTTTATTCGAAGAAACTTATATAAATAAATTATAAAAGGTATTTATCGGATGAAAAAGCAGAATATTTTGACACAAAGGCGCTACCTTTTATTGTGGCGTCTTCACCTTTACGTCACCAACCCGTTGTGCTAAAATTCAAAAGGATTACTAAAGAAATTTAAAAACAATAAAGATACATATAAAGGTAATATGATCAATTTAGGGGGGAAGAGTGAGTGCTAGTTTTTTTGATTGTTCTATTTATTATTGCTTTAGATCAAATCACGAAATGGATTGTTGATACAAACATGTATTTAGGACAAAGAATTACGATCATTGATCAATTTTTATACATAACATCTCACCGAAACACAGGTGCTGCTTGGGGAATTCTATCAGGACAAATGTGGTTTTTTTACATCATCACCGTTATTGTCGTTATCGGTTTAATATATTACATAAGAAAGACGCCAAAACAAAAGTTCTTAATGAGATTGGCGTTAGCTTTTATGTTAGGTGGAGCCATTGGGAATTTTATCGACCGTGTGGTGCGTAAAGAAGTAGTGGATTTCATTGATACCTATATTTTTAGTTATAATTTTCCCATATTTAATATTGCAGACTCGGCATTATGTATTGGAGTCGGACTATTACTTATACAAATGATTCTAGATGAGAGAAAACAAAAGGAGAAAAAGCTTCATGAATCAAATTGAACGAACCGTTTTATCTGAGGAGAAAGGACAGAGGCTTGACAAAGTCCTTGCTCAATTTAATTCTGAATGGTCAAGAACCTTTGTCCAATCTCTTATTAAAGAGGGACATATTACCGTTAATGGTGCTCTTCCTAAAACGAATTATAAATGCCAAGCAGGGGATCAAGTAACTATTACGATTCCAGAACCTGAACCACTTGAGATATTACCAGAAAAATTGGATCTTGATATCGTTTATGAAGATGAATATGTTTTAGTGGTAAATAAACCTAGAGGAATGGTTGTTCATCCTGCACCAGGTCACTCGTCTGGTACGTTAGTAAATGGATTAATGGCTCATTGTAACGATCTTTCCGGGATTAATGGTGTTATGAGGCCAGGCATTGTTCATCGGATTGATAAAGACACATCGGGTTTATTAATGGTGGCTAAAAACGATTTAGCTCATGAGTCGCTTGTCAAACAATTAGTGGCTAAAACCGTCACAAGAAAATATTTGGCGATCGTGCATGGAGACATCGCTCACGATCAAGGAACGATCGATGCGCCAATAGGTCGAGATCCTAAAGACAGGCAAAAAATGACTGTCACAAATGAATATAGCCGTGATGCAGTTACACATTTTGATGTGATTGAACGGTATGGAAACTATTCCTTTATAGAATGTAAGCTGGAAACAGGAAGAACCCACCAAATACGGGTTCATATGAAATATATTGGTCATCCATTAGCTGGTGATCCTAAATATGGTCCGAGAAACACTTTAGCTATAGAAGGACAAGCTCTACATGCAGCTACGCTAGGCTTTGTTCATCCAAAAACAAAGGAGTATCTTGAATTTGAAGCTGAAATGCCACAAGAGATGACGAAACTGATTTCTGAATTGAAAAACGGAGTTGACTTCTAGTTATTTTTCTGCCATAATACTTTTAATTGAATAGCCTTTAACACAGTCCCGTGAGGCTGAAAAGGAGCGTTTAACATGCATCTAATAGTGGTGTATGTATACTTTTCCTGCGCCTTTCTGCCCAACGGTAGAAAGGCTTTTTATTTGAGAGAAATGAGGTGGTCATGATGTCTCAAAAAGCATTGCTTTTAGATGAAAGTGCGATTCGCCGTGGTTTAACGAGGATTGCTCATGAAATTATCGAGAACAATAAAGGGATTCAAGACTGTATTCTTGTTGGGATTAAAACACGAGGCATATACTTAGCTAAACGTTTGTCTGAACGGATTGAACAAATAGAAGGATCTTCAATCGGTGTAGGTGAACTCGATATTACGTTATATAGAGATGATTTAACTACAAAAACGAGCGACCAACAACCGGTTGTTAACGGATCAAACATCCCTTTTGAAATTGATGATAAAACAGTTATTATTGTTGATGATGTTTTATATACGGGAAGAACGGTGCGTGCGGCAATGGATGCTTTAATGGATATTGGAAGACCATCGCAAATTCAGCTGGCAGCACTGGTGGATCGAGGACATCGAGAACTCCCTATTAGAGCAGACTATGTAGGAAAAAATATTCCGACTTCTAGTTTGGAAAAAATCGTCGTTGAACTTAAGGAAGTCGATGAACTTGACCAAGTAACGATTCATGAAAAAACTTAATATTGTCCTTTTTAACGAGGTCCAGAGAGGCTTCGAAGAGGATTCTGTATAAAGATACTTTGTGTGTGTTCAACAACTATGGGAAAAAGTGTAGGAAAATGAGACTGCTTCCTTATGGGTTTTGAACTTATCCTTAGTGTATCTTTTTTAGAAAACCTCTTTGTAGACCTCACAAAGAGGTTTTTTTACATCTAAATGTTGGAGTGATAAAGGTGACAAAACATTTATTAACAATGTCTAAACTAACAATCGAAGAAATTGACCAAATATTAATTGATGCAGAAGCTTATCGAAAAGGGGATGGCTGGAAGTCAAAAAACTCGTTATTTGTTGCCAATTTATTTTTCGAACCTAGCACGAGAACACGCTTTAGTTTTGAGGTGGCTGAGAAGAAACTAGGGTTGAATGTATTAAATCTAGAAGATTCTAATTCTAGCACTCAAAAAGGCGAAACCTTGTATGACACCGTCAAAACAATCGAAGCAATTGGCAGTGACGCACTTGTCATTCGTCACTCTCAAGATCACTACTTCCAAGAAATAATTGATCATGTTTCTATTCCAATTTTGAATGCGGGAGATGGATGTGGACATCATCCTACACAAACATTGTTAGACTTATTAACGATGAAACAAGAGTTTGGGTCCTTATCAGGATTAACAGTGGCTATTATAGGAGATATTCGTCATAGCAGAGTGGCAAGGTCTAATGCTGAAACGTTAACGAGACTTGGCGCACAAGTGCTGTTAGCCGCTCCTGATGAATGGATTGATGATTCTGTTTTGGGTGAGTATGTTTCTATAGATCAAGCAATCTCTCAATCTGATGTTGTCATGATGTTACGTATTCAACGGGAAAGACATGAACATGGAACCACTCAAATCAAGTATTTAGATTTTTTTGGATTAACAAAAGAAAGAGCATCGAAAATGAAAAATTCGAGCATCATTATGCACCCTGGGCCTTTTAACAGAGGGATAGAAATAGATTCAGATCTAGTAGAAGCACCACAATCAAGAATTTTTAAGCAAAAAAGAAATGGTACTTTCGTCCGTATGGCTGTACTTAAAAGAGCACTTCATCATTTATAAGGGGGGAATTGATCATGAATACCATCATTAAGGAAGCAATCGTATTAACGACAGAAGGGGAATTAACAAGAGCAGATGTATTAATAAAGGGGAATAAAGTGGCGGAAATAGCTAAAAATGTCCAAGCAGAAGAAGCAAAGGAAATAAAAGCGGATGGAAAGCTACTCATCCCTGGCCTTGTGGATGTTCATGTTCATTTAAGAGAGCCTGGAGGGGAACATAAAGAGACCATTGAAACAGGTACGAAAGCAGCAGCAAAAGGTGGATTCACCACTGTTGCGGCGATGCCTAATACTCGTCCAGTACCTGATTGCAAAGAAACGATCGATTGGTTAATGAAACGAATTGAAGAAACGGCTCATGTACGAGTTCTACCTTATGCCTCCATTACAGAACGACAAGTTGGAAAAACGATTACGGATTTTCAAGAGTTAAAAGAAGCAGGTGCATTTGCTTTTACAGATGATGGAGTTGGAGTACAAACGGCTCAAGTGATGTATGAAGCGATGAAAAAAGCGGCAGAGCATGGATATTCGATTGTTGCTCATTGTGAGGATAACAGTTTAATATATGGCGGATGCGTTCATGATGGTCATTTTTCAAAAAAACACCAATTAAAAGGAATTCCATCCATATGTGAGTCTGTTCAAATTGCTCGAGATGTTTTGCTAGCTGAAGCTACAGGTTGTCATTATCACGTCTGTCACATTAGTACGAAAGAATCGGTAAGAGTCGTGCGAGATGCGAAAAAAGCGGGAATTAACGTAACGGCTGAAGTGACTCCTCATCATTTGTTGCTTTGTGAAGAGGATATTCCAGGACTTGATGCGAATTTTAAAATGAATCCTCCACTTAGAAGTAAAGAAGATCAAGAGGCTCTTTTTGAAGGATTATTAGATAGAACCATTGATTTTATCGCGACAGATCATGCTCCTCATAGTTTAGAAGAAAAAGAGGAGGGAATGGAGCTCGCTCCATTTGGAATTGTCGGATTAGAAACGGCCTTTCCACTTTTATATACGCATTTAGTGGCAACAAATAAGGTGACACTAAAACAGCTTGTGGACTGGCTCACAATAAAGCCTAGTCAAAATTTTAATCTTCCTTTTGGCCGATTACAAGAAGGTGAATTGGCTGATTTAACCTTAATCGATTTAGATGAAAGTAAAAAAATAAACCCTAGTATGTTTGCTTCAAAAGGGAAAAATACACCCTTTACAGGTTGGGAAGTAAAAGGATGGCCCGTTTTAACGATGGTGAATGGGGAAGTTGTATGGAGAAAAGGGGAGAGAGTAGAATGAAAAGACAGCTTGTATTAGAAAATGGCGAAGTGTTTGTTGGTAAGGCGTTCGGAAGCTTAAAAGAGACCATTGGTGAAGTTGTATTTAATACTGGAATGACAGGTTATCAAGAAATTTTATCTGACCCTTCCTACTGCGGTCAAATTGTCACGTTAACATACCCTTTAATCGGTAGTTATGGAATTAATCGAGATGACTTTGAATCGATTAACCCCTCTATTAATGGAATGATTGTGAAGGAAGTTTGTGACACTCCTTCGAATTTTAGAAGTTCATTTGGTTTGGATGAATATTTAAAAGCAAAGGACATACCAGGTATATGTTCGATTGATACAAGAAAGTTAACGAGAATCATACGTCAATTTGGTACGTTAAAAGGGGTGATTTGTTCAATTGAGGAAGATGTTCAGTTAATTGTAAAAGAGTTGAAAGACCACTCTCTTAGGACTGATCAAGTAAGCCAAGTATCGACAAAAACAGCTTATCCAAGTCCAGGGCGAGGAGATCGAGTTGTGTTAGTTGATTACGGGATGAAGCATGGCATTTTACGAGAGTTAAATAAACGAAACTGTGACGTAGTTGTTGTCCCTTATCACACAACGGCTGAAGAAATTTTATTGTTAAACCCTGATGGAGTGATGCTAAGCAATGGACCTGGAGATCCGAAAGATGTTCCAGAAGCAGTTGAAATGATTAAAGGAATTTTAGGGAAGGTTCCTCTGTTCGGTATCTGTTTAGGACATCAGCTATTTGCTTTAGCATGCGGAGCGAATACAGAAAAGATGGTTTTTGGACATCGTGGTTCGAATCATCCAGTAAAAGAATTGAAAACAAATAAAGTTGCTTTAACGTCTCAAAATCATGGATATACCGTCCAAAAAGATTCAATTAAAGATACGGATTTAACCATTACTCACTTAGCTTTAAATGACGGAACCATTGAAGGGTTAAAACATAGCTTCTATCCAGCGTTTACTGTTCAATATCATCCTGAAGCATCGCCTGGTCCTGAAGATGCAAATGAACTATTTGACGACTTTCTAAACTTAATGAGAGAAAAGGGGAATCAATCATGCCAAAGCGTACAGATATAAAAAGAATATTAGTCGTTGGTTCTGGTCCTATTATTATCGGGCAAGCTGCTGAATTTGATTACTCTGGAACGCAAGCTTGTCTAGCATTGAAGGAAGAAGGATATGAAGTTATTTTAGTCAATTCCAACCCTGCTACGATCATGACAGATACAGAGATGGCGGACAAAGTGTATATTGAACCTTTAACGGTGGAGTCTTTAAGTACAATCATAAGAAAAGAGCGACCTGATGCCTTGCTACCAACATTAGGTGGTCAAACGGGTTTAAATTTAGCGGTCGATTTATCAAAGGCGGGTGTGTTAGAAGAATGCTCGGTCGAAATTTTAGGAACGAAATTATCGGCTATTGAAAAAGCAGAGGATCGAGATTTATTTAGGTCGTTAATGAACGAATTAAATGAACCTGTTCCTGAGAGTGAAATTGTTCACAACCTTGAAGAGGCGAAGACATTTGTTGAACGAATAGGCTATCCTGTCATCGTTAGACCTGCTTATACTCTTGGGGGGACAGGTGGAGGGATTTGTGAAAACGAGGATGAACTTAATGAAATCGTTGTTAGTGGTTTAAAAAATAGCCCTGTTCACCAATGCCTAATTGAGAAGAGTATAGCTGGCTTTAAGGAAATTGAATATGAAGTGATGAGAGATCATCAAGATCATGCAATCGTCGTTTGTAATATGGAAAACATTGATCCAGTCGGAGTTCATACGGGAGACTCGATTGTGGTCGCTCCAAGTCAAACATTAGCGGATCGTGAATATCAACTGTTAAGGAACGTTTCGCTAAAAATTATTCGCGCGCTCGAGATTGAAGGCGGATGTAATGTTCAGCTCGCTCTTGATCCTCATAGCTTTTCTTATTATGTCATTGAGGTTAATCCTCGTGTAAGCAGATCTTCTGCTTTAGCGTCAAAAGCAACCGGCTATCCGATCGCTAAATTAGCAGCGAAAATAGCGGTAGGATTAACACTAGATGAAATGAAAAATCCGGTAACAGGAATGACCTATGCTTGTTTTGAACCTGCACTGGATTATATCGTGACCAAAATTCCTCGCTTCCCATTTGATAAATTTGAGTCTGCAAATCGCCGTTTAGGGACACAAATGAAAGCTACAGGGGAAGTAATGGCGATCGGCCGTACGTTTGAAGAATCGTTGCTTAAGGCGGTTCGGTCGTTGGAAGACGATTATCACCACATCGAACTAAAAAATGCTCAACAATTTGAGAATGAAATCGTTGAAAAAAGAATCCGAAAAGCGGGCGATGAGCGCTTATTTTATATTGCGGAATCCATGAGAAGAGGATACACAGTAGAAGATATCTATAACTATAGTCAAATTGATCGTTTTTTCTTAGTGAAAATGGAAAAAATTATTCATTTTGAAAAAGTTCTATTGGAAAACAAAAGGAATGTAGAAGTTCTAATAGAGGCAAAAGAACTTGGGTTTTCCGATTATACGATCGGTCAATTGTGGGGAATGGAAGAAAGAGAAGTATATGAGTTCCGTAAAAAAAGCGGAATTATGCCAGTCTATAAAATGGTTGATACGTGTGCTTCAGAATTTGTTTCGACTACTCCATACTTTTACGGCACGTATGAAGAAGAAAACGAATCCATTTCTTCTTCTAAACAAAAAGTAATCGTCCTTGGTTCTGGTCCGATTCGAATCGGTCAAGGAATTGAGTTTGACTATTCTACTGTTCATGCGGTGTGGGCGATACAAGAAGCGGGCTATGAAGCGATAATTATTAACAATAATCCAGAGACAGTCTCAACCGATTTTAGTATTTCTGACAAGCTTTATTTTGAGCCTTTAACCATTGAAGATGTCATGCATGTAGTGGATTTAGAAAAGCCACTTGGGGTTGTAGTTCAATTTGGCGGTCAAACGGCTATTAATCTAGCAAGCGAACTACAAGAACGGGGAGTGACCATTTTAGGCACGAGTTTAGAAGATATGGATCGTGCTGAAGACCGCGATCGATTTGAACATAGTTTAAATGAACTTAGCATTCCTCAACCACTTGGAAAAACGGCGGTTTCTCAAGAGGAAGCGATTGAAATTGCCAATCATATAGGCTATCCCGTCCTAGTGAGACCTTCTTATGTTTTAGGGGGACGCGCGATGGAAATTGTTTATTATGAAGAAGAGCTCATTCATTATATGAACAATGCAGTGAAAATTAACCCGAAGCACCCGGTTTTAATAGATCAATATGTAATAGGAAAAGAAATTGAAGTAGATGCCATTTCTGATGGAGAAACAGTAGTCATTCCAGGAATTATGGAGCATATCGAACGCGCCGGGGTACATTCTGGTGATTCGATCGCCGTTTATCCACCACAAACATTATCAGATAGCATTAAGCAACACTTAATTGATTATACGGAAAGGCTCGCTAGAGGATTAAACATTGTTGGACTATTAAACATTCAATTTGTATTATGTAAAGAGCAATTGTTCGTATTAGAGGTGAATCCAAGGTCGAGTCGAACAGTTCCATTTTTAAGCAAAATTACAAATGTGCCAATGGCGAACGTGGCAGCGAAAGTCATTTTAGGTCAGTCGTTAACAGACCTAGGCTATAAAAATGGCATGGTGAAAGAACGTAAAGGCGTCTTTGTCAAGGTTCCTGTCTTTTCGTTTGCTAAACTTCGCAGAGTCGATATAACGTTAGGTCCTGAAATGAAATCAACAGGAGAAGTAATGGGAAAAGACGTCACATTAGAAAAGGCCTTATACAAAGGTTTAGTCGCATCAGGAATTCAAATTAAACAACATGGATCAGTGTTGTTAACGGTTGCTGATAAAGATAAGGAAGATGCGATTTTAATTGCAAAAAGATTCCATCATATAGGTTATCAGTTACTAGCAACAGAAGGAACAGCCAATTATTTAAAAGCCGCGAATATTCCCGTTCGTGTCGTAAATAAAATTGGTAGTGGTGAGAAAACTTTATTAGATGTAATTCGAAATGGTAAAGCTCAGTTTGTAATAAACACGTTAACAAGAGGAAAGCAGCCAGCACGAGATGGGTTTAAAATTCGCCGTGAATCGGTAGAAAATGGTGTTCCATGTTTAACATCACTTGATACCGCCAAAGCAATTTTACGTGTACTTGAAACGATGTCCTTTACGACGGAAGCGATGACTCAGCTAGAGCGTGTTGAGGTGAGCGATTGATGATCACTAAACAATGGATGGAAATTGATAATCACAGAAAAATAGCTGATCACATTTGGGAGCTTACCTTAAAAGGAACGTTGGTAGAGCAAATCGAGCGACCTGGTCAATTTATTCATATCAAGGTCGATTCGAGCTCAGATCTATTATTAAGGAGACCGATTAGCATTTCCAGCTTTGATAAACAAGAAGGTTGGATGAAACTGATTTATCGTGCTCAGGGAGAGGGAACGAAAAGGTTAAGTCAAAAACACGTCGGAGATAAAGTCGATGTTTTAGGACCTTTAGGAAATGGATTTGAGATTGAGAAGGTAGAGGACCATGAAACGGTGATGATTGTAGGTGGAGGAATTGGCGTCCCTCCCCTTTACGAACTTTCTAGACAGTTTAAAATGCAAAACAAAAAGGTCACTCATGTATTAGGGTTTCAATCTCGAGACGTATCTTTTTATCAAGAGGAGTTTTCTCAGTTAGGTTTAACATTTGTAACGACTGTTGATGGAACGGAAGGGACAAAAGGATTTGTAACCGACGTTATGAGAAAGAACATCAAGGATTCAGATGTTATTTTCACATGTGGTCCAACGCCAATGCTTCATGCCATTGAAGAAACCTTTTCTAATCATAAACGGTTTATTTCACTCGAAGAAAGAATGGGCTGCGGCATTGGAACCTGTTTAGCGTGTGTATGTAAAGTGAATAGTGATTCAAGTGATACAGCTTATAAAAAAGTTTGTTCAGATGGTCCTGTTTTCCGTGGAGGAGAGGTGATTTACGGATGATGAATATAGAGTTGCCAGGATTATCGCTGAAAAACCCGATCATGCCTGCTTCTGGTTGTTTCGGTTTTGGTAAAGAGTTTGCAAATTTATATGATTTATCCTTGCTTGGTGCAATCATGATTAAGGCGACGACATTGGAGCCACGCTTTGGTAATCCAACTCCGCGTGTAGCGGAAACCTCATCGGGGATGTTAAATGCGATTGGTTTACAAAACCCAGGACTTGAGGTTGTGATAGAAACAGAGCTTCCTAGGCTCGCTCAGTATGATGTGCCGATCATTGCAAATATTGCTGGATCAACGGTAGCCGATTATGTAGGGATTTCTCGTGAAATTAGTAAGCAAAACAATGTAAAAGCACTCGAGTTAAATATATCTTGTCCTAATGTAAAAACAGGTGGGATTGCATTTGGGACAGATGCGCAAATGGCGGCTAATTTAACAAAGAAAGTGAAGGAAGTTTCGTCTGTACCTGTATACGTAAAGTTATCTCCGAATGTCACTAACATTGTCGATATTGCGATGGCCGTTGAAGAGGCTGGTGCGGATGGATTAACGATGATTAATACGTTGCTTGGAATGAGGTTGGATATAAAAACAGCTAAGCCAATCATCGCCAATAAAACAGGGGGACTTTCTGGACCTGCTATTAAACCAGTTTCTATTCGAATGATTTACGAAGTAAGTCAAAAAGTGTCGATTCCAATCATAGGAATGGGTGGTATCCAAACGGTAGATGATGTTATCGAATATTTTTATGCCGGAGCAAGTGCGGTTGCGATTGGAACAGAAAACTTCGTCAATCCATTCGTTTGCCCAGAATTAATAGAAAGCTTGCCAAAGAGAGTGAAAGAGTTAGGTTTCGATCATATTAACCAATGTGTTGGGAGGAACTGGAAAGATGAACGAACATCCATTAATCGTTGCCCTTGATTTTCCAAGCATACAACATACGCAATCTTTTTTACAAAGGTTTGATCATGAAAAGATTTATGTAAAAGTAGGGATGGAATTATACTATAAGGAAGGACCAGCCATTCTATATCACCTTAAAGAAACAGGACACAAAATCTTTTTAGATTTAAAATTACACGATATACCTCATACCGTGAAATATGCCATGAAACAAATTGCTTCTTTAGGTGTCGATATGGTCAATGTTCATGCAACAGGTGGAAAAGAAATGATGATGGCAGCAAAAGAAGGATTAGAAATCGGTTCTGGAAAAGAAAATACGCCGAAATGTATTGCTGTTACACAACTAACGAGCATCGATGAAGAAATGATTCATAAAGAACTCCTAATTGAAAAATCTCTAGAAGAATCAGTTAAACATTTTTCTCAATTAGCGTATGAAAGTAGCTTGGATGGAGTCGTATGTTCCCCTCATGAGGTACCTCTTATTAAATATGAGGATTTCATAACGGTAACTCCAGGGATACGTTTATCAACAGATCAAAAAAATGATCAAAAACGAGTGACAACTCCTGAAGAGGCTAAAAAACTTGGTTCAACGGCGATTGTCGTGGGAAGAAGTATCACTCGTTCAGATGATCCTTATACAGCCTATTTAGAGATTAAGAAACAATGGGAGGAAGCGTAAATGGAAGTAGCGAAACGATTATTAGAGATTGAAGCTGTTGCTCTACAGCCAAACGACCCATTCACTTGGTCTAGTGGAATCAAATCACCGATCTATTGCGATAATCGCTTAACCTTGTCTTACCCTGAAGTTCGATCATTTATTGCCGACAAGCTTTCAATGATGGTAAAAGAAAAGTTTCCTGAAGCTGAGATGATTGCAGGGACGGCGACTGCAGGAATTCCACACGCCGCTTTCGTAAGTGAAAGACTTACTTTACCAATGTGTTACGTAAGAGGGAGTGCTAAAAGCCACGGAAAAGGAAAACAAATTGAAGGGAAAATCCTAAAAGGACAAAAAGTAGTCGTAATTGAAGACTTAATTTCAACAGGGGGAAGCTCTTTAAATGCGGTCCAAACCTTGCAAAAAGAAGGAACAGACGTCCTAGGAGTAATCGCGATTTTTAGCTACAACTTAGAAAAAGCAAATCAAGCATTTGCGGAGGCGAACATTCCTTATTATTCGTTAAGCAATTTTGATTCTTTACTTAAGGTAGCCCAGAAGCAAGAAACGATTGCAGAAAAAGATGTGGACAGGTTAATGCTTTGGAAGCAAGACCCAACAAACGAACATATCTGGTTATAGGTCCTTTTTTAAACATCTATTTAGCCCTCTAGTCTTTTCACTAGAGGGCTTTCATTGTCAAATTTAATTGATGAGGTTATGACCGTAACTTTTCTTAGAGTCTATTTTTTAAAAGTTAAATCATTTAATGACTTATCAGTGATCCTTTGTCTAGTAGGGGTTATGGGAATTGAATTTAGAAAAAAACAGTCTTAATAATTCCTATCTGAAAAATCGGATTGACATCCTAAAGTAAATTGTGTAAAATTTCAGATAAATAAGAATTTATACTACACTTAAACCAAATGAATCAAAGGTGACACCTCCCTGCGAAGTAAGGGGTGTCGCCTTCAATATTTTTAGGTGAAGAACTTGTCTCAAAATTTTAAGAAAGGAGGTGTGAGGATCGAGATGTTAACGTACGAAGATGAAATTGGGGAACTTACCTTCGATAAAAAAGATGAGACAAAAGGAGCCTTGCAAGTATTAAATTGGGCTTTTGAGACTTATGATAAGGATGCAATTGTTTATGCCTGTAGTTTTGGCATAGAGGGAATTGTTTTAATCGATCTACTAACGAAAGTTGAATCTTCTGCTACGGTTGTCTTCTTAAATACACACCTTCACTTTCAAGAAACCTACGATGTTATTAACTCTGTAAAAGAAAAATACCCTTACTTAGTTATAAAACTAATCGAACCTGAGCTATCTGTTGAGGAACAAGCAAATCAATATGGAGAAAAACTTTGGGAAAGAAACCCTTCCTTATGTTGCCACCTTCGTAAAGTAGATCCATTAAGAAAAACGTTACAAAATAAATATGCATGGATTTCAGGTCTTCGAAAGGAACAATCTTTAACGAGAGAGCATATACAGTTTATAAACCAAGATCATCAATTTAAAAAAATTAAAATTTGTCCTATTGCACATTGGACCTGGAAAGAAATATGGCGCTATGCTCATAACAATCATTTACCATACAATAAATTACATGATCAAGGTTATCCAAGTATTGGTTGTTTCCCTTGTACGTCTCCAACCTGTCAAGAAGAAGATTTACGATCAGGAAGGTGGAAAGGAAAAGACAAACTTGAATGCGGACTACATGAGAACGTAAGAAGGTCATAATATGGAATGGATTGCAATTATAATCAGTTGTTTTTTTGCTTTAAATATAGGTGCAAGCGGAGCCGCAGCCTCCATGGGAGTGGCGTACGGATCTAAAGCAATTAATCGAAACATTCATGCCCTTTTCATTTGTGCAATTGCTATTTATCTAGGGGCGACAATAGGTGGGGGGGAAGTAATCCGGACCATTGGTGAGGGGCTTATTGATCCACAATTCTTAACGATTAAGATCGTTATCGTTATTTTGCTTTCTGCCACAATGTCGTTGTTTATTGCCAACCTATTAGGAATCCCCCCTATCGACAAGTGAAGTGACGGTGGGAGCCGTTGTTGGTGTAGGTGCTTCACTAAGCTCAGTTTATATTGTACCGCTTATAGGGATCATTTCCTTATGGTTTCTAGTTCCTTTGATTGCATTTTTCTTAGCCTATTTTGTTAATAATTTTTTACAAAAGCATCAAGATCGACTCGCAGCATTAGAGAAAGCGAAGGGATTAACCTATTTATTAATTGGTGCAGGATTTTTAGAAGCCTTTGCAGCAGGGATGAATAATGTGGCCAATGCGGTAGGACCTATAGTAGGTGTAGGATTATTTACTGAAGGAGAAGGAAAGTGGATTGGTGGATTTTTTATAGCCTTAGGTGTTATTTTACTCGGAAAAAAAAGTTCTTGAAACGAATGGAAAAAGGATTGTAGAATTTTCAAAATTACAGGGATTACTCGTTTCTTTAACAGGTGGTTCTCTTGTACTCATATGTTCCCTCTTTGGTGTTCCCATCCCAATGACACAAATAACCACTTCCTCTTTAATTGGGCTTGGAGCATCTAAGGAAGGAAGCGACGTTTTTAAGAAAAAAATCGTTCGCCAAGTTTTTCGAGTATGGCTACTTTCTCCATTTTTTTCTTTCGTATTATCTTTCATTATTTTTCAAGCATGGATAAACTCTTATCACTTACTATGGGTAATCCTCCTATTACCGCTCATATGGATTTTATGGAAAAGGGCATTAAAAATTCTTAAAAGGTGATGACATTGTCTAAAGAAATAACTTGGCATCAAGCATTAGTAACAAAACAAGAACGGAGAGAGAAGCTAGGTCACCATAGCTTTGTAATATGGTTTACAGGGTTATCTGGTTCTGGTAAATCTACTTTAGCAAATGAAATTTCAAGGAGTCTGTTTGATGAGGGGATTTTGAACTACGTCCTAGATGGTGACAATATTAGACATGGACTCAATAAAGATTTACATTTTTCCGAAGAAGATCGTAAAGAAAATATTCGTCGTATTGGTGAGACTAGTAAGTTGCTAGTAGACGCAGGAGTAGCAGTTATAACTGCTTTTATTTCTCCTTATGAAGAAGATCGAAAATTAGTTCGAAGCTTGTTAGAAATGAATGAATTCATTGAAGTCTTTGTTGATTGTTCTTTATCGGAATGTGAAAATCGGGATCCTAAAGGATTGTACGAAAAAGCTAGGAATGGAAAAATTAAAGACTTTACGGGGGTTGACGCTCCGTATGAGAAACCGTTAAACCCGGAAATTAAAGTAGACACAGAGAGAGAGAGTATTAATCAATCAGTTAAAAAAATACTAAAATATTTGAAAAATAAAAATATGATTTAAAACTGAGCCATATATTTATAGAGAGTGAATAAAAAGGGGGCACTTTTTATGACTTATATAAAAAAATGGGAGAACCAGCCTAACCTTAATAAGGTAGAAAAAATGAAGCTAAAAAAAGATGGCTTGGAAATATATAATGACATTCCTAAGTATGCAAAAGAAGGATTTGATTCCATTCCGAAAGAAGAGTGGGATTTGTTTAAATATGCAGGGCTCTATTTGCAGAGACCGAAAGAAGACGGTTACTTTATGCTAAGAGTAAACATTCCCTCAGGGGTTTTGTCTTATAATCAAGCGATCGTTTTATCAAGTATTGCCAAAGACTACGGCCGAGGTGTTTATGATATAACTACTAGGCAAGCGGTTCAATTTCATTGGTTGACAATCGAGGACATTCCAGACATCTTCAACCGATTGAAGTCAGGCGGATTATCATCTGCTGGAGCTTGTGGCGATATTACTAGAAATATTGTTGGAAATCCACTTGCGGGAATTGACGGAGACGAATTGTTAGATACAAGACCGATTGTTGAAGAAATCTATCAGTTGTTCCAGCGAAATTCTGATTTTTCAAACCTCCCTCGAAAATATAAAGTATCCATTAGCTCTAATGTGTATAATGCATCTAATGCAGAAATCAATTGTTTATCATTCATACCTGCTACAAAAAAAATAAGTGGTGAGGAAAAGGTTGGTTTTCACGTTAAGGTAGGAGGAGGGCTATCATCGAAGCCTTATTTAGCTGAAACGCTGAATATGTTTGTTCTACCTGAACAAGTGAAAGATGTAGCTGTAGCAGTAACAACAATTTTTAGAGATTATGGATACAGGGAAAAACGACATCGAGCGAGGCTCAAGTTTTTAGTTGCGGATTGGGGAAAGGAAAAATTTCAAGATAAATTAGAAGAGTATGTTGGGGAGTTCCCGACTTTAGGAAAAGATGAAACAAAAGGCTGGAATGCAGGTTATTTTTACGGTGTTCATTCACAAAAACAAGAAGGTTTATCTTATGTTGGATTGAATATTCCTGTTGGTCGTTTGAGAGGGGAAGATATCCAAAATTTTGCAAATATTTCTAAAAAGTATGGGGATGGTGAACTGAGGCATTGCAACTCTCAAAATTTAATTATCCCAAATGTAAAAAATGAAAATATCGATCAATTGCTTGAAGAACCTATTATTCGAAATAAATATAAAGTTAAGCCTCCTATATTTATGGGGTATGCAGTCTCATGTACAGGCATTGAATATTGTAATTTAGCATTAGTTGAAACGAAAGAAAGAATGAGGGAACTTGCGAAGTCTCTTGATGAAAGAATTTCCTTAGATGTTCCTGTTCGGATACATATCGTCGGTTGCCCAAATTCTTGTGGCCAAAGGCAAATTGCTGATATTGGGCTACAAGGAATTAAGATTAAAACAAAGGATAAGAGGTTAGTAGAGGCATTTGAAATTTATATTGGTGGGACCTTGGAGAATGGAGGGGAATTTAATCAAAAATTAAAAGGGAAAGTTGAAGCCGATCAATTATTGTCTGCATTAGTTTACTTATTAAATCAGTTTAAAGATCAGAAGAAGACAGGTGAGAATTTTTTGAAATATATTGATCGAGTGGGTGTCGATTCCATACAAGAAACGTTTAATCAATGGTTTTTAGTATGAATATATATCGATTTGAAGTAAAGTGTGAGCAAGGATTGGTTCCTGTCATCATTATAGCAGACACGGACGAAATAGCGTTTAAACAAGTCGATATAGAATTAGAGAAGTACTATATATCAGTACCTCAAATTGATGAAATTGTTTTATATGAAAAGAAGAACGCTAAAAAAACGACAGGTTTTGTTTTAGCTGCTAGTTTCTTGGAGGGATGATGGTGGGGTATGTGTATCTTGTTGGAGCTGGTCCTGGAGATCCCGAACTACTTACGTTAAAAGCTGTTAAGTGTATTCAATCTGCAGATGTCATTTTGTACGATCGGTTAGTGAATCAAGAAATTTTGTCGTATGCAAAAAAAGAAGCGGAATCCATATATTGTGGGAAACAACCAAATAATCATTCAATGAAACAAGAAGAGATTCATCAATTATTAATTCAGTTTGCTAAGGAAGGAAAAAAAGTCACGAGGTTAAAAGGGGGAGACCCTTTTGTATTTGGTCGTGGGGCGGAAGAAGCAGAGCAGCTAGCTCAAGCTGGAATTGATTTTGAAATTGTCCCAGGCATCACCTCTGGTTTAGCCGCTCCTTTGTATGCAGGTATCCCAGTAACCCATCGAGAGTTTAGTTCAAATACGATGTTTATATCCGGTCATATGAAAAAAGACGGTGAAAAAGAATTAAACTGGGAATATGTGGCCGCTTTTGTCGACACTTTAGTGATTTACATGGGGATTACGAACCTTATAGACATTTGTAAAAGATTAATGGTGAGTGGAAAAAATAGTTCTACTCCTTTAGCTGTTATTCATTGGGGGACTTATAAACATCAAAAAACGGTGATCTCTTCTCTCCAAGAAGTTTGTGAAAAGGGGGATCATTTAAACTTCCAAAGCCCGAGTATTGTTGTAATTGGTGAGGTTGTTCGATTTCATGAAAAGATCAACTGGTTAGCATTTAAACAAGAGGTATTGTAAAGATTTGAAAGGATGCGATTTATGATTAGTATTGTTTTATCATTAAAAGACAAAAAAGTGGTCGTTGTTGGAGGGGGCGCTATTGCCGAGAGAAAAATCAAAAACATGTTGGCGGAGGAAGCGCTTATAACCGTCGTTAGCCCAATGATAACGGAGGAAATACAAAAATGGAAGGATAAAAAGAAACTAACGTGGCATCAAAAATATTTTCAGAAACGAGATTTAGAAGGTGCTTTTTTAGTTATTGCAGCCACAGATCAAGAAAACGTAAACAAACAAATTGCGGATCAATGCACCCCAAATCAACTAGTGAATGTGGTTTCATATTACGAACAAGGGAATGTCATCTTTCCAGCTTCAGCTAGCAAAGAAAATATTTTAGTGTCGGTTTGTTCATTTGGAGCGGATCCAAAATGGGCAAAAAAAATGTGCAATGACACAATCAAGCGTTTGTCAGAAGAAGAGATTGAAGCACTCTCTAAAAAACACCAAGTGAGAAAGAGAATGCTTATTAGTAGCAGTCAAACAAAAATCCCTGTTGACCCTAAATAATCAGGGATTTTTGTGATAAATTACTTTTTCAAAGATAATATTTTGTCCTCATCAGGAGTCGCATAAATCGTTAGCTGGTCGTCATAAATGACATAACCAGGTTTTGCTCCATTTGGTTTTTTGACGTTTTTAATGAGCGTATAATCAACAGGGACATTGCTTGAATTTTTCGCTTTACTAAAGTAAGCGGCAAGTTGAGCGGCTTCCATAATACTCTCTTCACTAGGATTTTCACTCTTTAAGACAACATGGGAGCCGGGTATATCTTTCGTATGAAACCAAAGATCACGTTTACTTGCAAATTTATTTGTTAAATATTCATTTTGTTTATTGTTTTTGCCTACTAAAATGACTTCTTGATTGCTCGTCAAATACTTTTCTAATACGGGAGCTTGTTGCTTTCGTTTTTTTGATTGCTTTGATTGTTTTTTCTTAAAGTAACCACCTTCAATCAATTCTTCTCTTATTTCCTTTACATCTTTTACGGAGGCAGATTCTAATTGTTGAAGAAGTCCTTCGATATATTCAATTTCTATGTTCGTTTGTTCAATTTGCTCCTTCACAATTGATATTGATTTTTTTGCCTTTTGATATTTTTGAAAATAAAATTGGGCGTTTTCAGACGGTGATTTTAAAGGATTTATCTCAATTGTTAATGAGGAATTATCCTCTTCATAATAGTTGCTAACCGTGACCTTTTTATCGCCTTTTTTAAACGCATAAATATGGGAAGTTAATAGCTCGCCAAACAGTCGATATTGATCTGCTTGTTTAGCTGAATCTAATGTATTCGCCAATTTTTTTAATTTTGTTTTATTCTTTTTTCGCTCGTTAAGTAAAAACCTTTCAATGTCATGTGTTTGTTGTTTGACTCGGTCTCGTTCCGCTTTTTGGAAATAAAATCGATCAAGCATTTCGCTCAACGAGTCAAATGATTTCGTCTCACTTTTTATATGGTCTAAAGGAAACAAGTAAAACAACTCTTTTTCCTTGTTAATCATAATGGTGGGATTCATTTGTCTATCTTTTATTTTTTCAAGAAGGGAGCACACTTCTTTCGGCAAGGTAGCACGATTGGCAATTCCTGCTTTAAATACCATCTCTTTCGCTAATAAAGGAGAAATTCCGCCAATCTTTTGCACAATTTGATCCGCCAATTTACCAGAATTAAAATCGAGTTTTCGAAGAACATCTTCTTCTGAAATGTGAAAAGCGTCCAACTTGTCTTGCTTTGGTGGCAAAACGTATGGCTGTCCAGGTAAGACTGTGCGATATCGGTTTTGGGCAGGTGATAAATGCTTAATGGCATCAATAATTATATTTTTGTCGATGTCCATTAAAATAATGTTACTATGTCTTCCCATAATCTCAATGATTAAACGTTTATAAGTAATGTCACCAATTTCATTTCTGGAGCGAACGGTGATAAAGATCATTCTTTCACATTCATGACCTTCAATTTCTTCAATCACACTTCCTTCTAAATGCTTTCTTAATACCATACAAAACATCGGAGGAACTTCGGGATTTCCAAGAGTTTCATTAGTTAAATGCACTCGTGAATAGCTTGGGTGAGCCGATAGTAATAATTTTTGGTTTTTTCCATTACTTCTAATATGTAAAATAACTTCGTGTTTAAATGGTTGGTATATTTTTGTGATTTTACCGTTCTTAAGCTGCTTCAGCTCATTAATCATGCAATAAGTGAAAATTCCATCATACGCCATCGATTACAACCTCTTTAATAGTTAGATTCATGTTCTTAAAATACTTCCGTTTTTCTATCATAACAATTTACGGGTTTTGTTAAAAGAATTGATAGCATTTTTATGGACAAGGATGAATATGTTTACGATAAGTAGTTGTTCGAAATATAGAGAGAATGGGGTTGAATAGATGGAAAGGTGGCATAACTACAACATCGATGAGATTTCCCGTAAGTTACATATAGATGTTAATCATGGGCTTTCAGAAAATGAAGTAGAGGTAAGGAGAAACAAATATGGTAGTAATGAATTAAAAGAAGAGAGTAAAACTTCTTATATATCCTTATTTATTAGTCAATTTAAAGATTTTATGGTCATTATTTTGCTTGTGGCAACCATTATATCCGGTCTTTTAGGTGAGTATGTAGATGCAATTGCGATCATTGCGATTGTGATGATTAATGCTTTTTTAGGTTTTTTTCAAGAAAGAAGAGCTGAAAAGTCATTAGATGCCTTGAAGGAATTATCTGCACCCCATGTTCACGTATTGCGTGATGGGAAATGGATGAAGATTTTATCTAAGGAACTCGTAAAAGGTGACGTTGTAAAATTTACGAGTGGAGATCGAATCGGCGCAGATGTCAAACTCTTATCTAGTACAAGCCTTGAAATTGAAGAATCAACTTTAACAGGAGAATCTGTACCTGTATTAAAAAGAGTCTGTACCCTAGCAGATGAACATATTCCAATAGGTGATCAACTAAACATGGCGTTTATGGGGACGTTAGTGACAAGAGGTTCAGGTTTAGGAGTAGTTGTAAGAACAGGGATGGAAACGGTAATGGGGCAAATCGCTGATCTACTTTCAACACAAACGGCTTTAATGACTCCCTTGCAAAAAAGATTAGAACAATTAGGGAAGTTTCTTATCTACATTGCATTGCTTTTAACGGTTCTGGTTGTTTCCATTGGAATCATTCAAGGGCATGATATGTATCGAATGTTTTTAGCAGGCGTTTCCTTAGCTGTGGCAGCAATCCCTGAAGGATTACCGGCAATCGTCACCGTTGCCTTATCATTAGGGGTACAAAGGATGATCAAGAAAAAATCGATTGTAAGGAAATTGCCAGCGGTCGAGACGTTAGGTTGTGCTTCTGTAATTTGTTCGGATAAAACGGGCACGTTAACCCAAAACAAAATGACGGTTACTCATCTATGGGTGGGAGGGAAAACATGGAACGTAACTGGCTCAGGTTATGAGCCTAATGGGGGTTTTTATTATCACGAGGAAAAGATAAACCCTAAAAATAACCGTTCGCTTCAACAATTATTATCTTTTGGGATGTTATGCAATTCATCAGAAATAAAAAGAGAAGAACGACGTTTTATCGTTGATGGAAATCCAACAGAAGGGGCATTACTCGTTTCTGGTATGAAGGCTGGTTATTTAAAAGAAACATTAAAAGAGCAATTCCATATCATCAAGGAAATCCCATTTGATTCGACTAGGAAAATGATGAGCGTTGTTGTTAAAGATCAAAAAGGAAATAAATTTGTTGTGACGAAAGGAGCTCCTGACCTACTATTAAACCATTGTAAATCAATTTTATGGGATAATCGTAATCAAACACTAACAAAAACTCATTTTCACAAAACAAAAGAAGCGATCGATATTTTGGCATCAAAATCATTAAGAACAATTGCAATTGCTTTTAAACCAATAGAGAGAGAGCCGAGCAACGTTGAAAAAAACATAGAAAAGGACTTAATTTTTATCGGCTTACAAGGAATGTTAGATCCTCCTCGTCCTGAAGTGAAATCTTCTATTTATGAGTGTAAACAAGCGGGGATTAAAACCGTGATGATTACAGGTGATCATGTCGTTACAGCTAGAGCGATTGCCAAACAATTAAACATCCTTCCTCCTAATGGCAGGGTGGTTGATGGGAAAGGCTTATCAAAAATGACGGTCGATGATCTAAGTGACATAGTGGATGAAACGTTTGTTTTTGCAAGGGTATCACCTGAGGATAAACTAAAAATTGTCCAAGCCTTTCAAAAAAAAGGTCATATTGTTGCTATGACAGGTGATGGTGTAAACGATGCTCCAGCTATAAAAGCCTCGGATATTGGCATAAGTATGGGGATCAGCGGGACTGATGTAGCAAAAGAAGCTTCCTCACTTGTACTTTTAGATGATAATTTTCGGACCATTAAGGACGCTATTAAAGAAGGGAGAAATATATACGATAATATTAGGAAGTTTATCCGCTATTTATTAGCATCAAATGTTGGAGAAATTTTTGTTATGCTGTTTGCTATGATATTAGGATTACCACTTCCTTTAGTCCCTATTCAAATTCTTTGGGTAAATTTAGTGACAGATGGTCTTCCAGCGATGGCTTTAGGTTTAGATAAGCCAGAACAAGACGTAATGAAAAGAGGTCCTAGGAACCCGAATGAAGGAATTTTTGCTAGAGGGTTAGGTTGGAAGATCCTTTCAAGAGGTTTTTTTAATCGGATCCGTTACTTTGATTGGTTTCATCATGATGTACAGTCATTTTAATAAGCCACTCATATATGCTCAAACAGTTGCCTTTATGATTCTTGTGATAGCCCAGCTCATCTTAGTGTTTGACTGTCGCTCTGAAAAATCGATATTTGAACGAAACCCGTTCGGTAATTTTTATTTAAATGTTGCGGTTGTCTCTTCTCTTGTAGCCATGATCATCGTTGTTTATTACCCACCGCTACAATCTATTTTTCACACTGTTCCAATTAAGTCGTCAGATTGGTTGCTAGTGATCGGTTTAGCAGCAATCCCAACCTTTTTATTAGCAGGCTCACTTTTTTCAAGAAAATAAAAAAAAAAATGTGATATAATTTGAAAAGGTAGTAGAAAGGATGTTCTATTACCTTTTTCGTTGTCTTTAGAGGAAGTTTAAAAAGTATCAGGATATGATTTTTTGACTTTTTGAACACGGACATAAAGGGAAGTGATTGTTTGGTAAACAGTATGACAGGGTTTGGACGCTCAACTGTAAGTAATCAAAAATTAACCGTACATATTGAAATGAAATCAGTTAATCATCGCTTTTTTGAGTCCAGTATTAAATCTCCTCGGTCTTTAGTTAGCTTTGAGGATAAAATAAAGAAACTCATATCTCAATATATTCATAGAGGAAGATTAGAAGTATACATAACAGTAGAGGGAGAAGCGCCTGTTTCTCAATCTTTTGTAGTCAATTGGTCCCTATTGGATCAATACTATCAATCGCTCTTACAACTAAATGAGCGGTTTAACCTCAAAAATGAAATTCATTTAGAGCAAATGTTAAAGTTAGATGAAGCTTTTGAAACAATTGAAACTCCAGATGTTGACCAGGAGGTCGAACAGCTAGTATTAACGGGAGTTAAACAAGCAGTAGAACGGTTAGTCAATATGAGGGCAACAGAAGGGTTGCAACTTTATCAAGCAATGAGAGAATTGTTGGAGAATCTTATGGAAGAAATTAAATCAATCGAGCAACTTGTTCCAGAAGCGACAAAGCATTATTATGAAAAAATAAAAAGACGTGTTAAGGAACTGGTATCAGGGCATGTTGAAGAAGATCGCTTGCTCACAGAAGTTGCTCTATTTGCTGATAAAGTGGATATTACAGAAGAAGTAACAAGGTTAAAGAGTCATATTAATCAATTTACACAAACCTTAACAGTCAATGATCCAATTGGAAGAAAACTTGACTTTATCATTCAAGAAATGAATCGTGAAGCGAACACGATTGGCTCAAAAATCAATCATTACGGCATTTCTGAAAAAGTATTAGAAATAAAAAGTCTCATTGAAAAGTTGAAGGAGCAAGTTCAAAATATTGAGTGAACTCCCCATGCACGTTTATAGGTGAAGATTTGAGGATAAGCTAAAATATACAAGCTTAGGGGGAATTAAATTGAGTATTAAACTAATCAATATTGGATTCGGAAATATTGTATCCGCTAATCGAATCATCTCTATTGTAAGCCCTGAATCCGCTCCAATTAAAAGGATTATTCAAGATGCAAGAGATAGTGGTAGACTGATTGATGCTACTTATGGTAGACGAACTCGAGCTGTAGTTGTAATGGATAGTGATCACATTATTTTATCTGCAGTGCAACCTGAAACAGTAGCTCAACGATTATTTAATAAAGAAGATTTAGCAGATGAAGGGTAGGAAATTATGAAAGAACGAGGATTATTAATAGTTTTATCAGGTCCATCAGGTGTTGGAAAAGGAACAGTAAGGAAAGAACTGTTTTCACAAGAAGATACAAATTTTCACTATTCGATCTCTATGACGACCCGAACACCACGCGAGGGAGAGGTAGATGGTATTGACTACTTTTTTAAGTCGCGTGATCAATTTGAAAGCTTAATAAAACAAAATAAGCTTTTAGAGTGGGCTGAATATGTAGGGAATTATTACGGAACTCCAGTAGATTATGTTGAAAAAACATTAAGCGAAGGAAAGGATGTCTTTCTGGAAATTGAAGTTCAAGGAGCCATGCAAGTGAAAAAAGCCTTTCCAGAAGGTCTCTTCATTTTCTTAGCACCTCCTAGTCTTCAGGAATTAGAAGACCGAATAGTTAACCGAGGTACAGAGTCAAAGCAGCTTGTAGAAAATCGTATGAATAAGGCCAGGGATGAAATATTTTTAATGAATGCTTACGATTACGTAGTTATTAATGATGAAATATCGAACGCTTGTGATAAAATTAAGGCTATAGTTGTCGCAGAGCATTGTCGCCGCGAACGAGTGGAAGCATCTTATAAAAAAATGGTAGGAGTGGAATAGCATGCTTTATCCATCAATCGATGATTTAATGAAAAAATTAGACTCAAAATATACGCTTGTTTCTGTAGCTGCTAAACGTGCTAGAGAGATGCAAATGAATGACGACCAGCTTATTCATAAACCTGTTTCTCATAAATATGTTGGACGAGCATTAGAGGAAATTGACTCGGGATTATTATTTTTTGAAACAAAATAAAATAGTATACCCCAATATAAAAAATGAAAGATTTTATTATTGTATCAAAAAGTGCCTAGCCCCTTGTGTATAAAAGGTGTTTGGCACTTTATTTATAGAATGGGTACTTCTTATAACATACAAGTTTTCAGTTCATACATATAGACTTCGATAAAGGAGTGAAAAGATTGCTTAAAGATAAACATATTTTACTTTGTGTCAGTGGTGGAATAGCTGTTTATAAAGCCGTTGCATTAACGAGTAAATTAACCCAAGCCGGTGCATTAGTGAAGGTAATCATGAGTGAGTCTGCTCAAAAGTTTGTCAATCCATTAAGCTTTCAAGCTCTATCTGGTCATGATGTGTTTACGGACACCTTTGACGAAAAAGATTCGAGTGTAATTGCACATATTGATTTAGCAGATTGGGCAGATTTAGTGATCGTTGCTCCTGCAACTGCTAATGTGATTGGAAAAATGGCAAATGGAATAGCGGACGATATGCTTACTACAACCTTATTGGCCACGGAGGCTCCTATTTGGGTAGCTCCAGCTATGAATGTGAATATGTATAACCATTCGGCTGTCAAAAGAAATTTACATCGATTATGTGAAGATGGTGTTAAGTTTATTGAACCGAGTGAAGGTTTTTTAGCTTGTGGCTATGTTGGAAAAGGAAGATTAGAGGAGCCAGAAAAAATTGTGGAACATTTAAACGATTTTTTTCAGGAAGGTAAACCTACTCCATTAGAAGGTAAAAAGGTTCTTGTAACTGCAGGTCCCACAAGAGAAAGCATCGATCCAGTCCGTTATTTTACGAATCATTCAACAGGGAAAATGGGATTTTCTCTAGCAAAACAGGCGGCTAAAATGGGTGCGCACGTTACGTTAATCACAGGGCCAACAACGTTAGATGAGCCTCAAGGAATAAATATAGTAAAAGTAGAAACCGCAGACGAAATGTTTCATGCAGTCATGGAAAGGTTCCATCAAATGGATATTGTTGTAAAGGCGGCAGCGGTAGCTGATTATAAACCGAAGCAGACGTATACACATAAAATGAAAAAATCAAATGACGAGCTCGTTATTTCATTTGAGAGAACAAAAGATATATTGCTAGAATTAGGACGAAATAAACAGCACCAAATTCTTGTTGGTTTTGCGGCAGAATCAGAACAGCTCGAAACATATGCAATGAGAAAATTAAAAAAGAAAAATCTCGATATGATTGTAGGAAATAATATTTTATTAGAGGGAGCTGGCTTTCAAGGAGACACAAACATTGTTGAAGTATTTACTTCACAAGGAAAAGTACGTTCTCTTCCTATGATGAATAAATCTCGAGTAGCAGAAGTGATCTTGCAAGAAATAACAACGCTTATGATGGGTGTATAAAAATGATTGCAAGTGTAATCGTAGATGTTCCATTAAAGCAAACAGACAGAGGCTTTGATTATTTAATACCACAACAATGGGAAAGGGTTATAGAGCGAGGGATGAGAGTCATTGTTCCGTTTGGAGGAAGGAAAGTTCAAGGCTTCATCATCGAATGCAAAAAAGAGTCTGAATTTAAAAAGTTAAAGGAGATTACAGAGCTTTTAGATGTAACACCAGTCCTTAACGAAGAGCTTATGTTACTAGGTGACTGGCTGACGGAAACTACCCTTTGCTTTAAAATTTCTGCATTTCAAGTGATGCTTCCTGCAGCAATGAAAGCTAAGTATGAAAAAGTTATTCGCGTAAATAAAGAGGATGAAGTACCTATAGATCTGCAACCTCTATTCAAGCCTAATCAAACGACTCCGTTTAAGAAGCTGATTGAATCTTCAAGCTGGTATACTGCACAAAAGCTGATTAAAGATGATGTTATAGAGGTTGTTTATAATGTTTCTCAAAAAGTAAATAAAAAATATTTGACTTATTTGTTTCCATCTAAATCAAAAGAAGACCTTCAAGATATCTTAGTAAATGACGTAAAAAAGAATGCTAAAAACCAAATACGGGTGGTTGAATTTTTTATTACGAACCCATCTCCTATTTTAGCAACAACTTTACATAAAAACTTAAATATCCCCTCAACTGTGACACGTTCTCTCATTCATAAAGGGGTTTTACAAGAAGATATTGTGGAACAATATCGCGACCCGTATGCAAAGAGTTCAATAAAACAAACGAAACCTCTCCCGTTAACAGAAGAGCAGTCCAATTGTTATCAAACAATCGCTCAAAGTGTGAACGAAAAGTTGCATAAAGTGTTTTTGTTATATGGTGTAACGGGTAGTGGAAAGACAGAAGTGTATATGCAATCTATTGAACATGTATTAAAGCAGGGGAAGGAAGCCATCGTTTTAGTTCCTGAAATCTCTTTAACTCCGCAAATGGTTGATCGTTTTAAAGGTAGATTTGGTTCTTTAGTGGCGGTCCTTCACAGTGGGTTGTCAGCCGGTGAGAAGTATGATGAGTGGCGAAAGATTTATCGTAAAGAGGTAAAGCTAGTGGTAGGGGCGAGATCGGCGATATTCGCTCCATTTTCCAATCTAGGGATGATTATTATTGATGAAGAACATGAGAGCTCCTATAAACAAGGAGAAAACCCTCGTTACCATGCAAGAGATGTCGCTATTTTTCGAGCCTAAGTACCATGAATGTCCTGTCATACTAGGAAGTGCGACTCCGACACTAGAGTCATTTGCTCGAGCAAAAAAGAATGTTTACACTCTATTACCTTTGACAAAACGTGTCAACAATCGTAAAATGCCTGATGTTCAAATTGTTGACATGCGAGAAGAGCTGCGTAATGGCAATCGCTCCATGTTTGCCAAGGACTTAATTGAACAGTTGAAACAAAGAATGGAGAAAAAAAGAGCAGTCAGTTTTATTGTTAAATAAAAGAGGCTACTCATCCTTTATGATGTGCCGAGATTGCGGGACAGTCTTAAATTGTCCTCATTGCGATATTTCTTTAACTTATCACCGTCAAGGTCAACATATAAAGTGTCATTACTGTGGTTTTGAGAAACCAGTCCCCTCTAAATGTCCCGAGTGCTCAAGTGAGCATATGCGATATTTTGGAACTGGTACTCAACGTGTCGAGGAAGAATTGAATAAACTATTGCCCGAAGCAAAAGTGATTCGAATGGATAATGATACGACGAATCGAAAAGGCTCTCATGAGCGACTCTTAAATGAGTTTGGAGAAGGAAATGCGGATATTCTACTAGGAACGCAAATGATCGCGAAGGGACTCGATTTTCCTAATGTTACATTAGTAGGAGTTTTATCAGCTGATACGATGCTTTACTTACCTGATTTTCGTGCGGCTGAAAGAACCTTTCAATTATTAACGCAAGTAAGCGGGAGAGCTGGGAGACACGAATTGCCTGGAGAAGTAATCATTCAAAGTTATACACCTGAACATTATGGTGTGCAGCTTGCCAGTCAATATCATTACCAACGATTTTTTGATTACGAAATGGCAATGAGGAAAGAGCATGCCTATCCGCCTTACTACTATTTAGTTTTGATCACCATTTCTCACTATGATTTGCTGAAGGTTACGGAGGTTGCTAATCAGGTGGTTGAGTATGTAAAGACTTCATTAACCAACCAGTCAATCATTTTAGGCCCATCATCCTCACCTATCCCTAGGATCAACAATAGATATCGCTATCAATGCATGATAAAATACAAGCGTGAGTCTAATTTAAATGACACGCTTAAAACGATTTTAAATAAATATCAATCAACTAATAAGAAGGATGATCTTGTAGTATCGATTGATTTACATCCAAATGTGATGTTGTAATGACCGTAACAATATATGAGAATTAAAGGGTGATTTTGTGACGAAAGTATTATTTATGGGAACCCCACATTTTTCTGTTCCTGTTTTACAAATGTTAATCAATGAAGGGTATGAGGTAGTGGGGGTTGTTACGCAACCTGATCGAATAAAAGGAAGAAAGAAGGTCTTAACACCTCCGCCTGTAAAAGTGGAAGCTTTAAAGCATCAAATTCCAGTGTACCAACCAGAAAAAGTGAGGAATAAAAAGGATCTTGATGAGCTTCTGCGCATAGAGCCAGATATCATTATTACAGCTGCATTTGGACAAATTTTACCGAATGACTTACTAGATGCTCCTAAGTATGGTTGTATTAATGTTCACGCTTCACTCTTACCAGAGTTAAGAGGAGGAGCTCCAATTCATTACTCAATTATTCAAGGGAAATCAAAAACAGGTATTTCCATTATGTATATGGTTGAAAAGTTAGATGCTGGAGATATTTTGTCGCAAGTAGAGGTAGCGATAGAAGAAACAGATACGGTCGGAACGTTGCATGATAAATTAAGTGTGGCTGGTGCGAGCCTCTTACAAGAAACGTTACCTAAACTACTTGAAGGAAAAATTACGCCGATTCCTCAAGACGATTCTCAAGCAACTTTTGCTAGAAACATAAAAAGGGAAGATGAAAAGATAAATTGGAATAAAAAGGGGTCAGATATTTACAATCATATAAGGGGATTAAATCCGTGGCCGGTTGCTTATACAACATTAAATGGTCAGCCACTTAAAATTTGGTGGGGAGATAAAGTCAAGAATGCAGAGAAGAAAGATCCTGGAACAGTAGTTAAAGTGGATCAGGAGGGTTTTGTCGTCGCAACAGGAGATGAGACAGGGATTTTAGTGAAAAAACTACAACCAGCTGGGAAGAAAAAAATGAACGTGACAGACTTTTTAAGAGGTACTAATTTAAAAGCAGGTATGAAGTTAGGAGAAGGCAATGAGGAATAAAGAAGTAACTGTAAGGGAAGTAGCTTTAGAAGCACTACTATCTATTGAGAAAAACCAGGCATATAGTCATTTGCTTTTGAATTCACTGATTAAAAAGTATGATGTAAGAGAGAAAGATAAAGGATTACTAACAGAATTGGTCTATGGAACATTGCAAAACAAACGACGACTAGATTTTTATTTACGTGCATTTATTAAAAAAAAGAAAGTGGAACAATGGGTAGAGGCTATACTATTATTGTCCCTTTATCAAATGAAGTTTCTCGACCGTATCCCTGATCGTGCGGTTATCCATGAGGCAGTCGAACTTGCTAAAAAAAGAGGTCATAAAGGAATTGCCTCCTTTGTCAATGGCGTATTGAGATCTGTACAAAGAGAAGGTATGCCACCCTTATCATCCATCGAGAATGATGCTGAGAGGTTAGCGGTTGAAACGAGTCACCCATTATGGCTAATTAATCGTTGGATTCATCACTTTGGATTTGAAGAGGCAAAGGAAATCGCCTTCGCTAATTTACAATATCCTAAGCAAACGGCAAGAATAAACAGGTTGAAAACAACACGAGAGGAAATAGAAACCTTGTTGAAAGAAGAGCAAGTAACAGTTTCTTTTGGAGAAATAGTTCCTCACCTAGCAATTGAAGCAGAAAAAGGAAATTTAGCGAATACGAATGCTTTTCAAGATGGAATGTTTACCATTCAAGATGAAAGCTCAATGCTAGTAGGATTAGCGTTAAACGTAAAAGAAGGAGACATAGTGTTAGATAGTTGCGCAGCTCCAGGTGGAAAAACAACACATGTTGCCGAACAACTCAACAACACAGGGGTCGTTCATGCCTTTGATTTACATGAACATAAAATTAAACTTATTGACCAACAAGCAAGCAGATTAGGTTTAACAAATATTGAAGCGAAAAATCATGATGCAAGAAAGTTATCAGACCTCTTCTCACCGGAAACATTTGATTGTATTTTAGTGGATGCGCCATGTACAGGGTTAGGTGTGATTAGAAGGAAACCAGATATAAAATATTCGAAAACAGAACATGATATCGTGCAACTAGCACGAATTCAACAGGAAATTTTAACATCTGTCGCCCCTCTATTGAAAAAAGGAGGCACACTCGTTTATAGTACATGTACAATCGATAAAGAAGAAAATCATCGAGTAATTGAACACTTTTTAACTGAGCATGAAGAATTCTTTAAAGATGAAAAGTTAGTAGACAGACTTCCTAATAAAGTAAAACCTTTTGTAAATAAGGGTGAGCTACAAATGTTGCCTCATTTGTTTGGGACAGATGGTTTTTATATAGCATCCCTTAGAAAGAAGGTGTAGAAAATGGATAATCAAACAAAAAAACAGAAGCAAACAGAAGCAACTGAGAATCCATCCATCTATTCATTACAACTTGATGAAATGAAGGAATGGTTAGTAGAAAAAGGAGAAAAACCATTCAGAGTAAAACAAATCTTTGAATGGCTTTATGAAAAAAGAGTGACCTCTTTTGAAGATATGACGAACCTTTCTAAAAAGTTAAGGGAGCAATTAGCACAATCTTTCTCTTTAACGACGTTAAAAACGGTTATTCAGCAAACTTCAAACGATGGAACGATGAAATTTTTGTTTGAGTTGCAAGATGGGTATACAATAGAGACCGTCTTAATGAGACATGAATATGGGAATTCGATTTGTGTGACTACCCAGGTTGGCTGTCGGATCGGGTGTACGTTTTGCGCTTCCACACTAGGGGGACTAAAACGGAATTTAGAGGCTGGAGAAATAGTTGCTCAAGTCGTGAAAGTTCAACAAGCGCTCGATGAAACAAATGAACGTGTTTCTTCTGTTGTCATCATGGGGATTGGTGAACCCTTTGATAATTATGGAGAAATGTTGTCATTCTTAAAGATTATTAATCATGATTTAGGATTAAATATTGGAGCAAGACACATTACCGTTTCAACGAGTGGAATTATTCCAAAAATATATCAATTTGCAGACGAGCAAATGCAAATTAATTTTGCCGTTTCGTTACACGCTCCAAATACGGAGATCCGTTCAAAATTGATGCCGATTAATCGAGCATATAAATTACCTGACTTAATGAAATCAATCGAGTATTATATAAATAAAACAGGAAGAAGAGTAACTTTTGAATACGGCTTGTTTGGAGGAGTAAACGATCAAGTTGAGCATGCCGAAGAGCTTGCAAAATTAATTGGCCATATCAAGTGTCATGTCAATTTAATTCCTGTAAACTATGTGCCTGAACGAAATTACGTTCGGACACCTAAAGACCAAATTTTTCTCTTTGCTCAAACGTTAAAAGACAAAGGAGTTAATGTAACCATTAGACGTGAACAAGGGCATGATATTGATGCAGCTTGTGGGCAATTACGTGCCAAAGAACGTCAAGATGAGACGAGGTGATTTGATGAACGTTGTTCATATTACAGACCAAGGAAAAGTAAGAACGCATAATGAAGATAGTGTTGGTGTTTTTGTTAATCAAAGAAATCATTTATTAGCCGTCGTTGCAGATGGAATGGGTGGACATTTAGCTGGTGATAAAGCAAGTCAAATGACAGTAGAACAGTTTAAAGAACGATGGAACAATCAAACAAACATCACTACCCCTGAGGAAGCAGAAAATTGGTTGAAACAGCAAATATCGGACATCAATTTAACCATTCATCAACATGCAAATGCACATTCGGAATGTCAAGGTATGGGAACAACGTTTGTTGGGGCTCTTTTTGCAAACCAGTTTGTAACAGTAGGCCATATTGGAGATAGCAGATGCTATTTATTAAATAAAGATGGCTTCTCACAAATAACCGAAGATCATTCATTAGTAAATGAACTTGTGAAATCTGGACAAATTTCACAAGAGGATGCCGATCACCACCCGAAAAAAAATATTTTAATCCGAGCGTTAGGTACAAATGAACAAGTCGATATCGATTTAAAAACAGTCTGTTTAGAAGAAGAAGATCTTCTTCTTCTTTGTTCAGACGGTTTATCCAATAAAATAACGACAGAAGAAATGGAAAAAGTATTAATTTCTTCCTGGTCTTTACAAGAAAAAGCGGACCACTTAGTGACCCTTGCTAATGACCAAGGTGGAGAAGACAATATTACAGTTGTGTTGTATAAACATGAAATAAATATGACACAAAAGAGTGAAGAGCTATGTTGATAGGAAAAAGAATAAGTGGTCGTTATAAAATATTAGAAGTTATTGGTGGAGGCGGAATGGCTAACGTCTATTTAGCAAGAGACGTTATTTTAGATCGGAATGTGGCCATTAAAATTTTAAGGTTTGATTTTGTCAATGATAATGATTTTATTCGTCGATTTAGACGGGAAGCACAATCTGCAACAAGTCTTGCCCATCCTAATATTGTTAGTATTTATGACGTTGGTGAAGAAAAAGATATATACTATATTGTTATGGAATATGTAGAGGGTAAAACGCTCAAACAATACATAGCTCAGCATGCCCCACTACATCCAAAGGAAGCATTACATATTCAAGAACAAATTGTATCCGCTATTAATCATGCTCATGAAAATGGGATCGTCCATCGTGATATTAAGCCACATAATATATTAGTAGATCAACATGGGAACATTAAAGTCACAGATTTTGGGATAGCTGTTGCTCTAAGCTCAACGACAATTACCCAAACGAATTCCGTATTAGGCTCTGTTCATTATTTGTCGCCTGAACAAGCAAGAGGTGGTCTTGCAACGAATAAGTCAGATATTTACAGTTTAGGAATTGTTTTATTTGAAATGCTAACAGGAAGACTTCCATTTGACGGGGAATCAGCAATATCGATTGCCTTAAAGCATTTGCAGTCTGAGCCACCATCAATAAAAAGGTGGAACACGCAAGTCCCTCAAAGTGTGGAAAACCTTGTATTAAAATCGATGGCAAAAGATCCTTTTCATCGTTATGAATCTGCTGCTGATTTTGGAGATGACATTAAAACTGCTTTAGATGGAGATCGATTATATGAACCGCGCTTTACAGTTCCTGAACATGATCATGAAAAAACGAAAGCTATTCCTGTTATATCAGATTCGCTAATTGAACAAAATCAACATGATGAGACTCTTGTCCATACACCAAATAAACTAAAACAAAAAGATCTAAAAAACAATCAAGGAAACACCACTAAAAAGCTGAAGAAAAAGAAGAATCGATGGCCAAAAATTATCGTATCTACGTTTTTCGTCTTAGTACTTTCGATTATTCTAGCTTTATTTATCTTTCCTTCACTATTTATGCCTGAAGATATTGAAGTGCCAGACATTTCAGGTTTAAAGTTAGAAGAGGGGATTGAACTGCTCGAGGCTGCTGACTTTCAAGTTGGAGAGCAAAAAGAACTCGAAGATGATGAAATTCCAGAAGGGTATGTGATTAAGACTGATCCAGAAGGAGGAAGTAGCGCGAAAGAAGACTCACTCGTAAATATTTACGTTAGTCTCGGAAAAGGAACCTATACTTTAGAAAATTATATTGGTGAAAACTATAATGAAGTGGCAAAAGAGTTACAGGAAGCAGGTTTCACCGTGAACTCAAAAGAGCAATCAAATGATCAAGAAGCAGGAACGATCTTGAAACAGTCTCTTGAAAAGGATGAAGAGCTAGTCCCAGATGAGACAACGATTACATTTGTTGTAAGTAGTGGTTTGGAAACCTATCAAATGGATGATTTAACGGGTTATACGAAAAATGAAGTGAAAAGCTATCTTGAGGGGAAAGACATAGAACTGGAGTCGGAAGAAGATTATTCTGAGAAAGTACCAGAAGGACAAGTCATTAGTCAAACTCCATCTCCAAACAAAACGGTCTATGAAGGAGAAACAATCAAAGTAACTTATTCTTTAGGTCCTAAGCTAGTTGCAAAAACTGAGACAAAGGAATTTCCTGTTGAATTTGTACCTACTGAGGAACGTCCAGAGGCTATTTTGAAAATATTGGTTGAAGATTCAAATCGTGATTTTTCAGCTCCTTATTTAAGCAAACCAATAAGTGGTAACGTATCAGAAACAGTTGAATTTAAAATAGAGCCTGGACAGGTAGGGAAGTACGAAATCTACCTAGATGAGGAATTGCTGAAAGAGGGCGAGGTTCCATATCCTGAATAAGTTCTTAATAGAAAGGAGGAAATTATGCCGACTGGTAAAATTATAAAAGCTTTAAGCGGATTTTATTATGTTCTAGATCGTAAAGGCGTTATTAGTTGTCGTGGAAGAGGTGTGTTTCGAAATAACAAGACGACTCTTCTAGTTGGTGACGAAGTAATTTATGAAAAGGCGGATGATCTAAGTGGCTATATAATGGAGGTTTTACCTAGAAAAAATGAACTTATTAGACCTCCTATTTCAAATGTTGACCAAGCGATATTAGTCTTTTCGGCTCTAGAACCAGATTTTAGTAGTAAACTGTTAGATCGATTTCTTGTTCTAGTAGAATCAAACAATATTAAGCCAATTATTTGTGTCACCAAAATGGATTTAGTGAAAAATGATACAATAAAAGAGGTCGTTGAAGAATATAGAAAGATTGGCTACAATGTGATCTTAACATCTGTTCGAGAAGAACAGTCTCTTAAAGAGATAAAAGCTTTTATTTCAAATAAAATATCCGTTTTCGCTGGTCAGTCCGGTGTTGGCAAATCATCTTTGTTAAACGCCATTAATCCTACATTAAACATTGAAACGAATACGATTTCAGAAAGTTTAGGGAGAGGAAAGCATACGACGAGGCATGTAGAGCTATTAAATGTTAATGATGGTTTAGTGGCAGATACTCCTGGATTTAGTTCGTTAGATTTTGAAGAGATTACAAAGGAAGAACTAGGAGATTATTTTATTGAGATAAAAGAAAAAAGTGCAGAATGTCGATTTCGAGGATGTCTCCATACAGCCGAACCGAAATGTGCGGTAAAAAGCGCTGTGGAACATGGAGAGATTGCCGAATTTCGATATCAGCATTACAAAGAGTTTTTAGATGAAATTAACGAAAGAAAGCCGAGGTATTAAGGATTCATGGTAAAAATTGCTCCTTCTATTTTATCAGCAGACTTTGCAAAATTAGGGGGAAGAAATTCAAGATGTAGAAAGAGGAGGTGCTGATTATATACATATTGATGTTATGGATGGTCATTTTGTACCAAATATAACAATTGGTCCTCTTATTGTTAATGCAGCAAAACAAGTAACGAATTTACCACTTGATGTTCACCTAATGATTGAAAACCCAGAACATTATATCGACGAGTTTGTTCAAGCAGGTGCTGACTATATCACTGTTCATGTAGAAGCATGTCGTCACTTGCACAGAACGATTCAACAAATAAAATCTCATAACATCAAGGCTGGTGTTGTACTAAACCCTCATACACCTGTTGATATGATCAAGCATATTATTGGCGATATTGATATGGTTCTATTGATGACGGTTAATCCTGGCTTTGGAGGTCAACAGTTTATTACGAGTGTTGTTCCAAAAATACGTCAAGTAAAATCATTAGCTGAGCAATATAATCCTTCATTAGAAATTGAAATTGATGGAGGGGTTAATTCAACCACGGCTAAAACTTGTATTGAAGCCGGGGCAAATGTACTAGTCGCAGGGTCTGCTATTTATAATCAGGCAGACCGAAGGAAAGCGATTGAAGATATTAGAGGTTATTAAATACGAAAAAGACTGCCTGAATTTGTTTAGGCAGTCTTTTTTGTCGCTAATCGTGCGCTTCCGCTTTTCTAATTGTCTAGCTCCAGCGCCTAACCTCTCGAGGTCATAAGCCATGTATGCATGAAGGTAAAGAACACCTTCATTTTATACCTGTCTTATGCTTGTCGAGGTTGTGCAAGGCGCTTCCGCTTTTCTAATTGTCTAGCTCCAGCGCACAGCGACTCGTAAGTTTTCGCTCTCCTCTCTACGATAAGTCAACATCGAAGCCTTCGGCATTTCGTGTTTCCTTTATCTCATGCGGAGTGCTCAAGCCCCCACGTCGCTAACCGTCCGCTTCCGCTTTTCTAATCATCATAGTCAAATCGAAATCCGTCTTCTTCAGCAATTAAGGAGTCGGTTTGTTGTGCAAATTTTTTTAAAACGCGTTGATATTGCTCAATTTCATGATAATCTGTACTATTAATACTAGCCAGTCTTAACGCTTGTTCTACAATTACCTCATCTTGTTTAGAGAAAGAAATCATTTTTATATCCCTCCTCTATATAAGATGGCTTTTATGTACTAGCTAGTATGCATGTTAAATTTGTAAATATATATATAACACAAAGTCAAGGGGTTGTTGTTTATATGTCCATCATTAACATCGTGGCAGGAGGACCAAAAGATTTACACCCTTCTTATCATAATTATCATTCAGAAGATGCGATATGGGTGGGTGTTGATCGAGGGGTCTTATATTTATTAGAAGATAATATCATTCCTAATAAAGCAGTCGGTGATTTTGATTCAATAGATGAAAATGAGAGAAAAAAAGTGGAAAAAAAATCTAAAGATATATCCGTTTTTCCTGCGATAAAAGACAAAACAGATACTGAGATTGCATTAGAATGGGCCCTCAATCACCATAGTCAAGTTGATAAAATACATATTTTTGGCGTAACTGGTGGAAGGCTAGATCATTTTTTAGGAAGTCTTCAATTGCTTCTCCATCCTCTTAAAGAGGGGGTTCAAACAAAAATTATTGACCGTAATAATCAAATTGAATTATATAATCCTGGTGTGTACCAATTGGCTAAAGACAAGCACGCATACGTTTCTTTCTTACCAGTACTTAAAGATATTAAGGGTTTAACCCTTTCGGGATTTAAGTATCCTTTAAATAATTGTCATATTCACTATGGCTCGACATTATGTATTAGTAATGAACTCATCAATCCTATTGGTACTTTTTCATTTGAATCTGGCATATTAATGGTTATAAAGAGTAAGGATCAATGTGAATGATTAATTAATGGTATGTTTTCGTCTAGAGGAGGGAAAGGATGAAATTTTATACAATTAAACTACCGAAGTTTTTAGGCGGCATTATTAAGGTGATGTTAAATTCTTTTAAAAAAGACTAGAAAAAGCACCGTTACGGTGCTTTTTTTACAGTTCATGTATTGTTAGTGGAAATATACAATTAAATTGTTTTTAGTTACACACGTTGAACTTTACCAGATTTAAGAGCGCGTGCAGAAACATAAACTTTTTTAGGCTTTCCGTTAACTAAAATACGAACTTTTTGTACATTCGCACCCCATTTGCGTTTGTTAGCATTCATAGCATGAGAACGCGCATTACCATAGCTTGTCTTCTTTCCTGTTACTACGCATTTACGAGCCATAAGTGAACCTCCTAACTCTTTACATATAAATCTTCTTTTTAAGTAAACTAATCAAAAAGATACTTTAATAACTTACCATAGGTAGACTGGATTTGCAACAGCTTTTAGATTGTCTTTCAAGAATTTAATCTTGACATGTAAGATAAGATTCGTTTTATTATATTAGGGGCCCTATTGTTTAGAGCTTATTCTTATGAATAGACTGAAATTAATGAAAGATTGGTTTACCTTTTCAATAACAGTGCTAATAAAACACCGTTATTGAGCATGCACTTTTATCATTTGCTTTTAATAAGGTAAACATTGTAGTAAAATGGCTTTAGTCATAATTTTATCTTTTATTGTTTAACATGACGGATGTTTCACTTTTATAAAGGGGGAACCACTATGTCAATCGAATTAAAAACGGAAAATGGACATATTGAAATTTCAAATGAAGTCATAGCCACTGTATCTGGAGGCGCAGCTGTCGAGTGTTATGGAATTGTTGGAATGGCTTCAAAAAAACAACTGAAAGATGGCTTTACAGAAATTCTAGGAAGAGAGAATTTTAGTAAAGGTGTTATTGTACGTCAAATAGATGATGAAATCCACATTGATATGTATATTATCGTTAGTTACGGAACAAAAATTTCAGAAATAGCAAATAACGTACAAACAAAAGTAAAGTATACATTAAATCAAACTTTAGGGTTATCTATTGATTCAGTAAATATATATGTCCAAGGTGTTCGTGTAATGAACCCATAGTTAGGAGGAAGATTTGTGGCACTAACTCAACTTGATGGAAAGAAGTTTGCAAAAATGATTATCAATGGTGCGAATCATCTTTCCAACAACGCAAAGATCGTAGACGCTTTAAATGTATTTCCAGTACCTGATGGGGATACAGGAACAAATATGAATTTGTCAATGACCTCTGGCTCTAAAGAAGTACAAAACTTATCAACTAATCATGCTGGAAAAGTTGGAGCTTCTCTGGCAAAAGGTTTGTTGATGGGAGCTAGAGGGAACTCAGGTGTTATTTTATCCCAACTTTTCAGAGGGTTTTCGAAGGCGATTGAAACAAAGGAAACATTAACTGTTGAAGATTTTGCTGAAGGATTACAGCATGGTGTCAATACTGCCTATAAAGCCGTGATGAAACCAGTGGAAGGGACGATTTTAACAGTTGCTAAAGATGCAGCCAAAAAGGCTGTGACAATCGCTCAAGCTGAGCAAGATTTTGTTTTATTTCTTGAAGAAGTGTTAAAAGAAGCGAAACAAGCCCTTAATCGAACACCAGATTTACTTCCAGTATTAAAGGAAGTTGGAGTAGTTGATAGTGGAGGTCAAGGATTAGTTTATGTTTATGAAGGCTTTTTAGCGGAACTTAAGGGAGAAGGAATTTCATTATCTACTTCTGGTCCTTCTATGACAGACATGGTTAATGCAGAACATCATAAAAATGTTCAGAGTCATATGAGCAGTGAGGATATTGAATTCGGCTATTGCACAGAATTTATGGTCAGATTTGAAGACGAGAAAAAACCTTTTAATGAGGAAAATTTCCGTGAAGATTTAAGTTCTTATGGAGATTCTTTGTTAGTCATATCAGACGATGAAATTGCTAAAGTACATATTCATTCAGAAGAGCCAGGGCAAGTATTATCTTATGGACAGCAGTATGGAAGCTTAATCAAAATGAAGATTGAAAATATGAGAGAGCAACATGCAGAGCTCCTTTTAGACGATCAAGATACACATATTCAAAAGCAACCTGTTTCTCCTGCTGAAAAGGAAAAATTCGGTATTGTTACTGTAGCAATGGGTGAAGGAATAGCAGAGTTGTTTAAAAGTATTGGTGCACATTACGTCATCGAAGGTGGTCAAACGATGAATCCGAGTACGGAGGACATTGTCGCCGCTGTAAAAAATGTAAATGCTGAAAACATCATCATCCTTCCTAACAATGGGAATATTGTCATGGCTGCTGAACAAGCGGCTTCAGTTGTAGAAGAAAATGCCGTTGTCGTTCCATCTAAGACGGTTCCTCAAGGGATGTCGGCATTATTGTCATTTAATCCTGTGGTTAGTATTGATGACAATAAATCATCAATGGAAAGTGCTCTTCAGCACGTCAAGACTGGTCAAATTACGTATGCGGTTCGAGATACAAATATAGATGGAATAGATATAAACAAAGATGATTATATGGGGATATTTGACGGGAAAATTGTTACGACAGCTAAAGAGCGCATAGAAACAGCTAAACAATTATTATCGGATATGATTGATGAGGATTCGGAAATAGTAACGATTTTATTTGGTCAATCAGCTGAGAAGTCAGAAATTGATGCGATCGTAAGCTTTATTAATGACCAATATGAAGATATAGAAATTGAGATACATGATGGGAAACAACCTTTATATTCTTACATCTTTGCAGTAGAATAAAATAACAAAATGTGTGGTTGTCACATGCTTATTTTTATTCACAGTAGAACAAAGGCGCCTCAAGAAACCTTGCGTCTGAACTAGAAAATAACGAAAGCTGGCAGATAGTAGCAAGTTGTTACTTGTATGCCAGCTTTTCTTAAAATTCCCTCCATTAGAGGTTTTGAATAAAGATATAAGATTTATTACATCCTTTTACAGAGGTGTCAATATGAAATATAGAAGTGTTTTTGATATTATCGGACCCATTATGATTGGTCCTTCAAGCTCTCATACAGCGGGAGCAGCCAGAATTGGAAGAGTAGCGAGAAGTTTATTCGGTAGAGAACCGAAGTGGATGAAAATTTCTTTCTATGGATCGTTTGCAGAAACATACAAGGGACATGGAACGGATGTCGCGATAGTTGGAGGAATCCTTGATTTTGATACATTTGATGAAAGAATCAAATCATCTATTCAAATGGCAAAAGATAAACAAATAAAGGTTGACTTCGTGAAAGAAGAAGCCCAAACAGACCACCCAAACACGGCGAAAGTCATTTTAGGTGATGATCAAGGTGAAATCGAACTAGTAGGGATTTCAATTGGTGGGGGAAAGATCGAAATTATTGAATTAAACGGATTTCTTTTAAGGCTATCTGGTAATCACCCAGCTATTTTAGTCGTCCATAATGACCGCTATGGTTCAATAGCGGCAGTTGCGAATGTGTTAGCGAAGCATACAATTAATATTGGTCATATGGAGGTTTCTCGAAAGGAAAAAGGTGAAATGGCGTTAATGACGATCGAAGTTGATCAAAATGTAGATGATAAAATCTTAAATGAGTTAGAAACGTTGCCCAATATTATTCAAGTTACAAAAATTGCTGATTGATTAAGGAGGTATGGTATGTTTCGAAATGTTTCAGAGTTGATAGAGCTTGCGGAGAGCAGACAACTTAAAATATCCGATATTATGATTGAACAAGAAAGTGAAGTAAAGAATCAATCAAAAGAACAATTGATGGAGCAAATGGACAAAAACTTAACCGTGATGGAAGAGGCCGTTCATAAAGGACTGCAAGGAGTTAAATCACATTCCGGTTTAACAGGTGGAGATGCTGTATTACTCCAACAATATATTCAAAGTGGCAATTCTATTTGTGGTCATGTTTTGTTAGATGCAGTAAGTAAAGCGGTTGCAACCAATGAAGTGAATGCGGCAATGGGAACAATATGCGCTACACCGACAGCAGGCTCAGCTGGGGTAGTTCCTGGTACATTATTTGCCATCAAAGAAAAAATCAATCCTTCAAGGGAAGAAATGATTAGGTTCTTATTTACTGCGGGAGCGTTTGGATTTGTTGTTGCCAACAATGCCTCTATATCCGGTGCAGCGGGTGGATGTCAAGCAGAAGTTGGTTCAGCTGCTGGAATGGCCTCTGCTGCCCTTGTTGAATTATTAGGTGGCACACCTAGCCAATCTGCAGAAGCAATGGCCATTACTTTAAAAAATATGCTTGGTTTAGTGTGTGATCCTGTAGCGGGGTTAGTTGAAGTACCTTGTGTGAAAAGGAATGCAATGGGAGCAGCTAATGCAATGGTAGCAGCAGATATGGCGTTAGCAGGAATTACAAGTAGAATCCCTTGTGATGAAGTGATTGACGCTATGTATAAAATTGGTCAAACAATGCCTTCTGCATTAAGAGAAACGGCTCAAGGAGGACTTGCTGCTACTCCTACTGGTAGAGAATTAGAAGCAAAAATATTCGGAGTGTCTCTAAATGATCAAACCATCTAATTTAAATCAACCTATCTCTATGTTAAAAGGAGTAGGATCTGAAACGGAAGCTATCATGAATAGTTTAGGGATTTTCACCATTCAGGATTTAATTGAATATTTCCCTTATCGTTATGACGAATACTATGAAAAAGACTTATCGGTAGCTAATCATCAAGAAAGAGTGACGGTTGAAGGGGAAGGTTCATAGCGAGCCTTCTCTTGTCTATTATGGTCGTAAAAAATCACGGTTGCAATTTCGCCTGCTTGTTAAAAACATTTTAGTTACGATTCATAGTTTTAACAGACCTTATTTAAAAAAGAAACTTCAACTTCATGATACCCTTTTGATAACAGGAAAATGGGATAGGCACAGACAATCGATCAATGCAGATGAAGTTGTTTTTGGTCATTTGCAAAAAAAAGATCAAATGCAGCCCATTTATCATGTTAGAGGAAACTTAACGGTTAAAATGTTGAGGAAGTTTGTTGCAAATGCCCTTTCTACATACAGAAAAGAAGTAGAAGAGACCTTACCAGTAAATATTAATCAAAAGTATAAGCTTGTTAGTCGAAGAGACGCTATTCAATCTTTGCATTTTCCTGAAAACCCTCAGCAATTAAAACAGGCTCGTCGGCGAATGGTCTATGAAGAACTATTATTGTTTCAACTGAAAATTTATACACTTAAGAGGGTAGAAAAAGAGAAAATAAATGGAATTAATCATAAATTTGACACCCTTAAATTAGAAGAGTTAATTCAAACGCTTCCTTATCGTTTGACAGGTGCACAAGAGAAGGTAGTCAATGAAATACTTCAAGACATGGAATCTACATTTCCAATGAATCGCTTATTACAGGGGGGATGTAGGATCTGGAAAAACATTAGTTGCATCTATCGCTCTTTATGCCTCCATCTTGTCTAACTACCAAGGAGCATTGATGGTACCGACTGAAATATTAGCTGAGCAGCATTATGAATCGTTAATAAAGTTATTTGACAATTATGGACTAACCATAAGCTTATTAACAAGCTCAGTTAAAGGAAAACGCAGAAGAGAAATATTAGAGAAGTTACAAACGGGAGAAATAAATATTGTTGTTGGGACTCATTCATTGATTCAAGAGGAAGTGAATTTTTCTCGTTTAGGCCTTGTCGTTATAGATGAACAACATCGGTTTGGGGTTGAACAAAGAAAAAAATTACGATCTAAAGGAACGGCTCCAGACGTTCTTTTTATGACTGCGACTCCTATTCCTAGGACTCTAGCGATTACCGCTTTTGGAGAATTAGATGTCTCACAAATTGATGAAATGCCCGCAGGAAGAAAGAAAATTAATACGTATTGGGCGAAACAAGACATGTTTGAAAGAGTTGTCTCTTTTATAGAGAAAGAGTTAAAAGAAAAAAGACAAGCCTATGTTATTTGTCCATTGATAGAGGAATCAGAAAAACTGGATTTACAAAACGCTTTGGATGTTTATCAGTTGCTAAATGAGCATTGGAATGGAAAGTGGAACATTGGGCTCATGCATGGGAAACTTCCTGTAGAAGAAAAAGATAGCATTATGAGGAAATTCAGTGACAATGAAATAAATGTTTTAGTATCAACGACTGTTGTGGAAGTAGGTGTGAATGTACCTAATGCAACCGTTATGCTCATTTATGATGCGGATCGTTTTGGTCTTTCTCAACTACACCAATTAAGAGGGCGAGTAGGTAGAGGAGAAGCGCAATCTTATTGTATATTATTATCTGATCCAAAATCAGAAACGGGAAAAGAGCGAATGAGGATCATGTGTGATACAAATGATGGTTTTGTACTTTCAGAAAAAGATTTAGAGCTTCGAGGTCCAGGAGACTTTTTTGGGTCTAAACAAAGTGGAATGCCAGACTTTAAAGTAGCGGATTTAGTTCACGATTATCGTGCTTTAGAGGTCGCAAGAGAAGATGCGAGTATGTTAGTTAATCAAGAACAGTTTTGGAATGGGGAAGAATATCGCCTATTAAGAATGCAGTTGTCTGATGTGATGAGTCAAGAAAAGCTAAATTAAAAGAGGTTTAGAATTAATGTTGCATAAAAACCAAATTGATTATATACTACTATTAGTACCTAGTCATAATTACTCTTTGATAAAAGAGTTTGGAATATATATGAAACGAACGGTGATCTAATTATTATGAGAAAAAGTAAAAAAGAAAGACAAAATTTATTGAAAGAAACCATTGATTCAACACCTTTTATTACAGATGAAGAATTGGCAGCTAAATTTAACGTAAGTATCCAAACGATTCGTCTGGATCGCTTAGAGCTTTCAATCCCAGAGTTAAGGGAAAGAATCAAACATGTTGCGGAGAAAAACTTGGATGAACAAGTTAAATCACTTCCTATAGATGAAGTAATCGGAGAAATGATTGACCTACAATTAGATCATTCGGCTATTTCTATCTTACCTATTCGCCAAGAACATGTTTTTAGCCGAAATCAAATTGCGAGGGGACATCACCTATTTGCACAAGCAAACTCGTTAGCGGTAGCTGTGATTGATGATGAGCTTGCTTTAACAGCTAAAGCAAATATTCATTTTACTAGTCAAGTAAAAGAAGGAGAGAAAGTAGTTGCTAAAGCAAAGGTGATTGAAAGCCAAAATAACAAGGGAAGATCGATTGTTCAAGTAGAGAGCTTTGTACATAATAAAGTTGTATTTAAAGGAACATTTGAAATGTTTCGTTCGAACCAAGTATAAAAAGAGGTGTTAGCTATGAAGATCGCCATTGATGCAATGGGAGGAGATCATGCTCCACAAGCAGTAGTGGACGGAGCAATCAAGGCAATTGATAAGATTAAAGGAATTGAAATTACTCTATTTGGAGATAAACAATTGATCGATGATTCGATTCCTGAACAGTATAAAACGCAAATTAAAGTAATACATACGGATGAAAAAATAGACTCTAACGACGACCCAGTAAAAGCAGTCCGCAAAAAAAGAAACTCGTCAATGGTTTTAGCCACAAAAGAAGTCAAGGAGCAAAAAGTAGATGCTTGCATTTCAGCAGGGAATACAGGAGCGTTAATTGCCTCAGGTTTATTCAATGTTGGAAGAATTAAAGGTATTGACCGACCAGGGTTTGCTCCTACTTTCCCTACCATTGATGGAAAGGGATTTTTGATGCTTGATGTTGGAGCAAACTCAGATGCTAAGCCTTCTCATCTTCTTCAATACGCGATAATGGGCTCCATCTATTCAGAAAAAGTGAGAGGTATAGCACAACCTAAAATAGGATTATTAAACATCGGAACAGAGGAGAATAAAGGAAACGAGTTGACGAAAAATGCGTATGAATTACTTAGTCAATCTTCTTTAAACTTTGTAGGAAATGTAGAAGCGAGAGACCTTCTAAATGGTGTAGCGGACGTTGTAGTCACGGATGGATTTACTGGGAACGTTGCTTTAAAAGCAATTGAAGGAACAGCTATGTCGATTTTTTCAATGTTAAAAGAGGAACTAACAAGCTCCCTTCCTAGTAAATTAGCCGCTTCTATATTAAAGCCTCAACTCAAAAATTTAAAGGCGAAACTAGATTATAGTGAATACGGAGGAGCAGGCTTATTTGGACTTAAATACCCAGTCATAAAAGCCCACGGATCCTCGGATGGTCAAGCAATGTTTAGTGCCATTCAGCAAGCAAGTGAAATGGTAACTAATAATGTTTGTGAATTAATCGAGTCTGCTGTAAATGAAAGATGAAAAACTAAGGCATAAAGGGTGAAGGAGGTATTAAGATATGACTAAAATGGCTTTTGTTTTTCCAGGACAAGGATCTCAATCGGTCGGAATGGGGAAAGATTTTTTTGAAAATGATAGTAAAGGTAGATTTATACAAGCAGATCAACTTCTCGGTTTTGAATTAAGTGAGATGATGTTCTCTGGCCCCCAAGAGGAGTTAACGTTGACCTATCATGCCCAGCCAGCTTTGTTGACTACGAGTATTGCACTTTTTGAACAGCTACAAAAACATGAAATTTTTCCTGATTATGTTGCAGGCCATAGTTTAGGCGAATATTCAGCATTAGTGGCAGCGGGTGTTTTAACTTTTGAAGAAGCTCTTATTGCAGTTCGAAAACGTGGACTCTTAATGAATGAAGCTGTACCTGCTGGAGAAGGGGCGATGGCTGCAGTGCTAGGGTTACATGAAGAAGTTCTTGAGAAAATTGTACAAAAAATTTCTTCGCAAGGTTCTTTAGTACAGTTAGGTAACATTAATTGTCCCGGTCAAATCGTTATATCGGGCACAAAACAAGGAGTTGAAAGGGCCTGTGAATTGGCTAAAGAAGAGGGCGCAAAACGAACGATGATGTTAAACGTAAGCGGACCTTTCCATTCTAAGCTTATGGAGCCTGCTTCGCACGCAATTATGCTTCAATCATTGATAAACTAAAGTTTAATCATCCAGTAGTACCTGTTATCTCAAATGTCACTGCAGAGCCAATGAACACGCCGGTAGAAATAAAAGAAAAGCTAATTGAACAGTTATATTCTCCTGTTAAGTGGCATCAGTCTATTCAATACTTGCTAGATCAAGGTGTGACAACATTTGTGGAAATTGGTTCAGGTAAAGTGCTATCAGGCTTAATAAAGAAAATTGATCGGAAAATAACGACCATTACTGTTTCAGACGTTGAATCAATGGTTAAAGCAATCAGTCAATTAAAGGAGGAAAGTTAATGCTAACCGGAAAAACAGCCATTGTAACGGGTGCCTCTCGAGGGATAGGGAAAGCAATTGCATTGGAGCTTGCTAGCCAAGGTGCAAATGTAATCGTTAATTATGCTGGAAATAAACAGAAGGCCGATGAAGTGGTAAATGCCATTAAAGAGTTAGGGCGTAACTCAATGTCCATTCAGGCCGATGTATCGAATGAAAATGATGTTAAAGAAATGATCAAGGTTGTAAAAGAACAGTTCGATACGATTGATATTCTAGTTAATAACGCAGGTGTGACAAGAGATAATTTATTACTGCGAATGAATGAGACTGAATGGGATGACGTTATTGAAACAAACTTAAAAGGCGTTTACTTATGCATTAAATCCGTTGCAAGGCAAATGATGAAACAGCGAAATGGAAGAATTATTAATTTAGCATCGGTAGTTGGAATCAGTGGAAATGCAGGTCAAGCGAATTATGTTGCGGCTAAAGCGGGGGTTATTGGCTTAACAAAATCTTGTGCAAAAGAGTTTGCTAGTCGAAACATTACTGTTAATGCCGTTGCCCCAGGGTTTATTGTTACTGATATGACTGAAAAATTACCTGAAAATGTACAAAATCAAATGTTAAATGAAATTCCTTTAAAACGTTTTGGAGATCCTAAAGATGTTGCACATATAGTATCTTTTTTAGCATCTGAAAATAGTGGATATATTACTGGACAGACAATTCAAGTTGATGGTGGTATGGTGATGTAAAAGAGGTTGTATTAATAATGGTTTGAACAGAATGAAAAAGTTTGTTCTTTTACTCGAAATCTTTTATAATACTTGAGGGGAGGTGAGGTACGATGGCAGATGTACTAGATCGTGTTACGAAGATTGTTGTTGATCGTTTAGGCGTTGACGAATCTGAAGTAACACCTGAGGCTTCTTTTAAAGATGACCTTGGAGCAGATTCCCTAGATGTAGTTGAGCTAGTGATGGAACTTGAAGATGAATTTGACATGCAAATTTCCGATGAAGATGCAGAAAAAATTTCAACAGTCGGAGATGCAGTGAAATACATACAAGGTCAATCATAAATAAGAAAAGAGGTTGGTAAAAATACCATCCTCTTTAATTCTTGCATTTTATTTAAAAGATAACTATATGTAACATGAAACAGTCATATTAAGAGGTTGTTCAAAAAGATTGAAACAATAACAGTTGAATAATAGCTTTCGCTTTATTGCTCTCTTGATTTGCTCCTTTTTGAACGCTTTATTTATATCTTGATGGAGGTAAATATGGGGCAAAGACAAAATAGGAAAATTGAAAAGTTTAAGGACCTTCAAAAAGTTATCGGTATTCGTTTTAAGCAAGAAAAATTGTTATATCAGGCTTTTACTCATTCATCGTATGTGAATGAGCATCGTAGAAAACCTTATGAGGACAATGAACGACTTGAATTTTTAGGTGACGCTGTACTAGAGCTGACAATCTCACACTTTCTTTATAAGAAATACCCACTTATGAGTGAGGGGGAGTTAACGAAGCTCAGAGCTTCAATTGTTTGTGAACCTTCTTTAATGGAATTTGCCCAATCTCTTAATTTTGGTCAATTAGTCCTATTAGGAAAAGGAGAAGAAATGACCGGTGGAAGAAATCGGCCGGCCTTATTGGCTGATGTTTTTGAAGCTTTTATTGGTGCCCTGTACTTAGATCAAGGTCTAGATGAGGTTAGGACATTTCTTGAAAAGTTTATTTTTCCTAAAATTGATGACGGTGCTTTTTCTCATGTGATGGATTATAAAAGTCAGCTTCAAGAAATTATTCAACGAGATTTCAAGGGTTTAATTGAATATAAGATTGTTCAAGAGAAAGGCCCATCTCACAGTCGAGAGTTTATTTCTACTGTTTCTATTAATGATAAGATTTTTGGAACAGGAAATGGTCGATCGAAAAAAGAAGCTGAACAAAGGGCGGCACAAGAAGCTTTAAAAGCGTTACAATAATTTTTGAATTGAACAACCATAATGAATTAAATGCAATAGTTGATGATGAGTAAGTGCTAGTACTCCATCTGTAGTAGTCTTTTTCTATCAGATGCGTTGTTCCTAGCACTTTTTACTGATTTATAAAACATTTGTGATGAGAGGAGGGTACAATTTGTTTTTGAAACGTTTGGAAATTATCGGATTTAAGTCATTTGCCGAACGAATGTCGGTTGACTTTGTCAACGGAGTTACTGCGGTCGTAGGTCCTAATGGTAGTGGGAAAAGTAATATAACAGAAAGTATTCGCTGGGTTTTAGGAGAGCAATCCGCTAAGTCTTTAAGAGGAACCAAGATGGAGGATATTATTTTTTCTGGGAGTGACTCTAGGAAAAGAATGAATATGGCTGAGGTTAGCTTAATACTTGATAATAGTGACAGCAGGCTTCCAATTGATTATAAAGAAGTCAATATTACTAGACGAGTTTACCGCTCAGGTGAAAGTGACTTTTTGATTAATAAACAATCCTGCAGATTAAAGGATATTGTTGAGCTGTTTATGGATTCAGGACTCGGTAAAGAGTCTTTTTCAATAATTAGCCAAGGAAAAGTAGAAGAAATATTGAGCAGTAAAGCTGAGGAACGACGGAGTATTTTCGAGGAAGCAGCGGGTGTACTGAAATACAAAACAAGGAAAAAGAAAGCAGAAGTTAAATTAGATGAGACGCAGCAAAACTTAGACAGAGTAGAGGACATTCTTCATGAGTTAAGTGAGCAATTGGAACCATTGAAAATTCAGTCTTCTATTGCAAAAGACTATTTGTACAAGAAGGAGCAATTAGAAAAAAATGAAGTGGCCCTTTTAGTTCATGAAATCGAAGACTTAAATAATAAGTGGGAAGATCTCTCTCATTCTTTTAATAAAAATCAACATCAAGAGCTCGAGATTAGTTCAATTCTTCAACAAAAAGAAGCAGAAATTGAACAAAACCGAGATCGAATGGAAGCCTTGGATGAATCAATTCAAGAACTACAGCAAGTTCTTTTAGTTGCAACTGAAGACCTAGAAAAACTTGAGGGAAGAAAGGAAGTTTTAAAAGAAAGAAAGAAAAATGCTTCCCAAAATAAACAGCAGCTCAGAAGTCAAATTGAGGAATTGACAGAACTGATTTATCACCGTGAAGCTGAAAAAAAACAACAAGAAATAGTATTCTCTTCCTTGTATGATGAGGTCATTACGATTCGTTCTAAAATTGAACATAAACAAAAGCAATTAAACGAGTATGACGAAAATGTTGAAGAAAAGCTTGAAGAATTAAAAGGTGACTATATCGAATACTTAAATAAACAAGCGACTACAAAGAATGAACTACACTTTTTAAATGAACAACTTGAATCTTTAGGTCAAAAATTTAACCGACAAAAAAATAATAATGAAAGGTACATAAAAGAACGTAAAGAAATAATCTCTCAAAAAAATCAACTTACCGTTAAACTATCTAAAATAGATCAACAGTTATCACTAACGGAGAAAAATCTCCATAATCAAGAGCAGCAATTAACAAAAACAAAAGATTATTATCAAGAGCAAGAAAGTTTACTTTATAAAGCTTATCAATATGTAAATAAAGTTCGCTCGAAAAAAGAAATGTTAGAATCGATGCAAGAAGATTATACAGGGTTTTATCAAGGTGTTCGAGAAGTACTAAAGGCGAAGGAGAAGTTAAAGGGAATTCATGGAGCAGTCGCTGAACTTATTCAAGTGGAGACATCGTATGAAACAGCCATTGAAATTGCACTTGGAACAGCTGCCCAACAAGTGATTGTTGAGAATGAGCAAAATGCTAGAAACGCCATTCAATACTTAAAACGAAATTCATATGGTCGAGCAACGTTCCTTCCTTTATCAACGGTTAAAAAAAGACAGATTACAAAAGATGATTTATCGAAGATTAAAGATCATCCTTCCTTTATTGGGATTGGTAGTGAAATTACTTCGTATTCAGAGCAATATGAGAATGTGTTTAAATATTTACTAGGGGCTGTCCTTATTTCAAAAGATTTACAAGGAGCAAATGAACTAGCAAGAGTTCTACGTCATAAGTATAGGATTGTTACGTTAGAAGGAGACGTTGTTAACCCTGGAGGTTCTATGACAGGGGGGGCGGTGAAAAAAACAAATCAATCCCTTCTTAACCGAAATCGTGAATTAGAAACGTTGCAAAAAAGCTTAAAAGAAATGGAAACTAAAACAGTAAGGCTGGAAGATGAAGTAAAGAAAGTAAAAGAAGAAATAAAGGGACAAGAACAACAAGTTAATGAGCTCACTGACCATAAACAATTTCTTCAAATGCAAATACAGACGAAAAGAATGGAAATACGAGAAGTTGAAATTAAAGAGCGTAATATAAATGAACATTTAAAAATTTATGATGCGGAACAAGACTCATACAATGACGAGAAACAAGCCATTCATGATAAGAAGCAGCTTCTAAATGAAAAACTTTTATCTATTTCAGAAAAGATTACTCGTTTAGATAAAGATATTAAGGAGCTCTCAAATAAGAAAACGACAATCGAGTTTTCAAAACAAGAGTTAATTCAAGAGCTTCACCGAAATGAAGGTGTTGTTTGCTAGTAAAGAGCAATCGTATGAAAATAAAAAAGAGCTACTTGATAATGAAAAAAAAGATATTCTCCGTCAACAAGAAAGGTTAGATGTATTAAAAGAAGATTTAGCTCTTCTTAATAATGAACTCACAAACCAAACAAGTGGAGAAAGCCAAATTGAAAAGGCAGCCGAGCAGAAATTCAATGATAAAAATAAAACGTTAACACTTATTACATCTAGGCGAGAAGAACGACATACTTTGTTTCAACAATTAGAGAAAGAAGAACTAGAAATTAAAGAAGTAAAAAGACAATATAAAAAGGTAAGTCAATTATTAAAAGAAGATGAAGTTCATTTAAACCGTTTAGATGTAGAATTAGATAACAGGCTTACGCAATTGAGAGAAGACTATGAAATGTCGTTTGAAGCGGCTAAACATAAATATCCATTACTTCAAGATGAAGAACAAACGCGAAAACAAGTGAAGTTAATTAAACTGGAAATAGAAGAGTTAGGCACGGTTAATTTAGGAGCTATAGATGAGTGTGAACGAATTAGTGAGCGATACAATTTTCTAACCGAACAAAAGCAGGATCTTACAGATGCCCAAGATACGTTATTTCAAGTCATTAATGAAATGGATACTGAGATGAAGAAAAGGTTTGAAACAACATTTACTGATATTCGCTCTCATTTTCATGTTGTATTCAGGCAGTTATTTGGAGGTGGGAGAGCGGACCTACAATTAACTGATCCAGAGGACTTATTAAATACTGGGGTGCAAATTCTTGCACAACCGCCAGGTAAAAAGCTTCAGCATCTAAGCCTTCTTTCGGGTGGTGAAAGAGCGTTAACAGCGATTGCTCTTTTATTTTCAATCTTAAAGGTAAAACCAGTTCCTTTCTGTGTCCTCGATGAAGTTGAAGCCGCACTAGATGAAGCAAACGTTTATCGCTTCGCTCAATATTTGAAGCAATATAGTGAAGAGACGCAGTTTATCGTTATTACACATAGAAAAGGGACAATGGAAGAAGCCGATGTCCTTTATGGGGTAACGATGCAAGAATCAGGTGTGTCAAAGCTTGTGTCAGTTCGGTTAAATGAGATGGAAGGTTTGACAAAATCATCATAAAACAATTGTTGTTTATTGAAAGAAAGGGATGGATTAAATGAGCTTTTTAAAAAAAATGAAAGAGAAGCTGACGACACAAACGGATCAAGTCGCGAGTAAATTTAAAGAAGGATTAACAAAAACTAGAGATCAATTCTCTGAAAAAGTTAATGATCTTGTCGCAAAATATAGAAAAGTTGATGAAGACTTTTTTGAGGAACTAGAAGAAATATTAATTTCTGCCGACGTGGGCGTTAATACGGTCATGGAGCTAATCGATGAATTAAAGGATGAGGTTAAAAAACGAAACATACAAGATACAAAGGATGTTCGATCTGTTATTTCAGAAAAGCTTGTTGAGATTTATGAAGGAGATGAAGACGAGCATCAAGACTTGAATATAAAAGATGGTCGCTTAAATATTATTTTGTTTGTTGGAGTAAATGGGGTTGGAAAAACGACAACGATAGGAAAGATCGCTCATAAGTTTAAAAATGAGGGGAAAGAAGTTTTAATGGCGGCTGGAGATACATTTAGAGCGGGTGCCATTGAGCAATTAGAAGTATGGGGAGAACGTGTAGGTGTGGATGTCATAAAGCAGGCAGCTGGCTCTGATCCTGCGGCAGTCATGTACGACGCTATACAAGCCGCAAAAGCAAGGAAAACAGATGTCCTTCTTTGTGATACCGCAGGTAGGCTACAAAATAAAGTAAACCTTATGAAGGAATTAGAGAAAGTAAAAAGAGTGATTGAGAGAGAGGTGGAAGGTGGCCCTCACGAAGTTATGCTCGTTTTAGATGCAACTACAGGACAAAATGCGATGAGTCAAGCGAAGCAATTTTCAGAGGCTACTGACGTTACGGGGATTGTTTTGACGAAGCTAGATGGTACGGCAAAAGGAGGCATTGTCCTTGCGATTCGCAATGAATTGCAAATTCCAGTGAAATTTGTCGGACTAGGAGAAAAAATGGACGATTTGCAGGAGTTCGAAGCTGAAAAGTATGTATACGGTTTGTTTGCTAATTTAGTAGAGGAAGAAGAGTAACAAGCTCTAACACTTGAATTCGAAGCATATAAGTATTTGCTCTTGACATAGGTTTTAATGGTAAGTAAACTATATATGTGTAAAGGCATTTCACTTAACAAAGGAGTTTGTCGATATGCTTGAAAAGACGACACGTATTAATTATTTATTTGATTTTTATCAGTCTTTGTTAACGCCTAAACAAAAGAGCTATATGTCTTTATACTATTTAGATGACTTTTCTCTTGGTGAAATTGCCGAGGAATTTGATGTGAGTAGGCAGGCGGTTTTTGATAACATTAAGCGTACTGAAGCTATGTTAGAAGAATATGAGCATAAATTAAACCTTCTTGAGAAATTCCAAGAACGTAACAAGATGATCAAAAAAATAAAAGAACATCCTCATGCAACAAAGGAGATCGTTCAATTACTACACAATCTTGAAAAGTTGGATTAGGAGGTGTATATATGGCATTTGAAGGTTTAGCCGATCGTCTTCAGGGAACCATTAAAAAGATCACTGGTAAGGGAAAGGTAACAGAAGCGGATGTAAAAAAGATGATGAGAGAAGTTCGTCTCGCTCTTCTCGAAGCTGATGTTAACTTTAAAGTTGTTAAGCAATTTGTTAAAAAGGTGAGCGAACGCGCTGTTGGACAAGAAGTTATGCAAAGCTTAACGCCTGGTCAGCAAGTAATTAAAGTAGTAAAAGAAGAGCTGACGGAACTTATGGGCGGGGAGCAAAGTAAAATTGCGGTTTCAAATCGTCCTCCAACAGTCATCCTCATGGTAGGGTTGCAAGGAGCTGGTAAAACAACGACAACAGGAAAGCTTAGTAATCTTTTAAGAAAGAAATATAATCGTAAACCTTTACTTGTTGCAGCTGATATTTATCGACCTGCAGCCATCAATCAGCTAGAAACAATAGGAAAGCAACTGAATATGCCCGTTTTTTCACTAGGTGACAAAGTCAGTCCTGTTGAAATAGCAAAACAGGCAATTGAACATGCCAAAACTGAGCATTACGATTATGTTCTTATTGATACAGCCGGTCGTCTTCATATTGATGAAGAGCTGATGACAGAGCTTACACAAGTGAAAGAAGTAGCTAATCCACATGAAATTCTTTTAGTGGTCGATTCTATGACCGGTCAAGACGCTGTGAATGTTGCTAATAGTTTTAATGAAAAACTAGGCTTAACAGGCGTAGTTTTAACGAAGCTTGATGGGGATACTCGTGGTGGAGCGGCTTTATCGATTAAATCTGTGACGGATAAGCCTATTAAGTTTGCAGGTTTAGGTGAAAAACTTGATGATTTAGAGCCTTTTCACCCTGAACGAATGGCTTCTCGAATTTTAGGAATGGGTGACGTACTTACCTTAATTGAAAAACTCAATCTTCTGTTGATGCGGACCAAGCGAAAAAGTTAGAAGAAAAAATGCGAACGATGTCCTTTACGTTTGACGATTTCTTAGAACAGCTTAGTCAAGTAAAACAAATGGGACCGTTGGAAGATCTCATTAACATGATGCCTGGTGCCAATAAGATTAAAGGGTTAAAAAATGCCAAGGTAGATGAAAAGCAACTTGTTTATGTCGAAGCGATTATTCAATCGATGACGGCTGAAAAAGTCCATCCTGAAACGATTAACGCTAGTCGTAAAAAGCGTATTGCTAAAGGGAGCGGAACTTCTGTTCAAGAAGTTAATCGCTTATTGAAACAGTTTGAAGAAATGAAGAAAATGATGAAACAAATGACCAATATGCAAAAAGGGAAAAAAGGCTTTAAATTCCCGTTTTAACTACCTATTTAAGTTAAAAAGAAACAACTTTTTTGAATGACAAGAAAAAACACTTTACAAACGATAGAATGACTGATAATATACTATCTTGTTGAACAAATTTCGGAGGTGCTTTAAAAATGGCAGTAAAAATTCGCTTAAAACGTATGGGAGCAAAAAAATCTCCTTTTTACCGTATTGTAGTAGCAGATTCTCGTTCTCCTCGTGATGGACGTCAATTAGAAACAGTTGGAACTTATAATCCAGTTTCAGAACCTGCAGAAGTTAAAATTGATGAGGAATTAGCATTGAAATGGTTAAAAGATGGTGCAAAACCTTCTGATACTGTAAGAAATCTTTTTTCTAAAGCAGGTATTATGGAGAAGTTCCATAACGAAAAACTTAAGAAGTAATGGAACATTCTGATATGAAAGAGCTCATTGAAACGATTGCTCAGTCTCTTGTAGATTTTCCTGATGATGTCTTTGTATCAGAAAGAGAAACAGAAGAAAAAGTTACTTATACACTTTCTGTCCATAAAGAAGATGTTGGAAAAGTGATTGGAAAGCAAGGACGTGTCGCAAAAGCGATGAGAACGGTTGTGTATGCAGCGAGTAACCAATCGTCAAAACGAGTAACTTTAGAAATTCAGGATTGAAGAGAGGTTGACTTCTTAGTGAGTCAACCTCTTTTTTTACAGAGTAAGAAAGTATAAAAAATCTGTCCTTATTCGGATGGTGCTTTTATTTTTGTCTAGCTCCAGCGCCCAGCGACGGGTAGCGCTTTCGACGCACAGGACGTGCTAGCATCAACGTTGCCCACAGGACGTGGGCGTCTTTAGTTGACGTTCCAATTGTTGTGCGTCGCTAGACGGGCGCTTGCGCTTTTCTTACAGAGTAAGAAATTATAATCCTTTTAGTTTTAACGTCAACAATGAAGGAGAAGGTTCACATGAATATTATTCAAGAGATTATTGTTAAACAAGTTGTGACACCTAAAAGTAAACAGACGTTATTAAATCGTTTCGAACAAGAGAAAATAAAACTAGAAAAGGAAATCGATCAGTTGCGATTTCAGTCCAAAAAGAAAGACCAAGGTACTAATCGAGGATTAGTATATAAAAAAGAGATTGACAAGCGTCAAGAAAAAATTGAAGTCGTTGAGTTTCAAATTCAGCAGCTGGCCATTCTTCCGCTAAATAGTGAAATTATTGAATCCAAGGCTAAAGGAATAGTAGATGTGAATGTTGGGGATGACTGGAATCAACTCATGAATAACAAAACGATTGTCATTGAAGATGGAATTGTAAAAGAAATTCGCTGAGGTGAAAACATGAAAGATATAAAATGGTTTAACGTAGGGAAACTAGTCAATACACACGGAATCCACGGAGAAGTTAGAGTTATTTCAGTTACCGATTTTCCTGAAGAACGTTACCAAAAAGGAAATAGATTATATTTATTTAATAAAAACGACAGCAAGCCAACAGAGGAAGTAGTTGTCCACTCTTATCGAAAGCATAAAAATTTTTATTTATTAACTTTCGAAGGGCTCAACAATATTAATCAAGTGGAACCGTTTAAAGGGATGGAAATAAAAGTGACACAAGACCAATTAACCCCCCTTTCTAAAAACGAATACTACTTACATGAAATCATCGGCTGTGAAGTCGTTTCAGAAGAAGGAAAAGAGATTGGACGTATAAAAGAAGTATTATCTCCTGGAGCAAATGATGTATGGGTTATAAAAACAGCTTCAAAAAAGGAAGTGCTCATCCCATATATTGAAGAAGTCGTAAAAGAAGTGAATATTGAAGAAAAGAAAATTACCATTCATGAAATGGAAGGGTTACTAGACGAATGAAAATTGATATTTTAACCTTATTTCCTGAAATGTTTCCAGGCGTTTTGAATCAATCTATTTTAAAGAGGGCTCAAGAGAATGAGATCGTTGATTTTTCTATTCACAATATTCGTTCATTTTCAGAAAATAAACATAGGACAGTAGATGATTATCCATACGGTGGAGGGGCGGGAATGGTCCTTAAACCGGAGCCTGTTTTTAATGCGATTGGAAAATTAACGGAAGGTCAAAAGCAAAGAAGTAAAATCATTTTAGTCTGTCCTCAAGGGGAAAGGTATTCGCAACAAAAAGCAGAGCAACTAGCAAAAGAAGATCATCTCATGTTCATATGTGGTCATTATGAAGGATATGATGAAAGAATTAGAGAGAACCTCATCACAGACGAAATATCCATTGGAGATTTTGTCTTAACGGGTGGAGAACTTGCGTCAATGGTGATCATTGATAGTGTCGTCAGGCTATTGCCAGGAGTGCTAGGGAAAGAACAATCTCATCAAAACGATTCTTTCTCTACAGGAATGCTGGAACACCCTCATTATACAAGACCAGCTACTTATAAAGGGTTTAAGGTCCCTCAAGAGCTTCTAAGTGGGAATCACGCGTTAATTGAAAAGTGGAGGCAAAAAGAATCGTTAAGAAGGACATGGATGAGGCGTCCTGATTTACTGGATAAAATAGACCTATCTGATGAACAAAAAGAGTGGTTAAAGGAAATAAAGGAAGAATCTTAGGAGAGGTTGTTTAAAAAGTCTTACGACGTCCAGGAAGGCCTAGCATCATCGTTAACTCTCGCGACGTTGGCTTTAATTAGATGATTACCTTGTGTATTGATGTTCCTTCGATCAAGGCGAAAATACTTTTCGCACTCTCGGCCTTTCTCCCCCCTCCTTTTTGAAAGCGAAATAGCAAGATATAATAAATCAAAATTAAGATTTTATTGCCTATATAACGCTACTGTGATAAAATACTCTTTGTGACTAATTAGTTACGTGAAAACATGGTGTTCCGCTGTCATTTTGTTATGAGCATCAGGTGGAAGGAGATGACAATATGCATACATTAATTCAAGAAATTACAAAAGACCAATTACGTAGCGATTTACCAGAGTTCCGTGCTGGAGACACTTTACGTGTTCACGTTAAAGTTGTTGAGGGTACACGCGAACGTATTCAGGTGTTTGAAGGTGTTGTAATTAAACGCCGTGGTGGTGGAATTAGTGAAACATTTACAGTACGTAAAGTTTCTTACGGTGTAGGTGTTGAGCGTACATTCCCATTGCACACACCGAAAATTTCGAAAATTGAAGTGTTACGTAGAGGTAAAGTACGTCGTGCTAAACTTTATTACTTACGCAACCTTCGTGGTAAAGCAGCTCGTATTAAAGAAAGATAATTTAACCGTTTTTAATACAAAGAAAAGGAGGCTGACTCGTATTAGCAGAATGCTAGTGAGTCAGTCTCTTTTTATAACAGATACTTTAAAGTAGGTGAGGGTATTGACAAATACGCAAAATAAAGTGGTTGAAAAAAAGAAAAAAGAATGGTTTGAATGGGTGAAAGCATTAGGGATTGCTGTTATTCTTGCTGTTATTATTAGATCGTTTTTATTTGCTCCAGTAGTAGTGGATGGGGAGTCGATGACGCCTACTTTATTGAACCAAGATAGGATGATTGTCAATAAAATCGGCTACTCTATTAATGGGCTGGACAGATTTGATATCGTTGTCTTTCACGCAACCGAAGATAAAGATTATATTAAGCGTGTAATCGGGTTACCTGGTGACGAAATTGAGTATAGAGATGATCAGCTCTATATAAATGGGGAAGAAGTTGACGAGCCGTTTCTAGATGAGCAGAAAGAGCAAGTGTTTGGATTGTTAACAGAAGACTTTACATTAGAAGAAAGAACAGGTAAATTAACTGTTCCTGATAATGAGATATTTGTAATGGGAGACAATAGACGAAATAGTCAAGATAGTCGTCATATTGGAACCGTACCTATGTCTGAAGTAATGGGCAAAACAGAGTTTGTTTTCTGGCCAGTAGAGGATTTTGGAATGGTCGAGTAAAGTTTAGAAGGTGATGTAATTGACAATACAATGGTTTCCAGGACATATGGCGAAAGCGCGCAGACAAGTAACTGAAAAGTTAAAATTAGTGGACATCGTTTTTGAGTTAGTTGATGCAAGAATACCAATGTCCTCTAGAAATCCACTCATAGATGAAATAATTAACCAAAAGCCGAAGTTAATTTTATTAAATAAGGCGGATATGGCTGACGGTAATGTAACTTCACAATGGATAAATTATTTTGAAGAACGCAATATAACTGCATTAGCTATTAACTCTCAAAAAGGGGATAATATAAATCTAATTAGTAAAGAAGCTAAAAGCTTATTAACTAAAAAACTAGAGCGCCTCCAAGCTAAAGGAGTCAAGCCAAGGGCTATTCGAGCGATGATTGTTGGCGTACCGAACGTAGGTAAATCGACCTTGATTAATAAACTAGCCAAAAAAAATATTGCTCAAACGGGGGACCGTCCCGGAATAACGAAAGCTCAAAGTTGGATTAAAGTTGGAAGAGAAATGGAGTTGCTTGATACCCCAGGTATCCTTTGGCCTAAGTTTGAAGATCAAGAGGTTGGCTATAAACTTGCCATAACAGGTGCGATTAAAGATGAAATTTTAAATATACAGGATGTTGCGGTATATGCTCTTCGTTATTTTATGAAAAATCATCCAGATAGATTAAAGGAACGATTTCATTTAACCGATCTATCTGAAGAAATCGTCGATATATTTGATGAAATTGGAAAGAACCGTGGGTATTTACTTTCTGGAGGCGTTGTCAACTACGACAAAGTTTCTGAAGCTATTTTACGAGAGATACGCTCAGGTAAGTTAGGTAGGTTAACGTTAGACTATACATCATTTGAAAACAAGTAGAAGCATGGAGAAAGTTTCGTGCTTCTTTTGTTTTGATCGTAAGGAGAGAGATTGATTGTGTCCCTGACTATTGAGAACATAAAAGAAAAACTATTACATATTTCGGAACCTGAAGATTCATTTTTAAATGAATGTAAGCAAGATAAGAGAAAAGGCGTGCAAAAGCTCGTCGAAAATTGGTGGAAACGTTATGAGCATGAAAGAGCTCTGAAAGAGACGTTCAATGAAATGATGCAATATGAAAAAAGTCTCTGGGAAAACGGGATTCACTATATTGCTGGGATTGATGAAGTTGGTAGAGGTCCTCTAGCTGGCCCTGTTGTAGCAGCCGCTGTCATTCTCCCTGTAGATTTTTATTTACCTGGACTAACAGATTCTAAAAAGTTGTCTCATCAAAAAAGAGAAGAATTCTACTCTATCATTAAAGAAGAAGCAATAAGCTGCTCGGTAGGGATTGTTTCTGCTAAAGAAATTGATGCTTGGAACATATACGAAGCTACAAAGAAAGCAATGATAAAAGCAATTAATGGCTTAGAAAAATCTCCAGAACATCTATTAATTGATGCGATGAAAATTGATGTTCCAATAAAACAAACTAGCATAATCAAGGGAGATCAAAAAAGTATATCCATTGCCGCAAGTTCAGTGATTGCTAAAGTAACGAGGGATAACTATATGAAAGATTTAGGCTCTAAATATCCTAATTATTTTTTTGAGAAACATATGGGGTATGGAACAAAAGAACATTTAGTAGCTTTAGAGAAATATGGCTATATTGAAGAACATCGGCAGTCATTTGCACCTGTAAAAAGTGTTACGAAAGCAAGGACGAAATAGCTATTGAATTTACTTCAAATTTTAATTGTTCGAAAAAATAACTACTGAATAAATTTTCGGGAAATTTTAAAGGTTTTTGCGATTTTTTGTAGAATGGTAGACATCTGTGAAACTATTTTATAAAATGAATACGAAATGTATTTTGTATACATACGATAGGAGGATGGGAAATGAATATACATGAATATCAAGGAAAAGAACTCCTAAGAAAGTATGGAGTTTCCGTTCCCAATGGAAAGGTTGCATTTACAGTAGATGAGGCTGTAGAGGCAGCTAATCAATTAAATTCAGCTGTATCAGTTGTAAAGGCTCAAATCCACGCAGGTGGTCGTGGTAAAGCTGGAGGGGTAAAGGTAGCAAAAAATATAGAAGAAGTACGTACATACGCTGATGAGATTTTAGGTAAAACGTTAGTCACTCATCAAACGGGTCCAGAAGGCAAAGAAGTAAAGCGCTTACTTATTGAAGAAGGCTGTGATATTAAAAAGGAATATTACGTTGGCCTCGTGCTAGATCGTGCAACATCTAAAGTGGTATTAATGGCGTCTGAAGAAGGTGGGACTGAAATCGAAGAGGTAGCGGAAGCAACCCCTGAAAAGATCTTTAAAGAAACAATTGATCCTGCCATCGGTCTTCAAGTTTTTCAAGCAAGAAGAATCGCTTTTAATATTAACATTCCAAAAGAACTAGTTGGTCAAGCTGTAAAATTCATGATGAGTCTCTATAAATGTTTTGTTTCTAATGATTGTTCAATTGCAGAAATCAATCCATTAGTTGTAACAGGTGATGGAAAAGTGATGGCTTTAGATGCAAAGCTGAATTTTGATTCGAATGCTCTTTATCGTCATAAAGATATTATGGAGCTTCGTGATTTAGATGAAGAAGATGCGAAAGAAATAGAGGCTTCTAAATATGATTTGAGTTATATTGCTTTAGATGGAAATATCGGTTGTATGGTAAATGGAGCTGGACTAGCGATGTCCACTATGGATATTATTAAGCACTATGGCGGTGATCCTGCAAACTTTCTTGATGTTGGTGGTGGAGCAACTGCAGAAAAGGTAACAGAAGCTTTTAAAATTATTCTTTCTGATGACAACGTAAAAGGTATTTTTGTCAATATTTTCGGTGGCATTATGCGTTGTGATGTAATAGCTCAAGGTGTCGTAGAAGCTACTAAACAGATCGGCTTAAAAATACCGTTAGTCGTTCGTCTTGAAGGAACAAACGTAGATCTAGGTAAACAAATTTTAGAAGATTCAGGACTAGATATTACCTCTGCAGACTCAATGGCTGATGGAGCGCAAAAAATCGTATCACTAGTATCCTAAGAAAGGTAGGAAACCAAATCATGAGTGTTTTTATAAATAAAGATACAAAAGTCATCGTGCAAGGAATCACAGGATCAACGGCATTATTTCATACTAAGCAAATGTTAGAGTATGGGACTAAAATTGTTGGTGGTACCTCCCCAGGTAAAGGGGGGACAGAAGTAGAAGGTGTTCCGGTTTTTAATACAGTGATCGAAGCTGTAAATGAAACGGGTGCAAATGCTTCTGTTATTTATGTGCCAGCTCCGTTTGCTGCGGATGCAATCATAGAGGCTGCGGATGCTGAAATGGATATCGTTATTTGCATTACGGAACATATCCCCGTACTTGATATGGTGAAAGTAAAACGATATTTAGAAGGAAAGAAAACGCGATTAGTAGGACCAAACTGTCCAGGAGTAATCACGCCTGAAGAATGTAAAATTGGCATTATGCCTGGTTATATCCATAAAAAAGGACATGTTGGTGTCGTATCACGTTCTGGAACATTAACTTATGAAGCGGTTCATCAATTATCTCAAGCAGGTATTGGACAATCAACGGCAGTGGGTATTGGCGGAGACCCTGTAAATGGGACAAATTTCATTGATGTTTTAGAGGCTTTTAATGATGATCCAAAAACCTATGCAGTTATGATGATTGGTGAAATTGGCGGTACAGCTGAAGAAGAAGCAGCTCAGTGGGTAAAAGAAAATATGAAAAAACCTGTAGTAGGGTTTATTGGCGGCCAAACAGCACCTCCAGGAAAAAGAATGGGGCATGCCGGTGCGATCATTTCTGGCGGTAAAGGTACAGCAGATGAAAAGATTAAAGTGATGAATGAGTGTGGTATTAAAGTCGCAGAAACCCCATCTGTTATGGGTGAAACCTTAATTTCTGTATTAAAAGAAACAGATCTTTATGACAAATGTAAAATTAAATAATTCGATTGGGCTGGAAGGATCACAGTGAAAAGCTGTGGTCTTTTCCTTGTAAGATCAGAAAGTATAAATTTTGTCCTTTATAAGAGAGTGCTTTCATCGTTGTCTAGCTCCATCGCCCAGCAACTCGTAAGTTTTCGCCCTCCTCCTTATGATAAGTCAACATCGAAGCCTACGGCTTTTCGTGTTTCCTTTATCTCATACGGAGTGCTCAAGCCCCTTCGTTGCTAAACGGGCGCTTGCGCTTTTCTTACTTATTATTTTTAAGAAAGGAAGTTATCATCATTAATGGAAAAACGAGAATGTCTACTTAAGTTATTTTTTATGGGAATCCCTATCTCTGTGTTAAGAAAATATTTGCTTCTCGATAAGGAACTTGAACATGTAGAAGATTTTTTAAAGAAAGCTGACCTTCAATTAAATCGTTCTAGTATAAGTTTCCTTACGCAATATAACTCCCTCCCACTATCATCAACCTTAAATCAATTAGAAAAACAGTCGATTTCAGTTATTACCTCATTTGATGACTTTTTCCCTCAATTATTAAAGCATATTCCACAGGACCCATTTATCCTTTTTTGTAAAGGGGATCTTTCTTTACTTAAAGCTGGGCCTAAAGTTAGCATCGTCGGTTCTCGAACAATCACCACCTACTCTAAAAAAATGATTCAATTGAGTGTCCCCTCCTTAACGAACAAAGATGTTATGATTGTAAGTGGTCTAGCAAAAGGCGTGGATGAGGCTGTCCATAGATGTGCGATTGAAAATGGAGGCAAAACCATTGGTGTATTACCAGCTGGATTTAACTATCTTTATCCGAAGGAAAATATTCCTCTTATCAAGTTCATGATGAATCACCATTTAGTAATAAGTGAATTTCCTCCTTGGATTCCGATCAAACCTTGGCATTTCCCATATCGTAATCGAATTATATCAGGGTTGACGAAAGGAACCTATATTATTCAAGCAGCAAAATCAAGTGGATCACTATCTACTGCAACACATGCAATTAATCAAGGAAAAGATGTTTGGGTTGCTCCTGCGCCTTTCTTTGAAAAAGAATATGAAGGGAATTTCCAACTACTTGATGAAGGAGTTCCAGTTGCCACACCTAATAGTTTAAAGGATTATTTTTAGTGATTTTTTCAACGAAGATTTATAGGCTCAGGACACGTAATTTTGAAAATCGCATTAACGTTTTTAAATAAATACATTCTTTTGTTTTTTATTTACAAGCAGGAATAAAGTATGTTTATCACGAAAGGAAGAAGAGGAGATTGTAAAGAATCATGATTTGCCGTTTGACAAAATGGATAAGAATATTTAATAATAGTGGAGATTTACAAGAAATATAAAGAGGTTGTTCAAAAAGCCCTAAAAAAATGTCGGTTGAATAACTTTGTTGGTTTGCTTTTCCGACACTCCGACGCCAGGATTGGCTAGCACGGGTGTTGTCCCTAGGATGGCGATGCACACGATGTGCTAGCGTCAACGTTGGTCACAGGACGTGACCGATGTTAGTTGACGTTCCTCCCTTAGCCCGTGAACCATACTGAACTACACTGTGAGTGCTTCGACGCCCAGGACGGGCTTGCGCAGACGTTGCTCTCGCGACGTGGCTGTACTTAGCCTGTGTTCATTAAGCAGACCGCCTCGTTCTTGTCTAGCTTCAGCCCTTACATCCTCGAGGTCATAAGTCACTGAGAACAAAAGATAAAGAACATCTTTCTTATCTCCGCGCCTTATGCTGGTCGGATGTGAGCAAAGGGCTTCAGCTTTTCTATTCAGCGTCCTTTTTTCCCTACTTTTTGAACACGCACATAAAGTAGGTATGACTTTTGGATAAATGAATGAGACTTGTTCAAAAAAACAAACCATATCAAATGGAAATTTCGAACACATAAATTAAATAGAGAGAATACCTCTTTAAGGAGGAGCAAATGAATGTCAGACTATTTAGTCATTGTAGAATCACCTGCAAAAGCAAAAACAATTGAACGCTACCTTGGAAAAAAATATAAAGTGAAGGCTTCCATGGGTCATGTAAGGGATCTCCCTAAAAGTCAAATGGGAGTGAACGTTGAAAATAATTTTGATCCAAAATACATTACTATAAGAGGGAAAGGCCCTGTTTTAAAAGAATTAAAAACGGCCGCAAAAAAAGCGAAGAAAATATACTTAGCAGCTGACCCTGACCGTGAGGGGGAAGCAATTGCTTGGCATCTAGCCCATAGTTTAAATATTGATATTGATTCAGATTGTCGAGTTGTATTTAATGAAATTACGAAGGAGGCGATTAAAGAATCCTTTAAGCACCCTAGGTCAATTAATACTGATTTAGTTGATGCCCAGCAAGCAAGAAGGATCTTAGACCGTTTAGTTGGTTATAATATTAGCCCATTATTATGGAAAAAAGTTAAGAAGGGCTTAAGTGCTGGAAGAGTACAATCAATAGCTGTGAGGTTAATTATTGATCGTGAAAAGGAAATTAATGAATTTAAGCCAGAAGAGTATTGGAGCATTAATGCTGACTTTGTTAAAGGATCTAAACAATTCGAAGCAACTTTTTATGGTATAGACCAGAAAAAAAAGCCTCTACATAATGAGCAGGAAGTAAAGGGAATTATTTCTAATTTAAATAAAGACGATTATTATGTAAAAAAAGTAACGAAAAAAGAGAAAAAACGAAAACCAGCCTCTCCTTTTACGACATCATTGCTTCAACAAGAAGCGGCTAGAAAACTGAATTTTAGAGCGAAAAAAACGATGATGATTGCTCAACAATTATATGAAGGCATTGAGATAGGGAAAGAAGGAACAGTTGGTCTTATCACATACATGCGTACAGATTCTACGAGAGTATCACAAACTGCTCAAGATGAAGCAAAGCAATACATTGAGTCTAAATATGGTGAAGATTTTATAGGTGATAATATACAAAAGAAATCGTCATCTTCAAATGCTCAAGATGCACATGAAGCCATTAGACCAACTTCGTCGCTAAGAGAACCAACGAGCATAAAGGAATATTTAAAAAGAGACCAATATAGACTGTATAAATTAATTTGGGAACGATTTGTATCTAGTCAAATGGCTCCAGCTATTTTAGATACAATGAGTGTAGATATAGATAATAATGGTATTACGTTTAGGGCGACGGGTTCAAAAATTAAATTTCCTGGATTTATGAAGGTGTACGTTGAGGGAAGTGACGATAAAACAGAAGATAAGAATAAAATGTTACCTCCTTTAAAAGAAGGAGATCAAGTATTTTCTTCTGATATCGAACCTAAGCAGCATTTCACTCAGCCTCCGCCAAGATTTACTGAAGCAAGACTTGTTAAAACGCTTGAGGAGCTTGGGATAGGAAGACCGTCAACATATGCACCGACATTAGATACGATTCAAAGGCGTGGATATGTAGCTTTAGAAAACAAACGATTCATTCCTACTGAATTAGGTCAAATCGTATTGGAACTTATTATGGAATTTTTCCCAGAAATATTAAATGTTGAATTTACAGCAAAAATGGAAAATGAGCTGGATGAAATAGAAGAAGGGAAAATTCCATGGGTTCAAATCATTAATGAATTTTATGAAGGATTTGAAAAGAGACTTCATGTTGCTGAAGAAGAGATGGAAAAGGTGGAAATAAAGGATGAGCCTGCAGGAGTAGATTGCGAAGAGTGTGGCCATCCTATGGTATATAAAATGGGTAGATATGGGAAGTTTATGGCTTGTTCCAATTTTCCGGATTGTCGAAATACTAAACCGATTGTAAAAGAGATTGGTGTAAAGTGTCCAACGTGTAGCGAAGGAAATGTGGTTGAAAGAAAATCTAAGAAAAAGCGAATCTTTTATGGGTGTGATCGTTACCCAGAATGTGAATTCCTTTCTTGGGATAAACCAATTGCAAGGAAGTGTCCTAAGTGTAATGAGATGCTTGTAGAGAAACGTTTGAAAAAAGGTATTCAAGTACAGTGCGTTTCTTGTGATTACAAAGAGGAACAACAAAGTTAAGCAACACTAAAACTAATTATTTAGTTAGGTGGTGAGGTCATTAACTCACCACCTTCCGTTATTTATTAAGCAAACATGATTGACATAAATGGAGGATTAAACGAATGAATGATAGAGTAGTGAATGTAATAGGTGCTGGGTTAGCAGGAAGCGAAGCTGCATGGCAACTTGCAACGAGAGGTATAAAAGTGAAATTGTATGAAATGCGTCCTACTAAACAGACTCCAGCACATCATACAGATAAGTTTGCAGAATTAGTTTGTAGCAATTCTTTAAGAGCCAATACTTTAACAAATGCAGTTGGTATTTTAAAGGAAGAAATGCGTCATCTTAATTCCGTTATAATACAGTCAGCCGATGATTGTGCAGTTCCAGCCGGAGGCGCTCTGGCAGTCGATCGCCATGAATTTGCCAACCTGGTAACGGAACGTGTGAAAGGGCATGAGTTAATTGAAGTTATTCATGAAGAAGTGAAAAACATACCTGAGGGACCGACAATTATTGCGACAGGTCCGCTTACATCAGAGTCTTTATCAAAAGATCTAAAATCTTTAACAGGAGAAGATTATTTATATTTTTATGATGCAGCAGCTCCTATTATTGAAAAAGACAGTATTGATATGGAGAAAGTTTATTTAAAATCGCGTTATGATAAAGGTGAAGCAGCCTATTTGAACTGTCCGATGACAGAAGAAGAATTTGATCGCTTTTATGAAGCGTTAATATCAGCTGAAACAGTCCCTTTAAAAGAGTTTGAAAAAGAGATTTTCTTTGAAGGGTGTATGCCAATCGAGGTGATGGCAGCAAGAGGAAGAAAAACAATGCTCTTCGGACCTATGAAGCCTGTAGGGCTTGAGGATCCTAAAACAGGTAAAAGGCCTTATGCTGTTCTTCAACTTAGGCAAGATGATGCGGCAGGAACATTGTATAATATAGTAGGTTTTCAAACACATTTAAAATGGGGAGTCAAAAAGAAGTGATCCGCATGATTCCTGGTTTAGAAAAAGCAGAGATAGTTCGTTACGGAGTTATGCATCGAAACACGTTTATCAATTCTCCAAAATGGTTAAACCCTACTTATCAGTTTAAAGGTCGTGAGGATTTATTTTTATCAGGACAAATGACAGGTGTAGAAGGTTATGTAGAATCGGCTGCTTCTGGATTAATAGCAGGGATCAACGCTTCTAAGCTTTTAAAAGATGAAGAATTGGTTGTATTACCGAAAGAAACCGTCATCGGTAGTATGGCTCATTATATTACATCCGCAAATAAAGATAATTTCCAACCAATGAATGCCAATTTTGGTATATTATCTGAATTACCGACACGAATAAAGAATAAACAGGAACGCAATCAGCAGTATGCATCGAGGGCGATAGATACAATTCAAAAAATTTCGATAAATATATAAAAAACATTGCATGGGCTCTTATAAATGTGATAACATTTAGGAGCCTTTGCCTTATGTATAAGGATGATTATATGAATAAAGAATTGACTTTATTTATTGAATATTTACAAATAGAAAAAAACTATTCTCAACTTACTATTTTGCACTATACTAGGGACATAAACGAGTTTTACTCTTTTATGAAACAAGAGGGGATTCAATCGTTTGTAAATGTCCAATATTTAGATATTCGATTGTTCTTATCAACTTTACATCAAGAAAATTTGTCTATAAGTACAATTTCAAGGAAAATATCTAGCTTGAGGTCTTTTTTTTCAGTTTTTATTGAGAGAACGAAAAATTGAAAACAATCCTTTCTCACTTGTAGCGTCTTTAAAAAAGGACTCGAAAGTCCCTCGATTTCTCTATCAAGAAGAGCTTGAAACTTTGTTTTCCATCTCTGATTTGAAAACGGCAGCAGGACAAAGAAATCAAGCCTTACTTGAATTATTGTATGCTACAGGCATCCGTGTAAATGAGTGTTGTCAAATTAAGTTATCTCACATTGACTTTTCTATTGGGACCATTTTAATTAATGGGAAAGGAAACAAACAGCGCTATGTGCCTTTCGGGAGTATTGTGAGAAAGCGTTGAAACTTTATATACATAATGGTCGTCAATCCTATATAGGAAAGTTAACAGTAGACCAAAAACATTCTTATCTTTTTACCAATCAACAAGGGAAACCAATAACAGCTAGAGGTATTCGTTATATATTACAATCTATCATCAAAAAGTCAGCACTAACGATAAATATTCATCCACATATGTTTAGGCATACGTTTGCTACACACTTATTAAATGAGGGTGCAGACTTAAGGAGCGTTCAAGAGCTTCTTGGACACGAACATTTATCATCAACTCAACTTTATACACATTTAACAAAAGACCAGCTTAAAAAGACGTACAATGCTCACCATCCAAGGGCTTAATAAGAAAAGTGTAAGCGCCTGTTTAGCGACGTGGGGGCTTGAGCACTCCGCATGAGATAAAGGAAACACGAAAAGCCGAAGGCTTCGATGTTGACTTATCATAAGGAGGAGAGCGAAAACTTACGAGTCGCTAGGCGCTGAACTGGATAATAAGAAAAGTGTAAGCGCCTGTTTAAAGAAAGAGAATTTTAATACAGTAACGATGTGCAACGGAAGGATGATTTTGAAAATGAATGAATTTCATGCTACCACGATTTTTGCAATTCGTCATAATGGAAAAGCAGCCATGGCTGGAGATGGACAAGTGACATTTGGAAATGCGGTTGTGATGAAACATACGGCTAGGAAGATTAGAAGGCTGTACAACAATCAAGTATTAGCAGGATTTGCTGGGTCTGTTGCAGATGCATTTACATTGTTTGAGATGTTTGAGGCCAAGTTAGAGGAGTACAATGGTAATTTAGTTAGAGCAGCTGTAGAACTAGCAAAGCAGTGGAGAAGCGATAAAGTATTGAGACGGCTTGAGGCCATGCTTATTGTTATGAATGAGGATGCACTCCTTCTAATTTCAGGAACGGGCGAAGTGATTGAGTCAGATGATGGTATGTTAGCAATCGGTTCTGGTGGAAACTATGCTCTTTCAGCAGGTAGGGCATTGAAGAAACATGCAGGTGAACACTTAACAGCAAAACAAATTGCTGAAGCATCTTTGCAAACAGCTGGTGAGATATGTGTTTATACAAACTTAAATATCATTGTTGAGGAGCTTTAAAAAGGAGCTGACAAAATGAGTAATACATTAACCCCTAAACAAATTGTTGACAGGTTAGACCAGTATATTGTTGGACAAAAAGAAGCTAAAAAATCTGTAGCTATTGCTTTAAGGAACCGATATAGAAGAAGTAAGCTTGAAGAGCATTTACGAGAAGAAGTTGTCCCTAAAAACATTTTAATGATTGGACCAACAGGTGTAGGGAAAACAGAAATTGCAAGAAGAATTGCTAAGTTAGTTGGAGCCCCTTTTGTAAAATTAGAAGCGACTAAGTTTACTGAAGTAGGATATGTAGGTCGGGATGTTGAATCGATGGTGCGTGATTTAGTTGAAACATCCGTACGTTTAGTAAAAGAGGAAAAAATGGAAAAAGTCAAAAACCAAGCGGAAGAACAAGCAAATAAGCGTTTAGTAGAATTGCTTGTACCAAGTAAGAGAAAGCAAACATCTTACAAAAACCCTTTGGAAATGTTTTTTGGGAAATAACCAAAATGATTCTGAAAATCAAGAAGATCAAACTGAGGAATTAAATTTAACAGAAAAGCGCAATCGTATTGCTCATCAACTTCAATTAGGTGAACTAGAGGAATATTATGTTGTTGTGGAAATTGAGGAGCAGCAAGCTTCAATGTTCGATTTATTACAAGGTTCTGGCATGGAGCAAATGGGCATGAATATGCAAGATGCGATCGGCAATTTAATGCCTAAGAAAAAGAAGAAAAGAAAGCTACTTGTGAAAGATGCTCGAAAAGTACTAATTAATGAAGAAGCACAAAAATTGATTGATATGGATGAAGTAACTCAGGAAGCGGTGAATCGTGCTGAGCAAACAGGCATCATTTTTTTAGATGAAATTGATAAAATCACTCGTTCAAATAACAGTAACTCATCGGCTGATGTATCAAGAGAAGGAGTTCAGCGTGATATTTTACCCATTGTCGAAGGATCAACTGTAGTTACAAAATACGGTTCTGTTAAAACGGATCATATTCTGTTTATAGCTGCAGGAGCATTCCATATGGCTAAGCCATCCGATCTAATTCCTGAATTACAAGGTCGTTTTCCAATTAGAGTGGAATTATCCAAACTGAAGGTTGAGGATTTTGTAAGAATATTAGTGGAACCAGATAACGCCATCTTAAAGCAATATGCTGCATTATTAAGAACGGAAGGTATACAATTAGAATTTTCTGACGATGCTATACGTAGAATTGCTGAAATAGCTTATGATGTCAATCAAGAGACAGATAATATTGGTGCAAGGAGATTACATACCATATTAGAAAAATTATTAGAAGACTTATTGTTTGAGGCTTCTGATATAAACCTAGAAACGGTTGAAATAAACTCAAAATATGTAGATGAGAAGTTAGCTACTATTGCCAAAAACAAAGATTTAAGTCAATTTATTTTATAAACATTGACAATTTAATAAACAATGTAGCTATTTGCTATAGGAGGAAATGAAACATGTCTTTACTAGATAAAACAAGAAAAATTAACGCAATGTTACAAAATGCAGCAGGAAAGCCAGTTAATTTTAAAGAAATGGCAGAAACCTTAAGGGATGTCATCGAAGCAAATGTATTTGTTGTTAGTAGAAGAGGAAAATTACTAGGATTTGCCATTAACCAGCAAATTGAAAACGATCGTATGAAAAAAATGCTTGAAGATCGTCAATTTCCTGAAGAATATACTAAAAACTTATTTAACATTACCAGCACTTCCCCTAACATTGATATATCCAGTGAATATACAGCATTCCCTGTAGAAAATCGTGAACTTTTTGAATCGGGTTTGACTACAATTGTACCAATTATTGGTGGGGGAGAGAGAATAGGTACATTGATTTTGGCGCGCGTTAATGATCAATTTGAAGATGATGATTTAATCTTAGCCGAATATGGTGCGACAGTCGTGGGAATGGAAATTTTACATGAAAAGGCAGAAGAAATAGAAGAAGAAGCAAGAAGTAAAGCGGTTGTGCAAATGGCGATCAGTTCTCTTTCTTACAGTGAACTTGAGGCGATTGAACATATTTTCGAAGAATTAAATGGTATGGAAGGTTTACTAGTAGCTAGTAAAATTGCGGACAGAGTAGGAATAACTCGGTCGGTTATCGTTAACGCTCTCCGTAAATTAGAGAGTGCGGGTGTTATTGAGTCGAGGTCATTAGGTATGAAAGGTACTTACATTAAAGTATTGAACAACAAATTTTTACGTGAATTAGAAAAAATAAAAAATCATTAAAGTAAGTGACTAAAAACTCTTTCATTAAGTTGAAAGAGTTTTTTTTTACAGAGTAAGAAAGTATAAAAATCTTTCCTTATTTGGATGGTGCTTTTATTTTTGTCTTGCTCCAGCGCCCAGCGACGGGTAGCGCTTTCGAAGCACACGACGTGCTAGCATCATCGTTGCCCACAGGACGTGTGCGCCTTTAGATGATGTTCCATTTCTCTACGATAAGTCAACGGAGACGCCTCCAGGAGGGAGGTGGATCTACGTTGCCCACAGCACGTGGCTGAACTTAGTAGATCCTCCGCTTTCGGGCCTTTCGTGTTTCCTTTATCTCATGCGGCGATGCACAGGAAGTGCTAGCGCGGGCGTTAGTTCGCGCGTCGTGAGACTGTACTTAGTTGACGTTCCTCACCTGCGTTGCTAGAGGGGCTCTTGCGCTTTTCTTAATGGTTTTTAAGAGGAAATCTAAATTGAGAATGGACTTTAGTCCTGAAAAAGATGAAGAAGTGTGTATTTAGAAATAGTTCTATAGACCTATATAAAAAATAGAACCTATTATCTTCTTTTTTTTTACCTAAATCATAGACTTTTTGCCTAGAATTTCTTACAATTAAATTATGTTTTTTGCATAGTTCGACATAAAACTGTACTAATTGACTAAAAGATTGAGAGGAGATAAAGTGAATTTATTTTCAAATACAGCTTTAGCATTAGAGAATGCAGTTAATTATTCCAATACAAGGCAAAAAGTCCTATCAAATAATATTGCTAATGCTGATACACCTGGTTACAAATCGAAGAAAGTGGTCTTTCAGTCTACATTGCAATCAGAATTAGTGGCCATCAAGGCTGCTCGTACTGACGGTCGCCATCTACAATTTAACAAGACAGAAGGTTCGTTTCGTATTGTATCGAACAATGATAGCTCGTATTCACACAACGGTAATAATGTAGATATAGATGAAGAGATGTCTAATCTTGCAAAAAATCAAATTTATTACCATGCTCTTGTTGAAAGACTTTCTGGTAAATATAATTCCTTGAATTCTATTATAAGGGGAGGAAAATAAAATGTTCCATTCATTAAATACTACAGCTTCAGCATTGACTGCTCAAAGATTGCGAATGGATGTCATTTCTTCCAATGTGGCTAATATTGAAAGCACAAGAGGGACCTATGTAGATGGAGAATGGCAGCCTTATCGTAGAAAGATGGTCGTTACAGAACCAACAAACTCTTCATTTTCTTCTTACCTTGGAAAAGCAATGGGCGAGGACTCTCGTGTAGGGAATGGCGTTGAAATAACTTCTATTGTTGAAGACGAAACACCATTTAAGAAAGTATACAACCCTAGTCATCCAGATGCTGATGAACAAGGATACGTAAACATGCCTAATGTTGATCTTTTGGAAGAGACGGTAGATTTAATGAGTAGCACTCGTTCATATGAAGCGAATGTTACAGTCTTTAATGCATCTAAAAGCATGTTAATGAAAGCACTTGAAATAGGGAAATAATCACGAGGGTTTTGAAGGCTCATGCTTTTTCGCAGAGTAAGAAGGAATAAAAATCTGTCCTTTTTTGGATGGTGCTTTTATTTTTGTCTAGCTCCAGCGCCCAGTAGCGCTTTCGCCGCACAGGAGGTGCTAGCATTATCGTTGCCCACAGGACGTGTGCGCCTTTAGATGATGTTCCATTTCTTTACGATAAGTCAACGGAGACGCCTCCAGGAGGGAGGTGGATCTACGTTGCCACAGGACGTGGCTGAACTTAGTAGATCCTCCGCTTTCGGGCTATTCGTGTTTCCTTTATCTCATGCGGCAATGCACACGAAGTGCTAGCGCGGGCGTTAGTTCGCGCGTCGTGACTGTTTTTAGTTGACGTTCCTATGTTGTGCGTCGTTAGACGGGCGCTTGCGCTTTTCTTATTAAGATTGGTTAAAAGGAGGGTTACGTATGATTAATTCAATAACACCAATATCGACACAAGCAATCGCGCAATATTCATCATCCATAACAAACTCAAATCAAAATTTCTCTACATATTTAAAAGAAGCATTAAAAGAAACGAATGAACTTCAAGTTCAATCGGACAAACTGACAACGATGATGGCGAATGGACATGATGTAGATTTAGATCAAGTCATGATTGCAGCGGAAAAAGCAAATGTTGCTTTGCAAGCAACATTGGAGGTAAGAAATAAAGTAATAGAATCCTATCAAGAAATAATGAGAATGCAAATTTAAAAAAGATAGGGAATGCTGCTGGGGGATTTAAAGGAATGAAACAAAAAATAGTACAAGTGAGAGATAAAATAATTTCGGAATGGAATAATCGACCTATCATTCATAAAATGTTTTTCATCCTCATTCCAATATTAATTATCGGAATTATCATTAGTTTAATAGTATGGCTTACTTCAGCAAACATGATCCCGTTATATAGTAACCTTAGTCCATCTGAAGCTGGTGAGATTAAAGAGACGCTCGATTCAAAAGGAATTCAATCAGAAGTGATTAATGATGGACAAACCATCTTAGTTCCAGAGGAATTGGTTGATTCATTAAAAATTGAATTAGCTGCTGAAGGAATTCCCTCCAGTGGGAACGTAATTGATTATTCATTTTTTGGTCAAAATATTGGCTTTGGCATGACGGATAACGAATTTGATGTTCTAAAATTAAAAGCAACACAAACAGAATTAGTCGAACTAATAAAAGGGATTGAAGGGGTAAAAGACGCAAAAGTCATGATTAATTTACCCGAAGAATCTGTATTTGTATCAGATTCGAATGAACAAGCCTCTGCTTCGATTGTATTGAATATTAGTCCCGGAATTCAATTAGAGCAAGAAAATATTAACGCGCTCTACCATCTTGTTTCAAAAAGTGTTCCAAGTTTATCTACAGATAATATCGTCATTATGGATCAAAATTTCAACTATTTTACGATGAAACAAGAAAATCAAGTGGCTAATATTTCTTCGCAAATGGAAGTAAAGAAAGAAGTGGAACAAGGGATTCAGCGTCAAGTACAACAAATGTTAGGAACGATGATGGGCCATGACAAAGTCGTAGTGTCAGTTACAACGGATATTGATTTTTCTCAAGAAAATCGGGTAGAAAACCTTGTCGAGCCAGTTGGCACAGAGGACAATGAAGGAATTGCTGTTAGCGTTGAAAGAATAACAGAGAGTTATGCTGGAGAAGGAGCAAGCCCAGGTGGCACTCCCGGGTCAGGCGAAAATGATATTAATAACTATGACAGTTCATCTACTGATGAAAGTGGAGAATATGATCGCGTAGAAGAAAGAATTAATAATGAATTTAACCGAATTCAAAAAGAAATTGTGGAAAGCCCTTATAAAATTCGTGACTTAGGAATTCAAGTCATGGTTGAACCGCCTGATGGACAAACGGCTCAAACAATCACAAACTCACAAAAAAGTGACATCGAAAATATACTATCAACCATTATTAGAACAACAATCCAAACAGATGAGCAGCAGAGTGACTCCTTTAACCGATCAAGACATAAACGATAAAATTGTCGTTTCTGTTCAATCCTTTGATGGGAAAGCAACCTTTGAAGAAGAATCAAACAGCTTATTATCTTTACCAGTATGGGTTTTCATCCTTATTGCTAGTTTAATCATCGTGATTGTTTTATTACTTATTTTAGTGTTTAGACGAAAGTCTAACCCAGAGGATAAGGACTCTATCAAAGAGGGAGAAGAATTTTCTTCTCAAAACGCTAAAGAAGAGGATGCCGATATTGATTTGAAACTTGAATCGGATCAACAAAAAAGACAGCTACAAAAATTAGCAAATGAAAATCCAGAAAGTTTTGCCCAAATCATTAGATCTTGGTTATCTGAGGAATAGGGAGGATTCAAAATTGGCAAAGAGCGACCAAAAGAAATTGACAGGGAAACAAAAAGCAGCGATTCTTTTAATTTCTCTAGGGATTGATGTAGCATCTGTTGTTTATAAACATTTATCAGAAGAAGAGATTGAATCATTAACATTAGAAATTTCGAATGTGAAAACAGTAGATAACGAGAGAAAAGAACAAATTATGGAGGAATTTTACTCTTTAGCCATGGCTCAGGAGTATATTTCAAGAGGCGGGATCACCTACGCAAAAGAGGTTTTAGAAAAGGCGCTCGGTGAAGAACAGGCGAATTCAATTCTTAATCGTTTAACATCTACTTTACAAGTAAGACCATTTGACTTTGCAAGGAAAGCGGATCCTGCTCAAATTATCAACTTTATTCAAAATGAACATCCGCAAACGATTGCTTTAATCCTCTCTTACTTAGACTCTTCGCAGGCGGGGCAAATTTTATCAGAGCTCCCCCAGGAAGTTCAGGCGGATATTGCCAGAAGAATTGCGGTGATGGACATAACATCACCTGAAATCATTAATGAAGTAGAACAAGTTTTAGAGAGGAAGCTTTCTTCTACCGTTACCCAAGATTATACACAAACCGGAGGAATTGAAGCGGTTGTAGAAGTTTTAAATGGAGTGGATCGCGCGACTGAAAGAACGATTTTAGAAGCACTACAAATTCAAGACACAGAATTAGCAGAAGAAATCAAAAAGAGAATGTTTGTGTTCGAAGATATCGTTACGCTCGATACTCGTGCTATTCAACGTATCATTCGTGAAGTAGAAAATGAGGACTTGATGCTTGCCTTGAAAAGAGCAAGTGATGAAGTTAAAGATATTATATTCAATAACATGTCAAACAGAATGGTTGAGGCCTTTAAAGAGGAAATGGAATTTATGGGGCCTGTTCGCTTGCGAGATGTGGAAGAAGCGCAGGCACGCATTGTGACAATTATCCGTAAACTAGAGGAAATTGGTGAGATTGTCGTAGCTCGTGGTGGGGGTGATGATATTATTGTCTAACATTATTAAATCTCCATATACAAAAAAGATTGATCCAATGCCGATAACCATTCAGTTGAGAAGACAGACAAAAACGAATGAATTAACAAATGAATTGGATGAGAGGATTGTTCAACAATCAAATATAGAGGCGTCTAGGATTATCGAAGAAGCCACTAAACAACAAAATCAAGTTATCGAGCAGATTGAAAAAGAAAAAGCACGATGGGAAGAAGAACGTAAGCAACTAGTAGAGGAAGCAAGAAAAGAAGGATTTAATCAAGGGTTTAAACAAGGAAAGCAGGAAGTGAACAAACAGTATGATGAATTAATGGGTCAAGCTAGAAACATTGTTTCTCTTTCTAAAAAGGAGTATGAAAAAAAACTTGAATCTGCAAAAGAAGAAATGGTTTCTTTAAGTATTCAAATAGCAGAAAAAGTTATGGGTATGAACTTGGATCTTAAGCCATCCTTATTGACTTCACTAGTAAAGAAAGTGCTAAAAGATGTGAAGGATCATCCTGAAGTGAAGATATACGTTAACCCAGAATGCTTTCCTTTATTGATGGATGCGAAAGAAGAATTAAAAAAGACCCTAATAAATCAAGCAGATTTATTCATCTATCCAGATGAACAAATGAATAAAGATGGCTGCATGATTGAGTCGAAATATGGTCTCATTGATGCTTCAATAGATACGCAGCTTGAACAATTAAAAAAGCAGCTAGTAGAAATTGTGAAAGAGGGATCATCATCATGCTAGATGATCTATCAACTATCGTTAGTCAATTAGATTCCTATAAAAGATATGGAAAAGTAAAACGGGTAGTAGGCTTAATGATTGAATCAATCGGTCCAACAAGCTCAATCGGGGAATTATGCTTTATCCATACAGGGAAAAAGCGTAATGAAAAAGTGGCGGCAGAAGTCGTTGGTTTTAAGGATGAACTGATCTTGTTAATGCCTTATAGCACAATCGATTCCATTTCCTCAGGGAGCATTGTAGAAGCAACGGGAAATCCTTTGAAAATAAAAGTTGGCTCGCAGCTTATAGGAAAGGTTTTAGACGCTTTTGGGCAACCGATGGACCATTCAACTTTTGCAAGTGGATTAACATCAATGTCAACAGATCAAGAACCACCAAACCCTTTGCTACGCCCAATGATTACTGAAACTTTGCAAATAGGTATTCGATCCATTGACAGTCTGTTAACGATTGGTAAAGGTCAACGAACAGGAATTTTTGCTGGGAGCGGTGTCGGAAAAAGTACGATGCTTGGGATGATATCAAGAAATTCTGATGCTGATTTAAATGTCATCGTCTTGGTAGGAGAACGTGGAAGAGAAGTAAAGGAATTTATTGAAAAAGATTTAGGAGAGTTCGGCTTAAAACGTTCCATTCTTGTTGTAGCGACATCGGATCAGCCTCCATTGATGAGAATTAAAGCTGCCTATACGGCAACAGCGGTTGCAGAGTATTTCAGAGATCAAGGTTTGAATGTTATGTTCATGATGGATTCAGTGACGAGAGTGGCCACTGCTGCAAGGGAAATTGGATTGGCCACAGGTGAACCACCAACAACAAAAGGATATACTCCGTCTGTCTTTACGATGCTACCGAAACTTCTTGAGCGAACAGGAACAAATGAAAACGGCTCCATCACTGCTTTTTATACAGTCTTAGTGGACGGTGATGATATGAATGAACCTATTGCAGATACAGTTCGAGGAATATTGGACGGGCATATTGTATTAGATCGGCAGTTGGCTAATAAAGGTCATTTTCCTGCTATAAATGTTTTAAAAAGTGTTAGTCGTTTAATGAAACAAATAACAGATCAAAAGCACCAAATGCTAGCTAATCAATTGCGCAACCTTCTGTCTACATATAGTGAGTCTGAAGACTTAATTTCAATTGGGGCTTATAAAAAAGGTTCTTCACAAGAGATTGATCAGGCCGTCAAATATTACCCATTAATCAAGGAGTTTTTACAGCAATCAACAGATGAAGTGGTGACATACGAAGATAGTATAACCCAACTAGAAACGATGATGGATAAGGGGAGAAATATTCATTGAGTCATTTTCGTTATCAAACGTTACTGCGCATTAAAGAACAAGAACAAGTACGAGCAAAAGAAGAATATCAACAATCACTAGAACAATTTGAACAGATGGCATGGAAACTTTATGATTCCTTGCAAAAGAAAGAAATGCTATTAAACCATAGCATGCAAAAGCTTGATAAAGGACTACCGATTCAAGAACTGAAAAGTCAACAACAATTTTTAGATAATCTTGAACAAACGATTAGCCACTATCAAAAGCTAGTTTCGATTTACCGTACAAATATGAATCAAAAGCACCAGAAAGTAACAGAAAAAACAATCGATGTGAAAAAATTTCAAAAGATGAAAGAAAATGTTGAGAATAAAAAACGATTAGAGATGAGTCTTCAAGAAATGAAGTCGTTAGATGAACTGGCAAACCTTTCATTTGTAAGAAATTAGGTGTGTGTATGAAGAGTTTTAAGATTATCAAAATTTTACTATCTATTGTTATTATTGTTTCTATTGGCCTTTTTGGTTATTTGTATCTCCAGTCTGAAAATGAACAAGTTTCCAATTTGTTCTCATTCTTATCTTTAGGAAATTCTCAAGATGAACAAACCCGTTCAAACACAAAGTGACAACCATAAAAATGATGAAACAATTGAGCAGTACGAACAACAATTAACGGAACTACAACTGGAGCTTGAAGAAAAAGAACAAGAAATTACAAAGTTGAATGAAACGGTTGATCAATTATCCAGTGAAGAGGTTGTTGAAGATCAAGTTGATTCTAAAAAGGTAACCAAAATGTACAATGAGATGAAGAGCAAAGATGCTGCTGCATCATCCTTGAATTAAAAGAAGAAGAGGGATTAGTTATTTTATCCTCTTTAAAGGAAAGAAAGCTAGCTGAAGTATTAGCTGAAATGCCACCAAATAAAGCGGCTTCTTATACAAAGCTTCTGATGGCAAATGAAAACTAAAAAGGAGGGATAGTTTGCAGGTCAACAATTTATCGTTGTATCAATTACATAATTCGAAAAGTACCGTCAGAGCCGATAAGGCGGATTATATCCCTCCTTTCATGAACGTCTTGAATGACATTATTAGTGAAAGTCAACATGGTCAGCCAAAAAAGACAGACGATCATGCTAAACCTCTTTTAGAAAAAATACGAGACTTACTAACAATGGATTTGAGTGAAAAAGAGATCGCTATTAGTAAGGATGAGTTAATGAATGAAATAGATGAATTGATAGATAATTTTGAAGGGTCTTTTGGAAAATGGATAGAAAGTGAGAATTTATTAAGCCTTTTACAACAAAATGAGCATCTTAGTAATCATCAATTAATTGACTCATCATCATTATTGAATGAGTTACAAAGTTTTTTGGAAGTAGATTCAGTTGAAAATGAAATTGTACTAAATAGCGGAGAATTAGTGTGTGAGATAAAAGAGCTTAAATAGACAATTTAGAAATCCCTTTTAAAGAATGGATAGAAAGCGAGAACTTATCAAGTTTTTCGAAACAAATAGTAACTCATTTTTATGAGAAGTACATTGCTACTCCTATTAAAAAGGATGGAACTGAAAAAATTCTACCATTAAATAGTGAAAGAAATGATCTATCATCTTCTTTGAATGTTGATATAGGTAAGGAATTATCCATTCTTAAAAAAATAGTGAGTGAAGAATCTGGTCAAAAATTTATAGACAAAAAACAGTATCCTACCATTACAAAAGTCGTTTTTTTATCACAATTAGCTAATTTAATAAATAATGTCGAACTAAAAATTATGGATAAACTTGGTCTATTTAATGAAAAAAACATAGTGAAGCATCCATTACTTCAAAAAATGAACCCTGGCGAACTATTAAAAATAAAGGGCCAACAAAAAGTCGATAATACGGTTCTTTCAAATTTTCCAGAACCATTTACTAAAGGATCTCTTCATGACCCAAAAATGAAAGTGAATGGATTTGACCGATTGTTAAGTAGTGCTCAACAGTCGAATAAAGAGCTAAATCAGCTGATAACGTTTCCTTTTTCAACTAACCAATTAGATAGCCCTCAAGTTACGAGTGACGGGTCAAAAAAGGGAGAATTGAACAGTTATCGATTTATGGATCAAATCCTTATAGCCATTAAGAAAGGGAATTTCAATCATCATCCAAATGGAACTAGTCGATTAGTATTAAAGTTAACACCTGAACATTTAGGAACGATTACGATATCAATAGTAGAAAAAGAAGGACAGAGGATGGCTAAACTGATTGCAAATTCACAATCGGCAAAAGAGCTTTTAGATACAAACATTCAATCTCTACAAAGGAATTTACCTCATTTTTCAATTCATATTGATCGTTTTGAAATAGGAGAACAATTCAATAGTTCCTTTATAAAGGAAGATGGTCAAGAAAAAGAAAGAGAACAACAGGCTGATGAAGAAGCAGAGGATCAAGAAGAAGCTAATGATATAAGCTTTACTGACCAATTGTTTAATATGATCCAATCTCGTTTATAGGAGGAACAAATGGCTACACAAATTGATTCAAACCTTTATTTATCGAATGCAACGCAAACGACTTCTTCAAGTGGAAATTCGAATTTAGACAAAGATGATTTTTTGAAAATTTTAATTACCCAACTACAACATCAAGGTCCAATGAACCCAATGGAAGATAAAGAATTCATCTCACAAATGGCGAATTTCTCAACTTTAGAGCAAATGACAAATATGAATTCGACGTTAACACAATTAATAGATTCTCAGTCAAATCAATCGTTTCTTTCGACTTCACAGTTAATTGGTAAAGAGGTAGAATGGCTTACCCAAGAAATAAGTGAATCATCGTCAATTGTGACAGCTGTAAAACAAAATGGATCATCTATTATTCTTGAACTAGAAAACGGACGAGAAATTGATAGTCAATTAGTAACTAAGATAAGTTCATAAAAAAACTTAATAAAGGAGAGGGATTTATATGCTTCGTTCATTATATTCCGGAATTAGTGGAATGAAAAATTTTCAAACAAAGCTTGATGTCATTGGAAATAATATTGCCAATGTGAATACGACTGCGTTTAAAAAAAGTAGGGTGACTTTTCAAGATTTAGTAAGCCAACAAATTTCAGGAGCGATTTCAGCAACAGGGTCGCAAGGTGGGGTGAACTCACAGCAAGTGGGTCTTGGTTCTAAAATAGGATCGATCGACCAAATTCACACAACAGGCTCAACACAAACAACAGGTAGACAATTAGATTTATCAATTTCTGGTGATGGGTTTTTCCCTGTAGGGGCCATTCAAGATCTTACGAAAGTAAACATGGATCAAAAAGGACAGTTAGGAAGTAACCTTATTTCGGGTTCAATTAATAGAGCAGTGGATCTATCTTATACGAGAGCTGGAAACTTTTACTTAGATGAAAATGGGTATTTAGTTACCTCTGGCGGACTGTATGCAATCGGACAAGCTGGCGAGAAATCCGTTCCAACAGATGCAACCATAGACAAAAGTAATGAAGCTCTAACTGGAATCTTGTCGTTTAATCAGCCATTTTCAGATATGTATTCGTCAATACAAGAAGTTTCTGAAAGGGCAGAGGCCTATTATGATGCGCTTGTTAGTTATGATGAAGCTTATGATCGGTGGGAAGAAGCAGGGTTTCCTAATACAGGTGCTATTAAAAACGCACTAGACTCTTCATATAATGCTTTAGAAACAATACATGAAAACTTAAAAACATCCGTTACAGACTTTAATTCAAACTACGACGAATTTAATCAAGGAGTTGACAGTTTGAATTCGGTTATCAATACCTTTAATGAAACATCACCAATTAAGGATATTATTACTGAGATAACAAATTCCATTGAGCAATTAGATGAAAATTCCATTAATATTCCTGTTTCAAGTAATGGAGTTGACAATTCATTTTGGAATGACATAAACAATTTGAAAAATACGCTATCATCCTATGGTCTAGATATTACAGACATAAGTAATGAAGTCATCTTATTTGAAAACAAGGCACAAGCGTTGCAAAATCCTTCTTGGTCAGGTAATCTTAGTGATTCTCCAGGGTTAATTCAAATTCCTGAAACGGCACAAAGCTTTAGCATTGGTCAAGATGGTACCGTTACATTTGTCAATAGTGAGGGTGAGTTAAAGGTCGCTGGCCGGTTAGTCATTGCTAACTTTGCAAATGAAGGGGGATTGGAGTTATCCGGAAATAACTTATATCGAGAGACTGTTAACTCAGGAACCATAGATGTAGAAGGCAACGGCATTGACCTTGATGAATTTACAATTCCAGGTGAAGGTGGAGTTGGCTTAATCAGTGCAGGTTCTCTTGAAATGTCGAATGTTGACTTATCTGAAGAATTCACAGAAATGATCGTAGCTCAACGAGGTTTCCAATCGAATACGAAAATCATTTCTACTTCCGATGAGATTTTACAAGAGTTAGTGAATCTAAAGAGATAGCATAGAAATGTAATAAGTTAGAAAGCAGGTGATAACGGTGAAAAAAAGAGGCTGGGTATACCTGTTCATTTTATTAGGCATTTTGGCTGGTGGAACTTGGTACAGTTTTACATTCCTTGTAGAACAGTCGGCTGTTAAAGATCTAGAAAATACCTCATTTCAAATGGAAGAGCTAACGACAAATTTGGCGGATGAGAGTATTGTAAAAGTATCCTTTACCTTCGAGATGAATGAAAAGGAAGCGACAGAAGAACTAGAAAAAAAGAACGTTTCAAATAAAAGATATCATCATTAAGCAGCTATCGATTATGACGAAGGATGAATTAAAATCGGCTGAAGGAAAACAGAAATATGAAGAAAATCTTTCGGAAGAGATCGATGGGCTTATGGAAACTGGTCAAGTAAATGAGATTTATATGACCTCATTTATCGTTCAATAAATAGGTTAAAAACATGTAAATGGTTTCTTTTTTGAAGCGGTTTCAGTTTTTCATAGGAGGTGAGACGTTTTTGTCAAATGAAGTATTATCCCAAAATGAAATAGATGCCTTGTTGTCAGCGTTATCAACAGGTGAAATGGATGCAAATGAGCTTCGCAAGGAAGAAGAGGCAAGGAAAGTAAAAATATATGATTTTAAGCGTGCGCTGCGCTTTTCTAAAGATCAAATCCGCAGCATCACAAGAATTCATGAAAACTTTGCAAGACTGTTAACAACTTATTTTTCAGCACAGTTGAGAACATATGTACATTTATCGGTTGCATCCGTTGATCAGCTTCCTTATGAAGAATTTATTCGCTCAATATCAAAGATGACTGTATTAAATATGTTCGAAATGCAACCACTTCAAGGAAGAGTCTTGATGGAGGTCAATCCTAATATAGCCTATGCAATGATGGACCGGCTTCTCGGTGGTTTAGGGACTTCCATGAATAAAATTGACCGGTTGACAGAAATAGAAACAACCATTATATCTCGCTTGTTTGAAAGGTCACTAGAGAGCTATCAAGAAGCGTGGAGTACAGTTATTGATATAGAGCCTTCAATGGTTGAGTTTGAAGTTAATTCACAATTTTTACAAATGGTCTCCCCTAATGAGACCGTTGTCGTGATTAGTTTAAATACAAATGTTGGTGATTCTAGTGGGATGATAAATTTATGTATTCCCCAAATTGTTTTAGAGCCAATTATCCCAAAACTTTCAGGTCATTACTTCATGCAAACGGACCGAAAAGAGCCTGAACAAAAAGAGCTTCAAGCACTAGAAGAACAATTGAAGAATGCGCATGTTCCGGTAGTAGCTGAGTTGGGATCTTCTTCTATCACCGTTGAGGAATTTCTTTCTTTACAAACAGGGGATGTCATCCCTTTGAAGAAAGAGTTGGACGAACCACTTTCATTAAAAATAGGTCATGTTCATAAATTTTTTGCTCAACCAGGAAAAATAAAGAGAAAACTAGCTGTTCAAATCATTGATCACGATAAGAGAGGTGAAATAAATGGATAACAATATGTTATCTCAGGATGAAATAGATGCCCTTTTAAAAAATGTTGACTTACCTCCTGCAAATGAACAAGAAAATAACCAAATTGCATTATCTGACTATTTGTCAACAATCGAACAAGATGCAATCGGTGAAATAGGCAATATATCATTTGGTAGCTCTGCTACCGCTTTATCAACGTTGCTAAATCAGAAAGTAGAGATAACGACTCCGCTCGTTTCGGTTGTACAAAAAAGTAATTTAGCAAAAGAATTTCCCCATCCGTATGTTGCTATTGATGTGAAATATACAAAAGGATTCACTGGAAATAATTTACTTGTCATTCAACAAAATGACGCCGCTATTATAGCGGACTTAATGCTCGGTGGTGACGGAAAAAACGTAAGTAATCAATTAGGAGAGTTACAAATCAGTGCTGTACAAGAAGCGATGAATCAAATGATGGGTTCTGCTGCTACTTCTATGTCCACTGTGTTTAATAAAAAGGTTGATATTTCTCCACCCAAAATTGAACTATTAGACGTGAAAGAAGGAGAAGGAACAGATTCGATTCCTCATGAAGACTTATTAATAAAAGTTTCATTTAAGCTCATTATTGGAGATTTAATCAATTCACATATCATGCAGTTATTGCCGATTGATTTCGCCAAAGAGCTAATTGATGATTTATTAAACAAATCGGAGGGAGAGATAAAAAGTGCGCCTGCAACTAAAGAAGACCAAGTACACCCTTCTAAAGAAAAACAGCCTGTGTCAAATGCAACTCATGTAGAAAATGAAAAAGACGAGTCTGTTGAAGTGAAAACAGTTGATTTTACTTCTTTTGATTCACCTTCTCAAGAACAAGCAACAAATGACATAAATAACTTGAATATGTTATTAGATATTCCCTTAAAAGTTTCAGTGGAACTTGGGAGAACAAAGAGATCTGTGAAAGAAATTCTTAGTTGGTCATCAGGATCAATTATTGAACTAGATAAACTTGCAGGAGAACCTGTTGATATTTTAGTAAATGACAAGATTGTTGCTAAAGGTGAAGTTGTAGTAATTGATGAAAACTTTGGGGTTCGAGTAACGGATATTTTAAGCCATTCCGAAAGAATCAAAAATTTAAATGAATGAACGACGTATCTATTTAAAACAAGGGAGGACTGTTGATGAGTTTTTCAGTATTAATTGTGGATGATGCAGCTTTTATGAGAATGATGATTAAGGATATTTTAGATAAAAACGGTTTTAATGTTGTAGCAGAAGCTTCAGATGGAATGCAAGCAGTTGAGAAATATAAAGAATATCAACCAGATTTAGTGACGATGGATATAACGATGCCAGAAAAAGATGGGATTACTGCTTTAAAGGAGATAAAGGAGATCAATCCAGCAGCTAAAATTATTATGTGTTCAGCGATGGGGCAGCAAGCGATGGTCATTGATGCAATTCAAGCCGGAGCAAATGATTTTATTGTTAAACCTTTTCAAGCAGATCGAGTTCTTGAAGCAATCTATAAAACGTTATCCTAAATGAAGAGGGATTTTATGAGCCGTAAGTTTCTATTAACCATTATGCTAGTAATCTTGCTTATTCCTTCCTTAGCTGTTAGTGCAGGGTCAGTAGAGGATAGTTTAAAAAATAAAAACAAAGAAGAACAGCCTGTTTTAGAAGATGACGATACAAAACCACCAGACTCCATTTCTATTTGGGATTTTGTGAAGATGATTGCGGCACTTTTTTTCGTATTACTCATTTTATATTTCTTTATCCGATTGCTTAATTTTCGTAGTTTAAATAATCGATCTTTACGCAATGTTGAAAACTTAGGTGGAACACCTCTTGGAAATAATCGTTCCGTTCAATTGATAAAAGTCGGTGATCGGGTATTGGTAGTAGGTGTAGGAGAATCCATTCAATTATTAAAAGAGATAGAAGATGAGAGAGAAGTAGAACTTCTAAAAAAAGAATATGAAGAAAAAATGAGCTCTCCTATAAAGGTAGCACCTATTGAAGCGATTTTCAAAAAGAAGCGAAAAAAGGAACCATTCACTTTTAAGGAAGAGCTTTTGAAAGCATTAGGCAAGAAAAGTAACCATAAAGATTCACAAGAAGAGAAAGGCATGCAAAGAGATGAATGAATTTGTTGAGATATTTAATGACTCAGAAAACATTTCGACGTCTATTCGGCTCTTACTGTTATTAACGATTTTATCTGTTGGTCCAGGCATCTTAATTTTAATGACGAGCTTTACAAGAATCATTATTGTACTTTCGTTTGTTCGGACATCACTCGCGACACAACAAACACCACCAAATCAAGTTTTGATTGGCTTAGCCTTGTTTATGACCTTTTTTGTGATGGGACCTACGTTGGCTCAATTGAACGATGAAGCGTTGCAACCTTTATTAAACGAAGAGTTAACATTGGAAGAGGCATATGAAAAAGCAGAGCCTCCTATTAAGGAGTTCATGAGCAAACATACAAGAGAAAAGGATCTATCGTTATTTTTAAGGTATGCAGAAATAGAACAGGTCAATTCATTAGACGATATTCCGTTAATGGCGTTGGTCCCTGCATTTGCCATCAGTGAAATCAAAACAGCATTTCAAATTGGCTTTATGATTTTTATCCCGTTTTTAGTCATTGATATGGTTGTGGCAAGTGTCTTAATGTCTATGGGAATGATGATGTTACCTCCTGTTATGATTTCGTTGCCTTTTAAAATTTTATTATTTGTATTAGTTGATGGGTGGTATTTAGTTGTTCGTTCCTTGTTACAAAGTTTTTAAAGATAGTATAGTTGATCAGGTTTTTATACAGTTACATATAGTTAGTAGGTGAAGATGTTGAACGGTGAGATGATTATTTCTATTGCCGAAAAGGCAGTTTATACGACCTTAATGATTGCAGGTCCACTGCTATTGTTAGCATTAATAGTAGGTTTAGTTGTTAGTATTTTTCAAGCAACTACACAAATTCAAGAGCAAACACTCGCATTTATTCCAAAAATTATTGCTGTTTTGGTCGGTTTGGTCATTTTTGGTCCTTGGATGTTATCGGTCATGCTCTCTTATGCGTATGATATTTTGAGTCAGCTCCATGAGTTCGTAGGATAATGACAATCACTGACTCCTTTCCTGCTTTCTTATTAGTCTTGACGAGAATTTCATCTTATATGCTGACATTACCATTGTTTTCATATCGGACCATACCTAATACACATAAGGTTGCATTTTCGTTTGCTCTCGCCTTATTTATTTCAATTAGTCTACCTCTACCGGAAATGGACATTAATCGGTTTTATTACTTTCTTATTTTAAAAGAGATGTTTATTGGGCTGTCCATTAGTTTTAGCGCTTATATAATCTTAACATCGGTTAAAATCGCAGGTGGTTTTATTGACTTTCAAATGGGATTCGCCATCGCAAATGTGATTGATCCACAAACGGGAGCACAAAGTCCACTTATGGGACAGTTTTTATCCGTTTTAACACTGTATTTAATGTTAACGATTAACGCTCATCACGTATTAATAGATGGGATTATGTTCAGTTATCAATCCATTCCGGTTGATCAAATCAAAATTAATGCATTTGATCAACCACTTATGGATTTAATCGTTGATACTTTTAGTAAAATGTTTTTAATTGCTTTTCAGATGGCCATCCCGATAGTAGGTACGTTATTCATAGTCGATGTTGCTTTAGGGATCGTAGCCAAAACGGTTCCTCAGTTAAATATATTTGTAATTGGATTTCCGATAAAAATTGCTGTTAGTTTTATGGCATTACTTCTTGTCATGTCTCCTATCTTCTTCTTAATTGAGAATGTTTTAGAATTAATGGCAGAAATCATTCGTAATATCATAGTTGTATTAGGAGCTTAAACATGAAATTGTTAAAGATAGATCTCCAATTTTTCAATGGAGAAAAGACTGAAAAAGCGACTCCGCGGAAGAAACAAGATGTACGGAAAAAGGGACAAGTCGCTAAAAGTGCGGACTTGAATACAGCTTTTAATTTGATATTTGTGTTTATTTCGTTTTTATTTATCGGTGGTTTTTTACGTGATAACTTGACTTCTATGTTTGCATATTCTTTTGAACATAATTTATCTACAACACTTACTGAAGAAACGATTCAACAAGTGTTTATAGAATATACAATGAGAGCGGTATATATCGTGGGTCCGGTTATGCTCGTTTCTTTTATTGCAGGGATATTTAGTAACTATTTACAAGTCGGGTTTCTTTTTTCAACAGAGGCTATTGGGATTAAGTTAGAGAGAATAGATCCAATTAAAGGATTTAAAAGAATTTATTCAATTAGAGCTATAGTGGAACTAGTCAAGTCACTTTTGAAAATTATGGTGGTGGGCGGAACGGCTTTTTTTGTCATTTATTATCATTGGCCAGAAATTGTTCGTTTACCATTAGTTTCGGTCCCTAATTCTTTTCAATTTATAGCAAAGTTAACTGCACAAGTAGGGTTATATACGGCCTTCTCTCTATTATTTGTTGCTATTTTAGATTATTTATATCAAAGGTATGATTTTGAAAAAAATATCCGGATGTCCAAACAAGATTTAAAGGATGAACATAAAAAAACGGAAGGTGACCCGCTTATTAAGTCAAAAGTAAAGCAGAAACAAAAAGAGATGGCTATGGGAAGAATGATGGCAGAAGTACCAACCGCAGATGTTATTATTACAAATCCAACTCATTATGCAATCGCTTTAAAGTATGATCAGTCTGCAAATGATGCTCCTTTGGTTGTTGCTAAAGGTATTGATTTTATCGCGTTAAAAATAAAAGATATTGCTAAAGAACACGATATTGTAACTTTAGAAAATCGTCTTCTTGCAAGAAGCTTGTATCATCAAGTAGAAATAGGAACGGCTATACCAGAGGAGTTTTTTCAAGCAGTCGCTGAAATCATCGCCTATGTTTATCAATTGAAAGGGAAGAAATAAAGTCCAACGTTTTAGTTATAGTTTGAGGTGAGGAACATCATGAAACTAAGAGATTTATCTGTATTATTTAGTGTTATTTTAATTGTTGCTATGTTAATTATCCCTTTTCCTTCTTGGATGCTAAGTTTTTTAATCATTATTAATATTTCTTTAGCTATGCTAGTTCTTCTTACCTCGATGAATATGCAAGAGTCCTTACAGTTTTCTATCTTTCCATCGCTTTTATTATTATTAACTTTGTTTCGCCTAGGATTAAATGTATCAACGACCAGGTCCATTTTGTCCAAAGGTGAGGCAGGGAAAGTTGTCGAAACGTTCGGGACCTTTGTCGTAGGCGGGAATGTGTTAGTCGGTTTTGTTGTCTTTTTAATATTAATTGTCATACAGTTTGTCGTGATCACAAAGGGGGCAGAACGAGTATCAGAAGTAGCCGCCCGATTTACGTTAGATGCGATGCCGGGAAAACAGATGAGTATTGATGCAGATTTAAACGCTGGGATTATTTCGGAAAATCATGCTCGTGAAAGAAGAGAGAAAATATCAAGAGAAGCAGACTTTTACGGAGCGATGGATGGTGCGAGTAAATTCGTAAAAGGAGACGCGATAGCCGGAATCATTATCGTCCTGATCAATATTTTGTTTGGAATTATTATTGGGATGGTTGTACAAGGAATGAGCTTACCGGATTCTGCCTCACATTACACTTTATTAACGGTTGGTGATGGAATCGTCAGTCAAATACCCGCTCTTTTAATATCAACAGCTACGGGAATTGTTGTTACAAGAGCAGCGTCAGAAGGAAATTTAGGCAACGACATTATGACGCAATTACTAGCCTATCCGAAGATGTTGTATGTAGCAGCAGGATCCATCTTTTTGCTAGGTGTTTTTACACCTATTGGACTGATTATTACAGGACCTGTCGCTAGTTTGCTCGCATTTGGCGGATATTCATTGTCTAGAAGTGAGAAGGAAGAAGAATCTAATGATGAAAAAACAGAAGAGGATTCTAACGCGCTTAAAAAAAGCACACCAGAAAACATGTTAGATTTACTTCATGTGGATCCAATAGAGTTTGAATTTGGTTATGGATTAATTCCTTTGGCGGATGTGAAGCAAGATGGAGATTTGTTGGATAGAGTTGTGATGATTCGAAGGCAACTAGCCATTGAATTAGGAGTTGTCATACCCGTAGTGAGAATTCGTGACAATATTCAGCTCAATCCGAATGAATATCGACTGAAAATTTGGGGTAGTGAAGTGGCCTCTGGAGAATTGTTACTAGACCATTTTTTAGCCATGTCTCCTAGTATGGAGGATGATGTCATTGAAGGAATTGAAACAATTGAACCTTCTTTTGGACTACCAGCGAAGTGGATTAAGGAAGAGAAAAAAGATCAGGCAGAAATGCTAGGTTACACAATCGTTGATCCGTCTTCTGTTGTATCAACACATTTAACTGAACTAATAAGAAATCATGCACATGAACTGCTTGGTAGGAAGGAAACGAAGCAATTAGTGGACCATATTAAAGAAACAAATGAAGTTCTGATAGAGGAAGTCACACCAGCCCTCTTAACAATAGGAGATATCCAGAAAGTTTTAGCAAAGCTTTTAAAAGAGAAGGTGTCTATTAGAAACGCAACGAAAATTTTCGAAACTTTAGCAGATTATGGGAAGATGACGAAGGATACTGAATTATTAGGTGAATATGTAAGGCAGTCGCTGGCGAAGCAAATTACGGATACTTATTGTGAAAATGTAAATACGCTTCAAGTTATCACTCTTTCAAGTCAAGTTGAAAAGGTTGTAGCAGAAGGAGTTCAGCAAACAGAAGTAGGAAATTACTTGTCTTTAGATCCATCTCTTTCACAACAGGTCGTTCACTCAATCTCAAACGAAGTAGAAAAACTATCGATGAGACAGCAACAGCCGATTATTTTGTGCTCACCCGCTATTCGTATGTATATTAGACAACTTATTGAAAGGGTCATTCCATCTGTGCCCGTCCTTTCTTATAACGAACTAGACTCCATGATAGAAGTAAAAAGCGTCGGTGTAGTTAACATGAGTGATTAAGTATATGGGTATATGAAACATAATTAAAACATGGATAGGATTAAGGATTGGATATTTAGGTATAAAGAACTATTTATATTCATTTTTTCTATGTGTTTTCTAGTATTGTATATTTAAAAATAGTAAAATAGACTTAATGACTTTTAATAGTATAGGTAGGCGATTCCAATTGGAAAAAATCATATGTATTGGTGCTTCCACAGGAGGTCCAAAAGCATTGCAAAAACTAATACCACAATTTTCATTAGCTTTTAAAGTTCCAATTTTAATTGCCCAACATATGCCTCCCTCTTTCACTCATTCACTTGCAGAACGTCTAAATAAACAAGCGAGTCTTTCTGTTAAAGAAGCGAGAGATGGAGAGGTGGTTAAAAGTGGATATGTATATATTGCGCCTGGTGGTTTTCAATTGGAAGTGAAAAAATCCGCAAAAAATATAATATTAAACGTTTCCCCTAATTCATCGAAGTATGTGCATAGCCCATCAGTGGATGTTTTGTTCCGTTCTGTTAGTGAACTGAACGATTATTATAAAGTGGCGATCTTATTAACGGGTATGGGCAAAGATGGTACAAAAGGGATGAGAGATTTAAAGGCAAAGGAAAATGTTACTACAATAGCAGAATCGCAGGAAAGTGCAATTGTGTACGGTATGCCTAAATCAGCCATAGAGGCGAATCTAATAGATGAAATCATCCACTTGGACGATATAGCCAGAAGAGTTGTAAATATATAGTGAGGTGTCCAGTATGGAAACGAGTCAATATCTCGATCTATTTATTGAAGAGAGTAAAGAACATATACAGTCTTGCAATCAAAAACTTCTTTTACTAGAAAAGGAGCCCGCTAACCTTTCATACATAAACGAAATTTTTCGTTCTGCCCATACGTTAAAAGGCATGAGTGCGACGATGGGGTTTAATCATATTGCTGATTTAACTCATCAGCTTGAAAATGTTTTAGATGAAATAAGAAATGAAAAGCTTTCTGTAACTTCACATATCATCGACATTCTTTTTGAAGCAATCGATTTATTAGAAGCAATGCTGATTTCAATAGAAGAACAAGAAGAAGTTGGGGATTTTGAACTTACAGATATTATTTCTAACCTTAAGGAACTATTGAGTCAAGGTAAGACAACTACCTCAAATGAATCAGAAGAGAAGCCGTATGATGATTATTCCACTAAAGTTATTCAGGAGGCAGAAGTTCAAGGTTTTAATGTCTTTAAAATAACCATTGACTTGCAAGAGGATTGCTCATTAAAAGCAGCTCGAGTCTTTATGATTTTTGAATACTTACAGCAAATAGGAGAAGTTCTATCGTCAACCCCATCTGTAGAAATGTTACAAGAAGAACAATTTGATCATCACTTTACGGTTACGCTTGTAACAAATGATATGGATCAGGAAGTTCAAAATGGAATCTTAAATATTTCTGAAATTAAGTCAGTGCAAATAGACCAAGTAAATAGCGAGGAATTATCATCTATTGAAAAAAATGTTTCAAAATCAGAATCGAAAAAATCAAAAAAAACGACTGGACAGGCAACCTCAAATATTAGCATCAATGTAAATAAAACGATTAGAGTGAATATTGATAGGCTTGATAAATTAATGAACCTCTTGGAAGAACTCGTTATTAAAAGAGGGCGACTTGAGCAAATTTCTACACAATTAAACAATAGTAATTTACAAGAAACAGTTGAAGGCATCACGAGAACTTCATCGGATTTACAAGAGATTATTTTAAACATGCGTATGATTCCAATTGAAACGGTATTTAATCGTTTTCCTAAAATGGTAAGAAAGTTGTCTAAAGAATTGAATAAAGAAGTACAGCTCTATATTACTGGAGCAGAAACAGAGCTAGATCGAACCGTTATTGAGGAAATATCAGACCCCTTAGTTCACCTTATTCGCAACGCTTTAGATCATGGAATAGAACCCCCATTAGAACGTAAAAAAGCTGGAAAAAAAGAACAAGGATCTTTAGCATTGACAGCGTTTCATAATGGTAATCACGTTGTTGTGGAAATAAGTGATGATGGGGCTGGTATTAATCAAAAGAAAGTGTTAGATAAAGCGATTGACCGTGAGATCATTTCCAAAGAACAGGCTGAAAAAATGTCTCATCACCAAGTTTTTGACTTGATTTTTTCTTCAGGTTTTTCAACAGCACAGCAAGTATCAGATGTTTCAGGTAGAGGCGTAGGATTAGACGTAGTGAAAAATACGATTGAATCATTAGGAGGAACAATCTCGATTACTTCAGAGATTGGAAAAGGCTCTACGTTTTCTGTTCAACTTCCTCTCACTTTGTCCATTATTTCGGTCATGTTGATTCAACTTAATAAAGAAAAATATGCAATTCCAATTACGACAATTATTGAATCTATTGTCATTAGTAAGGAAAAAGTGATGGATTCTCGTAATCAACGAGTCATTGATTATAGAGGGACCATTGTACCGTTAATAAATTTACATGAAGTATTCAATATTCCTAAAAAAAAGAATGAAGAAGATCAACTTTCAATTGTCATCGTTCAAAAGGGTAAGAAGTTAGCTGGTTTACTAGTCGATCGTTTTGTTGGTCATCAAGAAGTTGTATTAAAGTCACTTGGTGAATACTTAAAAGATGCTTCTGCCTTTCAGGGGGCAACTATTTTAGGAGATGGAGAAGTTGTTCTAATCATTGATTGTCATTCTCTTATATTATAGATATTATGCACATTTATTGGAGGTGTTGGTTTTGTCTAATAGACTAAAATACATACATTTTAAACTGAGTGATCAAGATTACGCTGTTGACGTAAAAGATGTATTATCAATAGAAAAAATCCTGCCTATTACAAGGGTACCAGGTACACCGGATTTTATTGAGGGAGTAACAAACTTGCGTGGTGTCATTACTCCCGTTATTCATTTAGGAACGAAGTTAGGTTTCAGTAAAGGTGTTTTAACGGATGCAACAAGAATTATTATCCTGAACAATGATCAATATTCTATTGGAATGATCGTAGATGAAGCGAAAGACGTTTTTGAAGTGTCGGAAGAAAATATAGAAAAATCGACTTCAGTAGTAGGATCAATTGAAGAGCCTTTTATTAAAGGGGTAACTAAAATGGATGACAAGATTATCATGGTTATGGATACCCTACATTTGCTAGGAATTAGAGGTTAGCTATGAAGAATTTACATCAAATCTCTACCATTCAAGTGGATGTATTGAAAGAAATCGCCAATATAGGAGCGGCTCATTCTGCAACTGCATTTTCAAAAATGGTTAATAAAAGAGTGAATATCAATATCCCTAATGTTAAGTTATCCTCTTTTAACGAACTGTTGAATACAGTTGGAGCCGACAAGGTGGTTGCAAGCATTTCCGTTCGGATGAAAGGAGAAGTAAATGGCTCAGTATTTTTAATTCTTCCTTTGATGCAAGCGGAAAGTTTTGCATCCGTCCTTACTGGTGTTCATTGTTTAAATCTATTAGAAGAGAACAAAGAACTTGTAAACTCTGCTTTATTAGAGATGGGGAATATATTATTAGGTTCCTATGTTTCATCATTAGCTGATTTTGTTCACCTCAATGTATATCCATCGGTCCCAGAGCTTGTCGTTGATATGTTCGGAGCCATTATTTCTGAAGGGTTGCTAGAAACATCTCGATTAGGAGATCAAGTGATCGCAATTGAATCAGCCATTTTTGAGGAAGAAGACCCTCTAGAAACAATTATTAATGGTCAATTCTTTCTGTTTATAGACCCAGACTCATTTTCTTCCTTTTTTCAAAGATTAGGAGTTTAACCATAATGGAGAAACGAGAAGTTGTAAAAGTTGGAATTGCAGAAATGAATGTTGTTAAAAGGCCATTCTCTATTAGGACATCAGGACTTGGTTCATGTGTTGCCATCGTAGTATACGATACGAAAAATAGTTTAGCAGGTTTAGCTCATGTGATGCTTCCAGATTCAACATTAGCGAAATATACAAATCTTAATAAAGCTAAATATGTAGATACGGCGATTCCAGTCTTGATTCACACACTTTTGGAAAATGGAGCTAAACGAGAAAGTTTAAAGGCGAAGATTGCAGGTGGTTCTGAAATGTTTAAATTCACGTCAAATGAGCTGATGAGAATAGGTCCTCGTAACGTGGAAGCAGTAAATATTCATTTACAAAAGTACCGTGTGCCTGTAATCAGTTCTGATGTTGGCGGCTCTAACGGTCGAACAGTAGAGTTTAATACTGTTTCAAATTTATTGGTGATAAAGACGGCAAGCAAGAGGATGAAAGAAATATAAAAATGACCCTTATCACAAATAAAGGAAGGTGTATGTATTTTGAATACGCTAGAAGATCAACAATATTGGGATTCATGGGTAAATGCAAAAGATGCAAATGCAGCTGATATGTTGATTCGTAAATATATACCGCTTGTTAGTTATCATGTGAATAGAATTGCTTCAGGGTTACCTAAATCTGTTGATAAAGAAGATTTAATGAGTCTAGGAATGGTGGGTCTTTATGATGCATTAGAAAAATTTGATCTATCAAGAGATTTAAAATTCGATACATATGCCTCTTTTCGAATTCGAGGAGCTATATTAGATGGGCTTAGAAAAGAAGATTGGCTTCCTAGGAGTGCAAGAGAAAAAGCAAAGCGGATTGAAACAACTTTTGAGCAATTGGAACAAAAACTGTTACGTAAAGTGACGAATAAGGAAGTTGCTAATGAATTGAACATAACAGAGGACGAGGTTAAGACAATTGTACGAGAAGGGTATTATGCAAACATCCTATCTATAGATGAAAAAATGGTGGATCATGAAGATGGTGATCAAATGGTTTTTGTTATTAAAGATCAAAAAATGGCCACCCCAGAGGAGCAACTCTTAAAACAAGAGTTGGTTGAACAACTTGTTGAAAAGATTGAAGAACTGTCTGAAAATGAACAATTAGTCATTAGTTTATGCTATAAGGAAGAATTGACATTAACCGAAATTGGAAAAGTGTTAGGCCTTTCTACTTCAAGAATATCTCAAATTCATACTAAGGCTATAAACAAGCTAAAATATTTGTTGGTGTAAGAGATTGGTGTCCTTTCCTTTCTTTTTGAACACACATTGTAACATACTTAGTTAAAGTTTTCTTGATTGTTGTTAAAAGTTATGGTATATTGTTTCTCGGTGTTAGTTACTACACACGCTTGTTGATTTTATCATGGGTGCTATTTTTAAAATAGAACAATAACGAATAGTTGTGATAAAAGAAGATGCGAGCGGAGGCTCTATTAAAAACCACTAGGAGGAATTTAGATGTCAGTTATCTCAATGAAACAATTACTTGAAGCGGGTGTTCACTTCGGTCATCAAACTCGTCGTTGGAACCCAAAAATGAAGCGTTATATTTTCACAGAACGTAACGGTATTTATATTATCGATCTTCAAAAAACCGTTAAAAAGGTTGAAGAGGCGTATGACTTTGTAAAAGATTTAGCTGCTGACGGCGGGAAAATATTGTTCGTAGGAACAAAAAAACAAGCTCAAGATTCAGTGAAAGAAGAAGCAATCCGTGCAGGTATGTTCTATGTTAACCAACGTTGGTTAGGAGGAACACTTACTAACTTCGATACGATTCAAAAACGTATTAAACGTCTTAAAGACATTATCAGAATGGAAGAAGACGGAACCTTCGACGTTTTACCTAAAAAAGAGGTTGTTCAATTGAAAAAAGAACAAGATCGCTTAGAGAAGTTTTTAGGTGGAATCAGTGAAATGAAACAACTACCGGATGCACTTTTCATTATTGATCCAAGAAAAGAACGCATTGCAGTTGCAGAAGCTCACAAATTAAACATTCCAATTGTAGGTATTGTCGATACGAACTGTGATCCAGATGAAATAGATTATGTTATTCCAGCTAACGATGATGCAATTCGTGCTGTTAAATTGTTAACTTCTAAAATGGCAGATGCAATCTTAGAAGCAAAACAAGGTGAAGAAACGTCTGCTTAATTAGGTAATGATAAGGTGATAAGAGGATCGTTCTTTTATCACCTTTTTAAAACACTAATTACATATTAAATATACATTATATTTTCAAAAGCAATTAAACCGTATAATTGAAAAGGAGGAAATAAACATGGCAATTACTGCACAAATGGTGAAAGAGTTGCGCGAAAAAACTGGCGCAGGGATGATGGACTGTAAAAAAGCATTAACTGAAACAAATGGTGATATGGAGAAAGCGATTGACTTTCTAAGAGAAAAAGGGATTTCAAAAGCTGCTAAAAAGGCAGACCGTATTGCTGCTGAAGGCTCTTCCTTAATTAAAACAAATGGTTCAGAGGCGGTTATTTTAGAAGTGAACTCTGAGACTGACTTTGTTGCGAAAAATGAAGGTTTTAAACAACTATTGAATGAATTAGCAGATCACCTTCTTGAGGTTAAACCTGCTTCATTAGAAGATGCACTTGCTTCTAAAATGAACAATGGTTCGACAGTTGAAGAGTTTATTACTGCTTCTATTGCAAAGATTGGAGAAAAGCTGACTCTTCGTCGTTTTGAAATCGTTTCTAAACCTGAAAATGGTGCATTTGGTGCCTACCTTCATATGGGTGGACGAATCGGCGTTTTAACAGTACTTGAGGGAACTGAGGATGAAGAAGTTGCAAAAGATGTAGCAATGCATGTTGCAGCTGTAAATCCAAAGTATATTACTAGAGATAAAGTGTCTGCTGAGGAAATTGAGCGTGAGCGTGAAGTATTGACACAGCAAGCATTAAACGAAGGTAAACCAGAAAAAATTGTCGCTAAAATGGTTGAAGGTCGTTTGAATAAATTTTTCGAAGAAATTTGCTTACTTGATCAAAGTTTTGTCAAAAACCCAGATGAAAAAGTAGGAAAATTTGTTGAATCTAAAGGAGCTACTGTCAAGTCCTTTATTCGCTATGAAGTAGGAGAAGGAATCGAAAAGCGCCAAGATAACTTTGCTGAAGAAGTAATGAATCAAGTTAAAAAATAAGGTTCGTTGACTTGAACTTGTGTAAAAAAAATTTACATAAGTGATATAATAAGGTTTAAATGTAGGGAACACATTTGTGTTCCCTATTTTAAAAGATAGGTGGTAGTATTATTACTCTGTCATTGACCACATACATAAACAAATGGGAATTTCAATGAATACATATTATGGAGGTAGCCATGAGTAAACCTAAATATAACCGTATTGTATTGAAACTTAGCGGAGAGGCTTTAGCTGGTGAGGAAGGTTTTGGAATAAACCCCGCTGTCATACAATCGATTGCTAGACAAGTGAAAGAAATCCAGGAATTAGGCGTAGAAGTAGCGGTCGTCGTAGGCGGAGGTAATATTTGGCGCGGGAAAATAGGCAGTGAGATGGGGATGGATCGAGCAACAGCTGATTATATGGGAATGTTGGCAACTGTAATGAATTCATTGGCACTTCAAGATAGCTTAGAGAATTTAGGAATTCAAACAAGAGTTCAAACTTCAATTGAAATGCGTCAAGTAGCAGAACCTTATATCAGAAGAAAAGCGATCAGACATTTAGAAAAGAAACGCGTTGTGATTTTCGCTTCTGGTACAGGTAACCCTTATTTTTCAACTGATACAACAGCAGCCCTTAGAGCCGCTGAAATTGAAGCGGATGTCATCTTAATGGCTAAAAACAATGTTGATGGTGTATATACAGCTGATCCGAAAAAAGATCAATCAGCTGTTAAATTTCAAGAACTTTCATACTTAGATGTATTAAAAGATGGGTTAGCTGTTATGGATTCAACCGCATCATCATTATGTATGGACAATGATATTCCACTTATAGTATTCTCAATTATGGAAGAAGGGAATATTAAAAAAGTAGTGGTAGGAGAAAAAATTGGAACTATTGTGAGGGGGAAATAATTAATGTCAACGGCAATTAATAATGCAAAACAAAGAATGGAAAAAGCACATGGGTCATATCAGCGTGATTTAGCTTCTATTCGTGCAGGTCGCGCAAATGCGTCACTTTTAGATAAAATCTCAGTAGATTATTACGGAGCACCAACACCAGTTAATCAGCTTGCGTCCATTAATGTACCTGAGGCGAGAATGTTAGTTGTAACACCTTATGATAAATCGTCAATCGGTGATATTGAAAAAGCAATTTTAAAGTCCGATCTCGGGATTACTCCTACTAACGATGGTAATGTTATCCGCTTAACGATTCCTGCTCTAACAGAAGAGAGACGTAAAGAGTTAGTAAAGCTCGTTAAAAAGTATAGTGAAGAAGCAAAAGTAGCAGTTAGAAACATTCGCAGAGATGCAAATGATGAGCTCAAAAAGCAACAGAAAGACGGGGAGATCTCTGAGGACGAATTACGGGGATTAACGGAAGATGTTCAAAATCTTACAAATGATTTTATTGCAAAAATTGATGATGTAACGAAAGATAAAGAAAAAGAAATTTTGGAAGTTTAATTCTTTTTAGAACAATCTCCTAAAGTTGAGCCCTCTCTAAAACAGGGGGTTTTTTTAATAAAAAGGTATGTTTTTTTGCACAAACATATGAAGTGTACGATGTTGGAGGATTAATATGTTCAAATGGCTTAAAAAAAATAGACAGTTGTACCCTTTAGTTGAAGAGGATATTTTTAATGGGAAAATTCCTGAACATATCGCCATTATTATGGATGGAAATGGACGTTGGGCTCAAAAGCGCTCCCTTCCAAGAGTTGCAGGTCATCATGAAGGTATGAAAGTTGTTCGTAAAGTGACTAAATTAGCAAGTCATTATCAAGTGAAAGCTTTAACGTTATATGCTTTTTCAACAGAAAATTGGAAAAGACCAAAAACAGAAGTAGAATACTTAATGAAACTTCCAGGGGAATTTTTATCTTCTTTCTTGCCTGAATTGATTGAACAAAATGTAAAGGTTCGTGTCACAGGCGATTTGAGTCAAATACCTGAGCATACACGGAAAATTGTTAACAAAGCGATAAAAGATACATCAAAAAACAGTGGTTTAGTGTTAAATTTTGCTTTAAACTATGGAAGTAGGACAGAAATTGTCCATGCTGTTAAAGAAGCAATCAGCTGTATTGAAAAAGGTGAATACACTGTTGATCAGTTTGATGAAGAGAAATTAACTCAGTGTATGATGACGTATCCTCTACCAGACCCAGATTTATTAATCAGGACGAGTGGCGAAATTCGATTAAGTAATTTTATGCTTTGGCAATTAGCTTACACAGAATTTTACTTTACAGATGTATTATGGCCAGATTTTAATGAAGAACATCTTATTCAAGCAATTAAAGAATACCAACAAAGAGGGCGCCGTTATGGTGGCGTTTAAAGGTGATGAAACGATATGAAACAAAGATTATTAAGTGCAATAATAGCAATTATTGTATCAATACCCATTGTTATTTATGGAGGTCTTCCGTTTACTTTATTTATCTATATTTTAGGTTCGATTGCTTTATTTGAAATGTTGCGAATGAAAAAAATAAAACTACTTACTTTTCCTGGTATAACAAGCTTAATCTTGTTGTACATGATCATTTTTCCTAAAGGTTATATCAATATTTTATATCAATTTATTCTCTATAAAGGAGAAGCGATCCTTTTAGTAACATTACTTCTATTAAGTTATACTGTTTTCTCAAAAAACAAGTTCACATTTGAAAATGCTGGTTTTGTCTTGTTGTCATCTATCTTTTTGGGTTATGGGTTTCATTATGCTATCGAGGTACGAAGTGAAGGATTAGTTTATATAATTTTTGCCCTTTTTACTATATGGGCATCTGATTCTGGTGCTTACTTTATTGGAAGAGCGATAGGAAAAAGGAAACTTGCGCCACATATAAGTCCTAATAAGACGATAGAAGGTGCTTTAGGCGGAATTATACTATCAGTGATCGTTGCAACTATTTTTTCTATTGTGATTGATGTTTCCTTACAACTTCCATTTTTAATGATTGTTACGGTTGTCATTTCGATTTTTGGACAACTGGGTGATTTAGTCGAGTCTGCTTTAAAGAGACACTTTGTTGTCAAGGATTCCGGCAGAATCATGCCTGGACATGGAGGGGTATTAGATCGCTTCGATAGTTTGCTGTTTGTTTTACCTATTTTTTATATGTTACTTAGCTATTTTTCAAACTAAGCAATGAACTTGACAATAGGTCATGTTTGCAAAAAGTATGGAGTGATTAGGTGAAAAAAATTAGTTTACTAGGAGCAACAGGTTCAATAGGTCTCCAAACATTAGATGTAATAAGAGAACATAAGAATGATTTTACATTAGTTGCTCTATCTTTTGGAACGAACATTAAAGAAGGTTTAAAAATTATTGAAGAATTTAGACCTAGCTTAGTTGCTGTAAAGGATAAGGAAACATACGATAAAATTAACATACATGTTCCCCATCAAACACGGGTTGTTTGGGGAATAGAGGGAAATGTGGAAGTAGCAATTTATGAAGAAGCGACTATTGTGGTGAATAGTGTCGTCGGTAGTGTTGGGTTGATGCCGACTTTAAAAGCCATTGAGGCCAAGAAAGATGTGGCGATTGCAAACAAAGAAACGTTAGTTGTAGCTGGTCATCTTGTGACAGAAGCAGCTAAAGTACATAATGTTAAACTACTTCCAATCGACAGTGAGCATTCAGCTATCTTACAGGCACTTCAAGGCGAAAACAAGAAGTCGATTGAAAAATTGATTGTGACGGCTTCAGGAGGAAGTTTCCGAGATAAAACTAGAGCGGAATTAAAAGGGGTAACGGTTAACGAAGCGCTTAATCACCCAAATTGGTCAATGGGAGCAAAAATTACGATTGATTCAGCAACCATGATGAATAAGGGTTTTGAAGTCATTGAAGCTCATTGGTTGTTTGATATCTCCTATGATAAAATTGACGTATTATTACATAAAGAAAGTATTATTCATTCAATGATTCAATTCCACGATGGTAGTGTCATGGCTCAATTAGGAACACCTGATATGAAAGTGCCTATCCAATACGCTTTGACCTATCCGGAAAGGAAAGTTTTATCTACAAAACGATTAGACCTGTGGCAAATTGGATCACTACATTTTGATAAAGTGAATGGTGACAGATTTCGTTGCTTACATTTTGCATATGAATCGGGTAAAATAGGTGGTACAATGCCTGTAGTATTAAATGCTGCTAATGAAATCGCCGTACAAGCTTTTTTACAAGGTGAGATTGAATTTTTGGAAATCGAAACACTTATTGAGCACTCTTTAAATCGTCATCAAGTAGAGAAGCATCCTTCTTTATCTACTATTTTAAATGTAGATAAAGATACAAGGCTTTATGTACGTTCACTAATCAAATAAAGGTGGTTATATCGTTGAGTAATGTTTTAGCGTTTATCCTTGTTTTTGGCGTTCTTGTCTTCGTCCATGAACTAGGACATTTAATCTTTGCCTCGCGGGCTGGTATATTATGTCGTGAATTTGCGATCGGCTTTGGTCCCAAGGTCTTTGCATTTAAACGGAAAGAAACGGTTTATACGATCCGCTTATTGCCAATTGGTGGATATGTTAAAATGGCAGGGGAAGACCCAGAGGTCATTGAATTAAAACCAGGCCATAATGTAGGTCTTCTTTTCAATGATCAAGGTGAAGTGGATAAAATTGTGTTAAATAATAAAGAACGTTATCCTGATGCAAGAATAATTGAAGTTCAATCAACGGATCTTGAACATGACATGGTGATTACGGGTTATGAACAAGGGGATGATGAACAGTTACAAACGTTCAATGTATCCAAAGTATCTTTCTTTATTGTCGATGGTCAAGAAATACAAATCGCTCCTTATGATCGTCAATTTGGCTCGAAAACGATCTTACAACGTTTTAAGGCTATTCTTGCTGGACCAGCGATGAACTTTGTTTTAGCCTTTGTCATCTTTGTTTTGTTAGCAATGATCCGTGGAATTCCAACAGATGATCCATTGATCGGCAAGGTCATTGACAACGAACCAGCACAAGAAGCCGGCTTTGAGCAAGGTGACCTCGTTAAATCTATTAATGGACAAAGTGTAGCATCATGGGAAGATATTACCGATATTATTGTTGTTAACCCTGATCAAGAACTTACTTTTTTAATTGATCGAGCCGGAATTGAACAAGAACTTTCCGTTACTCCTAAGACCGTTGAGAGAGAAAATGGTGAAACGGCTGGTATTATAGGGGTCTATCAATATCAAGAAAAAAGTTTCATCAATAGTTTTTCTTATGGAGCTACTACTACTATATCTGTATCACAGCAAATCTTAATTGCGTTAGGCAACTTAATCTCAGGTCAGTTTTCAATTGATGATTTGTCAGGACCAGCTGGGATCTACCATTACACTGGTGAAGTCGCTCAAAGCGGGTTTACAAGTTTAATGCAATGGACTGCATTTCTAAGTATAAATCTAGGGATTATGAACCTTCTCCCAATCCCAGCTCTTGATGGAGGAAGGTTAACCTTTTTAACGATAGAAGCGATTAGAGGGAAGCCGATTGATAGTCAAAAAGAAGGATTTGTGACAATAGTTGGGTTTGCCTTGCTATTTTTATTAATGATTGTGGTTACGTGGAACGATATTCAACGGTTTTTCCTGTGAAAATAATTAAATAAGGAATTTAGAGGTGTGATATGAAACAAAGTGTATCGTTTATCCCTACGTTACGGGAAACACCAGCTGGTGCAGAAGTAGTTAGTCATCAGCTCTTACTACGTGCAGGTTATGTAAGACAAACAGCTAGCGGCGTATATAGTTATTTGCCCCTATCTATGAAAGTGTTGAAAAAGATTGAAGAGATTGTTCGCGAAGAGATGGAGAATGCAGGAGCCATTGAATTATTGATGCCTGCTCTTCAACCGAAAGAGCTTTGGGAAGAATCAGGGCGATGGGGGACTTATGGTCCTGGATTAATGAGGATGTCTGACAGACATAGTCGGGATTTTGCGTTAGGTGCGACCCATGAAGAAGTCATTACGAACCTCGTTCGAGATGAAATTAAATCATATAAGAAATTACCTCTTGCTCTATTTCAAATACAATCAAAGTTTCGAGATGAAAAGCGCCCTCGCTTCGGATTAATGCGGGGGAAGGGAATTCATTATGAAGGATGCTTATTCTTTTCATGATAGTCAAGAAAGTTTAGATGACATGTATGAAAAGATGAAAAAGGCTTACGAGAATATATTTGCTCGTTGTTCGTTAAATTATCGTGCGGTTCTCGCGGATTCTGGTTCGATGGGAGGAAAGGATACACACGAATTTATGGTGTTATCTGATATAGGAGAGGATACGATTGCCTTTTCATCAGACTCCAGTTATGCTGCCAATATAGAAATGGCTCAAGTTGTTCAACAATATGAAAAGTCTACCGAAAAGATATTGCCATTAGAAAAGGTTCATACTCCTAACATTAAATCGATTGAAGAAATAAGTGGTTTCTTAAATGTAAACAATGAAAAATGTATCAAGTCATTATTGTATAAAGTAGACGATCAATTTGTTTTAGTTTTAGTGAGAGGAGACCATGATGTCAATGATATCAAGTTAAAGAACTTGTTTAATGCATCTTCTATAGAGTTAGCAACAGAGGAAGAAATTAAGAGAACTTTCCATACTACTGCTGGATTTTTAGGACCGGTCGATGTACCCAGTTCCATCCAGTTATATGCTGATCACGCTGTAAAATATATGGCCAATGCAGTATGTGGCGCTAATGAAGATGACTATCATTACACTGAAGTGAATCTAGACCGCGATTTTTCTATTACAGAATTTCATGATCTTCGTTTTATAAAAGAAGGAGATCCATCTCCAGATGGTCTCGGAGAAATTCAATTTAAAAAAGGTATTGAAGTAGGTCATGTATTTAAACTAGGTACTAGGTATAGTGAGTCTATGAATGCTCACTATTTAGATAACCAAGGAAAAGCAAAACCACTCATTATGGGTTGTTATGGTATTGGTATATCAAGGACGCTTGCCGCGATTGTTGAAGCGCATCATGATGACCGTGGCATCGTTTGGCCTAAACAAATCGCTCCTTTTCATATTCACCTTATCCCTGTTAATGTGAAAAATGATGAGCAAAAAGAACTGGCTGATGCATTGTACAAACAGTTCAAAGAAAACGGATATGAAGTGTTAATCGATGATCGTCAAGAACGTGCTGGAGTAAAATTTGCTGATTCGGATTTAATAGGACTTCCACTCCGAGTCACTGTCGGGAAAAAGGCTGCTCAAGGTATTGTTGAAGTGAAGGATCGAAGAACAGGAACGAGCCTTGAAGTTGAGGTTGACGAACTTCTTTCATATGTAAATGACTTTTTCCAATCATAATGATAAAAAATATTTGAAAGGTACCTTACATTTAAGGTACCTTGATTTTAGTTAAGATTGATAAGACGTTTTGAGTAAGGAGGATAAAAATGGATGCGACCCAAGAACAAAAAGAGAGATTTTTACTATTACTAAAAAATTTACAATTAATGGATGATTCTATTTATCCTCATTTTGAACAGGCAGCGATAACGAAACTTGTTGTTCATAAAGAAGAAAAGAAATGGCACTTTTATTTTTTATTCAAACATATACTCCCATTCAATGTTTTTCAATTATTTACAGCACAACTAAGAAAGACATTTTCACAGATCGCTGATGTCGATTTTTCCATTCAATCTGTAGAAGAAAAGATTGAACAAGATATAGTGGTTGATTATTGGGGGTTTTGTATAGAAGAGTTACAAGGCTTATCTCCACATATGCAATCCATTCTCATGAACCAAGTTCCCAAGGTAGAAGGAAGAAAAATATACATCGAAACAAAAACCGAAACAGAAATGGAACAAATCAAACGAAAATATGCTCCTCTTATTGGTGACCTCTATCAAAACTTAGGTTTTCCTCTTTTGCAATTGGAAGTGAAGGTGAACGTCGATACGGAGGAAATTGAAAAGTTTCAAAGTCAAAAACGTTTAGAGGACGAAGAGAAGATGCGAGAAGCTATTCAAAGTATGCAACAAAAGCAAGAGGAAGAGGGACAAGAAGCCCTTCAAGGGCCTTTATTGATTGGTTATCAAATTAAACAAGATGAAGATGTGCGTACACTTGATTCGATCAATGATGAAGAAAGAAGAACGGTTGTTCAAGGCTATGTATTTGATTCAGAAATAAGAGAATTAAGAAGTGGCCGAACATTGTGTACGTTCAAAATAACGGACTATACAAATTCGATCATGGTAAAAATGTTTGGACGAGACAAAGAGGATGCCGCTCTCTTGCAGCATATAAGTAAAGGAATGTGGGTAAAGGTAAGAGGAAGTATCCAAAATGATACATTTGTTCGTGATCTTGTGATGATTGCAAATGATATCAATGAAGTCAAAATGAAAGGAAGGGTGGATCAGTCTCCAGAAGGAGAAAAGAGGGTCGAATTACATCTTCACTCTCCTATGAGCCAGATGGATGCTGTATCTTCCATTAGTAGCTATGTAGCACAGGCTAAGGAATGGGGACATGAAGCAATCGCAATAACTGACCATGCAGTTGCTCAAGGATTTCCAGAGGCGTATTCAGCTAGTAAAAAACATGGCATAAAGATGATTTATGGAATCGAAGCAAACCTTGTCAATGATGGAGTTCCTATTGCCTATAACGCACAGCATAGACTTTTAGAAGAAGAAGTGTTTGTTGTTTTTGATGTTGAAACAACAGGATTGTCTGCCGTTTACGATCAAATTATTGAACTTGCCGCAGTGAAAATAAAAAAGGGTGAAATTATCGATCGTTTTGAATCGTTTGCGAATCCACATCATTCTTTGTCTGCTACGACAGTGGAATTAACAGGAATTACAGATGATATGGTGAGGAATGCTCCTGAAGTGTCAGAAGTTGTGTCGAATTTTAAAGACTGGATTGGTGATGACATTTTAGTTGCTCACAACGCAAGCTTTGATATGGGCTTTTTAAATGCCGCTTATAAAAAATTGTTAAATGAACAAAAAGCGACTAATCCAGTAGTTGATACGTTAGAACTAGCAAGGTTTTTATTTCCAGATATGAAAAATCACCGGCTGAATACGTTATGTAAAAAGTTAAACATCGAATTAACTCAGCATCACCGTGCCATCTATGATGCCGAAGCAACAGGTTATTTGCTCGTTCATCTATTAAAACAAGCGACGGAAAAGGGGATTACTTATCACGATCAATTTAACGATTATATGGGTGGTGACAGTGCCTATAAGCGTTCTCGTCCTTCTCATGCTATTTTGCTTGCACAAAATGAAACCGGGCTTAAAAATTTATTTAAGCTAGTCTCTCTATCTCATATTGAATATTTTTATCGTGTTCCTAGAATTCCTCGTTCTTTGTTAGAGAAACATCGAGAAGGTATTTTAATTGGCTCCGCATGCGATAAAGGGGAAATCTTTGAAGGCATGTTACAAAAGTCTCCAGATGAAGTCGAAGAACTAGCAGAGTTTTATGATTATTTAGAAGTTCAGCCACCTGAAAACTATAAACATTTGATCGAATTAGACATCGTTCCGAATGAAAAGACGATTTTAGAAACGATCAAAAACATTGTTAAACTAGGAGACAAGATTGGCAAACCTGTCGTGGCAACCGGAAATGCTCATTATTTACATCCAGAAGATAAAGTTTACCGGAAAATACTAATTCGAACGCAAGGAGGAGGGAACCCTTTAAATCGCCATCAGCTTCCTAGTGTTCATTTCAAAACAACAGATGAGATGCTTGAAATTTTCAACTTTTTAGGGGAGGATAAGGCAAAAGAAGTCGTAGTCGAAAAAACGAAAGAGATTGCTTCGATCATTGATGACATTAAGCCAATCAAAGACAATTTATATACCCCGAAAATTGAAGGTGCAGATGAAGAAATTAGAGAGATGAGTTATGGTATGGCGGAGAGCATTTATGGGACTCCTCTTCCAACGATTGTCGAAGAAAGGCTAGAAAAGGAATTAAAAAGCATAATTGGTCATGGCTTTGCCGTTATTTATTTAATCTCACATAAATTAGTGAAAAAATCTTTGAATGATGGATATTTAGTAGGATCACGTGGCTCAGTCGGTTCCTCTTTTGTAGCAACGATGACTGAAATTACCGAAGTAAACCCATTGCCTCCTCATTACGTTTGTCCTAGCTGTAAATATTCTCATTTCTTTGATGATGGCTCAGTCGGTTCAGGATTTGATTTACCGAACAAGAAATGCCCAAATTGTGATGATACGCTTAAGAAGGACGGTCACGATATTCCTTTTGAGACCTTTTTAGGTTTTAAAGGAGATAAGGTTCCCGATATTGACTTGAATTTCTCAGGCGAATATCAACCAAAGGCTCATAATTATACGAAAGAGCTTTTTGGTGAAGATAATGTGTACAGGGCGGGAACAATTGGAACGGTTGCTGAGAAAACTGCATATGGCTTTGTGAAAGGGTATGCGAGTGACAACGACATTCACTTCCGAGGAGCAGAAGTAGATCGTCTTGTTAAAGGCTGTACTGGAGTAAAAAGAACGACAGGACAACATCCAGGTGGAATTATTGTTGTGCCAGATTACATGGATATTTATGATTTTTCACCCATTCAATTTCCTGCTGATCAAACGGGATCAGAGTGGAAAACGACTCATTTTGATTTTCATTCGATCCATGACAACTTACTAAAATTAGATATATTAGGACACGATGATCCAACAGCAATCCGTATGCTTCAAGATCTAAGTGGGATTGATCCTAAAACGATCCCAACTGACGACCCAGAAGTGATGAAGATATTTAGCGGGACATCCTCTTTAGGAGTTTCGGAAGAACAAATCATGTGTAAAACGGGGACTCTTGGTATTCCTGAATTTGGAACAAGATTTGTACGGCAAATGCTTGAAGAAACAAAGCCAACTACCTTTTCAGAATTAGTTCAAATTTCTGGACTTTCACATGGGACAGACGTTTGGTTAGGAAATGCCAATGAACTGATCGCTGCTGGGACATGTACACTAAGCGAAGTAATCGGTTGTCGTGACGACATTATGGTTTATTTAATTTATAAGGGGCTAGAACCATCCTTAGCCTTTAGTATCATGGAGTTTGTGCGTAAAGGAAAAGGATTAAAGCCAGAATGGGAAGAAGAAATGTTAAAAAATGATGTACCTGACTGGTATATTGATTCATGTAAAAAGATTAAATATATGTTCCCGAAAGCTCATGCAACAGCGTATGTACTGATGGCTGTTAGAATTGCCTATTTTAAAGTTCATCATCCTATTTTGTATTATGCAACTTACTTTTCCGTAAGAGCGAGTGACTTTGATATTGATACGATGGTCAAAGGGTCTACCGCAATAAGAGCGAAGATTGAAGAGATCAATCAAAAAGGTCTTGATGCTGCCCCTAAAGAGAAAAGTTTACTTACGGTCTTAGAGATTGCTCTTGAAATGTGTGAGAGAGGGTTTTCATTCGATAAAGTTGATTTATATCGTTCTAGTGCAAACGAATTTATTATTGAAGGTAACTCACTAATTCCTCCTTTTAATTCCATACCGGGGCTTGGAACCAATGCGGCCTTTAATATTGTCAAAGCAAGGGAAGATGGAGAATTCTTATCGAAAGAAGACTTGCAAAAACGCGGTCGTGTGACAAAGACGATTATGGAGTTTTTAGATCAACACGGTTGTTTAGGGGGATTACCTGAAAAAAATCAGCTTTCACTATTTTAGTTTGGATTGTTCAAAATTTCCTTCATGAATTTAGTGCGGTTTTTAAATTTTTATTAGGCACTATTTCCGTCATTTTTGTACACTCTCAAATTGAAATAATTGCTTCATACTAAAGAACGTGGTATAATTTGAGATGGAATCTTAAATATTTCACTGTTTAAAGAGTGGGGACCCAGCCCACTCTTTCGTATTGTATATGGAAAGTTGATTTAATCAATAAAATTAGTACATACTTATTCCTAAAGTGGTTAGGAGGGAAGTGGGAAGCTATGAGTAAAGTAGTAGAAGAAGTTGAACCTTTAGTTTTACCCATTTTAGAGGAGCTTAATTTACATCTAGTTGATATGGAATACGTAAAAGAAGGTCCGAACTGGTTCCTTCGAATTTTTATTGACTCCGATACAGGAATTAATATAGAAGAGTGCGGGTTAGTAAGTGAACGATTAAGCGAAAAGCTAGATCAAATTGATCCTATTCCTCATCAATATTATCTTGAAGTTTCTTCACCAGGCGCGGAGAGACCTCTAAAAAATGATTCGGATTTTGTTCAATCGATTGGTAAGAATGTAGCCATTAAACTGTACCAAGCAATCGATGGAAAAAAGAATTTTGAAGGTGAACTTGTAAAGTTTGAAGAAAATATAGTTACACTATCAGTTAAAATAAAGGCTTCAAAAAAGCTCGTGGAAATCCCGAAAGAGAAAATAGCGAGTGCACGTTTAGCAATCATATTTTAATAAAGGGGGAAGAAAGAAGATGGCTAGTGAGCTATTAGATGCTCTTACGATTTTAGAGAAGGAAAAGGGAATAAGTAAAGAAGTCATTATTGATGCCATTGAAGCGGCACTTATTTCTGCCTATAAACGAAATTTTAATCAAGCACAAAATGTTCGTGTGGATTTAAATCGTGAAACAGGAGCAATGAAAGTTTTTGCGCGCAAAGACGTTGTGGAAGAAGTCTTTGATCAACGATTAGAAATTTCATTAGAGGAAGCAAAGAGTATTTATCCAACATATGAAATTGGAGATGTTGTTGAATTAGAAGTAACACCAAAAAACTTTGGTCGAATTGCAGCACAAACGGCTAAGCAAGTCGTTACCCAACGGGTGCGTGAAGCGGAAAGAGGCGTGATCTATTCTGAATATATCGATCGAGAAGAAGATATTATGACAGGGATTGTTCAACGCCTCGATTCTAAATTTATTTATGTTAGTTTAGGAAAGATTGAAGCTTTACTACCCGTAAATGAGCAAATGCAGAATGAACGATTCAAACCACATGACCGTATTAAAGTTTTTATAACTAAGGTTGAAAAAACAACGAAGGGCCCACAAATTTTCGTCTCTAGAACTCATCCAGGGTTGTTAAAAAGACTATTTGAGCTAGAGGTCCCTGAAATTTATGATGGAGTGGTTGAAATTAGATCTGTTGCTCGAGAAGCAGGTGATCGTTCGAAAATTTCTGTTCACTCAGATTTAGAGGAAGTAGATGCAGTAGGGTCATGTGTAGGGCCAAAAGGTCAGCGAGTTCAAGCCATTGTGGATGAACTAAAAGGGGAAAAAATAGATATTGTACGTTGGTCAGATGATCCTGTTATATTTGTTTCCAATGCATTAAGCCCTTCCAAAGTATTAGATGTTATTGTAGATGAAGAGGATAAGGCGACGACTGTTATTGTCCCTGACTATCAATTATCACTTGCGATTGGAAAGCGGGGACAAAATGCAAGGCTTGCGGCTAAACTTACAGGTTGGAAAATTGATATAAAAAGCGAATCTGAGGCAAGAGATCAAGAGATTTACCCTCGTGGAAATATTGAAATAGTAGATGATGAAGAACCACTTTTCTTAGCTGATGATGAACTAGAATAAAGGGGGGGAATCAAAATGAAGCAAAAAAAAATTCCTCTACGTAAATGCTTAATTACCGGAGAAATGAAACCTAAAAAAGAGTTAATCCGAGTTGTTCGATCAAAAGAAGGCGAAGTTTCCATTGATCCAACTGGAAAGAAAAATGGGAGAGGCGCTTACTTAACTTTAGATGCTCAAATAATTGAACAAGCGAAGAAAAAGAACATTCTTTCCTCACAATTAAATGCTGAAGTATCAGAGTCTATATATGAACAATTAATAAACTTAGCTAATCAAAAGAATGGACACTCATGATGTCAAATAAAAAGTGGATGTCATTATTAGGCTTAGCCTATAGAGCGAACAAAGTAATCTCTGGTGAGGAATTAGTCATTCAGCAAGTGAGAAATGGACGTGCCCATCTTGTCCTTTTATCAAACGATGCCTCTCAAAACACAAGAAAAAAAGTCCTTAATAAATGCGCTTACTACCAAATACCTGTTAGATTTGTTGAAAATCGACTTGAGTTAGGTCAAGCAATAGGAAAAGAAGCTAGGGTGACAGTTGGAATTCTAGATTCAGGTTTTGCTTCCAAATTGTGCGAATTGCTTGATTAATAAATCCGGGGGTGAACGTATGGAAAAAATGCGAATATACGAATATGCTAAAAAAAATAATTTATCAAGTAAGCAAGTAATCAATGCTTTGAAAAAAATGGACATTGAAGTGTCCAATCATATGTCAATGATTGGACCAGAGGAAATCAAGAAGCTGAAAAATGAAAAAAGCGGAAATTCAGCACAAGTTAATGAAAACAAAGAATCTAAACAAAAGGATGTATCTATGAAATCAAATGTGAAACAAAACCCTACTAAGCCTAACCAACAGCAAAAACAAGTAAATAAAAAAACAAAGAATAAACCAAAACAAAAAAAGAATACTCAATATAGACAACCAAAACCAGCTCCGAAAGAATTACCAAGTAAAATTGTTTATTCTGGAACCCTTACGGTAGGAGAATTAGCAGAGAAGTTAGGAAAAGAACCATCTGAAATTATTAAAAAATTAATGCTTTTAGGAACAATGGCGACAATCAATCAAGATTTGGACGGCGATTCCATTGAACTAATTGCTAGTGAATATGGAGTAGAAGTTGAAGAAGAAGTTGTTTATGACATTTCTGAGTTTGAAAAGTATGAATATGAGGATCGTGAAGAAGACTTAGTGATAAGACCTTCAGTTGTTACCATTATGGGTCATGTTGACCATGGGAAAACGACCCTATTAGACTCCATTAGAAAAACAAAAGTCGTTGAAGGTGAAGCGGGAGGTATTACTCAACATATTGGAGCTTATCAAATTGAAGAAAATGGAAAGAAAATTACTTTCCTTGATACTCCAGGTCATGCTGCTTTTACAACGATGCGTGCTCGCGGTGCTCAAGTAACAGATATCACCATTTTAGTTGTTGCAGCTGATGATGGTGTTATGCCACAAACAAAAGAAGCAATTAATCATGCTAAAGCTGCTGAAGTGCCGATCATTGTAGCGGTTAATAAAATGGATAAGCCAACAGCGAATCCAGATCGAGTGATGCAAGAATTAACAGAACACGGACTTGTACCCGAATCATGGGGTGGAGATACGATTTTTGTTCCTGTTTCAGCTATTAAAGGGGATGGAATTGATGAGCTTCTTGAAATGATCCTGCTTGTAAGTGAAGTAGAGGAGCTTAAAGCAAATCCGAATCGATTAGCAAAAGGAACAGTTATCGAAGCTGAACTTGATAAAGGCCGTGGACCTGTTGCTACACTGTTAGTACAAAATGGTACGCTTAAAGTCGGTCAACCACTTGTCGTTGGTAACACATTTGGTAGAGTACGAGCAATGGTAAATGATTTAGGTAGAAGAGTAAAAGAAGCTGCACCTTCTACACCTGTTGAAATTACAGGATTAAATGATGTTCCACAAGCGGGCGATCAATTTATGTCTTTCGCTGATGAGAAGCAAGCACGAACCATCGGTGAGGCACGTGCGCAAAAGCAAGTGTTAGAACAGCGTAGTGATAAGGCTAAATTGAGTTTAGATGATTTATTTGAACAAATAAAACAAGGTGAAGTAAAAGATATTAACTTAATCGTGAAAGCGGACGTTCAAGGTTCAGCTGAAGCCTTAACCGCTTCCTTGCAAAAAATAGAAGTAGAAGGCGTGAAGGTTAAGATTATTCATACTGGTGTTGGGGCTATTACTGAGTCCGATATCATTTTAGCTTCCGCATCCAATGCCATTGTTATAGGGTTTAACGTGCGTCCAGATACGAATGCAAAACGTACAGCAGAGGCAGAAAATGTTGATATAAGACTTCACCGTATTATTTATAAAGTTGTAGAAGAAATTGAAGCTGCTATGAAAGGGATGCTTGATCCAGAATTCGAAGAAAAAGTAATTGGTCAAGTAGAGGTTCGTACGACCTTTAAAGTTTCTAAAATTGGAACGATTGCTGGAAGTTATGTAACAGATGGTCGCATAACTAGAGATAGTGGTGTCCGTGTTATTCGTGATGGGATCGTTATTTACGAAGGTGAAATTGATCAACTCAAACGTTTTAAAGATGATGTGAAAGAAGTTGCACAAAACTATGAATGTGGAATAACGGTAAAGAATTTCAATGATATTAAAGAAGGCGACGTTATCGAAGCTTATATTATGCAAGAAATTGAACGGAAATAAAATAGGTAATTAAATCGCTATATGTGCGTGTTCAAAATATAAAAAAAAAGGATTTTTTGAACAACCTCTATATGAAGGGTGATTGAGCGATGAACATAAGAGCAACAAGAGTTGCAGAACAAATGAAGAAGGAATTAAGTGATATAATCAGCAAAAAAATAAAGGATCCACGTGTTGGCTTCGTAACAGTAACTGATGTGAGAGTAACAGGAGATCTTCAAATAGCGACTGTCTATATTTCTGTATTAGGCGATGAAAGTAAACGCAAAGAGACCTTACAAGGACTTGCGAAAGCAAAAGGGTTTATTCGGTCTGAAGTTGGTCAAAGAATTCGCCTAAGAAAAGTTCCTGAAATAGAGTTTGAGTTTGATGAATCGATTGAGTATGGAAATCGAATTGATCAACTCATTCATGAAGTTAAGAAACAAAATAGTGATGAATCTTGATGGATAGTCAGTAGGAGAAAGTTTCTCCTACTGACTTTTTTTGAAGGAACATAAATAGGAGGTCTATTAAATGGATGGGGTTATATTGCTTCACAAACCGGTAGGAATGACTTCGCATGACTGTGTGATGAAAGCTCGAAAAATCCTTCATACGAAGAAAGTGGGGCATACAGGAACACTTGATCCTGACGTTTCGGGTGTGTTACCTCTATGTGTAGGAAGAGGGACAAAAATAGTAGAGTATTTATTAAATGCTTCAAAGACATATGAAGCAGAAGTAACCATTGGCATTTCAACCACAACAGAAGATCAATCTGGTAAAATGGTGGATAAAGTCCCAGTCATTCAAACGATAGATAAACAAGAAATTGAACAACTATTAAAGAGTTTACAAGGAAAACTGAAACAAAAACCACCTATGTATTCCGCAGTGAAGGTGAATGGAAAAAAACTATATGAATATGCACGAAAGGGAATTGAGGTGGACAGACCTGAAAGACAGATTGAAATATATAACATGGATCTTTTAAGTGATATATACGATAAAGAAGACACCCTCTCTTTCTCTTTTCGTGTTCATTGTTCAAAAGGAACCTATGTGAGAACGTTAGCTGTAATGATTGGAGAAAAACTTGGTTATCCAGCTCATATGTCTCATTTAAAACGAGTAGCTTCTGGGACCATCAAAATAGATGAGTGCATATCGTTTGAAGAACTAGAACAATTCCACGGTTTAGGGCAGTTTCAAAAAGGGTTCCTATCTATTAGTGATGCCATAAAACATTTGCCGAAATTAGTAATTAATGATACATTAGCAGAGAAAGTGAAAAATGGTATTTTGTTAAGTAAGACAGATGAAACAAGAGAAATGAACCAAGATGATGTGATTGCAGTATTTAACCAACATGGAACTTGCCTAGCAATATACCAATCCTATATTAAAGATGATCATTTACTTAAGCCAGTCAAAGTACTAATATAAAGAAATGTGATTATATAGTACTTGCGAGTAGAGAGAAGAGGGTTATGTGAAATGGAAATAATAAGGTTGACGCATCCTCATAATCTTAAGCAAATTGAGCTACCTGAAATGGTTTTAGCTTTAGGCTATTTTGATGGTGTACATAAAGGGCATAAAAAAGTAATTCAAACCGCAAAAGAAAAGGCGAAAGAATTTAATTTGAAGAGCGGTGTGATGACGTTTGATCCGCACCCTTCCGTTGTTTTAAGAAAAAATAGCAAACCTATACAGCTATTAACTCCTGTCCAAAAAAAGATTCATTTGATACAAGAATTATCTGTGGATTATATATTTGTCGTCCAATTTACCGAGGACTTTGCAGATCTTTTACCACAACAATTTATTGATCAGTACATTATTAATCTTAATGTTAAGCATGTTGTTGCAGGATTTGACTTTACATATGGAAAGCTTGGAAAAGGGACGATGGAAACACTTCCCTTTCATTCTCGGGATTTTTTTAATCATACTATAGTAGAAAAACAAACGGACCATGATCGGAAAATTAGCTCTACGTTAATTCGAGAGCTTATTCAAAGCGGGAATGTTGAATATGCTCATCAGCTTTTAGGGCGTCCTCATGGCTCGACAGGAACAGTTATACATGGCGAAAAAAGGGGCAGTAAAATAGGTTTTCCTACAGCAAATATTTTTGTGAATAAAGATTATATACTTCCTCCTACTGGTGTGTATGCGGTTAAGGTACAGATTGAAGGAGAATCATATAATGGTGTTTGTAATATCGGCTATAAGCCAACGTTTCATCAAGAAAAAAGCGCTCAACCTTCGATAGAAGTTCACATTTTTGATTTCAACAGTCAAATATATGATTTAGAAATCGAATTTTCTTGGATGAAAAGAATAAGAAGTGAGAAACGTTTTAACTCAATAGATAACTTGGTAAAACAAATTAAACGAGATAAAAAGGAAGCATACGACTATTTGAGAAATATTTAACGATTAGTCTACGAAATAATTTGTTTCTATTTGTTGCTTTTTATAAGCCAATCATGTATTCTATAAAATGAAACTTAAAACCGTTGCTTGGCTTTGCGATAACACCGACGCTTGCTAGGTAATTGGCGCTTAAGTAAATATTTTTGGAGGTGTATTTACGTGGCTTTAACTCAAGAACGTAAAAATGAATTAATTAATGAATTTAAAACACATGAGGCGGATACTGGTTCTCCAGAAGTTCAAATCGCAATTTTAACAGAGCAAATTAATACTTTGAATGACCATTTACGTACTCATAAGAAAGACCATCATTCACGTCGTGGTCTTTTGAAAATGGTTGGTAAACGCCGTAATTTATTAACTTATTTGCGTAATAAAGATGTTACACGTTACCGTGAATTAATTAATAAACTTGGCTTACGTCGTTAATGCATGAAAGCGGGAGTAATCCCGCTTTTTTCAATGTTATGGTTTTGGTATATACTCAAGTTTTATATGATGGGTTGTTTGTAAACGATACATATTGGTAAAATAATATATAAGAAAGTAAATTCTATAGATTGGCTATGAAATACACATTGAAGTGATGGTGCTAAGCCACCATTGTATGAGTCAGACTTTTTTGACAGCCTTAATAAAGGAACAAAAGAATATCAATGAGGTAGCTTTAATTAATGACTGATTTCAATCTAGTGCTTCTACGAAAGAATCTGTTTTCTTTCTTTTACTAAAGCTGTTTTATGACCTTCATCGTGTTTGCTGAATTAAATTTAGTTTTAAATAGCTAGTATAATGGAGAAATTACGCATGCAGTGAAATGTTATGATTGATCAAGGGTAATTAGTCTATAATAATTGTATTGGTACATATATGTAATGAGAGGAGTTTAATTTTTATGGGACAAGAAAAACAAGTCTTTACTCACGAGTGGGCTGGGAGGAAATTAACGGTTGAAACGGGCCAATTAGCTAAACAAGCTAATGGGGCAGTCCAAGTAAAGTATGGGGATACAGTTGTACTATGTACATCTACAGCCTCAGATGAACCGAAAGCAGTCGATTTTTTCCCTCTTACTGTTAATTATGAAGAAAGATTATATGCTGTAGGTAAGATACCAGGCGGCTTTATAAAAAGAGAAGGTAGACCGAGTGAAAAGGCGATTCTTGCGAGTAGACTCATTGATCGACCCATTCGTCCTTTATTTGCAGACGGCTTTCGTAACGAAGTTCAAGTCGTTAGTATAGTGATGAGTGTTGATCAAGACTGTTCTTCAGAAATGGCAGCTATGTTTGGTTCTTCCTTATCTTTATCAGTGTCCGATATTCCATTCGAAGGTCCAATTGCAGGTGTAACGGTTGGTAGAATTGATGGAGACTTTATTATCAACCCTACGGTAACTCAATTAGAAAAGAGTGATATTCACTTAGTTGTAGCTGGAACAAAAGATGCTATTAATATGGTTGAAGCAGGAGCAGATGAAGTACCTGAAGAAACAATGCTCGAGGCAATCATGTTTGGTCATGAAGAAATAAAAAAATTAATTGAATTTCAAGAGGAAATTATAAAAGAAGTAGGCAAGCAAAAAACGCAAGTGGATTTATACCAATTAGATGAACAACTTGAAGAAGAAGTCATTAATATGGCTGGAGAAGAATTGCTTGATGCTATTCAAACAGAGGAAAAACACGCTCGTGAAGAAGCGATAAATGCTGTAAAAGAACGTGTAACTCTTCATTTTGAACAACAAGAAGCAGAAGCGGATGTTCTTAAACAAGTAAAGGACATACTATCTAAAAAAGTGAAAGATGAAGTTCGCAGACTTATTACGGTTGAGAAAATTCGTCCGGATGGTCGTAAACCAGATGAAATTCGACCTTTGTCTTCATCCATTAATCTGTTGCCTCGTACACATGGTTCAGGATTGTTCACAAGAGGACAAACTCAAGTGTTAAGTATTTGTACATTAGGAGCTCTTGGAGATGTACAAATTTTAGATGGATTAGGTATCGAAGAATCAAAAAGATTCATGCACCATTATAATTTCCCATCATTTAGTGTAGGTGAAACAAGACCAATGCGAGGTCCAGGTAGGAGAGAGATTGGTCATGGTGCTTTAGGTGAAAGAGCGTTAGAACCAATTATTCCATCTGAAAAAGATTTTCCATATACGATTCGTTTAGTTTCAGAGGTGTTAGAGTCCAACGGGTCTACCTCTCAGGCAAGTATTTGTGCGAGTACGCTTGCTATGATGGATGCTGGTGTTCCTATTAAGGCTCCTGTAGCCGGTATTGCAATGGGTTTAGTGAAGTCAGGTGATCACTATACGGTCTTAACAGATATTCAAGGAATGGAAGATGCTTTAGGAGATATGGACTTTAAAGTCGCTGGTACCGAAAAAGGTGTAACTGCTTTACAAATGGATATTAAAATAGATGGTTTATCAAAAGAAATTTTAGAAGAAGCTCTTACTCAGGCGAAAACAGGAAGATTACATATCTTAAATTCGATGATCGCAACGATTTCTTCACCTAAGAAAGAACTGTCCAAATATGCACCTAAAATTTTAACGATGTCAATCAATCCAGATAAAATCCGGGATGTTATTGGACCAAGTGGAAAACAAATTAACAAAATAATTGAGGATACTGGAGTAAAAATTGATATCGAACAAGATGGAACAATTTTTATTTCATCAACTGATGAAGAAATGAACCAAAAAGCAAGAAAGATCATTGAAGATCTTGTAAGAGAAGTTGAAGTTGGGCAAATGTATCTAGGAAAAGTGAAAAGAATTGAAAAATTTGGTGCTTTCGTCGAATTGTTTAGTGGAAAGGATGGACTTGTTCATATTTCTGAACTTGCAGAAGAAAGAGTTGGCAAAGTTGAAGATGTAGTTTCAATTGGAGATCAACTTCTCGTAAAAGTAACGGAAATTGATAAGCAAGGCCGTGTAAACCTTTCAAGAAAAGCGGTTTTAAAAGAAGAGAAAGAAAAACAAAATTCTTAGTAGGGAGCCAAGGGAAACCTGGCTTTTTACTTTTAGAGTAAGAAAGTATAAAAATCTGTCCTTATTCAGATGGTGCTATTATTTTTGTCTAGCTCCATCGCCCAGCAACTCGTAAGTTTTCGCCCTCCTCCTTATGATAAGTCAACATCGAAGCCTGCGGCTTTTCGTGTTTCCTTTATCTCATACGGAGTGCTCAAGCCCCTTCGTTGCTAAACGGGCGCTTGCGCTTTTCTTATAATCAATAGGAAGCTTGTTCTACCCCTTCCTTTTTTCACATATTTTTTAGTGAAAAGGGGGATTTTATATGCGGAAAAATTTATTGCACTTTGTAGGTTGTGTTGCTTTAATTTTTCTTTGTTTTGGATCAAGTTCAAACCCAATTTATTTAAACTATCAAGATCATGCTAATGACCTAAAGACGGTTGCTGGGGAAAAGCAAGATAAACTATATAAGCAAATAATGGATCGTGCTAGCCTATACGAAATAAAACCAATAGATGCAATAAATGATGAAGTGTGGAAATTAACTCCTGGTTATAATGGATTAAAAATTAATGTTTCTGAGTCTTATCAAGTAATGAAAAGGAATGGAAATCAATTTAATAAAGAGTTGCTAGCCTTTGAACAAATTCCACCTGCTATACATATGGAAGATCTAGATCCTGCCCCTATTTATAGAGGAAATCCAGAAAAACCGATGGTATCATTTATTATAAATGTAGCATGGGGTAATGAATATTTACCAGAAATGTTGTCAATCCTTAATCAAAACCATGTTAAAGCAACATTTTTTCTTGAAGGAAGATGGGCAAAAAATAACCCACAGTTAGTGAAAATGATTAAAGAGGAAGGCCATGAAATTGGAAATCATTCTTATACCCATCCAAAAATGGAGAACTTATCATTTCAATCTAATTTAAAAGAATTAAAAAATACAAATGACGTCATTCAGTCGCTAACAGGTGATCAAGTGAAATGGTTTGCACCTCCTTCAGGAAGTTTTAATAAGGAAACTATTCAAGCAGCGGACGAGTTAGGCCTTTTTACCATTATGTGGAGCGTCGATACCGTTGATTGGCAGCGCCCTGCCCCCCATGTGTTAATAGAAAGAGTCATGAATAAAGTTCATAATGGAGCTATTATTTTAATGCACCCAACATCTTCCACTGTTCAAAGTTTAGAAACTTTAATTATGTCAATAAAAAATAAAAGGTTAGCTATTGGTTCTTTATCAGTTTTGTTTGAAGAAGAGAGGATACTTAAATAAATTCAATTGAAGTTATTAGTTCCTTACTTTTCACATACGACTTTGTAAAAACATCGCAGTTCGAGGAGGTAGTAATTTGGTCAACAAATATACTTGTAAAAACGGGGTAAGAGTAGTGCTAGAAGAAATTCCAACTGTACGATCAGTTGCGATTGGCATTTGGATTGGAACAGGATCTCGGAATGAGGATAGGCAAAATAACGGTATTTCACATTTTTTGGAACATATGTTCTTTAAAGGGACAGAAAACCGTAATGCGAGAGATATTGCAGAATCTTTTGATCGAATTGGTGGTCAAGTAAACGCATTTACATCAAAAGAATATACATGTTTTTATGCAAAAGTTTTAGATGATCATGCAAGTTTTGCATTAGAGGTTTTAGCTGATATGTTTTTCCATTCTTCTTTCGATGAAGGTGAGATGGAAAAAGAGAAAAATGTAGTTCTTGAAGAAATTAAGATGTATGAAGATACTCCTGACGATATTGTTCACGATTTATTAAGTAGAGCTTCTTATGGAGAGCACCCTTTAGGATTTCCAATTTTAGGAACAGACAAAACGTTAGCGTCTTTTAGTGGAGAGATGTTAAGAGACTACATGAAAAAGACTTATACACCAGATAATATTGTTATCTCCGTAGCAGGGAACATTAAGGATTCATTTATTAAAGAGGTAGAGGAATATTTTGGGTCTTACCAAACGGGCTTTAAGAGGGAAGAGTTTAATAAACCTGTTTTTATTGCTGATCAGATTATTCGTAAAAAAGATACAGAACAAGCACACTTATGCCTAGGGTTTGATGGATTGCCTGTTGGTGATAAATATGTATATGACCTTATTATTTTAAATAATATATTAGGTGGGAGTATGAGTAGTCGGTTGTTTCAAGAAGTTAGAGAACAAAAAGGCTTAGCCTATTCCATCTTTTCTTATCACTCAGCTTTTGAAGACAATGGAATGTTAACAGTATATGGTGGAACAGGCGAACAGCAGACAAAACTGTTATACGACACGATTATGAAAACAATCGAAGAATTGAAAAATGATGGAATTTCGGAAAAAGAATTAATAAATAGCAAGGAACAGATGAAAGGGAGTTTAATGCTCAGCCTAGAGAGCACCAATAGTAGAATGAGCAGAAATGGAAGGAATGAACTTCTGTTAGGAAGACATCGGACCTTAGATGAGATGATAAGTAAGCTGGATGAAGTAAATGAAGAAAGCATCAAATTATTATCTGAAATGATCTTTTCAAAGCCTTTTAGTAAAGCTTTAATTAGTCCGAGTGACACTTGGCCGACACTTTAAAAAAGACCTTTATTAAGCGTTTCTTCCGTATTTTTTAACACTTTAGACCATATAGTTATGAGGAATAGCTTTATTGTTATTTCTTGGAGGGGATAAAGTTGAGATTAAGTGAGTTAAGTGGTAAAGAGATTGTTGATGTGAAAAGGGCAGAAAGACTTGGCGTTCTTGGACAAACAGATTTGGAGATTAATGAAAGAACTGGACAAATTACCACTTTAATTATACCTTCAAATAAGTGGTTCGGAATGAGAAAGCAACAGTCTGAAGTTCGAGTGCCTTGGGATCATATAAAAAAAATCGGATCTGATATGGTCATTTTAGATTTAGCTGAAGTAGAAAAAGAAGAGGAATAATTCAATATAAATGAGCCTAATTATTGAGGATCAGAACCTTTTATAGGTTCTTTTTTTATGCTCTGTTTCTACGTTTTTCATCAAAATCAAATTGAACAAGTTTATCTGATTCACCAATTTAATTTCTGATTCATAGTATGTTGAAGTAAGTAAAAAGATCATTCACTAACTTTATTAGAGAAGGTGATGAAGAAAAGATGCTAACAGGTTTGAATGTTGCTTTAATTGGTGGAGATGCTAGACAGCTCGAAGTGATTAGAAAGCTAGAAGAGCTTGATGCAAAGATCATACTGGTTGGCTTTGATCAGCTTGACCATGGCTATGTTGGAGCAGATAAACAAAAAATTGATGAAGTGGACTTTAGTTCACTAAATGCCATTATATTACCTGTTCCGGGGACAAATTTAGAAGGTGAAGTGGACACCGTTTTTTCAAACGAGAAAATATTTTTGACAGTCGAGATGATTGAACAAACACCTGAAAATTGCACCATTTATTCAGGAATCACGAATCCTTATTTAGAAAAGTTAATTGAAAAAACGAATCGAGAGCATATTCAATTATTTGATCGTGATGATGTAGCTATCTATAACTCTATTCCTACGGTAGAAGGTACAATCATGATGGTCATTCAGCATACAGATTTCACTATCCATGGATCTAATGTGATCGTGCTTGGTTTAGGTAGAGTTGGGATGAGTGTGGCTAGGGCATTTTCAGCATTAGGTGCAAAAGTGAAAGTAGGAGCTAGAAAATCTTCTCACTTAGCAAGAGTATATGAAATGGGACTCATGCCATTTCATATAAACGAACTGGAAAAAGAGTGCTGTAATGTAGACATTTGCATTAATACTATTCCATTTGAAGTTCTTTCTGCTCAAGTAATTTCAAACATGCCCACTCAAGCATTTATTGTTGACTTAGCATCTAAACCGGGCGGAACAGATTTTCGTTATGCAGAGAAGAGAGGAATTAAAGCCTTATTGGCACCCGGTTTACCTGGTATTGTTGCACCAAAAACAGCAGGAAAAATCATCGCTGATGTACTAGCAAAGTTATTGAGCAGCAATAAATGAGATGTTTTGGCAAAGTTATTAAGCGAATAACTTGAGACGTACTAGCAAAGTTATTGAGTAGCTTTAACTGAAATGCTTTTGATATGTGAACGTCATTATTACCTTTCCGATGGGGGGAGTAAAAAATGAAAGTATTCGATAAAAGAATAGGGTTTGGAATAACTGGTTCTCATTGTACTTATGAAGAAGTTTTTCCTCAAATTGAAAAACTCGTCTCGGAAGGAGCAGAAGTTGTTCCTGTCGTTAGTCAAACGGTAAAAACAACAAATACACGATTTGGTGAGGGTTTTGAATGGATTAGCAAAATAGAAGAGGTGACAAGAAATAAAGTTATTGATTCTATTGTTGATGCCGAACCTTTAGGGCCTAAGTATCCATTAGATTGCATGGTCATTGCACCTTTAACAGGTAATTCGATGAGTAAGTTTGCTAATGCGATGAATGAATCTCCAGTGTTAATGGCTGCGAAAGCGACTTTAAGGAATTACCGGCCAGTAGTATTAGGAATTTCAACAAATGATGCTCTAGGTTTAAACGGGGCCAATTTAATGCAATTAATGTCCACAAAAGATATATATTTTATTCCATTCGGCCAAGACGCTCCAGAAAAAAAAACCTAAATCGATGGTTGCCTATATGGAATTGTTAGTAAATACTGTCGAAGAAGCACTAGAAGGAAGGCAAATACAACCAGTGATTATTGAGCGCTGGTTAAAAACATAAATGAAAAGAGTGAAAGATGGTCAATTATCTCTTCTTCTATGATAAAATATTTCTTAAACTAATAATATTATAGATATTGTTCAAAAAGTATTTAGAAATTGCATATGTGACTTTAAGGGATAGTAAAGTCGAAATGGATGCGGGCTTTTATAAATGCACCCTTTTCATTTTTGAACATGAACTACTAGTATAATATATAGGGAGATCTTCTAAGGAAATGAAGATTTGGAAGGAGAATAACATGACTATGAAACAATATAATGTCGCCATTGTAGGTGCTACGGGAGCTGTTGGTGAGCAAATAATGAACACGTTAATTAAACGTAAATTTCCAATTGCCACTCTTAAATTACTATCTTCCGCTAGATCCGCAGGGAAAATCATTTATTTTCAAGGCCAACCTATAAAGGTTGAAGAGGCAAGACCAGAAAGCTTTGAAGGAATTGAGGTTGCCTTTTTTTCTGCTGGAGGTAGTGTATCAAAACAGTTAGCAGAGGCAGCGGTCAATAGAGGCGCCATTGTCATAGACAATACAAGTGCATTCCGTATGGATCATCATGTACCCCTTGTAGTTCCAGAGGTTAATAAAGAGGATTTGAAAAATCATAATGGTATTATCGCTAACCCTAATTGTTCCACTATTCAAATGGTCGTAGCTTTAAAGCCACTTGATCAGGCATTCGGTTTACGTAAGGTCATTGTCTCTACTTACCAAGCTGTGTCGGGTGCTGGTCATGAAGCGATTGAGGAATTGCAAGAACAGGCGAGTAGGATGCTAAGTAATCGCCCTTATGAAGCATCTGTTTTACCAGTGAAAGGTGAAAAAAAGCATTTTCCAATTGCGTTTAATGCGATTCCTCAAATTGATGTCTTTCAAGATAATGGATTCACTTTCGAAGAAATAAAGATGATCAATGAGACAAAGAAAATTATGCATCGTACCGATCTCCAAGTAGCAGCTACATGTGTTAGGTTGCCAATTATTACTGGACACTCAGAATCCGTTTATATAGAATTAGACAGAAATGATCTATCTGTGGAAGAAATAAAGAGTCAATTACTTGTTGCGTCAGGAGTAGAATTGAAGGATGATCCAAGCAATCAAGTGTATCCTACTCCACTCGATGCTGAAGGAAAAGATGCTACATTTGTTGGAAGGATTAGAAAAGATTTAGACCAACCAAATGGATTTCATTTATGGATTGTTTCAGATAATTTATTAAAAGGCGCCGCATTAAACTCTGTACAGATAGCAGAATCAATGATTGAACTAGAGCTTATTTAAAAATAAGAGAAGAGAGGAGTGGTAATCCGCTTGCTCTCTTCTATACTGTCTTCAATAAATGAATTGAAGTTTTACTAAAGGGTTAGAGGTGTAGAAGATGAAAACCATTGTACAAAAATTTGGAGGTACATCTGTTAGAGATGAAAATGGTCGGAAACATGCTTTAAAACATATTCAAAACGCAATCAAGGATGGCTATAAAGTCGTTGTTGTTGTTTCTGCAATGGGGAGAAAGGGTGAACCATATGCAACAGATACGTTGCTTGAACTATTAGAAGGCGGGAGCCAATCTATTTCTAAACGAGAACAAGATATGCTTCTCTCTTGCGGAGAAACGATTTCATCTGTTGTGTTTACAAGTATGTTAAATAAAAATGGAGTAAAGGCAGCAGCTTTGAATGGAGCACAAGCGGGATTTGTTACGACTAACGAGCATACAAATGCAAAAATAGTTGAAATGAAGTGTAACAGATTAACAGAAACATTAGCCACTCACGATGTTGTTGTTGTTGCAGGTTTTCAAGGAGCACAAATAAATGGAGATGTGACGACGATAGGACGAGGTGGAAGTGACACTTCAGCAGCTGCTATCGGATCAGCATTAAATGCAGAGTATATTGATATTTTTACAGATGTTAATGGTGTGATGACAGCAGATCCACGCATTGTCGATCAAGCAAAAGCTTTAACAGTGGTTACATACACTGAAATTTGCAATATGGCTTATCAAGGAGCAAAAGTAATACACCCTAGAGCAGTTGAAATTGCGATGCATGGAAAAGTTCCAATCCGGATTAGATCAACATATTCTACATCAGAAGGAACTTTAATTACATCACAGCAAAATGTAAATGTAGGAAGTGATATTCAAGAACGTTTAATTACTGGTATTGCCCATGTATCAAATGTAACGCAAATTAAAGTGGATACGAAAGAAGGACATTACGAAATACAAACAGAAGTGTTTAAAGCAATGGCTAGTAATCAAATAAGTGTCGATTTCTTCAATATAACGCCAAAAGGAGTCGTGTACACAGTTCAAGGTAGTATGACTGACAAAGCGGTTGACATTTTGAAAGAATTAGGATATTCTCCAACCGTTATTTCAAATTGCGCAAAAATATCAACTGTTGGAGCTGGTATTCAAGGTGTTCCGGGGGTAACAGCAAAAATTGTAACAGCTTTATCAGAAAATGATATTCAAATCTTACAATCGGCGGATAGTCACACGACAATATGGGTCTTAGTGAAAGAGAAAGATATGAATAAAGCTGTAAATGCTCTTCACGATGTTTTTGAGTTAAATAAATAACGTTTCAAGTGCGTGTTCAAAAAAGTGGGTTTAAGCTTTTCTATTTAGCGTCGTTTTTCCTATAGATTTGAACACCCATTATTAGATGTTGCAGTTATTTAAGGAGTGACGAAAATGGATTTTGGTAATATCTCAACAGCAATGGTTACTCCCTTTGATACAAAGGGAAATATTGATTTTAATAAAACTTCTTTATTGATTGAATACTTACTGCAAAATGGGTCTGATTCTTTAGTAGTAGCAGGTACAACAGGTGAATCACCTACCTTAACAAAAGAAGAAAAACTTGCTTTATTTAAACACGTTGTTTCAAAGGTTAATGGGAGAGTCCCTGTCATTGCAGGTTGCGGATCAAATAATACAAAAGCATCGATTGAATTATCCGTTAAAGCTCAAGAAATTGGTGTGGATGCTATTATGCTTGTTTCACCTTATTACAACAAGCCAAGCCAAGAAGGAATGTATGCTCATTTTAAAGAAATAGCTAAAAATCTTGAATTGCCAATTATGCTTTACAACATTCCTGGAAGAACTTCAATAAATATTGAACCAGAAACGATTATTCGTTTGTCTGAAATAGACAATATTGTTGCTGTTAAAGAAGCTAGTGGGAATTTAGACAATATGGCTATGATCATCTCTCAAACGTCAGATGAATTCGTATTATATAGTGGAGATGATAGCTCTACATTGCCAGTCTTGTCGATTGGTGGAAAGGGAATTGTTTCTGTATCATCCCATATCATTGGTAACCAAATGCAAGATATGATTGAAAGCTTCCAAACGGGTGAACTAAAGCAGGCTGCCAAACTACATGGTGAATTATTACCGGTAATGAAAGAATTATTTTCAGCTCCAAGTCCCGCTCCTGTAAAAACAGCTCTACAAATGAAGGGGATTGATGTTGGATCTGTTCGACTTCCTCTGCTTCCTCTCAATGAAAATGAGCGAATGAAACTTTATGAAAAATTAAAAACGATTTTGTGAGAAAACCTTCTTCATTTTTAGAAGGTTTTTCTGTGTATAAATGTTAAGTGTATTGCCTTCGTCGCTAAACAGGCGCTACCGCTTTTCTTATTGTCTAGCTCCAGCGCCCAGCGACTCGTAAGTTTTTCGACGCACAGGAAGTGCTAGCATCATCGTTGTCCACAGGACGTGGACGTCTTTAGATGATGTTCCATTTGTCTATGATAAGTCAACATCGAAGCCTGCGGCTTTTCGTGTTTCCTTTATCTCATACGGAGTGCTCAAGCCCCTTCGTCGCTAAACGGTCGTTTCCGCTTTTCTTACTGTCTAGCTCCAGCGCTTAGCCAGGAGACGCCTCCAGGAGGGAGGTGGATCTACGTTGCCACAGGACGTGGCAGCAGTTAGTAGATCTTCAGCAGTATGGCTTTTCGTGTTTCCTTTATCTTATGCTTGTCGTGGCTGTTCAAAGCGCTTCCACTTTTCTTACAACAAATAATTTTCTTGTCTTCCAAATCTTTCTTCGTGTATAATATTTCTAAGTGTCATTGTACGGGTAAGTTAAGTTGGGGAGGACAAAACAATTATGAAGCAGACAGAACATATTAAAATAATAGCCTTAGGTGGCGTTGGAGAAATTGGAAAAAACATGCATGTGATTGAACTAGATTCAGATTTATTTATTTTGGATGCAGGATTAATGTACCCAGATGAAGATATGTTTGGAATTGACGGAGTGATTCCAGATATTACTTACATTCAAGAAAATAAAGAACGCGTAAAGGCGATCTTTTTAACTCACGGTCATGAAGATCATATTGGCGCGTTATTTTATTTATTAAAGAATGTGACGGTGCCAGTTTATGGAACAAAATGGACTTTAGCCTTAGTTAAAGAAAAACTAAAAAACATAGAGAGTTCTGTTCAATTTCATGAAATTGATACAAACTCAATCATTCCATTTGAGCGTACTGATGTTTCTTTTTTTAACGTCAATCATAGTATTCCAGATTCCGTTGGTATTTGTTTAAAAACTTCTCAAGGTGCAATTGTGAATACTGGTGACTTTAAATTTGATCAAACACCTGTCAATAATAAAAAAGCTGATATTGATAAGATGGCCATAATAGGCTCTAAAGGGGTTCTTTTTTTATTGTCTGGAAGTATGAACGCTGAAAAACCGGGTTATTCTGGATCTGAATCGGTTGTAGCAGAAGAAATAGCTGATACAATATATAATACACATGGCCCTGTTCTTGTAGCCCTTTATACGTCTGATATTTACCGGATACAACAAGTTATTGAGTCGTCCATTATAAATGATCGGAAAATTTCCATTTCTGAACAAACTTTATTAAATCAAATAAAGTTAGCTGTAAGGTTGAAGTACTTGCCAGACTATTTTGAGCATTTTGTTCCCATTAATCAAGCTAGTAAGTTAGAAAAAGTAACGGTCCTAGTTGGAGGTCACTCTGCTCAACCTCTCGAAGAGATATCAAAAATGGCTGAACAGACACATAAATATTATAACGTTAAAAGAGGAGATACTGTTCTTATTTCAAGCTCCCCTTACCCTGGACATGAGCTCGCCTATTCTAGAACAATTGATTTGTTGTATAGAGCAGGAGCTGATGTTACCTTTGGGAAAAATCATCATGTTACAGTCTCAAGTCATGGTCATCAAGAAGAATTAAAATTAATGTTAAACCTAATGAAACCTAAATATTTTATTCCAGTCCATGGAGAATATAAGATGCAAATAGCTCACGCTAAACTAGCTGAAGCTATCGGAATCAAAACAGATAATATTTTCATTGTTGAAAAAGGAGAAGTGGTTGAGGCCTGTTCACGTTATGTAAAGAAAGTTGGAAAGGTCATGTCTGGAAATGTTTTGATTGATGGAATTGGAATCGGGGATGTTGGCAATATTGTTTTACGAGATCGGAGACTATTGTCTCAAGATGGTATATTACTTGTTGTTGTAACAATAAGCCGCTCAAAGAGAAAGGTAATTGCCGGACCAGAAATCATTTCAAGAGGGTTTGTTTATGTTAGGCAATCGGGTGAATTATTAAGTGAAGCAACCAAAATGGTCAATGAATCAATAAATGACTCGTTAAGTCATCGTCCCATTGAATGGGCAGCATTAAAGCAAGATATTCGTGAATCATTGAATCAATATTTATTTGAACAAACAAAAAGAAGACCGATGATTCTACCAATCATTATGGAAGTTTAATTTGAAAAAGTACTGTAATCATTTGCAGTACTTTTTGTTGTATATACATCAATAACAAGCATGAAGATGATTATTTAAGTACATACTAGGGGAGATACTGTGGAAAGGGAAGGGTAAAAAAATGACTTTTGATCAAGAACGTAATATGAAACAAAGTGAGCAGGAAAATGAAGAAAAAGACCAACAAAAGGAAGGAACTATTGTTGAAAAACTTCAGCAATTAGGAACGACAAATGTTCCCCAAGTGCCTAATGATTCATCTATTCATTGCTTAACCATTGTTGGTCAAATAGAGGGGCATATTCAACTGCCACCTCAAAATAAAACCACAAAATATGAACATATCATTCCACAAATCGTCGCAATTGAACAAAATCCGAAAATTGAAGGGTTGCTCGTTATATTAAATACGGTTGGTGGGGATGTAGAGGCAGGTCTTGCGATTGCAGAGGTTTTATCTTCTATATCTAAACCTACTGTCTCTGTAGTTTTAGGTGGAGGACATTCGATTGGAGTGCCCATTGCTGTAAGTTGTGATTATTCATATATAGCAGAGACTGCGACAATGACTATACACCCAGTAAGGCTTACAGGTTTAGTAATAGGTGTCCCCCAAACATTTGAATATTTAGATAAAATGCAAGATCGAGTTATTAACTTTGTAACCAAACATTCAAATATAGAGGAAGAGAAGTTTAAAGAGTTGATGTTATCAAAGGGGAATTTAACAAGAGATATTGGGACGAATGTGGTTGGGAATGATGCCGTAAGTTACGGCCTGATTGATGATGTCGGTGGTGTAGGGCTTGCATTAAAAAAGTTAAATGAATTTATTGATAAGAATAAACAGGAAGAGGAAGGTGAACAATTAGTCCAATGATTCTTTATACATCCATGCCTTTTGAAATGGTTTTTCCAATTGATGAACAGGAGTTAGGCAAACAAAGGGTTGCAATGATGAACGGTGTACCCGTCATGGTTAAACAAATGGATAATCAACAAATGCAAGTAATACGAGTGTTAAGTACAGATCCCAAAGACTACTTAGAACATTATCCAGGACAAATGATCTCTAGCTTTGAAGGACAAAGTATACAACCGTTACAATAACTATGTTATAATTGAAATACAAACAATCGTTCGCAGCCCATCCGGCTGCTTCTTTATTTGATTGATCTTTTAAAAACTACATGAAGGAAATGTATAGTCTAATTTAGAAAAGATACATAATATGATTTGATTAAACGAGTACAAGAGGTAGCTAAGAAATTTATTTGATAAAGTTAAGGTGATCTTATGGCTAAAAAGAAGCGAAAGCAAAGAAAAAAGAAAGGCGATTGGCAAGTAAAACTCAAATTTGAAATTGTTGGACTCATACTCTTTTGTTTTTCTATTATATCGATGGCGAATTACGGGGCTGTTGGTTCAGCATCCGTTTCATTATTTCGTTTCTTCATCGGAGAGTGGTTTATCCTTGGAATTATATACTTATTCTGCTTGTCTATCTATTTATTTTGGAAGAAACAGAAGCCGATTTTTATCACAAAAAAATTATCGGGAGTCTATTTAGTAATTGCAGCCATCCTCCTGTTAAGTCATATTAAGCTATTCGATAATTTGTCAAACGGTGGAGAATTTTTGTCTAATAGTGTTGTTGAAAATACATGGAGTTTGTTTTGGATGGAAATGAAAGGTGAAATTAGTACACCTGATCTCGGTGGAGGAATGATTGGAGCGATATTATTTGCATTTAGTTATTTCCTTTTTTCTGCAGAGGGATCAAGAATTGTTGCGATTGTTGCACTTATTATTGGGGGCATGCTTATTTCAGGTCGTTCTCTAGGACAATTTCTGTATACTGTATTCAAACCCTTCGGAGCCTTCTTAAACAATCAGTGGAAAGCTTTTTTTGAAGATTTGAAAAATTTTTGGACAAGAATAAAAGAGTATAAGCCTAAAATTGAAAAGAAATCTTCTGAAAAACCAGTGAAAATGACAGATCCAACTGTTGATAATGAGAACATAGAATTCATGACAGTTGATGTAACAGCAGTGGACGAAAATCCTCCTATTATATCAAGCTTTGCTGATCAAGCTCAACCAGAAGAGACGGATGATAAAAATGAGAAATCGAAAGAATCAACAGAATTACCAAAACAAGAGATTACCGAAGTGGAGCAACTAACAGTATCTGAGCTAGAAAACAAAGATTATCAGCTCCCTTCTCTTGAGTTGTTATCATCACCTTCTTACAATGGTCAACAAGCGGATAAGCAAAATATTTATGAAAATGCACGTAAATTAGAGAAAACGTTTCATAGTTTTGGTGTGAAGGCGAAAGTGACACAAGTACACCTTGGGCCCGCGGTAACAAAATATGAAGTGTACCCCGATGTTGGAGTGAAAGTAAGCAAAATCGTAAATTTAAGTGATGATTTAGCCTTAGCACTCGCCGCAAAAGATATAAGAATGGAAGCTCCAATACCAGGGAAATCGGCCATTGGAATTGAGGTCCCTAATTCAGAAATTGCGATGGTTTCGCTAAGGGAAGTTATAGAAGTAAATACAAAGCACGTAAGCCCATTATCTATTGGATTGGGTAGAGATATAACAGGGGGGGCTGTTTTAGCAGAATTAAATAAAATGCCCCATTTACTTGTTGCAGGTGCTACTGGAAGCGGTAAAAGTGTTTGTATAAACGGGATTATTACAAGTATTTTAATGAGAGCCAAACCTCATCAAGTAAAGTTAATGATGATTGATCCAAAAATGGTTGAATTAAATGTGTACAATGGGATTCCCCATTTGTTAGCACCTGTTGTCACTAATCCAAAAAAAGCATCCCAAGCTTTGAAAAAAGTGGTGAATGAGATGGAAAGGCGCTACGAGCTCTTCTCTCATAGTGGGACGAGGAATATAGAAGGATATAATCAGTATGTGCGTAATATGAATCAATATGAAGAAGAAAGTAAGCAACCGGAGTTACCTTATATTGTTGTGATTGTCGATGAGTTAGCAGACTTAATGATGGTTGCTTCTTCTGATGTAGAAGATGCGATTACTCGTCTTTCACAAATGGCGAGGGCGGCAGGTATTCATTTAATCATAGCGACACAACGACCTTCAGTAGACGTCATAACAGGAGTAATAAAAGCGAATATCCCCTCTCGTATTGCCTTTAGTGTTTCTTCTCAAACGGATTCACGAACTATTTTAGATATGGGTGGGGCAGAGAAACTGTTAGGAAAAGGAGATATGCTCTTCTTACCTTCTGGAGCTTCAAAACCTGTACGTGTCCAAGGAGCGTTCCTTTCAGATGAAGAAGTAGAAAAAGTGGTTGACCATGTAATAGAACAACAAAAAGCTCAATACCAAGAGGAAATGATTATTACCGGTGATGTAAACGAGGATGTTGATGAAGTCACAGATGAACTTTATGATAATGCCGTACAATTAGTTGTCGAGATGCAGACTGCAAGTGTATCTTTGTTACAAAGACGTTTCAGAATTGGTTATACAAGAGCGGCTCGCTTAATAGATGAAATGGAAAAGCGCAATGTTGTTGGACCGTATGAGGGAAGTAAACCAAGGGGAGTATTGATTACAAAAGATCAATATGACCAATTAAGTTCATAAGAATAAAAACAAGGCGTGATATCAAATCACACCTTGTTTTTGTGTTTTTATATTAAAATAATATTAATTGAAACAAGCTTATTTGCATTTTTCGATAAATTTCTACTATTTTTGTGTGAATTGGTATTTATTTATTTAAATAAACATGGTATAGTAATTTGGAATTGAATATATGGGTAAAACATCTAACTTCTGATGTCTGATCTAAGAAGAAGTCTGCTGAAAAAGGTGTTTTTTGTATAGACACATATAAAATCGCTTTCATTTAATCTATCATTTTAGATCGGAATTCATTTTCGGAGGAGTATTACAATGAGCATAAAATCGGATAATCGTCACTTATATTTACAAGTAATAGATTTTATTAAAGAAAATATAGAAAGCGGGGTTTATAAGGAGAAAGATAAACTCCCTTCTGAATTCGAATTATCGAAACGTCTTGGCGTAAGCCGAGCTACTTTAAGAGAGGCTTTAAGAATCTTAGAAGAAGAAAACGTTATTGTGAGAAAACATGGGGTAGGTACCTTTGTTAATACAAAGCCTGTGTTTACTTCTGGTATTGAAGAATTAGACAGTGTTACTGGAATGATTGAAAAAGGTGATATGTCGCCAGGTACCGTTTTTCTCTCAACGTCGCTTGTTAATCCATCAGATGAAGATCTAAAACATTTGCGTTGTGACTATAATGACGAAATTCTTCAATTGGAACGTGTACGGACAGCAAACGAAGAACCTGTTGTCTATTGTTTAGATCGAATTCCTAAAAATATTTTACCCCCGCAATTTGTTCATGATAAAGAATCTCTATTGCAGCTTTTAGAAGATGATGCAGGGCACTTTATTAGTTATGCTGTCACTCATATTGAACCTTTAGGCTATCATGACAAAATCTCTCCAATATTAGAATGCGATTGTGATACATCCTTGCTCTTATTAAAGCAAGTTCACTACGATGATCAAGATCGACCTGTCTTATTCTCTTATAACTATTTTAGAGCAGATAAATTTAGCTTCCATGTTGTTAGAAAACGATTAACATAAAGGTTTTGCTGTGCATAACGAGACTGACTAAAAAGAAAGCTCGTATGGACAGCCTTTTTCAAAAACTAGTCAAAAAGACCTATATTGATATAACTCCATGAAGGCATTAGTGTTGCAGTCAATCATTTTAAGGGGGTGATCAACTCAAAAATGAATGGTTGTTCATTCATATGTAAATTTTTATTTAAAATTAGGGGGAAATGAAATGAAAAAAACAAAAACGATTGCGCTATCCTTACTATTAGCGACAAGTGCCATTTTATCTGCATGTGGAAGTGGAAGTGAAGAAACGACTGGAGAATCGAACGATAAAAAAGTGGAAGAAAAAAGTGATTTTACTGTTGCGATGGTAACAGACAGTGGTGGGGTAGATGATAAATCATTTAACCAATCTGCTTGGGAAGGAATAACAGAGTTTGGAGAAGAGAATGGATTAGAGAAAGGAAAAGACGGTTATGATTACTTGCAATCAAATAGTGATCAAGATTATTTACCTAACTTAAATAAACTAGCTCGTAGTGGTTTTGACCTAGTATATGGAATTGGTTACTTACTACAAGAGCCTGTAAGTGAAATAGCAGAACAAAAGCCAGATACAAAGTTTGCTATAGTGGACCAAGTGGTTGAAAAGGATAATGTTGCTAGTATCACATTTAAAGAACATGAAGGATCATTTCTTGTAGGAGTAGTTGCAGGTTTAACAACAAAGACAAATGAAATTGGTTTTGTCGGAGGTATGGAGCTTCCTTTAATTAAAAAGTTCGAAGCTGGTTTTATTGCTGGAGTAAAAGAAGTCAATCCAGATGCAAAAGTAACGGTACAATATGCTGGAAACTTTAATAATGCAAGTGATGGAAAAACGATCGCAAACAGTATGTATAGTAAAGACATCGATATCATCTATCATGCGGCTGGAGCAACTGGAAATGGAGTGTTTACAGAAGCGATTGATTTAAAAGCGAAAGATATTAACCGAGAGCTATGGGTCATTGGTGTAGATAAGGATCAACATGAAGAAGGAAATGGAAAAACAAAAGATGGAGAAGAGTTTAACATAACGTTAACGTCGATGGTTAAACGTGTGGACGTTGCTGTAAAAGACTTAGCTGAAAAAACAAAAGAAGATAATTTTCCCGGTGGTGAAATTATTGAGTATGGGTTAACAGAAGGCGGAATTGGTATTGCCCCGACTCAAGACAATGTTTCTGAAGATGTCCTAGCAGAAGTAGAAAAATTCAAAGAAAAAATAATTAATGGTGAGATTGAGGTTCCAACTGAACCAGTAGAATAAAATGAAGTGACATTAAGAGTTTACTTAATGAATGGCCTATCTTTTAGATAGGCATTCATTTTTCTTCCATCTCATACTTAAGGGGGGTTTGACTACGTTGGACTATGTAATTGAGATGCTTGGTATCCGCAAAGAATTCCCAGGAATTGTGGCAAATGATAATGTCAATTTACAATTAAAAAAGGGAGAAATTCATGCTTTACTAGGTGAGAATGGTGCGGGTAAGTCAACGTTGATGAATGTTTTATTTGGCTTGTACCAACCTGAAAAGGGAGAAATAAAAATGAATGGTCAGCCTGTGAAAATTACTAATCCTACTATCGCCAATAATCTAGGGATAGGAATGGTACATCAACATTTCATGCTGGTGGATACGTTTACAGTTACCGAGAATATTATTTTAGGACGTGAACCGAAGAAAAATACAAAAATAAATATGAATGAAGCAAGGAAAAAAGTGAAAGAGATCTCAGAAAAATATAAATTGAAGGTTGACCCTGATGCAAAAATTGCGGATATATCAGTAGGTATGCAACAAAGGGTAGAGATATTAAAAACACTTTATCGAGGCGCAGATATTTTAATTTTAGATGAACCTACAGCCGTGTTAACTCCTCAAGAAATCCATGAGCTTAGTCAAATCATGAAGGAATTAATAAAAGAGGGAAAATCGATTATTTTAATTACACATAAATTAAAAGAAATCATGCAAGTCTGTGATCGAGTCACGGTTATTCGTAAAGGTCAAGGGATAGGAACATTATCAGTCAAGGATACGAATGTAAATGAATTAGCTTCCTTAATGGTTGGACGTGAAGTCCAATTTAAGACGGAGAAAAAAAAGGCCGTACCTAAAGGTAATGTTTTAGAGATTAAAGACTTGACCGTTAAGGATAGTAGAAATATAAACGCGGTAAACGCCTTGAATTTAACTGTTAAGGCAGGGGAAATCGTTGGGATTGCAGGTGTGGATGGAAATGGTCAAACTGAGTTGATAGAAGCTTTAACTGGATTAAAAAAAACGTATTCTGGAACCATTTCAATCAATGGAAAAGAAATTCAAAACTTATCACCTAGAAAAAGGACGGAATCGGGGATTGGACATATACCACAAGACCGTCAAAAGCATGGATTAATTTTAGACTTTCCAATCGGGGAAAATTTAGTCCTCCAAACGTATTATCAGTCTCCAAATTCAAAAAATGGTTTTCTAAACTATAAAGCTATTTATCAAAAAGCGAATCGATTAATAAAGGAATTCGATGTAAGAACACCTAGTTCTTCTACACTCGCTCGATCTTTATCTGGAGGGGAATCAACAAAAAGCCATTATTTCTAGGGAAGTGGATAGAGACCCTAATTTGTTAATTGCTGCACAGCCAACGAGAGGCTTAGATGTAGGGGCAATTGAAACCATTCATAGACGTTTAATTGAACAGAGGGATAATGGAAAAGCCGTTTTGCTAGTATCGTTTGAACTAGATGAAATTTTAAATGTAAGTGATCGAATTGCTGTTATATATGAAGGGGAAATTGTTGCGATTGTAAATCCAAAAGAAACGACAGAACAAGAATTAGGTTTATTAATGGCAGGTAGTCAGAAAAGAGGTGGAGGTCATGTTCAATGATTTGAATAAAAAATTGTTAGATTCATTGAAAAACTTGGTTATTCCTTTTATTGCTGTTTTGTTGGGCCTGTTATTTGGCGGAATCATTATGTGGGTGAGCGGTTATGATCCAATAGAAGGCTATAGAGCCCTTATATATGGCATGGTTGGCGATCGATATAACATTGGTGAAACGCTTAGGCAAGTTACACCATACATACTTTCTGGACTTGCTGTAGCCTTTGCTTTTAGAACTGGCTTGTTCAACATTGGTGTAGAAGGACAATTGATTGTAGGTTGGCTTGCAGCTGTGTGGGTAGGGGTTAGTTTTGAATTGCCACCTGGAGTTCACAGCGTAATGGCTATTTTGGCTGGTGCACTTGCAGGAGCCTTGTGGGGATTTATCCCGGGAATATTAAAAGCGCGTTTTCGTGTTCATGAAGTTATTGTAACCATTATGATGAATTATATTGCCTTGCATGTGACAAACGCACTTATTCATACCGTTCTTTCAGACAATGGAGATAAAACAGAAAAAATTTATGAAAGCGCCTCATTACGTTCGAGCTTTTTAGAGCAGATGACGGATTATTCACGACTTCATTGGGGCATTTTTATTGCTTTATTAGGTTGTGTGATTATGTGGTTAATTTTAGAAAAGACAACCATGGGATTTGAGCTGAGAGCTGTTGGGTTTAATCATGCATCAGAATATGCAGGGATGAATGTCAATCGTAATATTGTAGTATCCATGATTATTTCAGGTGCATTTGCAGGTGTAGCTGGAGCGATGGAAGGACTCGGAACATTTGAATATGCATCTGTTAAAGGAAGCTTTACAGGTATTGGATTTGATGGGATTGCCGTTGCACTTTTAGGAGGAAATACAGCCATTGGCGTGTTAGCAGCAGCCCTATTATTTGGTGGCTTAAAGGTAGGCTCATTAAATATGCCATTAGAAGCAGGTGTTCCTAATGAGGTCATTGATATCGTGATCGCACTAATTATTTTCTTTGTTGCATCGAATTATTTTATTCGCTGGCTTCTACTCCGTTTTAAAAAGGAGGAGAAATAAATGAGTTTAATTGATATTCTCAATATTATTATTCCTACGACCTTATTTGTTGCAGCGCCACTTATTTTCACGGCACTAGGAGGGGTGTTTAGTGAAAGGTCTGGTGTTGTCAATATTGGCTTGGAAGGATTAATGGTGGTAGGCGCATTTGTTAGTATTGTGTTTAACCTAACGTTTGCCGATACGTTTGGGAATCTAACACCTTGGCTAGCGATCTTAGCGGCGATGGTAGTTGGAGCTTTATTTTCATTGTTTCACGCTGTAGCCTCTATTTCATTTCGAGCTGATCAAGTTGTAAGTGGAGTAGCATTAAACTTTTTAGCAGTAGGATTGACGTTATTCTTAGTGAAGCTTCTATACGATAAAGGTCAAACGGATCGGATTACAACTAGCTTTAGTAAGATGGACGTTCCATTTTTAAGTGATATACCGATAGTAGGGAAGATGTTCTTTTCAGGAGGTTATATTACTTCTTATTTAGCTATTATTGCGGCGATTATTGTTTGGTATGTCATTTTTAAAACACCATTTGGACTTAGATTGCGTTCAGTAGGTGAGCATCCGCTGGCTGCTGACACAATGGGAATCAATGTAGTGAAAATGCGTTATATTGCTGTCATGATCAGTGGTGGGTTTGCTGGAATTGGCGGAGCTGTATACTCAGAAATCATTTCGAGAGATTTTAGCCATGCAACCATTAGTGGACAAGGTTTTATGGCATTAGCAGCAATGATTTTTGGTAAATGGCATCCTTTAGGGGCGTTAGGTGCAGCCTTATTTTTTGGGTTTGCTCAAGGACTTAGTATAGTTGGTTCAAGCTTACCTGTTATACAAGATATTCCTTCTGTTTATTTATTAATTGCCCCTTATGTCTTGACAATTTTGGCTTTAGCGGGCTTTATTGGTCGGGCAGATTCACCGAAAGCATTGGGTATGCCTTATGAAAAGGGAAAGAGATAACCTTATTAGAGGCTGTTCAAAAAGTCATGAAAAATTGCTGTCGAATAACTTTGTTGGTTTGTTTTTCCGCTCCTCATGTACAGAGTACGTACACTCCGAGTGCTCAAAGCTACACCGCCTCGTTCTTCTCGGCTCTTTTTCCCCTACTTTTTGAACACGCACTATTAGACGATAAATTCTCTTTACGAAAGACACCTATCAAAGGTGTCTTTCGTTGTAATTAAAGTACCATGATATAGCAATAATATTTCCTTTATTCAACTGCTATTGCTATAATGACATTAATAAAATTGTTTTGAATCGCTTAGATTAATAAAGTTAAATTAGGTTATAGTAAAAGTAAAAAACAAGGAGGTCTAGAATGGACTACTTAAAAGAACATCGCTCACAAGTTGGTGGGGTAACGTTACATACAGTTAAAACAACGAAGTTTAAAACGAATGCAATTACTTTAAAATTTAAAGCTCCTTTAAAAGAGGAAACATCTACGTTAAGAGCACTTCTCCCACATGTATTACAAAGGGGAACAAAATCTCATCCAAATTCAATGAGCTTAAGAAAATACCTAGATGATCTTTACGGTGCAGCTTTAAATGTAGATTTAGCGAAAAAAGGAGAGGAACATATCATTTCGATTCGATTAGATATACCAAACGAGAAATTCCTCTCCGATAAAACGCCCCTTTTATCAAAAGGGATCGAGCTTTTAGCAGAATTTGTAGAAAAGCGAGAACACCCCTTTGATGAAGCCGTGGTCGAACAAGAAAAAGCAAATTTAAAACAACGTATTACGGCAGTATACGATGATAAAATGAGATATGCCAATTTAAGACTGGTTCAAGAAATGTGTGAAGGCGAGCCTTATGCTCTGCATGTTAACGGAGAACTAGATCGAGTTGATCAAATTCAATCAGAGCAACTTTTTAGCTATTATAATAAAGTGATCTCTGAGGATAAGATCGATTTGTTTGTAGTAGGGGATATTGATGAATATACAGTGAACGAAACAGTTGATCGCTCATTTCATCTTAAAACAACACCAAAAGAACGAGAGGTTAAACAGACTGCAACAAATATAGTGGAAGTAAATGAAGTTGTTGAAGAACAAGATGTTAGCCAAGGAAAGCTGAACATCGGTTTTCGAACAAATGTTAGTTATGGTTCTGATCAATATTTTGCTCTTCAATTATTTAACGGGATCTTCGGTGGATTCTCTCATTCAAAACTGTTTCGGAATGTGAGGGAGAAGGAAAGTTTAGCCTATTATGCAGCATCAAGAGTGGAAAGTCATAAAGGATTATTGATGGTCATGTCAGGTATTGATGTTGGGAACTTTAATAAAGCAGTTACGATTATTAAAGAGCAATTTAAGGAGATGCAAGCAGGGAATTTTTCAGATGAAGAAATTTCCCAAACGAAGGCCGTTATTAAAAATCAACTTTTAGAAACGATTGATACTTCTTTTGGGATGGTGGAACTTTTATATCACAATGTCATTGCAGGTACAGATCGTTCATTTCAACAGTTAATTGAGGGGATCGATAGAGTTGACAAGAATGATATTGAAAAAGTTGCGAGCCAAATTCAGTTGGATACGATTTATTTTTTAAAAGGAGGAGGGAATGCTCGATGAAAACAATTCCTTTTAAACAACTTCAAGAAAATCTTTATTATGAAAAAATGGCTAATGGGCTTGATGTTTATGTATTACCTAAGGAAGATTTTAATAAAACATATGCGACTTTTACGACAAAATATGGCTCTATTGATAATGAGTTTATCCCTTTAGGTAGTAAAGACATGAAAAAGGTTCCTGATGGTATTGCACACTTTTTAGAGCATAAGTTATTTGAGAAGGAAGAGGGGGATGTGTTCCATGACTTCAGTAGACAAGGCGCATCTGCCAATGCATTCACTTCATTTACAAGAACGGCTTATTTATTTTCAAGTACGGATAATGTCGAAAAAAATTTAGAGACGTTAATTGACTTTGTTCAAGATCCTTATTTTACAGAGGAGACTGTAGAAAAAGAAAAGGGAATCATTGGCCAAGAGATCCAAATGTATCAAGATAATCCTGATTGGAGAGCTTACTTTGGCGTCATTCAAAACCTTTATGATAAACACCCTGTACATATTGATATAGCTGGAACGGTTGAATCGATAGACACTATTACGAAAGATCTTCTTTATGAATGTTACCACACTTTTTATCATCCGAGTAACATGCTTGTCTTCGTTGTAGGTCCAGTTGATCCAGAAAAGATTATTAATCAAATAAAAGAAAATCAAGATTCTAAAAAAATATCAGCTTCAAGAAGACATCAAACGAGAAATCGTCGATGAAAAACAGGCGGTTGCTGAAAAATCACAAGTGATTACCATGAATGTTCAGTCCTCTAAATGTTTAGTGGGGTTAAAGGCTCATAACCCATTTAGAAAAGGATCTGAACTATTAAAGCATGAGCTTGCGATGAATATGTTATTAGATCTGCTTTTTAGTAAAAGCTCAAATACGTATCAACATTTATATGAATTAGGATTAATTGATGATTCCTTTAGTTATGACTATACAGAAGAATATAGCTTCGGTTTTGCCATTATTGGGGGGAGATTCGAGTAAACCAGATGAGTTAGCAGAACATATTCAAAATGTACTACTTAAGGCAACTGATTATATTTCAGAAGAGCAATTACAATTAGTTAAGAAGAAAAATATCGGTTCTTTTTTAAGGTCTTTAAATTCTCCTGAATTTATTGCTAATCAGTTCACGAGATATGCCTTTAATGAAATGGATTTATTTGATGTAGTTCCTATGCTAGAAAGTATTACATTTAACGACATTAACCAAGTCATATCAGAAACAATCAAGGCAGAATATCTAACTGTATGCAAAGTAGTCCCGAAGTAAGAAAAGCGGAAGCGCCCGTTTAGCGAGGAAGGGGTATAAACGAAGACTATTTACAAAGGATCATCAACTAAGTACAGCCAAGACGTCCGAGCTAACGATGAGGCTAGCACTTCCTCTGCGTGTAAAAACTTCCGAGTCGCTGGGCGCAGGAGCTAGACACTAAAATAAGCGGAAGCTGTCACCTTTATGCTGACAGCTTTTATTATGTAAAAATGCAGGTGAATGATATGAAAACAGCTTTAGTTACAGGAGCAAGTGGTGGTATTGGTTTAGAGATCGTACAAAAATTATTGGCCGACGGTTACATCGTTTTTGCTCACTATTTTGCAAACGCCCGTCCACTTGAGCAACTTAAGGATGAATGTTTATTTCCTATCCAGTCCGATCTATCGACTATAGAAGGTGTTTCACAACTAGTTAAGTCAATCGGTCATGTTGATGCGCTTGTTCTTAATAGTGGAACGGACCTTATTGGAATGATTCAAGATGTTTCTGAGCAAAAGTTAGACCATTTAATACATTTACATTTAAAAAGTCCTTTTATGCTCGTGAAGAAATTGATTCCTTCGATGATACAAAACAAAAAAGGATCGATTGTTGTTACATCTTCCATATGGGGGCAAACTGGAGCTGCACTAGAAGTAGCGTATTCAATGGTAAAAGGAGGCCAAATTTCTTTTGTAAAAGCGTTAGCTAAGGAATTGGCAATGTCTAACATACGAGTGAATGCCATTGCTCCAGGCGCTATCCAAACAAAGATGATGGATGTTTATTCAAAAGAAGAGCTCGAAACTATAGAGGAAGAAATCCCAATGGGGAGGCTTGGTGATGCTAAAGAAGTAGCTAGTGCAGTGTCTTATTTATTATCGGACGAAGCTAGTTATATCACCGGACAAGTGTTGTCAGTTAATGGAGGGTGGTATTGTTAAAGAGATTGTTCAAAAAATGAGAGGAATATAGTATAAATGATCAAATCAATGCCAAACTAACCTTGTAATACTTCACTTTTTAAGGAGGTATATTGACATGTCTGTTTTAGAAAACTGGGATCAATGGAAGGATTTTTTAGGTGACAGGCTTCATAGTGCTGAACATGAAGGAGTAAATCAAGAGATGATATCTTCATTAGCCTATGAAATCGGTAGCTATTTAGCCGAAAGTGTGGAGGCGAAAAATCCACAAGAGAAAGTATTAGCAGATCTATGGAGTGTTGCTTCTAGTGAGGAACAGCATGCCATTGCTAATATGATGGTGAAACTTGTTCAAAATAATGGAACACACTAAAGGGGATGGTTTATACATCCTCTTTTTACATTGGTTTTAATCTAAATTGATGTTTATCATTTTTTATTTCATCATATAATATTTAGACACATACAGTGTTATAAAAGATTTTTACGCCATTTTAAAGTAAAAAGGATGCGAATTATTGGGAGATCAGCTACTATTGTTTCTTTTTTGTAATCATAATATTAGAAATGATTGTTATTCTGTTTTATATTATGCATATTATTTAATGTCAATAAATAAATTGCCTTTCTTAAATGAAGAAAATCCCTTATTATTAATAGTAAAGGTGAGTTTTTTAGGGGGCTACTTTATGAATAAAGAATGGTACTTAGAATATCAAATACAAAAGAACCGGCCCGGTTTACTTGGAGATATATCTTCTCTTTTAGGAATGCTCTCTATTAATATTATTACAATTAACGGTGTGGATGATTCGAGACGGGGGGCTTCTTCTAAAGTGCGAGCAATACGAACAAATCAAGCGCTTAGAATCAATTTTGTTAACAATGAATAATATCGTTGTTACAAAGCTTAGAGAACCTAAATTAAGAGATCGTTTAGCTGTTCGTCATGGGCGATACATACAACGAGATGCTGATGATAAGAAGACTTTTCGCTTCGTACGTGATGAATTAGGGCTTCTAGTTGATTTTCTTGCTGAGCTATTTAAAAAGGATGGTCATAAACTCATTGGAATTAGAGGGATGCCTAGGGTTGGAAAAACAGAGTCAATTGTGGCTTCAAGCGTTTGTGCGAATAAAAAATGGCTTTTTGTTTCATCCACCTTATTAAAACAAACGATCCGTAGCCAGTTAATTGCTGATGAGTATAGCGAAGAAAATGTTTTTATTATTGATGGCATCGTTTCTACAAGAAGAGGATCAGAGCGTCATTTGCAACTTGTCCGTGAAATCATGAGGCTTTCATCCACAAAGGTTGTTGAGCATCCAGATATTTTTATTCAAAATACCGAGTACACATTAAAGGATTTCGATTATATAATTGAATTGAGGAATTCATCTGACGAAGTGATTACATATGAGGAAACTGAAGATCACAGGTTATTTGATCATTCAGGTTTTAATGGATTTGATTTTTAAGCATTGGAAGGTGTTTGTTTTTGGGAGAACTAGGAAATCGTTTGAAAGAAGCGAGGGTTGAAAAAAATTACACTTTAGATGATATACAACGTCTAACGAAAATACAAAAACGTTATCTAATTGCCATTGAAGAAGGGAATTATGATATATTACCAGGAAAGTTTTATATTAGAGCTTTTATTAAACAATATGCTGAAGCTGTTGATTTGGATGTAGAAGAGTTATTTCAAGAATTTCAAAAAGAGATTCCTTCTACAAATAATCAAGAACGTACAGATGTAGTTGCACAAATGCATTCAACGGGGGAACTGTCAAAACCATTTGCTAAGCTATTAGACCTTTTACCTAAGTTGTTTGTTTGGATTATCATCATAATGATTTTAGTATTTATTTATTGGGCGTTTAGAGCATATTGGCCAGGTTCTAGTCAAACGTCTCCTGAAGAAAAGACAATGGTAGAACAAAGCAGTGAATTAAATAATGAGGAGAGCGACCAGGAAGAACCGGCGGAAAAGCCTGTAGATGAGGAGCAAGATCAGCCTGAAGAAGAAGAGAAGACTCCTGAGGTAGATCTAAAAGTAGGGGAAGCTGAATCAGGCTTTGAAGGGGTTTATGAGCTTTTAAATGCTGATTCATTTGAGGTGGAAATAGAAGCTGTAAATTCAAAAACATGGGTTAGAATTACGAATGATAACGAAGAAAAACTGTTTGAAGGTGAGATTCCAGAAGGTGAAAAAAGAAATATACCTTTAAAGGACAGTTCGTTCACCACCATAAGAATTGGAAGTATTCCAAATACAATAATAAAAGTAAATGGAATTAATTTAGAGTACCAATCTGAGGATTTTCCTCAAAATATAAAAATTATAAATAAACAAGCTGAACAATAAAAGTCATCGAAGGCCGATGGCTTTTATTGTGATAGTGATGGAGGAAATGAAAATGAACTTACCAAATAAAATTACTATTAGTCGAATTATGCTTATTCCAATATTTATGATCTTAATGCTTGTCGACTTTAATTGGGGCACCATTCAAGTTGGCAATGAAGCACTACCAATCTCTCATTTAGCGGGCGCGATATTATTTATTATTGCATCCACTACTGATTGGATTGATGGACATTTGGCAAGAAAACATAACTTAGTCACCAATTTAGGGAAGTTTTTAGATCCACTAGCTGATAAACTATTAGTTTCTTCGGCGCTAATTATTTTAGTACAGCTCAGATTAGCTCCATCATGGATCGTTATTATTATCATTAGTAGGGAATTTGCTGTAACAGGGTTAAGATTAGTTCTTGCTGGTAGCGGAGAAGTGGTTGCCGCAAATATGCTCGGGAAAATTAAAACTTGGACGCAAATTGTTGCCGTATCAGCACTTTTATTACATAACATTCCATTTAATTTGATCCATATTCCAGTCGCGACGATCTTTTTATGGATCGCTACATTTTTTACTGTTATTTCAGGTTGGGACTATTTTGCGAAAAACAAAGATGCGTTTATTCATTCTAAGTAATTAATAAATAATAGACTAGGTTTTAAAAGGGGGAAGAATGATGAACGCAGAAATAATCGCGGTAGGTTCGGAATTACTACTTGGTCAAATCGCCAATACAAACGCTCAATTTATTAGTGAATATCTTGCTGAGATGGGTGTGGATGTTTATTATCATACAGTTGTAGGAGATAATGAACAAAGGCTTTTAGATGCTTTAAACGTGGCAGAAAAAAGGGCATCTCTTATCATACTAACTGGAGGATTAGGTCCGACCAAAGATGATTTAACAAAAGAAACGGTATCAAAACGGTTGGGAATTCCTTTAATATACGATGAACCATCACTAAACTTTATAAAAGGCTACTACCAAAAAGTAAATAAAGAAATGCCTCAAAATAATAAAAAGCAAGCGCTCGTTTTAGAAGGTGCCCATGTTCTTAAAAATGATTATGGAATGGCACCGGGTATGGCTTTAAACTATCACGATCACTATTATTTGTTACTACCTGGGCCACCAAGTGAAATGAAACCAATGGTTTTGAATTATGTAGTTCCTTATGTAAAAGAACAATTAAAAATGGAAGAGATGATTAAGTCAAGAGTCTTGCGATTTTTTGGGATCGGGGAATCGAAATTAGAAGAAGACATACTCGATCTTTTAGAAATGCAAAAAAATCCAACCATTGCTCCTTTAGCTAAAAGCGGTGAGGTAACTCTTCGTCTAACTGCAAAAGGCAAGGAGAGAAATGAAATCGATGAAAATCTGGATCATCTTGAACAAAAAATCCATGCAAGAGTAGGAAATTATTTTTACGGCTATGGTGAGACGACTTTACCGATTGAGTTGATGAAAAAGTTGACTGAAAGTAAACAAACGATCGCTGCCGCTGAAAGTTTAACTGGAGGCCTTTTTTCACAATGGATCTCGGCAATATCGGGCGCTTCTTCTGTTTTCAAAGGAAGCATTGTGTCGTATTCGAACGAGGTGAAAATGACAGTTCTAGGTGTTCCAACAGATCTGATCGAAAAACACGGAGTAGTAAGTGAACAATGTGCAAAAGCAATGGCAGAGAAGGTAAGAAAAATATCGAATACGGATATTGGGATCAGTTTTACTGGGGTTGCAGGTCCAGAAGCGCTTGAGGATCATGAACCTGGTACAGTCTATGTTGGGTTATCTATAAGAAACCAACAAACGGAAGCATTTTCTTTGAAGTTATCTGGAACAAGGGAAATGATTAGAAGGTATTCAGCAAATTATGGTTGTTATATTTTATTAAAGAGGCTGTTCAAAAAGTCCTAGAAAAAATTGAAGTCGAATAACTTTGTTGTCTCGCTATTCCACTCCTCATGTACAAAGAACGTACACTGTGGTGCTCATAGCTCCGTCGCCTCGTTCTTCTCGGCTCTTTTTTCCTTACTTTTTGAACACACACTTAAAGAGGCTGTTACACACTTAAATAAAATGTTTTCTGTATTTGAGAGTTAAAAATAGTCTTAATACATCCTATTAAAATTAAATTTTCTAGTGTAATAATGTTTTTTTTAAAAATATAAAAAACGAACATTTATTCGTTTTTCACTTGGCAAATAGAAAAAATAACGGTATAGTAAGGATAGTGGAAATTAGAAAAGCTGAAGGGCTTTGAAAAGACACGATAAGCATAAGATGCGATTATCAAGTATCAAAGAACGTCAACTAAGTGCAATCACTTCTTGTGACTAACGCCTGCGCTAGAACATCCTGTTCATCGCTGTATGTTCTAGGACTAAATACTAACGAAAGCACTGTTTAAATATTCTTAAACTTACCGTTTAATTGAAAGAGTTTTGTTAATTGCAAAGCTCCATACAGGGATAGGAGGAAAAATAATATGAGTGATCGCCAAGCTGCTTTAGATATGGCACTTAAACAAATAGAAAAACAATTCGGTAAAGGATCGATAATGAAGTTAGGTGAGCAAACAGACAGAAAAGTCTCGACTGTCCCAAGTGGATCTCTAGCACTAGATGCTGCATTAGGTATAGGTGGGTATCCTCGTGGACGAATCATTGAAACATATGGTCCAGAAAGCTCAGGTAAAACGACTGTTGCATTGCACGCGATAGCAGAGGTTCAGGCTCAAGGAGGCCAAGCTGCATTTATTGATGCTGAGCATGCTTTAGACCCTACCTATGCTAAAAACTTAGGTGTAAACATTGAAGAATTATTACTTTCACAGCCTGACACAGGGGAACAAGCGCTTGAAATTGCTGAAGCCTTAGTAAGAAGTGGAGCTGTAGATATTATCGTCATTGACTCAGTGGCGGCATTAGTTCCTAAGGCTGAAATAGAAGGTGAAATGGGAGATGCGCATGTTGGGCTTCAAGCAAGACTCATGTCTCAAGCATTAAGAAAGTTATCAGGTGCCATTAATAAATCGAAAACAATTGCCATCTTTATAAACCAAATTCGTGAAAAGGTTGGTGTCATGTTTGGGAATCCAGAAACGACACCTGGTGGAAGAGCGTTAAAGTTTTACTCATCTGTCCGTCTAGAGGTTAGAAGAGCTGAAACGTTAAAACAAGGAAATGAAATGGTAGGAAATAAGACGAGAATTAAAGTTGTCAAAAACAAAGTGGCACCGCCATTTCGAACAGCTGAAGTCGACATCATGTATGGAGAAGGGATATCTAAAGAAGGTGAAATTATCGATTTAGGTTCTAATTTAGATATTATTCAAAAAAGTGGTTCTTGGTATTCTTATAATGATGAAAGACTAGGTCAAGGTAGAGAAAATGCGAAGCTGTTCCTTAAAGAAAACCCAGATATACTTCAAACTGTTCAAGAAGAAATCCGTAAACATTACGGTTTGCAAACAGGTGCAGACGAGTTAGAGGAAGGTCAAGAGCAGCTTGAACTAGATGAAAATAAATAAGAATGAACGATTAAAACCAGACAAAGTCTGGTTTTAATTTTTTATGAATAAAGCAAGTTAAGAAATTCGTTAATAAATAAAAAATGTGTTACAATAATGAAGATTGTAGTTTCATATAGAGGAATTTTTACTTACTTATTGCTTGCTTGACAATAAAAATTCCCACAATTACAATTAGATTGTATATTTAACACTTCGTAGATTAGCGATTAAAGCGCTGACTTTGAACTTAAAGAATGTACATGCTAACCAATTTAAATGAAATGAAATGAATAAAGTTCATAGCAAGAGGAGGTGACATTATGGATCTGTTATGGTGGATCATCTCCATTTTGCTCCTTATCGTCGGTGTCGTTGTTGGCTATTTTATCAGGAAAGTATTTGCAGAGGCTAAAATAGCGGGAGCTACCGCTGCCGCAACGCAAATTTTAGATGATGCTAAGCGTGAAGCTGAAGCAACAAAGAAAGAAGCTTTGTTAGAAGCAAAAGACGAAATTCATAAACTGCGAACAGAAGCAGAAAAAGAAATACGTGATCGCCGAAATGAGCTTCAAAAACTTGAAAATCGGTTAGTTCAAAAAGAAGAGAACTTAGATCGAAAAGACAGCACTTTAAATAAACGTGAGAATACACTTGAACAAAAAGAAGGTGTACTGACGGATAAACAACAGCATATTGAAGAGATGGAAAGCAAAGTGGACGAGATGGTACGTAAACAGCAATCCGAGCTTGAACGTATTTCCGGCTTAACAAAAGATCAGGCCAAATCGATTATTCTTGACCGTTCGGAAAAGGAGCTTTCTCATGAAGTAGCTGTGAAAATTAAGGAAGCAGAGCAACATGCGAAAGAAGAATCAGATAAAAAAGCAAAAGAGATTCTATCGCTTGCCTTACAAAGATGCGCAGCAGATCATGTAGCAGAAACAACCGTGTCTGTAGTCAATTTACCGAATGATGAAATGAAAGGTCGTATTATTGGTCGAGAAGGTCGCAACATCCGTACACTGGAAACTTTAACTGGGATCGATTTAATCATTGACGACACTCCAGAAGCGGTGATTTTATCAGGATTTGATCCAATTCGTCGAGAGACGGCTAGGATTGCATTAGATAAACTCGTTCAAGACGGAAGAATTCATCCGGCACGAATTGAGGAAATGGTTGAAAAGTCTCGTAGAGAAGTGGATGAATACATTCGTGAGGCAGGTGAACAAACCACCTTTGAGGTAGGAGTTCATGGACTTCATCCAGACTTAATTAAAATTTTAGGAAGACTAAAATTTAGAACAAGTTATGGTCAGAATGTGTTAAAGCACTCAATAGAGGTTGCCTTTTTAACAGGTTTAATGGCAGCAGAATTGGGAGAAGACCAAATGCTCGCACGAAGAGCAGGATTGCTTCATGATATAGGAAAAGCAATAGACCATGAGGTAGAAGGAAGTCATGTTGAAATAGGTGTTGAACTTGCTACCAAGTATAAAGAGCATCCTGTTGTAATTAATAGTATTGCTTCACATCATGGAGATACAGAAGCAACATCTGTTATTGCAGTGTTAGTCGCAGCAGCGAGCAGACGCCTTATCTGCCGCACGTCCTGGTGCAAGAAGTGAGACACTTGAAAATTATATTAAACGTTTAGAAAAACTAGAAGAAATTTCCGAATCTCATGCAGGAGTTGAAAAATCTTTTGCTATCCAAGCAGGGAGAGAAATTCGAATATTAGTGAAGCCTGATTCAGTGGATGACCTTGAAGCACACCGTTTAGCTAGAGATATCCGAAAGCAGATTGAGAATGATTTGGACTATCCAGGGCACATTAAAATTACGGTAATACGTGAAACAAGGGCTGTTGAGTATGCGAAATAAAGTGGTGCTTTAAGTGCCACTTTATTTTTGTGTAGATAGTATTTGAAATTTCAAAATAGAATACATAAGAAAGGGTTACATAAAATGAAAATATTATTTATAGGTGATGTAGTTGGATCACCCGGTCGTGAAATGTTAGGTGAGTATTTACCTAAGTTAAAGAATAAATATAGACCTGATTTGACGATTGTCAATGGAGAAAATGGCTGCGCATGGCAAAGGAATTACGCAAAAAAATTTATCATCAAATTCGTGAAACTGGTGCGCAAATCATTACTTTAGGAAATCACGCATGGGATAAAAGGGAAATATTTGAGTTCATAGATGAAGCGAAATTTTTAGTTAGGCCTGCCAATTATCCTGAAGGAACACCAGGGAAAGGGATTGCTTTTTATCCCTTATCTGGAAATAAAGAAGTGGCGGTTATTAACCTTCAAGGGAGAACCTTTTTACCTGCAATTGATGACCCATTTAAAGTGATCGAGCCATTGGTCGAAGAGGCTTCAAAAAGGACAAACTATATTTTTGTTGATTTTCATGCTGAAGCGACAAGTGAAAAGCAAGCGATAGGCTGGTTTCTTGACGGAAAAGTGTCTGCAGTAGTAGGAACACATACTCATGTTCAAACCGCAGACAACCGTGTCCTTTCACAAGGAACTGCCTATATTTCAGATGTAGGAATGACAGGACCTTATGACGGTGTACTAGGTGTAAATAAAGAAGCAGTGATAAAAAAGTTTCAGACAAGCCTGCCTGTTAGATTTGATGTTGACACTGGTCGAACACAATTAAGTGGAGTTGTGATTCAAATTGATGATCGCACGGGGAAATCTAAGAAAATTGACCGAATTTTAATTAATGACGATCATATGTTTTTTGAGTAAATCGTCCTTAATTTTAGAATTTTTTGAAAAAGGCTTTTACAATGCAGGAATACTGTTACTCCTTAGTGAATATAGTATTTATTAGAAAACCATCTTAGGGTCAAGTAGACCTTGTATTTGCAATTATTCTAATAATGTCTGTTCTAACGAATGGAAAATAAGGAGGAACTCTAATTGGAAATATTGAAAGTATCAGCGAAATCAAATCCAAATTCTGTTGCAGGTGCTTTAGCAGGAGTTTTACGTGAAAGAGGAGCTGCGGAAATTCAAGCGATAGGAGCAGGTGCCTTAAACCAAGCGGTTAAAGCAGTAGCAATTGCACGTGGGTTTGTTGCACCTAGTGGAGTTGATTTAATTTGTATTCCAGCCTTTACTGATATACAAATTGATGGTGAAGAACGTACGGCAATTAAGCTGATTATTGAACCTCGATAAAATAGAAATGAAACTTGAAAAAAACAATTACTATGAGCCTGTTTGCCTTTAGGTAAGCAGGTTCATTTTTACAGAGTAAGAAAGTATACCCTCATGTCCAAAATGACAATCTATACGCATGATTTCTTTCAATCAGTTTCTTATGAAAAATGAAATCCTGAGAAAAACAGAAATATTTAGAGAAAACGTTACTTTAATGAGGGAGTATATAAATAGGTCTCTATTTAGCTTGCGGTTTTCTTAAGATCAGCTCTTAAATGGTGGTGAATTGATGAGAAGGTTTGATGCCCATTGTGACTTATTGTTTAAGCTTTGGAAAGATCCATCGATAAATGAATGGGACGATCCAAGGTTGCAAACGACAATATCAATGCTAAAGGAAAGTCAACAATCTATACAATGTTTAGCTATATTTGTGCCTGAAACGATTCCTAGTGATCAAAAATGGGATATTGCCCTTGCGCAAATAGACATCTTTTATAAGAAGATTTTTCATAAATATTCATTTATTAAACTTATTCTCTTAAAGGAGGATATAAAAAAAATTCAAACTGATGAAATAGGGATTATTCTTACTTTAGAAGGATGTGAAGCACTTGGTGATCAACCTTCTCGGCTTAATCATTTATACCATTTAGGAATCCGCTCGGTAGGATTAACGTGGAATTTTTCCAACTTAGTTGCAGATGGTGCGCTTGAAAAATCAAGAGGTGGGTTATCGCTTTATGGACAAAAAGTGTGTGAACTACTCAATTCCTTTAAAATATGGACAGACTTATCGCACTTAAACGAAAAAAGCTTTTGGGATGTCATGACAGTAGCTAAATATCCTGTAGCTACTCATTCAAATGCTTATAAAATTTGTCCTCATCCAAGAAATTTAACCGATGAGCAGCTTCTCGAAATGGCCAACAAAAATGGAGTAATTGGTGTAACCTTTGTACCAGAATTTTTAAATGAAAACCGATTTGTAAAACTGTCGGATGTATTAAAACATATTGATTATATAGGTTCAATAGTTGGAGATGACCATATAGGGTTAGGTTCAGATTTTGATGGGATGGATGGATGTGTTGCTGAATTAGAAAGATATGATTGTTATTCCAATTTGATTGAGCTCTTGCAACAACATTATTCGGAAACCGTAGTAAAGAAGATATTGTTTGAAAATTTCATGACTCGTTTTATTGCCTAAAACATTCCGAAAAATCGGATTTTTCGAAAAAATAAGGGTTTTCTCTTGTTTTTTTTTGTCATTAAGTCTAAAATGGAAGCGTTTAGATCTATCAAATATTATTCATATACTAATAGTATGAAGGAGAAATTTTTGCAGAAAACTTTCAAGCAGTCTTAAAAGGGGTGTAGAAAATGATGGATCAACTTTCATGGAAAGTTGGAGGTCAACAAGGTGAGGGTATTGAAAGTACAGGAGAAGTTTTTGCTACTACTTTAAACAGGTTAGGCTATCATTTGTATGGATATCGGCATTTTTCCTCTCGTATAAAAGGAGGACATACAAATAATAAAATAAGGGTGAGTACAAGTCCAGTTAGAGCGATTTCCGATGATCTAGACATTTTAGTTGCTTTTGATCAAGAAACAATTGATGTAAATAGCAGAGAGTTAAGGAAAGGTGGAATTATTTTGGCTGATGCCAAATGTAAGCCTTCCATAGAGGAGAATGAGCACATTACTCTTTACTCTGTTCCTTTTACGGAAATTGCAACGGAACTTGGCACTTCATTAATGAAGAATATGGTTGCTATAGGGGCAACAAGTGCCGTATTAGATTTAAATCCTTCCCTTTTTAAAGAAGTAGTGATAGATACATATGGAAAAAAAGGGGAGAAGGTTGTTGAAAATAATATGAAGGCTATTGAAGCAGGTGCTTCCTTTTTAAAAGATGAACTAGGGTTTGATCGAACGGACTTATTCTTAAACGAAGCGGACGGACATAAACGAATGTTTATGATCGGAAATGATGCCATTGCTCTAGGAGCGCTGGCGGGGGGGTCTCGCTTTATGGCTGCTTATCCCATTACACCGGCATCAGAAATTATGGAATACTTAATAAGTAAACTACCTCAATTTGGAGGTGCGGTCATTCAGACAGAAGATGAGATAGCCGCATGTACAATGGCGATTGGCTCTAATTATGCAGGAGCTAGAAGTTTTACTGCCTCAGCAGGTCCTGGTTTATCATTGATGATGGAAGCCATTGGATTAGCAGGGATGACGGAGACCCCTCTCGTTATTATAGATACCCAAAGAGGGGGACCGAGTACGGGTTTACCAACAAAACAAGAACAATCCGATTTGTTAGCCATAGTTTATGGTACGCATGGAGAAATTCCGAAAGTGGTGATTGCACCAAGTACCGTACAAGAGGCGTTTTACGATACGATTGAAGCTTTTAATATTGCGGAAGAATTCCAGTGCCCAGTTATCATTTTGACTGACTTGCAACTTTCGTTAGGGAAACAAACGGTTGAACCTTTAGATTATAGCAAGATTCATATTAGACGTGGAAAGCTCATGACAGATGGAGTCGGAAATACAGAGGAAAAAGAATATTTTAAGAGATACGAGTTGACGGAGGAAGGTGTTTCAGAACGAGTACTTCCAGGAACGAAAGACGCTATTTTTCATGTGACAGGTGTTGAACATGATGAAACTGGAAAACCTTCGGAATCTGCGCTTAACCGCAAGCAACAAATGGAAAAGCGAATGAGGAAGCTACAGAACCTTTCTTTTAAAAATGCGATCCATTCGGTTGAAAACTTTGAGAGTCCTGATGTGTTGTTAATCGGTTTTATTTCTACTAGAGGAGCAATTGAAGAAGCGATGAATAGATTAATAGAAGAAGGTTTATCTGTCAATCACGTTCATATTAGACTCATTCATCCGTTTCCTAATGAAGAAGTTTTCAAAGAAATGCAAAAGGCGAAGAAAGTAATTGTTGTCGAAAATAATGCAACAGCTCAATTGGCTAATTTAATCAAAATGAATGTTGGTTTTTCAGAAAAGATTACTTCCCTTCTGAAATATGACGGCACTCCATTTTTACCTAGTGATATTTATTCTTTTGTAAAGGAGTTTAAATAAATGGCTACGTTTAAAGAGTTTCGTAATCAAGTAAAGCCGAATTGGTGTCCAGGCTGTGGTGATTTTTCTGTTCAAGCGGCTATTCAGCGGGCAGCAGCAAATACTGGATTAGAACCACATCAATTATCCATTGTCTCAGGTATTGGATGCTCAGGGAGAATATCAGGCTATATTAACTCGTATGGTTTTCATGGAATTCACGGAAGAGCGTTGCCGATTGCGCAAGGTGTGAAAATGGCCAATCGCGATTTAACGGTTATTGCCTCTGGTGGAGATGGTGATGGCTTTGCGATTGGGATGGGACATACGATTCATGCCATTCGTAGAAATATAGATATTACCTATATTGTCATGGATAATCAAATATACGGTTTAACAAAAGGGCAAACCTCTCCTCGTAGTGAAGTTGGCTTTAAAACGAAAAGTACACCTGAAGGGTCAATCGAGGCGCCTGTTTCTGTTATTGAAATGGCTTTAACCGCTGGTTCTACCTTCATAGCCCAAAGTTTTTCCACAGATTTAAAAGATTTAACATCATTAATTGAGCAAGGAATCAATCATAAAGGTTTTTCATTTATCAATGTCTTTAGCCCTTGTGTGACGTACAATAAAGTGAACACATATGACTGGTTTAAGAAAAATTTAACAAAATTGAAAGATATTGAGGATTATAATCCAAATGACCGCTTAAAAGCAATGCAAACGGTCATGGAGCACGACGGTTTGGTAACAGGTCTTATCTATCAGAACAAAAACCAACCTTCCTACCAAGAGCTTTTAGAAGGTTACAGTGAAAAACCGTTAAAAGATCTAGAATTATCCTTAGAGAAGAATCAATTTGACAAGTTAGTTTCAGAGTTTATGTAAACTTATAGGGGGCCTACTTTTTTATGGTAGGTCCCAAAAAGATATTAATATGGAGGTTAAAGGATGAAAGAAAATCAATATGAAAGAGACCTTATTCAACTATGTAAAGAACGAATGACATCAATAATTGCCCCTAATATTATCATTTGTTTAGACCAATTAAGTGATAATGATTTATGGAAAGCTCCTCCTAATCAATATTCTATTGGATCAATTGTTCTACATTGTCTTGAAGAAATCAAACTTCATACGTTACAACTTCATAACCCACATACTCATTATAAAAGTTTAGAAAACTACTTTCCTGTGAAAAATCTCTCAGCTAAAAGATTGTCCTCTACTTATGCTACAGTAGTTATGAATTGGAATGATACAGTAAGTAAGCTTAAGAGCGAACAAACACCTATTGATGAACAGAGGTTAGTATCGTTACTTTTTGAACTTAATTATTACACTGGCAAAATAGTTGATCGATCCAAACAATTATCAACAAAAATGATTGTGACGAAAAAACAACTGTCACAATCTTAAGCTCATTCTTTATGAATGGGTTTTTTTCGTACAATATTGCTAGGTAGTAAAATCTATCACTTTTTACACTTATAATGCTACACATAGTTTGAAAAATAAAATCGAAACATATAGATTCTTGATTTCTAAAAATGATCCTCTTCCTTCTTTAAATAATAAGTTTTTATTTGATCAGTTAGTGACAATGATGGCCCTATTATTGTATTATCGCCACATTCCTTATATACTAGAGGATGTTCGAAATCCGTAAGTGAAGTTGTGTACTTGTGATTGGAAAGAACAACTGGGGTTTTTTGAAAGGAGAATAACCATGAACGAAGAACAAAGAAAACAACAACAAACGGCTGTTAAATCACCGGACAAAAAATCCGTTAAAGATTACAGCAAGTATTTTGATACAACGTATGTACCTCCTTCTTTAAAAGAAGCAAAGAAAAGGGGAAAAGAAGAGGTTGCTTACCAAGAGAACTTCCAAATTTCAGAGCAGTATCGTGGTCTAGGAACAGGGAAAAAGTTTTACATTCGCACGTATGGCTGTCAAATGAACGAACATGATACAGAAGTCATGGCAGGGATTTTTACTGCTTTAGGTTTCGAACATACGGATTCAGTAGACGACGCAAATGTGATCTTGCTCAATACGTGTGCCATTAGGGAAAATGCGGAAAACAAAGTGTTTGGTGAACTTGGTCATTTTAAAGCATTAAAAAGAGAGCGTCCAGATTTATTATTAGGGGTTTGTGGCTGTATGTCGCAAGAAGAGTCTGTCGTGTCCAAAATTTTAAAAACGTATCAGCACGTGGATATGATTTTTGGTACACACAATATTCACCGTTTACCAGAAATTTTAGATAATGCCTATAAGTCTAAAGAAATGGTAGTTGAGGTATGGTCTAAAGAAGGCGATGTCATTGAAAACCTTCCTCGTAAAAGAAAAGGAAATATAAAAGCTTGGGTTAATATCATGTACGGGTGTGATAAATTTTGCACGTACTGTATCGTTCCTTACACGAGAGGGAAAGAAAGAAGCCGAAGACCTGAAGATATTATTCAAGAGGTTCGTCACCTAGCTGCTCAAGGATATAAAGAAGTGACGCTCCTTGGGCAAAATGTGAATGCGTATGGAAAAGATTTTAAAGATATGGAATATGGGTTAGGTCACTTAATGGATGAACTTCGCAAAATTGATATTCCAAGGATTCGCTTTACAACAAGTCATCCTAGAGATTTCGACGACCATCTGATTGACGTATTAGCAAAAGGCGGAAATTTACTGGACCATATTCATTTACCCGTTCAATCTGGAAGTTCAGAGTGCTTAAAGATTATGGCTCGTAAATATACGAGAGAGCATTATTTAGAACTTGTTCGTAAAATAAAAGAGGCGATTCCAAATGCTTCTTTAACAACAGATATTATCGTCGGCTTTCCAAATGAAACTGACGAACAATTTGAAGAAACAATATCGCTTTATAAAGAAGTAGGTTTTGATAGTGCCTACACGTTTATTTATTCACCTCGCGAAGGAACTCCGGCTGCCAAAATGAAAGATAATGTTCCAATGAATGTGAAAAAACAACGCCTTCAACGCTTAAACGCACTAGTGAATGAAACTTCTGCACAAAAAATGAAGGAATATGACGGAAAAATTGTTAACGTATTAGTTGAAGGAGAAAGTAAAAACAATCCGGATGTTTTAGCTGGATATACTGAAAAAAATAAGCTAGTCAATTTCAAAGGTCCAAAAACTTCTATCGGACAAATTGTTAAAGTGAAAATAACAGAAACGAAAACATGGTCCTTAAATGGAGAAATGATTGAGGAAGAAATCGGGGTGGAATAATTTATGAGTCATTATACAAAAGACGATATTATTACCAAGGCACAGGAACTAGCTCAAGTTATTTCTGAGATGGAGCAAGTTGACATCTTTAAAAAGGCGGAAGCGAAATTAAATGAAAATCAAAAAGTTCGCGAAAAAATAGCAAGTATTAAAAGCTTGCAAAAACAAGCGGTCAATTTTCAACATTATGGGAAAACTGAAGCGTTAAAGCAGGTAGAAGCGAAAATTGATAAGATTTACGAAGAGTTAGATGAAATTCCGATCATCCAAGAGTTCAAGGAGTCACAAGTAGAAGTAAATGAATTACTACAACTTGTCTCCAATACGATCTCTAATCATGTGACTAAAGAAATCATCAAGTCTACTGATGGAGACTTATTAAGAGGAGAAACGGGTTCGAAAGTAAAAAATTCTTTCGGTAGATCTTGTTCATAAAAGAAAATGATAGTAAAAAAGAAGCGATGATTTATAAAATCGTTTCTTTTTTCTTTTTCTATGAATATTTTTGTACATTTTCGCCCACACGCGCATACAATAAATTATAAAGTCTTATGTATGAGTTAAGAGACGTATATAAAATTTTGGCACATATGATGATTCCCCAGCATAGGATAGAATTGAAGATTGTTTGAGGAGGGATATGCTCGTATGGCGGGAAGAGAAATTATTGCAAAGGCAGTGGTTGCAAAAGGGCGTAAATTCACACAAGCGACACATACTTTATCCCCAAGTGAAAAACCATCGAGTATTTTAGGTGGTTGGTGTATTAACCATAAATATGAAGCTGAAAAACAGGGGAAAAAAGTTGAAATTAACGGTACTTATGATTGCAATATTTGGTATTCGTTCGATGATAATACAAAAACAGAAGTCGTGACGGAGACAGTATCTTACAAAGATGTTATTAAACTAAGATATCGAGATGAAGATTATTTGGATGATGAACAGGAAGTTATCGCAAGTGTTCTTCAACAGCCTAATTGTCTAGAGGTAACAATCTCTCCAAGTGGAGAAAATATCGTTGTTCAAGTGGAAAGAGAACACCTTGTTGAATGTGTAGGAGAAACGAAATTAGTGGTAATGATCGATCCAGATGGTTTATCTGAAGAGGAAGACAACTGGGAAGACGATTTAGAAAGTGAAGTAGAAGATATCGACCCCGACTTTTTAGTAGGCGACGTCGAAGAATAATAAAAACTAGGGAGTGATTGCTTCCTAGTTTTTTATGTGGACTAATTACTGTTGCTTATATGTTATAATAAACTATACTTTGAGGAGTCTTTTAGTTTAATAAACTAAGACTCTCTTTTCATGTAAATGGAAATAGACGGATATTTTGCAGTTGGAGGATTAAAAAATGTCAGCTTACACACCAATGATACAGCAATATTTAAAAATAAAATCACAATACAAGGATGCTTTTTTATTTTTTCGTTTAGGGGACTTTTATGAAATGTTTTTTGAAGATGCATTAAAAGCTTCTCAGCTTTTAGAGATCACCTTGACGAGTAGAGATGGAGGAGGAAAGGAACGAATTCCAATGTGCGGTGTTCCTTACCATTCTTCCATGAATTACATTGAACCCTTAATAGAAGCAGGTTACAAAGTAGCAATCTGCGAGCAAGTGGAGGACCCAAAACACGCAAAAGGTGTGGTCAAAAGAGAAGTTGTGCAAATGATTACACCTGGTACACAGATGGACGGAAAAGGAATTCGTGAGAAAGAAAACAACTATATTTCTTCAATTTCTAAAGCGGATGAAGAGTATGGGTTAACCTATACCGATTTAACAACAGGGGAATCTTTTTTAACAACAGCGCTCGAAAAAGAGAGCATCATAAATGAATTATACTCAGTTGGAGCAAAAGAAGTGGTTATTGCGACTGATTTTCCAGAAGAGTTTAAAAAGCAAATATCAGGGCGATGTCAAGTGACTTTTTCTTATCAAGACCATGTAGAACAAAATGAAGAGGTTATTAGATTAACAAAACAGGCGAACAGTCAGTTAAAAGTTAAAACGTTCAGTCTCCTTTATCACTATTTAAATCATACGCAAAAAAGAGGTCTTGATCATCTTCAGCCAGTTCATTTTTATGAAATGGAAAGCTTCATGAAAATGGACATGTATTCTAGACGCAACCTAGAAATAACCGAGACGATTCGATCGAAAGGAAAGAAAGGTTCCTTACTATGGCTTCTTGACGAAACGAAAACAGCGATGGGGGGACGCATGTTAAAAAATTGGCTTGATCGTCCTTTGCTCAGTCGCATGGAAATTCAAAAACGTTTAAACATGGTAGATGCTTTACTAGAACGCTTTTTTGAACGCGAAGAATTAAGAGATCGGTTAAAAAGTGTTTATGATCTAGAAAGACTATCTGGAAGGGTTGCTTTTGGGAATGTGAATGCGCGTGATCTCGTTCAATTAAAGCATTCATTAATGCAAGTTCCTTCTATAAAAGGCTTGCTTACTTCCTTTGACAATGCAGATATACGAAACTTAGCTAATGAAATGGACCCCTGTGAAGATGTTGTTTCCATCTTAGACAAGTCTATTTTAGAAGAACCACCACTCTCCATAAAAGAAGGAAATATTATAAAAGATCAATTTCATCAGGAATTGGATCAATACCGTGATGCTAGTCGGAATGGAAAGAAGTGGATCGCTGAACTTCAACAGCAAGAGCGGGAAAAAACGGGCATTAAATCTTTAAAAATTGGATTCAACAAAGTATTTGGTTACTACATTGAAGTGACAAAAGCCAATCTGCATTTGTTAGAAGAAGGACGTTACGAACGAAAACAAACGTTAGCAAACGCAGAAAGGTATATAACGCCAGAACTAAAAGAAAAAGAGAGACTTATTTTAGATGCCGAAGATAAAATGGTTGAGCTTGAGTATCAATTATTTATCCAAATTCGCGAACAAATAAAAGAATATATCCCGAAACTTCAGCAGTTAGCGAAGCTGATTAGTGAACTGGATGTCCTTCAATGCTTTGCTGTCATCAGTGAACAAAGAAGTTATTCGAAACCAAACTTGTCTGAGGATAACGAGTTAGTCATTATAGAAGGTAGACACCCCGTTGTTGAAAAAGTCATGGATACACAAGAATATGTAAACAATGATTGCATAATGAAAGAAAATCAAAACATGCTGTTAATTACCGGACCGAATATGTCAGGGAAAAGTACGTATATGAGGCAAGTAGCCTTAACGGCGATACTAGCACAAATAGGCTGCTTTGTACCCGCAAAAGAAGCGACGTTACCAATATTTGATCAAATTTTCACGAGAATCGGAGCAGCAGACGATTTAATTTCTGGACAAAGTACGTTCATGGTTGAAATGCTTGAAGCAAAAAATGCGATCGTAAATGCGACATCCAATAGTTTAATCATTTTCGATGAAATTGGAAGAGGGACATCTACCTATGATGGGATGGCTTTAGCTCAAGCGATGCTAGAGTATATTCATAACCATATCGGTGCAAAGACGTTGTTTTCTACTCATTACCACGAATTAACGGAGCTCGATCAAGCATTAACAAACCTGCAAAATGTTCATGTGCAAGCTATTGAGGAAAATGGAAAAGTTGTTTTTCTTCATAAGATTGCCGAAGGAGCAGCGGATAAAAGTTACGGAATTCATGTCGCACAATTAGCAGAGTACCAAAATCGTTAATTGAGAGAGCCAACCATATTTTAGAGGGCTTTGAGAAGAAGGAACAAACGAAAGTGACGGCTTCTGAAAATGAGCAACTTTCATTTTTTGAAACACAATCACCAAAAAAAGTGACAACAAAAGAATCACCGATTGTAAAAGAACTAAAGACGTTAAAAGTGTTAGAAATGACACCTTTAGAAGCGTTAAATACGCTTTATGAACTTCAAAAAAAGGCAAATGAATAATAGAAGAGAGGTGTATGAAAAATGGGGAAAATTGTCCGCCTTGATACTCAGCTTTCAAATAAAATTGCCGCTGGAGAAGTGGTGGAACGACCTGCATCAGTCGTAAAGGAATTAGTGGAAAATTGTATTGATGCCAATAGTACGCAAGTGGAAGTTCATGTAGAGGAAGCAGGCTTAAACAAAATTCGTATCATTGATAATGGAGATGGAATATTACAAGAAGACTGCTTGAACGCCTTTCACCGTCATGCGACAAGTAAGATCAAAAATGAGACAGACCTCTTTAGGGTACATTCTTTAGGGTTTAGGGGCGAGGCATTACCATCCATTGCTTCTGTGTCTCACCTCGAAATGAAAACAAGTATAGGAGAGGGACCTGGAAAGAGACTCGTTCTGGAGGGCGGGCAAGTAAAGGTGAATGAAGCATGTCAAAGCCGAAAAGGGACAGATATTACAGTATCTAATCTGTTTTTTAATACACCTGCTAGATTAAAATATATGAAAACCATTCATACTGAACTTGGAAAAATTACCGATGTTGTGAATAGATTAGCTTTATCACACCCTTCTGTCTCTTTTCGTTTAACTCATAACGGAAAAAAACTGCTTCATACAAATGGGAAAGGCGATGCTCGTTCTGTATTAGCTGCTATTTACGGACTATCGATAGCGAAAAAAAATGATTCCTATTAAGGCAGAATCTCTTGATTTTACTGTTTCAGGATATATTGCTTTGCCAGAAGTGACGAGAGCTTCGAGAAATTATATTTCAACCATAGTTAATGGTCGTTTTATTAAAAATTATTCGTTAGTGAAGGCTGTTCAGCAAGGTTATCATACTCTTTTACCAATTGGTCGTTTTCCGATCGTTTTACTTGAAGTCAAGATGGATCCTCTTTTAGTGGATGTCAATGTCCATCCAGCAAAGCTAGAGGTAAGGTTTAGTAAAGAAGAGGAATTAACTCAATTAATCACGCAAGGAATTAAAGAAGCTTTACAAAAACAACAATTGATTCCTTCCGTTTCTTTTCAAAGCAAAGGGAAAGAAACAAAACCTGAGCAACAATCAATAACGTTCCGAGAGCAAAGAGTGCATAAAGAAAGAGAAGAGTATAAAACTAAACAAAATCCATATTTTGTGAAAGATCAAGAAGAAGAAGAAATAGAAAGTAAACAGTTTTTTGAAAATAATAGGATAAAAGAGATAGAGGTTGAAGAAGCATCAGATGTTGAACCATATGATGAACAAATAATCGAAGAACATACTGCTGAAGAAAGAGTAGACGAGCATAAAAAAGCGAACCGAATTCCGACGCTTTATCCGATCGGCCAAATGCATGGAACTTATATTCTAGGCTCAAAATGAACAGGGCCTCTATATTATTGATCAGCACGCAGCCCAAGAAAGAATTAAATATGAGTACTACCGTGAGAAGGTTGGAGAAGTGACGGATGATCTTCAACAATTACTAGTCCCATTAACACTTGATTTTTCAAATGATGAAACATTGATCATTGAAGAAAATATGGATTTGCTTCAACAAGTGGGTATCTATATAGAACCATTTGGTCAGAACAGCTTTATTGTGACGGCACATCCTACTTGGTTTCCCACAGGGGAAGAAAAAGAAACGATTGAAGAGATTATTCAACAAGTAATTGAAGATCGAAAGATAAGCATCAAAAAACTAAGAGAAGAAGCGGCCATTATGATGAGTTGTAAAGGTTCCATTAAAGCCAATCGCCATTTACGAAATGATGAAATTGAGGCTTTACTTGAAAGTTTACGCACGTCGATTGACCCTTTCACCTGCCCGCACGGAAGACCGATCATTATTCATTATTCAACATATGAAATGGAAAAAATGTTTAAAAGGGTTATGTGAAAAAGAAAAGCGTAAGTGCCAGTTAAGCGGAGGATCTATTAACTACTGCCACGTCCTGTGGTAAACATAGGTCCACCTCCGTCCTGGAGGTGTCTCCGTTGACTTATCATAGAGGTAATGGAACACATCTAAAAAACGCCCACGTCATGTGGGCAACGATAATGCTAGCACGTCGTGTTCTTCAAAAGCAACACCAGTCGCTGGGCGCAGGAGCTAGACAAAAAAGAAAACCGTATGCGCCCGTTAAGCGACACAGTATTAAGAAGAAAGTTCAAATAGAAAATTAATGTGTGGTATAAAATAAAATAAATATAAAAAAGTCCTTTTATTCTATATATGTTCTAAATAAATCTTGTTTTAAATAAACAAAAACAGGACATGATTTAAAGGGAAGTAATATTTTGAGGATTTGTTCCTACAGTTACCGTTTCTGTAACAACATTGGTATTTCCATCGATAACGGATACATTACCGGATCCTCCGTTAACTACATATATTTGATTTAAATCCTCTATAACTGTTATTCCGGTTGGACTATCTCCAACAGAAATGGTTGTTGTAACTACATTTAAGTTTCCGTCGATGACTGATACACAAGCGTCATCACTATTGGTTACATAGACTGAATTGGTTATTTCATTAACAGCGATCCCTATAGGAGTGAAAAATCCCGTTAAAGTATTTGTTACAACAAATAATGAACCATCAATAATAGAGACAGAGTCTGAAGCAAGATTAGGAACATAGATAAGGTTTGTCATTTCATTTATCGCTAATCCACGTGGAACATTACCCACTGTCACAGTAGCTGTGACAACAAAGTTATTGTTACCATCAATGATGGATACGTTCTGAGAAGAGTTATTAGAAACATAAATTAAGTTTCTCGTTTCCGTTTCATCTACTGCAAGTCCTGTTGGCCCATCACCAACTTCTATTGTATCCATAATAATATTTGTAGAGCCATCAATGATTGTTACATTCGTACTACCCCGATTTGCCAAATATATAAGATTATCCATTGTGTTTACAGCAACCCCAAAACGTTGAACACTATTTCCAGCCGTGATGGTGTTTATGATTAAATTTGTCGAGGCATCAATTACGGAAAGAACACTTAAATCATTATTATAGGTATATACCAAACTTGTTACTGAATTTGCGTCAATTCCAGTAAGGATACTAAAACCTGTTATTGTATCGACAACGGAATTTAGATCAGTATCAATGACCGAGACACTACTCATGAAAGGTACTTGATTTGGGACATACAATTCAGATTTACATTGTAATTCCGCAACACCAACGGATTGCACATTTTGTCCATTGACGGTGGCACTTGCAGAAATAGCCGCATTCGTTGCAGGCTTTGACGATGACACAATGACATTTGTTTCATAATTACCATTCATATCCGTTGTAGCAGGATTAGGAACGAAGGTTACCCCAGATGTATTAGCCGAAAAACTAACGTCCACCCCAGCTTGCGAGACGTTATTTAATGTTAAGTTCCCCGAGATTGGTGCTCCACAATCAATTGTTTCTGGTAAAAATAAATTGAGCTGTGGTGTAACAGGATAGTTGATATCTTGTAAAATTTCCGGGCTCGACACGAGGAGACGTATAAATTGAATAAACTCACTGCCATTGAATGCTGTGACGGTTGGTTGAACGGCTGTTGCAGTGATGGTATCACTTCGATTGCTTAAATTGACTTCTACCTCGACTAAGAAGGAGGTTAACGAAGCGGCACTATACAAGACACTTTCAACACTACCTGCACTAACTGTAAAGGAGTTTGATTGATTAAGAGACTCAGGTGAACCACTCTCATCAAAAAATCTAACGGTTACAGTCGCGCTATTGGCTGGGTCTGTATTGCGAACACGAACTTCAATGTTAGTTAAGCTTAAGCTTGTATTATCAATAGGACCCGAAGTAAAAAAGATTGACATTTTATACTTACATCCTTTTCACATTTTCTTATATGTTATGTAAGTGGCTCATAATGTGTTCGGATGAATGCGGATTTTTAGCATAATTAAGTACACAATTTTGAGTTCGAAAAATATAAGTAGTAGATTGGGGGGGAATAAAAAGATATGCACTCATTTCCAAACCATCTAGAGTTGAAAATTAAGGAGGAGTTCCTTTTTAGATAGTACGTCAAAACTGAACTATATCGTCTCATGTGGGCTTATTTTCATAAGCACTTTTTAAAAGACAAAACACTGAATCCTTTATTGAGATTATGGAGTACGTGAAGGAAGAATACATATGAAAGATTATTTTACAAAGGTTCATTTTTCAGTTCATATTAAATAGTGTTCTAAATATTCAATACAGAACCACGCTTGAATAAATGAATGCCACCAATATTATTTACATAATCTTATTATAATAAACGAAAATACTTGGAATAGTGATTAAGTTAAACTATGTTCTAAATGAAAAATATAAAGATGTACTAATAAAGAAAGATCAACGCAAATATACTTTAATTAAGGTTAAAGTAGTTAGCTACTTCTTAAAAAGCTAATTATCAATATCGGAGAGTGATCGTTATGACATCGATTCATCACCATTACTTTGAAAATCAAACTCAAACTTCTTTGAGCCATATTCATTTGGTGCAAGTTTTTACTTTTCCTGTTATAGGGGGGATTGGTGATGGTCATACTCATCGTATAAAAGGAGTTACATCCATTGATAATGAACATTATCATCGTTTCAATTTCGTGACTGGTCCGCCAATTGAACTAGCTGGAGGAGGACATTATCATCTCGTTCAAGGTGGTACTTTTTTAAATGTTTTTCTCCCATATCAACACTCCCTCACTGGAGATATTTACGAAAGAAATGATCACGTTCATGTAATATCAGGTGTCACTACAGAAAATCTACCTGGATAAATAGTTTATCATTTAACTTAAGTATCTTTTACCATGGTATTAAAAACAAATATGGTATGATGGATTTAATTAAAAGTATAAAGAATAGCATGGAAAGGGTTGCTTTTTTTGAACAACAATACTCAAACAACTTTACCAATAAAAATCAAATATTTTGATAACGAGCTCCCAAAAGTAAAGAAAATAAAAACGGGGGATTGGATTGATTTAAGAGCGGCAGAAACAATTGAGTTTCAACAATTTGATTTTAAATTGATTCCTCTTGGTGTCGCAATGGAATGTCCCTTAGGTTATGAAGCGAATGTTGTTCCAAGATCAAGTACGTTTAAACATTTTGGAATCATACAAACGAATCATTTTGGTGTTATAGATGAGTCTTACTGTGGCGATAATGATCAATGGTTTTTTCCTGCACTGGCTATAAGGGAAACTAAGGTTGAAAAGGGAGATCGTATATGTCAATTTAGAATCAACCGAAAAATGCCGGAAATTGAATTTATTGAAGTGGATCATTTAGAAAATAAAGATCGTGGTGGACATGGCTCAACAGGACTGAACTAAATAACGTTGAATGTCTTTTCATTTAGAAACATGATACTATATAATAGGTTGTCAATACACTCATAAAACTTAAATAAAGGAAAGAGGGGTGTGAATTGGATCATTCCAAACAAAAGCTAGTTGTCATCATTGGACCGACAGCTGTAGGTAAAACAAGTTTAAGCATACAATTAGCAAAACATTTTCATGGTGAGATTATTAGCGGAGACTCTATGCAAATATATAAAAAAATGAATATAGGTACAGCCAAAATTAAACCGACTGAAATGGAAGGAGTCCCACATCACCTCATTGATATAAAAGAGCCTGATGAAAGCTTTTCAGTAGCAGAATTTCAAAAGGAAACAAGATCATTAATAGAGGATATTTCAGCTAAGGGTCACTTGCCAATGATAGTTGGAGGTACAGGTCTATACATACAATCTGTCGTTTACGATTATCAATTTTCTTCTGCTCCGTCAGATAAGAAATACAGAGAAGATCTAGAAAACAGGGCAACCGAAGAAGGGAATAACACTCTTTATGAAGAGCTAAAACAAATTGACCCCATTGCAGCGAGTAATATTCATGTAAATAATCTTCGCCGTATCATAAGAGGGTTGGAGATCTATCATTGCACTGGTTTAACCATGACTGATTACATAAAATCACAAGATCAAGAACTATTGTACGATGTCACTATTATTGGATTAACGATGGAAAGAGAGAGTCTTTATAAAAGGATTGACTGTCGAGTGGATTTGATGATGAGAGACGGCTTGTTAGAAGAGGTGGAGAGCTTGTATAAAGATGGATATCAAGAGTGCCAATCTATGAAAGCAATAGGATACAAAGAATTTTTCCCTTTTTTTTCGGGTGAGTCCTCTTTAGATGAAGTCATTGAAGAGTTAAAACGAAATTCAAGAAGGTATGCAAAACGTCAGTTAACATGGTTTAGAAATAAAATGCCTGTTACTTGGTTTGATATGACACCTCCTATCAATCAAGTAGAAAAGCAAAAAGAAATTTTCAGATATTTAGCAGGAGAATTAAATTTATCAACGAATAACTAGCTTATAGACAATAGAGGAGGACGAATAGAAATGAAGCAATCAATCAACATTCAAGATCAATTTTTAAATCAATTACGCAAGGAAGGAAATTTTGTAACGGTTTTCCTTCTAAACGGATTTCAATTAAGAGGGCAAGTAAAAGGATTCGATAATTTTACTGTTTTATTAGAAACCGATGGAAAACAACAACTTATTTTTAAACATGCTATTTCAACCTTTGCACCACAAAAAAATGTTTCGTTAGAACTTGAATAACGTTCAAGAGCAACATCATGTTTATAAACCATAACCTTAAAGATGGCGATCGCCATCTTTTTTTGGTCTATATATAGTTTTATATCAATATGATAATAGAGATGCTCAAATATTTCTTGGGAAAGCGCAAAAACCGTCAGGATTCTATCTAAACAAACAGATATTCGTCGAAATATTTAAAATTTTAAGGCCGGATTGAGTCCTTACATTATAGTTATTAGCAATAGGATATTGCTTTTCAATGGTGTGTTTCTCTATGCAAAATAGGCATTTGTCACAAAAACATCAATTGTTGCGTATAGTAGGAACAGGATGAGAGGTGATAAAGCTTGGATGAACCTATAACGTATAAAAGTAAAGGGCAAATTAATATTGTGATTAATGGGCATAAACAAAATACTTATGAAGAATTAACGTCATATGATGCTGTCCCTTCTACTGTCCAGGACAGCCATAGCATATTAAAAGAGATTGAAAAAGAGATGTCTAGTCTTGTGGGCATGGAACAAATGAAAGAAACAATGAAAGAAATTTATGCATGGATTTATGTGAATCAAAAAAGACAAGAACAAGGACTAAAAGCTGAAAAACAAGCGTTGCATATGCTTTTTAAAGGAAACCCAGGCACAGGGAAAACAACGGTCGCGAGATTAATTGGAAAGCTTTTTTATAAAATGGAAGTACTTTCAAAGGGGCATCTCATTGAGGCGGAACGTGCAGATTTAGTTGGAGAGTATATTGGGCACACAGCCCAAAAAACGAGAGATTTAATTAGAAAATCACTAGGCGGGATCTTGTTTATAGATGAAGCCTATTCATTGGCTAGGGGTGGAGAAAAGGATTTTGGGAAAGAGGCCATTGATACGTTAGTAAAGCATATGGAAGATCACAAAGATGAATTTGTGCTTATTTTAGCAGGCTACTCAAGGGAAATGGAATACTTTTTATCTCTAAATCCTGGTCTCCATTCTCGATTTCCATTAGTGGTTGATTTTCCAGATTATACAGTAAATCAATTGCTTGAAATAGCGAGGACCATGTTGGATGAGCGAGAATATATCTTTCATAAAGAAGCAGAATGGAAATTAAAAGCACATTTATTAGTCGTTAAAGAAAAGCTACCACCCGCCAAGTTCAGTAATGGACGTTACGTTCGCAATATTATTGAGAAGTCCATTAGGAAACAAGCGCTTAGGTTACTTTCTAAACAAAAGCATGAATACCGTGATTTAATGACTATTCATAGTGAAGATATTGCTTTTTAAAGAAGGGAGTGGACATTTTGTCTGCTCCTTTACCTCTTAATTTAAATAAAATGACATCTCGCATCCCTTTATTATCTGAAATATTAATTTTAATCTATTGATACTATGGGTGTTTATCTTATTTAGATGTTTAATGTTAAATGGAAAAATGAACATTTTGGATTATTTTCTAGTTATTTTATATAAAATCATCTATGCAAAGGAAAATATTTGTTTATAAGATCTTGTTATATCAAGCTTTAAAAATAAACTAAAATGTTTGGATAGGGTGCGAAATCTGAGATATAAAATGGTCTCAACTGCATATTTTTGATATGATACTGTCACTAAGGAAATTTACTAAGAGATAAAGGTAGGGTGAAAATTTGAATCAAGAACAAAGAGAACAAGTGGTCATTGTTGGTTGCCATTTTGATCAAGACGATGAAAACCAATTTACATATTCTATGGAGGAATTAGCATCCTTAACAAAAACAGCACAAGGTGAGGTCGTTGCATCTTTAATTCAAAAAAGAGAGAAACGTGATCCTGCCACTTATATTGGGAAGGGAAAAGTGATAGAGCTAAAAAATTTAACAGAAGAGGTTCAAGCTGATGTTGTTGTTTTTAACGATGAGCTGTCTCCTAGTCAAGTACGAAATTTAACGGAAGAAATCAACTGTAAAATTATTGACCGCACTCAACTTATTTTAGATATTTTCGCTAGCCGAGCTCAATCTAAAGAAGGAAAACTTCAAGTAGAACTTGCTCAATTGCAATACATTTTACCCCGCTTATCAGGCATAGGTATTAACTTGTCTCGACAAGGAGGAGGTATCGGAACGAGAGGGCCTGGGGAGACTCAATTAGAAACAGATCGTCGTTATATCCGGAAACGAATTCATGATATTAAAAAACAGCTTTCGGTTATTGTCAATCATCGAATACGCTATCGGGAACGCAGAAAGAAAAATAAAGCATACCAACTTGCCTTAGTTGGATACACAAATGCTGGAAAAAGTACGCTATTTAATCAATTAACGAAAGCAGCGAGTTTTGAAGAGAATTTGCTGTTCGCAACATTAGATCCCATGACAAAGACAATGAAGTTACCTTCTAACTATCAGCTCTTAGTAACAGATACAGTTGGGTTCATACAAGATTTACCGACTACTCTTGTTGCTGCTTTTAGGTCAACATTAGAAGAAGCAAAAGAAGCTGATATGATTGTACATGTGGTTGATAGATCAAACCCAAACTATCAAGGACATGAAAAGACCGTTTCCTCCGTTTTAAAAGAACTTGAAATGGATGACATTCCGATTGTAACGATCTATAATAAGAAAGATCAAGTGAATGATTTATTTGTTCCGAATCATAATGATCCATACATCCACATTTCTTCATTTGATAGACAAGATATAGACCGTTTACTCCACTTTCTGAAAGAAGAGATTTTGAAGGAAATGATCACCTTTGAAGTCTTTATCCCTTCTTCTGAAGGAAGAGTCATTTCTCAATTCAAAAAAGAAGCGATCATAGAGGACTTAACGTTTGATGAAAATAGAAATGAATACAAAATAAAAGGAAATGTACGAAAAGACCATCCAATTAACGGTACCATTGAGTTTTATAAAAGATAGAAAGGAAATCGTTATGTTTGAAACATTGCAACACGGAGAGGAAATAAAACAACTAGTAGAAAAAATAGAGGATCATATTATTCCTTACCAAAAAAAGATTGATCAAATGATAGAAACGAATCAATATCGAGTGCTACAAAGTTTCCAAAATCATAAAGTGAGCGATTCTCACTTTATCCCTACAACGGGCTATGGTTATGATGACTTAGGTAGAGATTTATTAGAAGAGATTTATGCAGATGTTTTTGGTGGAGAACTAGGACTTGTCAGACCACAAATCATTTCTGGTACACATGCCATTTCAATTGCTTTATTCGGGGTATTAAGACCTGGAGATGAAATCTTATACATAACAGGGAAACCATATGATACGTTAGAAGAGATTGTTGGCGTTAGGGGAGATGGCGTTGGATCATTAAAGGACTTTCAAATTGGGTACAAAGCAGTTGATTTAAATGTGGATGGCTCGATTGATTTTCCTGCTGTTAAAGTAAACATCACAAATAAAACAAAAGTCATCGGAATTCAACGGTCAAGAGGGTATGCGTCCCGTCCGTCCTTTTCAATTGCTCAAATAAAAGAAATGATAGAGTTTGTTAAATCAATAAAGGAAGATGTCATTGTCTTTGTTGATAACTGTTATGGAGAATTTGTTGAAGATAAAGAACCTTGTCATGTCGGTGCAGATCTAATGGCTGGGTCATTAATTAAAAATCCTGGTGGAGGATTAGCAAAAACAGGTGGATATCTTGTTGGAAAAAAAGCTTTTGTAGAAGCTTGTTCTTATCGAATGACATCACCTGGGATTGGCCGAGAAGCTGGTGCTTCTTTATATTCTCTTCAAGATATGTATCAAGGCTTTTTTATGGCTCCACATACAGTCGGACAATCGATAAAAGGCTCCCTTTTTATGGCGAGTATGCTAGAGGAATTAGGAATAAAGACGAATCCTCATTGGCAAGACAAACGGACGGATTTAATTCAACAAGTTCAATTTGATGATCCCAAAAAAATGATTGCCTTTTGTCAAGCTATTCAAAAAGCTTCACCAGTCAATTCTCACGTCACCCCTTACGCAAGCTATATGCCAGGCTATGAAGACGATGTTATTATGGCTGCTGGAACCTTTATACAAGGGGCAAGTATTGAGCTATCGGCAGATGGGCCACTGAGGCCACCATATACTGTTTATGTTCAAGGGGGCTTAACTTACTCTCATGTAAAAATAGCGACCTGCAAAGCAATTGATGAAATTTGGGGGTTATTATAAGAATAGTGAGAACTTACGTGAAGGACAGAGTTTGACTACAGAATATTAAGAACGCGGTCTAATTTATACACTATATTTCTAACACAAGCTATTTCTTTATAGCTTGTGTTTTTTCATTCTACTTCTTAAAAACTAGAATATGATAGTTGTAGAAGGAGGGATAATAGTGCGATCAACGAAAGAACCTATTATCATCATTAATTTAAGTAGAATATTTTTTATGAATTTGTTTATCTTTGTATTAATTTCCCTTGTAACGTTAACATCAGTGAAATTTTCATCGAACTTTTTTATGTCAGAAATTATCCCTATCGAACTTTATAAGTCTGCCATACATAACGAAAACCGTTCGTTAATAAGTAAAAATGATTTAGATGAGATATCCATTTCTAGGTCTGCTTTTCAAATAGCGACAAATGTAAAGCCAGGTGATATACGTACATTTTTAGGAAGAGAGCTGCCTGGTTTTAAAATGTTTGATACGACCATTCATGTGGCTGGGGAAGGAACAAACTTTACAACGATTCCTAGTGAATTTCATGAATCCCCTCCACCCATAGAAGATTTATTAGAGGAAAGAGAGATTGCAGATGAAATTGAGGAAGAAGAGGAGAAGCCAGTGCAAGAAGTTGCTGGACCAGCGAACATTTATATCTATCATTCTCATAGTTATGAATCCTACTATCCCCTTCTTAAAGACTCAAAAAGTCCTAATAGTACTAATCCGAAAGCAAATATCATTGCTGTAGGTGCAGAGTTTAAAAATCAACTTGCGAATAAAGGGATTAAGGCTGAACACAATGATACAGACGTGACAGCAGGATTAAAAGAAAGAGGATGGAATTATAGAAATGCATACCAATATTCTAAAGAAGTAGTCGTATCGGCTATGCAATCAAATGAAAACCTAGATTATTTAATTGATATTCACAGGGACGCTTTGAGAAAAAAGGATACAACAAAAACGATAAATGGAAAGAGTTATGCAAGATTAATGTTCGTTGTAGGTGCCGGACATAGTAACTTTGAAAAAAACTTGGAGCTGGCTAAAAAGTTAAATAAATTAATAGAAGAAAAATATCCTGGTTTAAGTAGAGGAGTTATTTCAAAAAATAAGTCAACAGGAAATGGAATTTACAATCAAGATTTATCGGAAAGAGCTCTATTAATAGAAGTAGGTGGAGTGGACAATAATATGGATGAACTTAGGAATTGTATCGAGGCTTTTACGGATGTTTTTAGTGAATATTATTGGGAAACAAGAGATGCAGAAGAAAGTTAAGAAAAGTTAACAAGGAAAACATTTATGAACGTTTTTTCATATTGTTTTATGGACACAAAGATAGCTAAGACTATTCTAAAATGGATTCTTACAAGAAAAAAAGCACTCTTTGTGTTGGAGAGAGATGTATTTTTTGATTTTATAGTTCATGTTAGTTTTCCTAACATTTTATTGACTGATAATCTAACATGAATTATAATGATAGTAACTTCAAAGATTGACACTAGAAGGAGGAGTAACTTCGATGAACGATTTTGAAAGAAGATCGATGCCGTTATTTCAGATGGGAACTGTCATGAAGTTAACGGAATTAACTGCTAGGCAAATCCGCTATTACGAAGAAAATGGATTAGTTACTCCACATCGTACAGAAGGAAAGCGCAGATTATTTTCTTTCAATGATGTTGACAAACTTTTAGAAATTAAAACCTTAATTGAACAAGGGATTAATTTAGCTGGCATCAAGGAAATATACACATTAAAAGAGAATCGTGCTGAACAAGCAAGAGAAAAAAGTCCAGAACTATCAAATGCAGAACTGAGAAAATTATTAAGAGAAGAACTAATCAATGGCGATCGCCTTCGTCGATCTAGCTTACGACAAGGAGATATGTCAAGGTTCTTCCATTAATTTTAAATTTTTTAGGAGGAGTTAAAGGAATGGCTAAGTATACAAAAGAAGATATTGTGGGGTTAGTGAAAGAGGAGAACGTTAAGTATATTCGATTGCAGTTTACGGATATTTTAGGAACGATTAAAAATGTTGAAATACCTGTTAGTCAACTTGAAAAAGCGTTAGATAATAAGATGATGTTTGACGGTTCTTCCATTGAAGGTTTTGTTAGAATTGAAGAATCAGATATGTACTTATATCCTGACTTAGATACTTTCGTCATCTTCCCTTGGACATCTGAAAAAGGAAAAGTTGCTCGTTTTATATGCGATATCTATAATCCAGATGGAACCCCTTTCTTAGGAGATCCTCGTAATAACTTGAAACGTATTTTAAACGAAATGGAAGAATTAGGATTCACTGATTTCAATTTAGGACCAGAACCTGAATTTTTCCTATTCAAACTAGATGAGAAAGGAAAGCCATCTTTAGAGCTAAATGACGAAGGAGGATATTTTGACTTACTCCTACAGACTTAGGAGAAAACTGTCGTCGCGATATTGTTCTTGAACTTGAAGAGATGGGCTTTGAAATTGAAGCTTCTCACCATGAAGTAGCACCTGGTCAGCATGAAATTGACTTTAAATATGCAAGTGCAATAAAAGCTTGTGATGATATCCAAACCTTTAAGTTAGTAGTAAAAACAATTGCTCGTAAGCATGGCTTGCATGCAACGTTTATGCCTAAACCATTATATGGTGTGAATGGGTCAGGAATGCACAGCAACTTATCCCTTTTTAAAGATGGAGAAAATACTTTCTTTAATCCAAATGGAGACTTGAAGCTAAGCGAAACAGCTCGCCATTTTATTGCGGGAATTGTCAAGCATGCGACTAGCTTTACAGCTGTCACAAATCCTACAGTAAACTCTTATAAGCGGCTTGTTCCTGGATATGAAGCTCCATGTTATGTTGCGTGGTCTGCTCGTAATAGAAGTCCACTAATTCGTATTCCAGCTTCTAGAGGAATGAGTACAAGAGTTGAGGTTCGAAGTGTGGATCCTTCTGCGAACCCATATTTAGCAATGAGTGTTCTTTTAGCAGCAGGACTGGACGGAATTAAAAATAAATTATCAGCTCCAGCACCAATTGATCGAAACATTTATGTCATGTCTAAGCAAGAAAGAATTGAGAACGGAATCGTTGATTTACCAGCAACACTAGCAGACGCAATTGAAGAATTCAAATCTAATGAAGTAATGGTAAAAGCGTTAGGTGACCACCTATTCGAACACTTTGTAGAGGCAAAAGAAATTGAGTGGGATATGTTCCGCACGCAAGTTCACCCATGGGAACGTGATCAATACATGTCAAGCTATTAATCTATTAACCCCTTGAGGCATAAGGTATCGAGGGGTTTAAATTTGTGGGGAGTGTAATCCATAATAAAAAGGTATAAAAAAACAACCGACAAAAACACCCACAAAAAAATTGGGTGGTTATTCTGACACTCTACTTATAGAAGTATCGCCCTTAGAGCGTCTATTGTATATTGACCGTGGGTGTTACAGCACCTGTGGTCTTTTTTATTCTATGCTTGTCCTAAGATCATTATAACTGATTTGCAAAATAAAATGGACGCCTTGAGGGGCGTTTTTTTATTTGTGTTGATTAGTAATTTTTATAATATCATTTTTGTATACATTTATATTATGGACATTATCGATCTTGTGAGTAGTTCTTTCTTCGTCATTTAGTTGAATGTACTTATTATTTTCATTATTAAAACCTAATCGGCAAATACATTTTCTTATACTATCATCAATTAAGACCTCTAATTGAGTGGAAAATAATATAAATATTACCATGTAAAATGAAATGACAGGTACCCTATACAACTAAAAGCTCTTTTATAATTTTTTAATGTCTTCTCATTTGGTTGCTTGATCATAAACATGGGGTTCGGTATTACATAACAAATGGAATGAAGAGGTAAAGGGTGAAAATTTTAAAAAATGAGGTAACTTAACAGCAACCGCTATAAACGAAGGAACAGTGAAGGAACAGAATAAAGTAATAGAGGTTGTTTAAAAAGTCCTAAAAAAATGTCGGTTGAATAACTTTGTTGGTTTGCTTTTCCGCTCCTCAGACGCACACGATGTGCTAGCGCAGGCGTTAGCTCTCGCGACGTAGTTGTACTTAGCCTGTGATCCTTAAGGAGACCGCCTCGTTCTTGTCTAGCTTCAGCCCTTACACCGGAGACGCCTAAAGGATTTAGGTGGATCTACGTTAGTTACAGGACGTGACTGTTCTTAGTAGATCTTCAGAAATAGTTAAACATTTTGTGAAGGTAAAAAACACCTTCACAAAATGTTCTCCTTATGCTTGTCAGGTGTGAACAAAGGGCTTCAGCTTTTTTTTCAGCGTTCATTTTTCCCTACTTTTTAAACACGCACTAATAAAACAAAATACTTATAGCACAACACATTGTACTATGTTCAAAAATATTATCTTATATTTTTAGAATAAGTAGTATTAGAAACAATTTAAACTCATATCCATGATAAAAAAGAAGTTTTGTACATCCATTCTTTGTCTTAAACCGACTTTTTCAGTTTAAGAAATGTATGAATTCAGAAGTGATGTCAATGAAGAATATCATTGTCCTTAGAAAAATTAAGACTTTTAAATAAAAGAAGTAAAAATAAAGGTTGTCAGACATACATTAATAAAAGATGTCCAAATCGACTTTTTCAATTAGAAATAATATCGAAAAGATGTTAAAAATTCTTTAATAGGGTGATATAGATGGATTTACAACAATATTTAAAGGCTTCTCAAATAAACATGAGTGACGAAGTGTTGGCTGATATAAAAGTTAATTGGAATGAGTTATCGAAAATATGTGATGATTACATGGATAAAAGGGGTGATTTATACGCCGCTGGTCATCTTCTTACAGAAAAATTAAAAGCTGCACCTTGCGCAAATATTGTACATTTTCGGACTGTAAATTCTAGTACTCTTTTAGATAAGGTTGTACAAAAAGTAAAAAAGAAGCAGGAAGTGATTAATAAAGAGAATTACTTAAGTAAAATGACCGACCTTATCGAAATTAAAATGCTACACCTTTATAAACAGGATTGGAAAAAAATCAATCAGTTTATAAAAGGAGAAATTAATAAAGATGTCACTGCCATAGCCTATATAAATAAAGAAAATGGATTAAAAAGTTTATATGAATCTGAAGAATGTGAAATAAAACATCACCCTAATGGTTATCAATTTGTTCAGTATCAGATTGAAATAAAGCCATTCAATCACATATACACAGCAAATGTGCAAGTTAGGACTCTCTTTGAAGAAGCTTGGAGTCAAGTGGATCTTGATTTTAACTATCCTGTTCAAGTAAATAACCGACTTGCAAACAGTTATATAAAATACATTAATCGTCTGGCAGAAATAGCAGATGAAATGAGTTCCTCTCTTAACTATTTAAGGACTGAATTTGATGGATTCGCTGAAAGACAAGAAGCTAAACAAAAGGAAAAAGAAGCAAATGTTCTGTTGTTGAAAGAAAAAATTAATAAGTTAGAAATTGAAACAAATAAAAAGAATGAAATGAGTGAATTGGTAGACTATATTAATCAGGAACAAACTGAATACAACGATGATTTTAAACTAATTTCAAATAGTTTTTCTACTACTTCATTAGATGAAATCTATAAGAATATGTATAAAGGTTCTAGAAACAATATACCAACCCCACCGCAAAGTATTAGAAAATGATGAATAAGAGGATTTATATCATAATAAAGAGGAAGATTCATAATAAATAAAATCACTTCAGTAGTTAAGTCTGGTGTCAACCAACATAGTTGACACCTCTCATTAGGGGAATAAATTATACCTTCACATGGGCATTAATGCATGGTGCGATATAAGCCAATCACTTTACCTAATATCGAAACATTTCTAACAATAATTGGCGCCATTGTCGAATTTTCTGGCTGTAATCTAATAAAATCTTTTTCTTTAAAAAATCTTTTTACAGTTGCTTCATCATCTTCTGTCATTGCTACAACGATATCACCATTTACAGCTGTTTGTTGCTGCTTCACAATGACTTTATCTCCGTTTAGAATTCCTGCTTCAATCATACTGTCACCAACGATTTCAAGCATGAATACATTTTCATCATTAATGTTGTAACGATCAGGAAGTGGGTAGTATTCTTCTATATTTTCAATTGCAGTAATTGGCAAACCAGCAGTTACTTTACCAATTACAGGAACGTTCACCACCCCAGATTGAGGAATCTCTACTTCCTCTCCACTTAAAATCTCAATCGCTCTCGGTTTTGTTGGATCACGTCGAATCAAACCTTTAGATTCCAGACGTGACAAGTGGCCATGTACTGTTGAACTTGATGCTAGTCCAACAGCTTCGCCAATTTCGCGTACAGAAGGTGGGTATCCTTTTTTTCTAACTTCATCTTTTATAAAGTCTAAAATATCTTGTTGCCGTTTAGAAAGTTTTTTCATCGTCTGCACCTCGTTCCCGGTTAATTAGGATAAGTATAGCATGTTTTTCCTTTATATACAAACGTAAGTTCGAAAAACAAGTTGATAAAAACGTTTGTTCGTGTTTATAATAAGAGTAATAAAAAGAGAACAAACATTCTGATGAGGTGAAAAAATGGATAAGTACTCAATATCATTTTATTTTCTATTTATTGTTGTTGTTGCAGTTGGTTTTGGGGCATTGGTTGAGTCTGAAGAAGAATTGGACAACTATGTTATGATTGAAGTACAATCAGGAGATAGTTTATGGAACTTGTCTAAACAATTTCAAGATTATCATTCACTCTCTGACAGCGAGTTTGTTAATTGGGTCGAGGAGAAAAATGAACTTATAGATGAAAAAATTCAAACTGGTGAAAGGCTAATCATTCCTATTCAAGTAGAAGAAGAACATGTTGAAAATGACTATGTCACTTTAAGTGGATGTTCAAAAATGAAGGGAGAAACATCCCAGAAGAACGGACAACATTGTACTTTTTTGGTTCATGAAGAGTAAAAAGGTCATACATGGAAGTTCTTCTTCGGAAAAAATATTTTGTTTTTCTATGATTATATACGATTAGTGGAGTGTGAAGGTTGAGAGCTTTAGTTTATTGTAGAATAAGTACAAACAAACAGCAGCAAGAAACATCTCTATCAAGACAAAAAGAAGAATTGCTTTTATTGGCAAATCAGTATCACTTTGAAGTTGTGGAAACTATTGTAGAAAAAGCAAGTGGATATGATTTAGAAAGAGAAGGAATTTTTCAAATAATAGAACATATAAACCAAAAATCAGTTGATTATTTATTAATTCAAGATGAAACAAGATTAGGAAGAGGAAATGCAAGAATAGCCCTTATTCACTTCTTAAAGAAGGCGGGAGTGAAAATTTTTACAGTGAACCATCGAGGTGAGCTTCTTTTATCAGAGGCAGATTCGATGGTTCTTGAAATCGTAAGTATAGTTGAAGAGTATCAACGTAAAATTCATAATTTGAAAATTAAAAGAGGAATGAAAAAAGCAATTGAGCGAGGTTATAAACCTCAAAACAATTTAAAGAACCTCCATCAAAGTACTGGTAGGGAAATGATTGAAGTCCCTGTTGAAGAGATTGTAAGACTTAGAAAAAATAAGCTTACTTTTTCTGAAATTGCAGCTACTTTAAGGGGGTTTGGATACGAGGTCTCTAAAGCAACTGTTCATCGAAGGTATCAACACTATATTGAGGAAAATGAAAAGAATTTATTGACAGGGAGGAAATCAACAGATGTTATCAAAAGAAAAAATGAATCGAATAAATGAACTTTCCAAAAAATCAAAAAATGAAGGATTAACAAATCAAGAACAAAAAGAACAAGAAGGGTTAAGAAAGGAATATTTATCGGCTTTTCGAGGAAATATGAAAAAGACACTAAAAAACGTAAAAATTGTCGATCCAAAAGGAAATGATGTAACTCCAAGAAAATTAAGGAATGACCAAAATTTTCATTAATATTTACGAAATAGAAAATTATTAAGTTGTACGTACCTTTTTCGGTTTTTTCGTCAAAAATGGTTGTATGTTTTTCTTTGTAAGGATATTATAAGGGAGTAGTTTAGATTGAAAAGAAAGGATGGTCTTAAATGACACATTCAATAGATGCTCTATCTATTAATACAATTCGAACATTATCAATTGACGGAGTAGACAAAGCTAACTCTGGACACCCAGGTATGCCAATGGGAGCTGCTCCAATGGCATACGCACTATGGACTAATTATATGAATCACAATCCTAAAAACCCCAATTGGTTTAATAGGGATCGTTTTGTCCTCTCGGCAGGTCACGGTTCTATGCTTTTATATAGTATGCTTCATTTATGTGGTTATGACGTCTCAATGGATGATTTAAAATCATTCCGACAATGGGGTAGTAAAACTCCTGGACATCCTGAATATGGACATACGGCAGGTGTTGATGCCACAACTGGACCTTTAGGTCAAGGTATTGCAATGGCTGTTGGTATGGCAATGGCAGAAAGACATTTGGCTGGTACATACAATCGTGATCAATTTTCAATTGTAGATCACTTTACTTATGCTATTTGTGGTGATGGTGATTTAATGGAAGGGGTTTCTTCTGAAGCTGCTTCATTAGCTGGTCACTTAAAATTGGGTAGATTAGTTGTTCTATATGATTCAAATGATATTTCATTAGACGGAGATTTAGACCGTTCGTTCTCTGAAAATGTAGAGCAAAAATTCACTGCAAAAGGTTGGCAAGTCATTAGAGTCGAGGATGGAAATGATGTTAGTGCTATTTCTAAAGCAATAGCCGAAGCAAAGCAAGATATGGACCGCCCAACATTAATTGAAGTTAAGACAACCATTGGTTACGGCTCTCCTAATCGTGCAGGCACTTCTTCTGTTCATGGTGCTCCATTAGGTAGTGAAGAAAGCAAATTAACAAAAGAAACGTATTCATGGACTCATGAACCATTCCATGTTCCAGATGAAGTTTATGCACACCTTAAGAAAGTAGTGGAAGAAGCTGGGGTGACTAAAGAAGCAGAGTGGAATGAACTTTACAATGAATATAAAAAAGCATTTCCAGAATTAGCAGAACAGCTTACTCTTGCCATGAACAATCAACTACCAGAAGGCTGGGATACTGATATTCCTGTTTACGAAGAAGGGTCAAGCGTTGCAACTCGTGCTTCTTCAAGCGAAGTCCTAAATGGTATTGCTAAAAATTTAGCATCATTGTTTGGTGGTTCTGCTGACTTAGCTAGCTCGAATAAAACGATGATGAAAGATTTAGGTGATTTTACTGCTGAGGATTATAGCGGGCGTAATATTTGGTTTGGAGTGAGAGAATTTGCTATGGGTGCAGCCTTAAATGGTATGGCATTACATGGTGGAGTAAACGTATTTGGTGGAACTTTCTTCGTTTTCTCTGATTACCTTCGACCAGCAATTCGGTTAGCAAGCTTTGATGAACTTACCTGTAACCTATGTGTTTACACATGATAGTATTGCAGTAGGTGAAGATGGTCCAACTCATGAACCAATTGAACAATTGCCTTCTCTACGTGCAATGCCTAACTTATCTGTTGTTCGTCCAGCTGATGGAAATGAAACAGCGGCAGCATGGAAACTAGCACTTGAATCGACTTCTACACCAACTGTATTAGTGCTTAGCAGACAAAACTTAAAAACTATGCCTTCCACAAAAGAAAAAGCTTATGAAGGAGTTTCTAAAGGTGCTTACATTGTTTCAGGCTCTACGAAGGAAACGCCAGATGCTTTATTATTAGCAACCGGTTCTGAAGTGAATCTTGCCGTTGATGCTCAAGAGGAGCTTTTAAAAGAAGGAATTGATGTATCAGTTATTAGTATGCCTTCATTTGACCGTTTTGAAGCGCAATCAAAAGAATATAAACAATCAGTTATTCCAAAAGAGGTTCGTAAGCGTTTAGCCATTGAAATGGCCTCTCCATTAGGTTGGGAACGCTATACTGGTGACGAAGGTGAATTGTTAGCTATTAATACATTTGGAGCTTCTGCACCTGGTGAAAAGATTATGAAAGAATACGGGTTTTCAATTGAAAATGTCGTTTCACGTGTAAAAGAAATGTTAAAATAACATTGTTTTGGTTGGAAAAAGCATTGCATTTCATTGCGATGCTTTTTTCGACAAAAAAAGTAGGTTACCTCTCTGATTATTCAACAAATCCTGCTCATCTTTTTTTATATACTATGCATATAAGTGTGAGTGAGAGAGGTGAAAACGCTTTGAAACAATATTACATATATTTAATTAAACGTGAGTTTGCAAACCACTATTTCGGAAGTGAATCAAAATTATTTCTTTTTTTTCAGCAATATCATTGGACAAACAGTGAGCATTCTTCCTATCCAATTATAAAAAAAACAAATAGACTATATAACTAGACCAGTTTCTGATTTTGTAATAGAATTAGTTAAAAAACAATTAGAAGAAAAAAAAGATATTCAAACAAAAAACGGATTAACTTATAAGTTAAATGGAGAAGAGAATTCTGTTCATATTTTCAAGAAACATTTTCTCCTTGAAACAGATGGAAATATTGAATCAGAAGCTTATTTTTTTGAGTTGTTAAGAAGATACGATTCATGTTTTTTTGCTATGGACTTCAAAAATGAATTATACGGATGGCTTAACCCAATAAAAGAAAAAAAATTTGTTTAACATGAAGAGTAATTATTGTATAATAGCATATGGTTTAGTACACTGTAGTGTAGACAACTTGAAGGAGGAAGAACTTGATGGAAACATGGCTGGCCATCCTACTTATTGTAGTAGCTTTAATAGCTGGTGCAGCATTAGGATTTTTCTTAGCACGTCGCTATATGATGAACTATTTAAAAAAGAATCCACCTATTAATGAACAAATGTTAAAAACGATGATGATGCAAATGGGACAAAAACCATCTCAAAAGAAAATCAATCAAATGATGAAAGCAATGAACAATCAGATGAAATAAGCTTTCATATATACAGGCCTCTTACGTTGTGTAAGAGGCCTGTTCTTCATTTTTGTAGGCTAGTTTTTGATATTCTGTTACAAGCTTATCAAGCTCTTGACTATATTTTAAAGAAGTATGAGAGTTGATCCCGTTTTTTAATACAACATGAATCATTTCAGCTCGTTTATGTTCAATTAAATGGAGAAGCTCCTGCTTAGACAATAGAATTGTTCCTTTCTATAATAAAGTCAGAGGTCTATACATTTATTATACTCGATCATGGTAATAAATTCAAAAATATGTGATTGATCACATATTTTAATTGTAAATCCCATAATTAGTGGGAGAGAACCTTGTTTAAGCCTTCTTGTATCAAGGTTTCTATCAAGTAACAACAATAATTTGAAGTGTCTTTAACGATAACATGACATTAAATTGTCATATTTATTATTATCTTCTATTCACCGTCTTTTGATAAGATATATGGAGATTGATGTTTACATGTGCTTTAAAAAACAAGAGAACATTTGGAAGGACTATTACAAGGTCTATTCGTAGCACAATAAACAAGAAGGGGAGCTTCACGTATGACAGAAGAAATAAATATATTTTTGGCATTTGGTGCAGGGTTTTTATCATTTATATCTCCTTGCTGTTTACCACTTTATCCAGCGTTTTTATCATACATTACAGGAGTATCTGTTACAGACTTAAAAGAACAAAATAATCGGTTACTGAGTAGAAGTTTTTTACACACTGTTTTCTTTTTACTTGGCTTTTCTATTATTTTTATCGCATTAGGGTTCAGTACTTCTTTTATTGGTAAACTATTCGGTGATTATAACGATTTAATTAGGCAAATAGGAGCCATTTTTCTTTTCTTCTTTGGGCTTGTCATTGCGGGTTTAATCAAACCAGAATTTTTGATGAAGGAAAGACGATTTCAACTTAAAAATCGTCCTGCTGGCTATTTTGGTTCCGTTTTAATTGGTATCGTTTTCGCTGCTGGATGGACACCATGTACTGGTCCTATATTAGTTGCAGTTATGTCTTTAGCCTCAATTGATCCAAACTCAGCTATGGTTTATATGGTGGCTTATGTTTTAGGTTTTTCTATTCCATTTTTAATTCTATCATTCTTTATTGGAAAATTAACGTGGATTAAAAAACATAATATTACCATCATGAGAGTTGGTGGAATACTTATGTCGCTCATGGGGGTGTTTTTATACTTTGACTGGATGACGAAAATTACCGCTTTCTTCACGAGCCTTACAGGAGGATTTAAAGGATTTTAATTTAGTAATCATTCTCTTTCCCACTATTCAGTGGGTTTTTTTATCAAAATTTATAGGTCGATTTTACTAGTTATTTTAGGTATAATAATCCTATACATAAAAAAGGGGAGACGAACAATGGCAAAGATCGTAATTGTGGATGATGCTAAATTTATGAGGATGACATTAACTAATATCTTGAATAAAACGGATCACGAAATCATTGGAGAAGCGGAAAATGGAATCGAAGCTGTCCACCTTGTGAAGGAATTACACCCTGATATTGTGACGATGGATATAACAATGCCTGAAATGAATGGAATAGAGGCTGTTAAAGCAATAAAAAGTGAAAATAAAGAAGTTAAGATTATAATGTGTTCTGCAATGGGACAGCAAAAAATGGTAATTGAAGCCATCGAAGCAGGAGCGAAAGATTTTATTATCAAGCCTTTTGATGAAACCAGAGTGATAGAGGCGATAAATCGAGTAGGTTCATAATTAGAAATGAAAGCATTATTTTACATGATCTAAATACTATCTATTGAGATGGTTTTTTAATTTGATAAAATAGTGTATGATAGGATTGTGTACTAGGAAAATAAAGGATTGATTAAATGAATATCATGCTTATTTTATCTTCTGCTTTCGCTATTTTTATGGGCTTTTTCGTTTTATTTATAAGAATGAAGGCATCATTAAAACCGGTTTCAAGTAAAAAGATTATACTACCACCTATATTTATGAGTACTGGGGCGTTGATGTACGTGATACCTTTTTTTAGAATTAGCCCCTTGCAAATAGTAGAGGCTTTGTTAGTCGGATTTATATTTTCTATTTTGTTGATTAAAACGTCTAATTTTGAGGTAAGGGATGGGGACATATACTTAAAGCGGTCAAAGGCTTTTATTTTTATTTTGTTTGGTCTATTAGGGATTCGTATTATGGCTAAACTTATATTAAGCACGGCCATTGATCTTGGGGAAGTAAGTGGAATGTTTTGGATGCTCGCTTTTGGAATGATCGTCCCGTGGAGAGTCGCAATGTTTATAAATTACAAGCGGATTGAAGCTAACTTATCAATAGTTGAACCTAAAACGAATTTAACTTAATCGAAGGGGCTGTCTGAATAGTTCCTATACGAAAAGCGCAAGCGCCCGTCTAGCGACGCATATTAAAAGGAACGTCAACTAACTTCAACCACGTCCTGTGGGCAACGATGATCCTAGCACGTCGTGTGCTTCGAAAGCGTTACCCGTCGCTGGGCGCTGGAGCTAGACAAAAATAAAAGCACCATCCGAATAAGGACAGATTTTTATACTTTCTTACTCTGAGATAAAGGAAATGGAGAAAAACGACTCGTTTTTCTCCATTTCCTTTTTGTTTCTCTTGAGTTCTTTCTGAAAGTAGCTGGCGGATGCCTGCTACTTTCAGGAAGTTGTGGGTAATAGCCACGATTTCTTTTTGTTTTTATAGAGGTTGTTCAAAAAGTCCTAAAAAAATGTCGGTTGAATAACTTTGTTGGTTTGCTTTTGCGCTCCTCATGTACCAAGAACGTACACTGTGAGTGCTCAAAGCTACACCGCCTCGTTCTTCAGCGTCCTTTTTTCCCTACTTTTTGAACACGCACTTATAGGCAATTTATTTTTAGAAAAGAACTTTATATTGACTATAGTCAATTTCCTTTTCTTCTAGTCTTTTTTTCAAAAACTTATGATCTCTTTTAGGTGTAGCTAAAATATAGCCTCTAATTAGTAAATCTATTGTAATGGTTTTAGCATTTTCTTCAATAGCTAATTGGCCAATTTTACCTGCGATTTTCTCTCTCGCCACATCTCGAAATAATTCAGGGACTGGTGATACTAAATCTTCTAACAAATCCTTTTGTTCTTGAGACCATAAGTGTAACGTTCTTTCAATGTAATAGTCCTGCCAGTCGAGATCTGATTTTCCATCTTCCTTAGGTAGTCTTTTTAAAAACTTACGAAACATGAAAAATCCACCGATTCCTAACATAACAACAAAAAATACACTCCACAAAAATGATAGTGTAATAACCCAGTCTGTTACGTCCATATTTAGTTCCTCCTACTAAACCTCTTGAAGATATTATAAACAATAAAATAGAGGAAAGAAAAGAGTTTTGTCTAATTTATTACATTATGTATTTTGGACGTGGATCAATGTAGCAATAGGACGTACGATGCACAGTATGTTCTAAAAGCAATTTTGTCACAGGACTTGGCTTTCTATAGATGACGATTTAGATTGTCATTATCCTTATCCTGCTCGACGTGTTTGTTTTTTGGTGATGTTCATAAGTTTCTTGTCGTCATTAATCGGGCGCTTGTCCCTTCATTATAAAAAAAGTAGTCACGTTTTCCTTTTTGTCAGCATATGATAAGTGAAAGGAGGAAAAAATATGGAGAAATATTATTGTCATCATTGCTATAACTTTGTAAAGGGTGAAGGTAGATGCCATATTTGTGGGCATTATCATTCTATTCCTATTATTATTAATGTTCATTCTAATTCTATGAAAACACATGTAAAGTGAGAGAATGCCTCTCACTTTCAAAGATTTTTCATTCCATCTTTTTTGATATAAGCACTTGTAATACTTGATCTTTGAATTGATAGTTTATTTGATTTTCTTGTAGTTGTATAGGTAATATAATTTCTCTACTTATGGTGGGTTCGTTTTTTAGTTGTATAATAATCGATTGTTGTTCTTGAATATAAATATCAATATTTTTCAATTTACTAGTAGGTACTTGAGCTTCTATTAAATAAGTTTCGCACATTTCATATAAATACACGGGAAACATAGCCTCATCTAAAAAGGTGGTGAATGGATCTTCTAAAAATTGATCCATCCACTGTTCAACTTCTTTTAAATTCAATCCTTGATTATCGTCCATAAAAACCTCCAAAGACGTTTTTATTAGACTATTCATGAAGAACTGATTTGTTTACCAAAAAATGAATGTTATTGTATAAACTAAAAGTCATGGCTGGATTTTTGGTTTTGTTTTGTATGGTTTCTGTTTTTCACCTTTTTGGATCCGTCTAAAGGTTCTGGTTGGCTCCCGTTATGCCCTTTTGAAGAATTGTCTCTTATGCCTTTTCCATTATTTTTATTTGTCATAAAATCACCCTTTTAATGTTGTACATTTTTTTTGAAAAAACACTACTTGAGTAGACTAACCTAAAAAACGATGTATATTCATGCGAATGAAGTGTAAAAATAGGGATAACTTTCAATAAGATAGGAGGGTTTCCTTTGCCTTATCATAAAAATAGTCAACAAGCCTTTCAAGCTGCTCAGCAAGGAGCAAAAGAAGCGCGCGATGTTTATGAAGGAATGATTGTTGATGGACCAGATTATGGTTCGCAAATAAAGCATTTAAAAGAAGAAGTGATTGAAGCGTATCAGCAAATACAAAATGCTTTAGAAGTAGCAACAGAAACGCAACGTGATCGCCTAGAGCAATATCAGCGTGATTTAGAAACGATGGTTGATAAGATTAATCAAGAAAGTTGAAGGGCTTATAGATAAACATGAAAATCCGTCCTTATATTTAGATTGTGTTTTTATTGTTTTCTAGTTCAAACGCCCTAAGACTCGTAAGTTCTCGTTTTTCTTAACTGAATTCATTTACGACAATAGTGTAGTAATAATCGAATAAACCGTAGAGCCTCCTAATGGAGGCTTATTTGTATCCATTCAGTCAATAAATGTTATTGATTTTTCTTTCTCTTTTTATTATTTTGCCGTTCTGCAGCAGTTAATTCTGATAAGGATTCATCTTCGTTGTACCCAGTTCCAACTCCTTGGGCTTTTGCATCGTTCATTCCTTCGATGATATGATTGGCTTTTTCTTTGGCCATTTTCCCACCTCCTAGTAGTAATTAATATTACTATGCCCAGGTTCATCGCTTTTTTATCATAGTATATCAGGGGAACCTCATAAGCAATCCACCTATAAGTAATACTTATAGTAAACGATAACAGGATTGTTATTTACTTATGTATTTTGTTGTTATAAGATTAACATGTGCGAAATTTAAGAGGTGGGAGAATGATTATAAGTGCGTGTTCAAAAAGAAGGGGGAAAAGAGCCGAGAAGTCGAAAAGTGTCATCGCCTTGATCAGCCACGACAAGCATAAGATGGGATTACCTTGAAAGGTGCTCTTTACCTTTCATGAAATCCTAGCTTATGACCTCGAGTGGCTAGGCGATAGAACTAGACAAGAACGAGGCGACTGCTTAAAGGAACGCAGGCTAAGTTCAGTCACGTCCTGTAACAACGCCTGCGCTAGCCCGTCCTGGGCATCGAAGCACCACAGTGTACAAACTGAAGGATCACGAGCTAAAGACGTCCCCATCCTAGGGACAACGTTCGTGCTAGCCAATCCTGGCGTCGGAGCTTGGAATAGCGAGACAACAAAGTTATTCGACAGCAATTTTTCATGACTTTTTGAACAACCTCTATAATTACACACCTTGTAAGACTTAATAAGGGGGAGACGACGACATGACGCAACAATTAGTAAACAACGATGTTTTCCAAGCAAGAAAAAGCTTTCAAGTAAATGGAAAAAAATATCATTATTATTCATTAAAGGCGTTAGAAGAAGCGGGAATAGGGAATGTTTCACGCCTACCATATTCAATAAAAGTTTTATTAGAGTCCGTTCTTCGTCAAGTTGATGGACGAGTAATAAAAAAAGAACATGTTGAAAATCTAGCAAAATGGGGGACTGAAGAATTAAAAAATATAGATGTCCCGTTTAAACCTTCACGTGTTATTTTGCAAGATTTCACAGGAGTTCCAGCAGTAGTAGACTTAGCCTCATTAAGAAAAGCAATGGCTGATATAGGTGGAGATCCTTCTAAAATTAATCCAGAAATTCCTGTTGATCTAGTTATTGATCACTCGGTTCAAGTAGATCGTGCAGGCACAGAAGATTCTCTAGCATTTAATATGGATTTGGAATTTGAAAGAAATGCAGAACGATATAAATTTTTAAGCTGGGCTAAAAAAGCGTTTGATAATTATCGTGCTGTTCCTCCAGCAACAGGCATTGTTCACCAAGTAAACTTAGAATACTTAGCAAATGTAGTACACGCTGTGACAAATGAAGATGGAGAGTTTGAAGCGTATCCAGATACATTAGTAGGAACAGATTCCCATACGACTATGATTAACGGAATTGGCGTTTTAGGTTGGGGTGTTGGAGGAATTGAAGCTGAAGCAGGAATGCTAGGACAACCTTCTTATTTCCCTGTGCCTGAAGTTATTGGAGTAAAATTAACAGGTACCCTACCTAACGGAACAACAGCAACTGATCTAGCGTTAAAAGTTACTCAAGTTTTAAGACAAAAAGGAGTAGTTGGTAAGTTTGTTGAATTTTATGGTCCGGGTGTAGCGAAATTACCTTTAGCTGACCGTGCAACTATTGCTAACATGGCTCCGGAATACGGAGCAACGTGCGGATTTTTCCCTGTTGATGGAGAGTCGTTAAACTACATGCGATTAACGGGTAGAGATGAAGAAAGTATAAAAGTTGTAGAGCAATATTGCTCTGAAAATGGCTTATTCTATACACCAGATTTGGAAGATCCAATCTTTACAGACACAGTAGAAATTGACCTTTCTACCATTGAAGCAAATCTTTCAGGCCCTAAGCGTCCTCAAGATTTAATCCCACTTTCTATGATGAAGGACGCATTTACAAAAGCCTTAACTGCACCACAAGGGAATCAAGGATTTGGACTTGAAGAGTCAGAAGTAGACAAAACGATTACGTTTCATTTGAAAGATGGTCAAGAAGTAACGATGAAAACGGGTGCTGTTGCGATTGCAGCGATTACAAGCTGTACAAACACCTCGAACCCATACGTACTAGTAGCAGCTGGACTAGTTGCTAAAAAAGCGATTGAAAAGGGATTAGATGTTCCTGCTTACGTAAAAACATCTCTTGCTCCAGGATCGAAAGTTGTGACTGGATACTTAGAAAACTCAGGATTAATGCCTTACCTACAAAAATTAGGTTTCAACCTAGTCGGTTATGGATGTACAACATGTATTGGAAACTCTGGACCGCTTGCTGACGAAATTGAAGATGCAATTGCTAAAAATGATTTGCTTGTGACTTCAGTCCTTTCAGGAAATCGTAACTTTGAAGGACGTATTCATCCGTTAGTGAAAGGAAATTATTTAGCTTCTCCTCCGTTAGTTGTCGCTTATGCTTTAGCTGGTACGGTGGATATTGACTTACAAAAAGATTCATTTGGTAAGGACAAAGATGGCAATGAGATTTTCTTACATGATATCTGGCCATCCACGGATGAAATCAATGAAGTTGTTCAACATACTGTAACACCTGAATTGTTTAGAGAAGAATATGAGCGTGTGTTTGATGACAATGAACGTTGGAATAAAATTGAAACAACTGATGAAGATCTCTATACGTGGGATCAATCTTCAACATATATTCAAAACCCGCCATTCTTTGAAGGATTATCACCAGAACCTGGAAAGGTTGAAACGTTAAATAACATGCGTATTGTTGGTAAGTTTGGTGATTCAGTTACAACTGATCATATTTCACCTGCGGGTGCAATTGGTAAAGATACACCTGCTGGAAAATACCTTCAAGATAATAACGTTACTCCACGTGACTTTAACTCCTATGGATCTCGTCGAGGAAACCATGAGGTAATGATGAGAGGAACGTTTGCCAACATTCGTATTCGAAATCAAATTGCACCTGGGACAGAAGGTGGGTTTACAACTTACTGGCCAACAGGTGATGTGATGCCGATGTATGATGCCTGTATGAAATATAAGGAAAATGATACTGGGTTAGTTGTATTAGCTGGTCATGATTACGGTATGGGAAGCTCACGTGACTGGGCAGCTAAAGGAACAAACTTACTTGGAATTAAAACGGTTATTGCACAAAGCTTTGAACGTATTCATCGCAGTAACTTAGTTTTAATGGGTGTCCTTCCTTTGCAATTTAAAGAAGGTGAAAGTGCAGAAACTCTAGGTTTAACTGGAAGAGAAACGATGGAAGTATTAATTGATGAAAGCGTTAAACCACGTGACCATGTGAAAGTGATTGCAACTGACGAAGAAGGAAACGAGAAACAATTTGAAGTACTTGTTCGTTTCGATAGCGATGTAGAGATTGATTACTACCGTCATGGTGGTATCTTGAAAATGGTATTACGTGATAAATTAAAAGCATAATGAAGATTTAATTAAAAGGTGTCCTAACATGGGCGCCTTTTTAACAGAGTAAGAAAGTATAAAAACCTGTCCTTATTTGGATGGTGCTTTTATTTTTGTCTAGCTCCAGCGCCGAGCGACTGGTGATGCTTTCGACACACATTAGGTGCTAGTGTCAACGTTAGTTCGCTTGTCGTGACTGTACTTAGTTAACGTTCCTTTACATCTGCGGCGCTAGACGGTTCTTTTATCTTAAATAGTTTTGTTTAAGCCTATTTTATTTTAATTGTTGACAAACATAATAATTTAGGGTAACATCCATAGTGTATTAATAAAATGACATTTTAAAGGAGTTCTGTTTATGTTAGGGGTCGTTCTTAACTAATCCGTAATTTCATACGGTCAATCAAAAGGAAAGTCTAAATGGATATATTTAGGCTATTGTTTCGTATGCTTTTTGATTGAATGGTTAAGGACTACTTCATAGCAGGACAGGTTCCGTTTATTTGTACGGCTGTATCCTCTTGGATGCAGCTTTTTTATTGGATAAAAAGAACAACAAACTTGCGTCTGTTTAAAATGCTAGAAAGCCTAGAAAATCTTGCTTTTTGAACACACACTATAGAATTTTGTTCATTTTTATCCTCGTTTAGGTGAGATCATTTATGGTTACTTAACTAAACTTGCAAATAAACAGGCTCACTCGTTAAAGACTGCAATGAACATTGTTCGTTGCGGTTTTTTTGTTTTTACAATAATTATGCGGAGGAAGAAAAAATGAACGAACAAACATATCAATTATTAGGTTTTAATGAAATAAAAAATCAAGTTGCTCAACACGCATTAACAGAAGAAGGAAAACGACAAATACAAAATCTGGTTCCCTCTACATCTATAAAACAAATAGAAGCATGGTTAAATGAAGTGGAAGAGGCCGTGAACATAATAGAAAAAAGTTCATCCGTTCCAGTTCATGGTCTTAACGGTGTTACATTCGTTTTGGACCAATTAAATAAAGGGATTCTTTTACGGCCTGAACAGTTAATGAAAATTCATTCCTTATTGGACAGTTGCACAAAATTAAAACGTTATATGAGAGATAAAGAATTTTTAGCCCCTCGTATTTCAACTTACGTTTATGCCATTGAAGAGCTACCCGACTTGGCAAATGAAATTAGAAAGTGCATTAAATTCGGGAAAGTTGATGACTATGCGTCTAAACAGTTGTTAAAGATCCGTAAACAAATCAAGATAGAAGAGGAAAGGCTGAAAGAAAAAGTTCAACACATCTTACAATCAAAGAAATACAAGTCTTATCTACAAGAATCATTGGTCAGTCAAAGGGGTGAACGGTATGTAATTCCAATAAAAAAGGAATATAGAAGAAAAGTAGAGGGAGCGGTTGTAGATACCTCCGCTTCTGGTTCCACTCTTTATTTAGAACCTGTTGAGTTATCAATTATTCAAGAAAGAATTAATCGTTTAACGTTAGATGAGGAAATTGAAGTTGATTCAATATTAAGTTATTTAACAGGATTAGTTGAATCTCATCAACGAGAAATCCATTTAGCTGTAGACATTATGATTCAATATGACGTCTTGTTTGCTAAAGGAAAATATAGTGTAATGATTGATGGAAAGAAAGCAAAAGTAAATGAGTCCCATTTTCTTTCCTTACAAAAAGCCAGACACCCATTACTCGGAAAAGAGGCAATACCTTTAACCGTAGAACTGGGAAATGATCTTCAATCACTAGTCATCACGGGTCCAAATACAGGTGGGAAAACGGTAACCATTAAGACAGTTGGATTACTAACCTTAATGACTCAATGTGGTTTATTAATTCCGGTTGAAGGAGATAGCCACGTTCCAATTTTCCAACGAATGTTTATTGATATTGGAGATGGGCAAAGTATAGAACAAAACTTAAGTACGTTTAGTTCACGTATTAAAAATGTAATAGACATCTTAGTTCATGCAAACGATAGAAGTTTAATCTTAATCGATGAACTTGGTTCTGGTACCGATCCTGGGGAAGGTATGGGGCTCGCTATTGCTATATTAGAACAATTGCATAAAAAGGGAGCAATGATTTTTGCAACCACCCACTTTAGCGAAATGAAAGATTTTGCTTCAGATAGGAAAGGGTTTATCAATGGGAGTATGGAGTTTGATTTAGAAACACTTCTTCCGACATATCGGCTTCTCATTGGTCAAGGTGGAGATAGTCAAGCTTTTTCGATCGCATTAAAATTAGGAATGCATCCTAAAATTGTTGAAAAAGCTCATTTAATTACGTATAGGGAGAACAAAATTTACACCAATAACAATCCCGAGACAAAAAGAGCAGTTGAAAAACAAGTAAGTTCAAATCGTCATGTTAAAAAACAAATAAAAGAGAAGTCATTGAACGACAATAAAATAAAGTCTTTTATAATGGGTGATAACGTCAAGATCGGGCCTAAAGGTGACTTTGGAATCGTATATACAGGTCCAGACCAACAAGGAAATTATATTGTACAAGTGAAGGATGAGAAAATAAAAATTAATCATAAGAGGTTAACCTTGTATATAGCTTCTAAAGAACTTTATCCAGATGACTATGACTTTGATATCATCTTTAAGTCAAAAGAATATAGGAAATTGAATCATTCATTCAATCGAAAGCATATGGATGGCGTTTCATTAGAACACGAAGAATAACGGAACGCCCTTTATGAATCGCTCTACAGGGTTCATAAAGGGCGCTTTAAATAGAATTTTTAACTAGGTTAAAACAGAAAAAAGTTAATACATTTCTTTTTAGATTAGGTATTTCTTTTTTTGTGAAAACCTTTACAATAGAAAGAGAGGATTAATTACATCTTTTTAGGGAACGTTTATGCAATTTGAGCAAACGTTTGCACTAACTATAAAGAGATAAAGGGTGATATAGCATGAAAAGATTATTTAAAACCGATAAATGGAAAATATCAGAAGATACAGTACACACAGAAGATTTCCGTTTAGCCGAAAGTATGATGAGCCTTGGAAATGGATATATGGGAATGAGAGGAAATTTCGAAGAAACATATTCTGGTGACTTTCATCAAGGCTCTTATATTGCTGGAGTATGGTTTCCAGATAAAACACGTGTTGGGTGGTGGAAAAATGGCTATCCAGAATATTTTGGAAAGGTTATCAATTCTACTAACTATATAGGTGTAAAAGTGTTTGTAGATGGTGAAGAAGTAGATTTATTTAGAAATAAGGTGATCGATTATTACCGTGAATTAGATATGAAACATGGAGTCTTAACACGAAGATTTACTATTGTTCATGAGGATAAAGAAACCGATTTTGAAGTCACTCGCTTTCTTTCGATAGCTAAAAAGCAATTAGGCGTGATTGAGTATAAAGCAACAGCTATCAATCATGATAGTACAATTACATTCATTCCTTATTTAAATGGAGATGTCAGGAACGAAGACTCTAATTATGAAGAAGACTTTTGGGATGAAATAGGTAGATGTGCAGACAATTTTCAAGGATACCTAGTCATGAAAACAAAAGATAATCCATTTAAAACACCTACTTTTCAAGTAGCAACGACGATGAAAATAGTAGCTGATGGTGATGTAAATGAAGTAACAACGATGGAAAAAGAAGAGTATGTCGAAAATTCCATCCAACTCAAGGTGAAAAAGGGAGAAACGGTGTCGCTAACGAAATATATTGCTGTTACTACGGATCGTGATTATAAAAAGGATGATCTTGTACTAAGGGGATATGAAATACTTGAGGAAGTTGCAAAGAAAGGCTTTACTTCTTTATTAGCAGAACATCAACAGAAGTGGTTAAAGCGCTGGGAGATTGCTGATGTTGAAATTAAAGGAGATGACGAGGCTCAACAAGGAATACGATTTAACTTATTTCAGCTTTTCTCTACTTATTATGGAGAAGATACTCGCCTAAATATAGGACCAAAAGGATTTACAGGTGAAAAATATGGGGGAGCTACTTATTGGGATACAGAAGCGTATGCCCTTCCTCTATATTTATCAACAACAGACCAGCACATAGCTAAAAGCTTACTGTTATACCGCTTTAATCAGTTAGATGGAGCGCGTCAAAATGCTAAAAAGCAGGGGTTAAAAGGGGCTCTTTATCCTATGGTCACGTTTAATGGAATCGAATGCCATAATGAATGGGAGATCACTTTTGAAGAAATTCATCGTAATAGTGCAATCGCTTACGCAATATTTAACTATGTCAATTATACTGGTGATAAAGACTATTTACAGCAAACTGGAATAGATGTATTAATTGAAATTACTCGATTTTGGGCAGATCGTGTTCACTTCAATAAAAACAAAAATATCTATATGATACATGGTGTGACAGGACCAAATGAATATGAAAATAATATTAATAACAATTGGTATACTAATCTAATGGCAAAATGGACAATTAACTACACCATAGAGTCATTGAGCTACGTTAGTAATGAAAAGAAGCAATCATTGAAGATTACTAAAAAAGAAATGAGTATGTGGAAAGATATTTCTGAAAAAATGTACTTACCTTATGATGAAGAATTAGACGTTTTTGTTCAACATGATACTTTCTTAGATAAAGATTTGATGACAGTTGAAGAACTATCAGAAACAGATCGTCCTCTTAATCAAAATTGGTCATGGGACAAAATTTTAAGAAGTTGTTTTATTAAGCAAGCAGATGTTCTTCAGGGAATATATTTTTTAAATGATCAATTTACAATGGATGAGAAAAGAAAGAATTTTGACTTTTATGAACCGATGACTGTTCATGAGTCATCTCTTTCTCCATCCGTTCATTCCGTTTTAGCAGCTGAACTCGGAATGGAGGAAAAAGCGTATGAAATGTATAATCGAACAGCTCGTTTAGATTTAGACAATTACAATAACGATACGGAAGATGGGCTTCATATAACAAGTATGACGGGTTCCTGGTTAAGTATTGTTCAAGGTTTTGCAGGCATGAGAACCTTTAATGAACAACTCTCATTTCATCCATTTACTCCAGAGGCATGGGATGGGTATACCTTTAATATTGTTTATCGTGATCATTTTCTAACTATTTCTGTTGGAAGAGATCAAGTTATTATTTCACAGAATGGACCTCAATTACGTATTAAAGTTTATGGAGAAATGAAAGAGATTGATGAAGACGGAAGCATCGCAGTTCAAGTACCTAATTTAAAAGGGGTTTATTGACATGAAAGAAATAAAGGCCGTTATTTTTGATTTGGATGGTGTCATAACAGATACAGCAGATTATCACTTTTTAGCTTGGCAAGCATTAGCGAATGATTTAGGAATTCAATTTACAAGAGAAGATAATAAAAGTCTCAAAGGGATATCAAGAATTGAATCTCTTGAAATGATCTTAAAGCTCGGTGGAAAGCTAGAACTTTATTCAAGTGAAGATAAAGAAAGGCTGGCAGCTAAAAAGAACAGTCATTACTTAACTTTAATTAAAGAAATTTCACCTAAAGATATTTTACCCGGTATTAATCTTTTTTTTAGAGGAAATAAAAGAAAGAGGTTTGAAACTTGGGTTAGCTTCTGCTAGTAAAAATGCAGATTTAGTCTTGACCTCCTTACAACTAAAAGAACAATTTGATGTCATTGTCGATGCAGCCAAAATAAAAAGGGGAAAACCAGATCCAGAAATTTTCCTAACAGCAGCTAAATTGTTAAAAGTTGAATCATCTTCTTGTATAGGAATAGAGGATGCATTTGCAGGTGTCGATGCGATTAATGCCGCAGGCATGTTTTCTGTTGCGATTGGTAACAAAGAGCATTTTAGTAACGCAGATCTTGTTTTGAGTCGTACAGATCAATTATCTTTATCAATAATAGAGCATAAAAGGAAAGAATTGAAATAACAATTACTTCGAGTGGCTTCACCTTGTTGGTGGAGCTCTTTTTAAATAAATGGATAAGGGGGATTTATTTTAATTACTTAAGAATTGTTTTTCGTATCATTTCATTTTTGAAAAGGAAAGAACAGCTTCCAAGTTAATTGCGCCATATGAATATCGAAAAGACTATAAAAGTGTAGTCTTTACTGAATTTTAAGAATGACCTATTCCAGACACATTAATCATTTACTATAGTTCTTATAGAAGCTCTTCATTATAAAGTTAAGTCAACTATAACGATTTTTATTTCTTTTTAATATTTAGATAATGTGAATTTTTTTTAACAAAGGGCTACTATCGTGTGTAATTTGGGCTACATATTATATAATGGATAGGCAAACAGCGAAATTCAAAGCAATGCTTGTACATAAGGAGAGACAAGTATATGAAAAAATGGTGGTTACCTATTATTATTATATTACTAATTGGGTTTACCGTTTGGAATCAAGTCTATAAACAAGATTCAATCGAATCAACTGAAGAAGAAAGTGAAGTAAATAAAGAAGCTATTCCATTTGAATTGATGTCCCTTAACAATGAGGTTATTCAAATGAAAGATTATAGAGGCAAAAAGGTCTTTTTGAATTTTTGGGCTACGTGGTGTACGGTCTGTAAGAAGGAAATGCCAACTATGCAACAGTTTCAAGAGAAGTATAAAAGTGAAGTTGAAATCGTTGCCATAAATTTCACCTCTACGGAAGTAAAAGAGGAAGATGTTTATGAATTTATCGAGAATACAGGGGTTACGTTTGATGTTTTATTAGACCGTGAAAATCAAGTTCATAGTGCATATGGGATCCTTACTTATCCCACCACTTACTTCATTGATGAAAAAGGAATGATTGTTGGAAAACAGGTCGGAGAATTAACAGAAGAAACAATGGAGGAGTCTCTAAATAAAATGAGGAAAAAAGACGGAATTTGAAGAAAATTTAAGCTAGTAGCTATTTTTTAAAAATATTTTGGTAAGACTAATAAGAAAGAAAGTGAGTGAATATGATGAGAAAACAGAGAAAAGTTTCTTTTGAAGAACTGGTATCTGAAAATAAGCAACAACTATTAAACGATAATAAAGCACTGGATGCAATTGAGGATCGTTTGGAAGAAAAAATACGTGAACAATTTAAAGAAAAGTCTAGTTGAGATAAGGTGAGGATTTGGTTTTTTAAGCTTACTCCTATAAATGAAAAATATGTTAACATTTTTTCGTTTCTCATGTCCATACTAATGGACGGGAGGCGATTTTTTTATGACAAATTCCAATGACAAGCAAACTCATTTTAATCCTAATCATCTTGGAACCAAACCTCGTGGTTTTGGAGGAAATAAAGGTAAAAAAATGCAAACACAAGGGGACCAACATGCTCAAGTAATTCAAACAAAAGGTGAGTAAATGAAAGGATGAGTAAGGATGAATAAAGGATATAAAGCAAATCCGGATGACCGTTCTGATAATGTTGAAAAACTTCAAGATATGGTCCAAAATACATTGGAAAATATCGAAAAAGCTGAAAAAACAATGGAATTTTCAAGTCCTGATGAGCGTGAAAAAATTAAGAAAAAGAATCATCGTAGAGAAGAGAGTATTAACGCATTTCGTAATGAAATTGCTGACGAAGCTGAAGACCGAGAGAATGGGTATAACAAATACTCTTAAATTCATATGGAAAAAACAAACCAACAATGCGACAAAAAAGCATTGTTGGTTTGTTTTTATAGATCTCACTTACTTAAAGCGTGCTCTACTTTAATACACCGGTCCATAACCACTGTTTTGCCAGCCTCTATTAGCATTTGAAAAGCTTCTTCATTTTTAATCCCTTGTTGAGCCCAAAAAACAGGACAATTAATCTGTAAAAATTCTTGTGCGATGTCAACTAAATATTCCGGTCTTCTAAAAATGTTCACGATGTCAACTTCACCTTTAATATCCTTTAATGAGACCACAGCTTTTTCTCCCAACACCTCATCAATAGTAGGATTTACGGGGATGATTTGATAGCCAGCCTTTTGCATAGCTTGACTAACTAAATAAGAGGTTCTTTCAGGATTATTAGATAGACCAACTACAGCAATGCGTTTACTTTGTTTTAATATAGATTGAATTTCTTCTCTAGAAGGATTCTCTATCATCAGCAACCATCCTTTCTTTTCATATCATACCAATAAAATTCTATATATACCATTTTTGCTTCTTTTTAAAAAAGGAATGAAGGTAGACAAACACACAAGAGAATCAAAGAATGATTGCATATTCTATTATGTATAAAATACAAAGAAAGGTGATAACAATGACAAACGAAGAAAAGCAAGTTCTTCAAGGATTGTGTGAGTCAGCTAAAAATATTGTTGAATTTTATAGCTTTAAAACCTTACCTGTAGAGTTTGATCTTGTTTTAGCGGGGGATATTTCTTTTATCTATAATGTAGATGGATTAACGGCTACCGTTGAAGAATGTACGATTAATCTTGATAGCCAGGAAACGGATTGCGGAACAGTCTCAGAAATAAATGCTTTTCAAGTTCGAGTAACTGGATGTATTTCTTATACGGCAAGTGTAGAAGTAGAAGGTCAATGTGGAGGTTTAGTATGCAATTTTGATCCAGACGAGGCAGGTGCTTGTCCTCCTCAATTTTTTAATAATGAGCAGGGAATAGGTCAAATAACAATATCTGATTTCGTTCAAGTCGATCAAGTAATAGGCTGTAGTTTAACAGAACCATCTGCTATCAAGTTCACATGTGACAATGTAGTGGTAGAAGAACTGAAATTTTTTGATGTAATAAATGAAGTTCCTTTATGTGAAATCCTTCTTACAGACATCCTAGCATTTAGCGTTTTTGGTGTATTTAAACTTCCGACAATCGAGTCACTTAATATCAGTGAAAAAGTAGGCACTAATCAAACTTTAATTAAACAAAGTCATCTCTCTACAAACATTCAAAAAGTTTCAGGAGATAAATCTAAGATGAGTGTATCAAGTCAAAATGGTATTATTGTCCCATTTGCTGCTGTTCGCTCAGTGCCTCCAGGTATTGATTTAGATATTGATAATGGGAATTTTTATTTTGTATATAACGTTAGTAATTTAACAACTTGTGTAGAGACTGTAACTTTTACTTCAAGTTGTCAAACTGAATGTGGTACATTAACAAATGTTGATGGATATCAAGTGCGAGTGATTGGAGATGTTAACTTTATCGCCAGCATAACGGCTAACAGCGATTGTGGAGGACCGATTTGTAGTTATGACGGAGATATCGGTGGATGCCCACCAAACTTTAATAGTAATAATTTAGGGGAAGGTAATTTATCAATTTCAGGTAATACCTTCATTAATTCAGTAATTGGATGCAGCTTAACTGTTCCTACACCTCCGAGCTTAGAATGTGACACAGTTACGGTGAGTTCCCTCAATATCATCCAAGACGAGTTATCTGCTTCTGTTTGCGAAACAATGGCGACGGCAAACCCCTTAATTGTACTGGGCACATTTGAATTACCTACAATTGATTAAGGAATGTAATAAATGTTTATTCGGAATTTAGCATCTGGTTCTTATACTCTATAAACATGTTAAAATCAACATTTTTCTTAATAAACAATGATATAATAACGATATAAGGTCGTAAATAATAAATGAGTTGAGTAGATCGTTTATATTTAGTATGATATTGAAGTGTGATTTTCACTTTTGAATATCAAGGGTTGTTCCCTTTTAATCACAGGCAATTATGTTTCTTTTAATACGATTTTTGAAAGGTGCTGGTATTTCTTAATCAAAAGCATCTTTCTTTAAAATGAATTAGGTAATTTCTTTGGTTAAAATTAAGATGAGGAGGGGATAAGATGTTCTACATAATGATTATTCTAGCCTATGTTATAGGTTCCATTCCCTTTGGTTTAATTGTAGGAAAAGTTGGCTACGGTATTGATATACGTGAGCATGGAAGCGGAAATTTAGGAGGAACGAACACCTTTCGTACTTTAGGTGTTACTGCTGGCTTAATTGTCACAATAGCTGATATTTTGAAAGGAACTTTAGCTGCCTGTTTGCCATTACTACTAACAATAGATGGACATCCTTCTATTTATTTAGGAGTGGCTGCTGCCATTGGTCATAGCTTCCCAATATTCGCCAAGTTTAAAGGTGGAAAGGCTGTCGCAACCTCATCTGGTGTTGTTCTTGCAATTGAACCATTTTTGTTTTTGTTCGCAATCATTTGTTTTTTTATTATTTTATATATATCAAAAATGGTTTCGTTTTCATCTATCGTATGCAGTGTGTTAGCTTTTATTTATACTTTGATATTTGTGGAAGATTTAACGTTTGATATTTTGATTGGACTATTAGCTGCATTTATAATATATCGTCACCGACAAAATATTGTTCGAATCAAAAATAAAACAGAACCAAAAATAAAATGGATGTAAAAAGAAAAGCGTAAGCGCCCGTTAAGCGACGCAAAGGAAAGGTTCTTTGGTAATGAAAACAAACTCAAAAAAAGCATCTCTAATTTTCTTTGTTAGAGATGCTTTTTTTATGGGAATTGTAGTTATATTTAGCTTCACTCTTTCCTTTCGTCAAATTTTTCGGTACCATAAAAAGAAAACAACTTAATGAGGAGCAAAAATGAAACGAACTTATCAAATATCTTTTCTGTTATTTTCGATCGTTATATTAGGAGCGAGTCTTTTCTTTTTTATAAAAGGCCAAGATCAAACAGAATCACTTCCTTCAAAAAAAGTCTCTACCCATGTAGTCGCAAATAAATATAAGAATTTCGAAACAGAAGTAAGCTTCTCAGCTATCGGAGACGTATTATTACATAGTCGTGTGTATAATGATGCGAAGCAAACAGATGGCTCATATGACTTCAATCCAATGCTTGAAGGAGTAAAAAGTGAACTTAATGTAAATGACATCACAATGGCAAATCAAGAGTCTATGATGGGAGGAGTGGATATCGGATTGTCTACCTACCCATCCTTTAACAGTCCATATGAAATTGGGGAAGACTTAAAGGGAGCGGGTATAGATATTGTTAATATGGCTAATAACCATACGCTTGATCGTGGAATGACTGCAGTTGAAAACGCAACACATTATTATAAAAAATTAGGGATTACCTACGTTGGAGCATATCAAAGTGAAAATGATGCAAACACCTTACGTGTTTTATCCGTCAAAGGAATTAAAATTGGGTTTCTCTCCTATACATATGGAACTAACGGAATTCCTATACCTGATGAACACCCTTATGTCGTAAATATGATCGATGAATTAAAAATAATTAACGATATGAAAGAGATGAAGAGTCAATCCGATGTCATCATCGTTAATCTCCATTGGGGGAATGAATATCAAAGATATCCAACGAATCAACAAAAAGAGCTTGCGAACAGCCTTGCCAAAAATGGAGCAGATGTTATTGTCGGTCATCATTCTCATGTGCTCCAACCAATAGAGTGGTTAGATAATGGGAATGGAGGTCAAAGTCTAGTTGTTTATTCATTAGGTAATTTTTTATCGGGTCAAGTAGGAGATTATAAAGACATCGGTGGGATATTTAATGTAAAAATAAATAAAAAAATAGAACAGGCCGAAACAATAACCACCATTAAGGAACCTTCATTTATTCCAACCATTGTAACGAGTTCAAATCGTTCCAATTATCGAGTTCAGTTATTGGAGAATATAAACAAACAGCAAAATGAAGAAATATTAGCACATATGTATCAATGGATTAATCAATAAAAAAGGAGTTAGTTTATATGAATATGCATATCGAAGAGGAAGCAGCTAACTGGTATAAAGAAGAGTTTGATCTAAAAGAGGGAGATTCTCTTCGTTTTTTCCCACGATTAGGAGGGTGTAGCGATGTACAGAAAGGTTTTTCATTAGGAGTAGGAATTGAAAAACCTAGTGATATAGGTGTGAAAGAAACGAAAAACGATATTTTATTTTTTCTTGAACAGAAAGATTTATGGTATTTAGATGACCATGACTTTCAAATTCAGTTTGATTCTGATATACATGAACCTGTATTTATATTTAACAAATAAATGTAATGAGTTATTGGTGTTGAGGAGCACATCAATAACTCATTTTTTTAATCATTAATTTTAGGATGCGTCGTTAGAAAAGCGCTTGCGCCTTTTTTATTTATTCATTGCTTTCATATATTCCTCATGCCAGTGAGGATAGTGTTTTTTAAAATTAATTGGTTTAAACGAATCGTTTTTCACACATACATGGCTGGTAGTTCCTTCGATCCCTACTTCATTATTTGGTGTGAAAATTTTATATCCGTAAACAATTCTTATCCCATTATATTCGTTAATCCATGTATGAATTGTAGCGGTCTCACCAAATCGAAACGGTTTTTTATATTTGACACTGGCTTCTAAAACCGGACATAACACACCATCTTCTTCCAATTTTTTATAAGAGAACCCTAATTCTTTTATTAGTTTTGTTCTTCCTAAATCCATCCATATTAAGTAATTAGCATGATATACAACTCCCATTTGATCCGTTTCTGCATATCGGACTTCGACTTCGTGTTTGGAAATGAACATTCACTACTCTCTCCCTTATGTAATGTGTAAAAAAAACACAATGTTATTTTCCATATATTATACATTATTTTAATGATCTTCACGTTTGTAAATATGAACCATAACATGTTGTTCATAATTTATCATTCAATTGAACTACAACCTTATTCTTAAATTCATGATTTATTTCAATCGAACTAGGTGCAAACATAGTTTTTTTGTACTCTTTATAACATAAAAAAAGTGAAAGGATTAGGGTTCATTTGAACAATTAAACATTTTTTACTAATTAATCTTTCCCAAGTTGAAAAGCAACTCTTTTTCATTTTTAGGTAGTATAATAATTTGTAAATCTTGAAGGATAGGAGCAATCTTATTCTAAAAGAAAACCAATTTTAAAGGAGAGATTTTATTGAAAGCATTGAGAAAACTTTTTTTATTTTCAGCAGTAGGAGCATTATTGTTTGGATTTGGATTTTTTGGGTCAATCTCACCTACGTATGCGACAACAGATTCTGTGAATGGGAGTAATGAGGTTGTTGTTAAATTTAAGGAAGATGCTTCTGAAAAAACAAAAGCATCTATTCATGCGAAAGTAAAAACATCTGTAGTATCAACGAATAAATCGTTAAATTTTGATGTATTAAGTTTAGATGGGTTAACAGTAGAAGAAGCGATTAAATTGTATGAAAGTTACGATGTTGTTGAGTATGCAGAACCAATTATAGAGTATAAAGCATTTTTCACTCCAAATGATCCTTACTACAGTAGTTATCAATACGGACCACAGATTATGAATGCAGAAGCGGCTTGGGATGTGACACAAGGGAGTAGCTCCATCTCGGTAGCTGTTATTGACACAGGGGTTCAAGACGATCATGAAGATTTATCAGGTAAAGTGTTATCAGGTTATGACTTCATTGATGATGATAGTGACGCTTCTGATGAGAATGGGCATGGTACGCACGTAGCAGGTACGGTAGCAGCATCAACTCATAATGGAATCGGTGTTGCTGGTGTTGCACCAAAAGTGAAAATTTTACCTGTTCGAGTGTTGAATGCTAGCGGTTCTGGTTCAAATGCAGGAGTAGCAGATGGGATTGTTTGGGCAGCAGACAACGGGGCAGATGTCATTAATTTGAGCTTAGGTAGTTCCTCTTCTTCAAATGTGGTAGAAAATGCTGTTGATTATGCTTGGAACAAAGGGGTAACGGTCATCTGTGCAGCTGGAAATGCTGGAACATCAAGTCCACAGTATCCAGCCTATTACGATAATTCGATTGCTGTGGCAGCAACTGACTCAAACGATCAAAAAGCAAGTTTCTCAACTTATGGTTCATGGGTGGACGTAGCTGCACCTGGTTATGGTATATATTCAACTCAGTTAGGTGGAGGGTATGTTTCCTATAGCGGAACATCAATGGCATCCCCACATGCAGCTGGTGTCGCAGCATTGCTTGCTTCTCAAGGTTTATCAAATTCTGAGGTTCGCGAGGCACTTGAAGAGACAGCCGAAGAAATTGCTGGGACGGGGTCCTATTGGGATCATGGAAGACTTGATGCAGAAGCAGCTGTGAAATATACAGGTGGACCAATTGTGGATCCAGAAGAGGTATTTTCTGATGACTTTGAAAAGAATAACGGATGGACCTTTGGAACTGATACCGCAACAACAGGAAATTGGGAAAGAGTGTTCCAGAAACAACTAGATACCGAGGATATAAGCAATTATCGAACGGTACAACTAGTTTAGTGACAGGTGCCGACAGTGGCTTTTCTGTAGGTAGCTATGATATTGATGGTGGTTATACAAAAGCAACATCTCCAGCAATTGAATTACCAGATGATAGCTCTCTCACTTTATCATTCTCATATTACTTCAGTCACTATTCCAATTCCTCTAGTGACGATTATTTTAAAGTCTCGGTCATTGATAGTAATGGTAATAGCACCACTGTTTTTGAAGAGTTAGGGGCATCAAGCGATCAGGACGCTTCATGGTCCGATAAATCAGTGGATTTAAGCTCGTTCGCCGGTCAAACAATTAATTTACAAATTGAAGCGGCAGATGAGGGAAGCGGAAGCTTAGTCGAGGCTGCTTTCGATGATGTAGTTATTAGTAGTAACTAACGCTAAAAAAAAGACTGAATATTTAAAAAAAGACTAACTTTAATCTAGTGTTGATTAAAGTTAGTCTTTCTTTTTGCTTACAAGGAGTTCTCCATATTATGAAGTGTGAACAACAACATGTAGGACTTTTTCTCAATTTGGCAGGAATTAATTATATCAAACTTGAAGGAATAGTGACATTTCTTCGAGAAAGAAGTAATCTTGAAACCCATTTTACAAATTTAGTCTTTGAATAAATAAAAGAAATCTGTAAAATGAATCTTGGTGTTTAGGTGCTGAGACTAACCTAGTTTTAAATTATAAGTACACTTGACGATACATAAGGGAAAGCGTAAGATATAAAAACATACGTTCTTATATGGGTATGACTATTAAGTTTCATGTCCATGCTTCATATGAAAGGAGTAAACACGTTTGAGTAAAATTCAGAAATCTTTTGAATATAATGAGGATGCCATACAAGTTCTTGAAGGACTTGAAGCTGTTCGTAAGCGTCCAGGAATGTATATAGGGAGTACCGATTCGAGAGGACTTCATCATCTTGTTTATGAGATTGTCGACAATTCAGTTGACGAGGCTTTAGCAGGTCATGGGGATGAAATTATCGTTTCTATACATAAAGATAATAGTATTTCTGTTGAGGATAAAGGCCGTGGAATGCCGACGGGAATGCATAAACTAGGTAAACCAACGCCTGAAGTCATATTTACCGTCCTTCATGCTGGGGGTAAATTTGGACAAGGTGGTTATAAAACGAGTGGGGGGTTACATGGTGTAGGTGCTTCAGTTGTGAACGCATTATCTGAATGGTTGGAAGTAAAAATTAAACGGGATGGGCATTTGTACTTTCAACGATTTGAAGACGGAGGAAAACCCGTTACCTCACTAGAAAAACAAGGTTCCACTAGAGGTCACGGAACGACTATTCATTTTAAGCCGGATTCAACGATTTTTAGTTCAACAATCTATAACTTTGACACTTTGAGTGAGCGTTTACGAGAGTCAGCTTTTTTATTAAAGGGTCTGAGAATAACGCTAAAAGATTTACGTCAACAATTGGAGGAAACCTACTTTTTCGAGACGGGAATAAAAGCTTTTGTTGAATACATAAATGAAGAGAAGGATGTTTTGCACCCCGTTGTCTTTTTTGAAGGTTCACAAAACGATTTGGAAGTAGAATTTGCTTTCCAATTTAATGATGGATATAGCGACAATATCCTTTCCTTTGTTAATAACGTTCGCACAAAAGATGGTGGAACACACGAGGCTGGGGCTAAAACAGCTCTCACGCGAGCGATTAATGAATATGCAAGGAAAGTTGGACTTTTAAAAGAGAAAGATAAAAATTTAGATGGAACTGACATTCGTGAAGGACTAGCTGCGATTGTTTCTGTGAGAATTCCAGAGCAACTTTTGCAATTTGAAGGGCAGACGAAAGGAAAATTAGGGACAAGTGAAGCTAGGTCAGCCGTAGATGGCGTTATATCTGAAAAGTTAGCGTACTTTTTAGAGGAAAACCCTGATACGAGTACGCTACTTGTTAAAAAAGCAATTAAGGCTCAGCAAGCTCGTGATGCTGCGAGAAAGGCAAGAGAGGAAGCAAGAAGTGGAAAAAAAAAGAAAGCGATCTGAGGCGAGTCTTAGTGGAAAACTGACACCTGCACAATCTAGAAACCCTGCGAAAAATGAACTTTATTTAGTAGAGGGAGATTCTGCAGGCGGTTCTGCAAAGCAGGGGAGAGACCGTAAATTTCAGGCGATTTTGCCCCTTAGAGGTAAGGTCATTAATACAGAGAAAGCAAAGCTTGCTGATATCTTTAAAAATGAAGAAATTAATACAATCATCCACGCGATTGGAGCTGGAGTCGGAGCGGATTTCACCATTGATGACATAAATTACGACAAGGTTGTTATTATGACAGACGCAGACACCGATGGTGCTCATATCCAAGTCCTTTTATTAACATTTTTCTACCGTTATATGAAACCGCTTATTGAAGCTGGAAAAGTGTATATTGCTCTTCCTCCTCTATATAAAATAAGCAAAGGAAAAGGGAAAAAAGAAATCATTGAGTATGCCTGGTCTGATGAAGAGTTAGATGAATTACTCAAAAATAAGGGGAAAGGTTTTACCATTCAACGATATAAAGGATTAGGTGAAATGAATGCAGATCAACTTTGGGAAACAACTATGAATCCTGAATCGAGGACGTTAATTAGAGTTCGAATTGATGATGCAGCACGCGCGGAGCGTCGAGTGACAACCTTAATGGGAGATAAGGTAGAGCCAAGGCGAAAATGGATTGAAAAAAAATGTTGCATTCGGATTAGATAATGATGAAAACATACTAGAAAATGAAAATTTAACGTCAAGTGAGGAGGAGATGTAAAATGGCTGCAAATCAAAGTGAAAGATACCATGATCTCCCTCTTGAAGAAGTCATCGGTGATCGTTTTGGTCGTTATAGTAAGTATATTATTCAAGAAAGAGCATTACCTGATGTAAGGGATGGATTAAAGCCTGTTCAAAGGCGTATCTTATATGCCATGCATGTTGACGGGAATACAAGTGATAAAGGGTTTCGTAAAGCTGCGAAAACAGTAGGAAATGTGATCGGGAATTATCATCCACACGGGGATACTTCTGTTTACGATGCGATGGTACGTATGAGTCAAGACTGGAAAGTACGGAATGGACTCGTTGAAATGCATGGGAATAATGGAAGTGTTGATGGAGATCCACCAGCAGCCATGCGTTATACAGAAGCGAGGCTTTCACCGATTGCTTCCGAGTTATTAAAAGATATCGAGCAAGAAACCGTAGAATTTGTTCCAAATTTCGATGATACGAGTAAGGAACCCGTCGTCTTACCTGCCATGTTTCCTAACTTACTTGTTAACGGTTCTACAGGCATCTCTTCAGGCTATGCGACTGAAATCCCCCCTCATCATATAGGAGAAGTCATCGATGCAGTGATGAAGCGAATGGACAAGCCTTCTTGTACGGTAGATGAATTAATGACTATTATTAAAGGTCCTGACTTCCCTACAGGAGGAATTATTCAAGGAATAGATGGAATAAAAAAAGCGTATGAGACTGGAAAAGGAAAGATCGTCGTTAGGGGTAAAGCTGATATTGAAACGATTCGTGGTGGAAAGCAACAGATTGTCATTACAGAAATTCCTTTTGAAGTAAATAAAGCAAATTTAGTCAGAAAGATGGATGAGTATCGACTCGATAAGAAAGTAGAAGGAATTACAGAGATTCGAGATGAAACGGACCGAACAGGACTTAGAATTGTCATTGAATTAAAGAAGGATGCCGATGCACAAGGAGTGCTGTATTTCTTATATAAAAATACGGACTTACAAATTGCGTACAATTTTAATATGGTTGCCATCGTTAATCGAAGACCTATGCTCATGTCTCTTCCAACCATTATAGATTCTTACATTGATCATCAAAAAGAAGTGATTCTTAATCGCTCTCAATATCAATTAAAAAAAGCGAAAGAACGTGAGCATGTCGTCCAAGGCTTAATTAAAGCGATTTCTATATTGGATGAGATTATTGAAACCATTCGCGCCTCAAAGGATAAACGAGATGCAAAAGACAACTTAATCGAACGTTATCAATTTACGGAAGCTCAAGCTGAAGCTATTGTTTCCTTGCAACTTTACCGTTTAACGAACACAGATATTGTTCAGCTTCAAAACGAAGCGGAAGAGTTAAATAAAAAAATCTCCGAGTTAAACGAGATTATTGGAAGTGAGAAAAAATTATTGTCGGTAATCAAAAAAAATCTCCGCACAATAAAAAAAACATACGAAGATGCTAGGCGATCTAAAATTGAAGCTGAAATCGAAGACATAAAAGTCAATTTAGAAGTGATGGTTCCTTCCGAAGATGTCATTGTCACTGTCACACAGGATGGGTATGTCAAGAGAACAAGTCTTCGTTCCTACTCCGCTTCAAACGGTCAAGATTTTGGGATGAAGGATACAGACAGACTAATTGGTCAGTTTGAAATAAATACGACAGACGTTTTACTTCTATTCACAAATAAGGGAAACTATTTATATTTCCCTATTCACGAACTTCCAGACATTAGATGGAAAGATCTAGGGCAACATGTCGCTAATTTAATTTCAATAGATAAAGATGAGTCCATTTTAAAAGCAATACCAGTTAAAAACTTTGATGAAGCATCTCCATTCATTCTATTTTTCACGAAAAATGGAATGATCAAGAAGTCACAATTTAATCAATATAAAGCTCAGCGATATTCGAAGCCATTAGTTGCGATTAATTTAAAAGGCGACGATGAAGTGATCGATGTTCATTTATCAACAGGTAATGAAGAAATATTCATAGCCACTCATAAAGGATACGGTTTGTGGTTTTCTGAAGAAGAGGTGAATCCAGTTGGGGTCAGAGCAGCTGGAGTAAAAGCGATTAATTTGAAAGATGATGATGTCGTTGTTAGTGGTCAAGTCTTTTCTAGTGATGCCCAGGATTTGCTCTTAATTACACAGCGTGGTTCTATGAAAAGGATGAAATTAACGGAATTTGAAAGATTGTCAAGGGCGAAACGAGGATTATTGATGATTAGGGAATTAAAGACGAATCCTCATAGAGTCATTAGCTGTTTTGTCATTAAGGACGAAAAGTTTGCCTTTATTGAAACAAATAAAGGAATGATTGAACAAATTCCAATTGACCAGTTAAGGAAAAGCGATCGCTACAGTAATGGTTCATTTTATCTGGATGAGAAAGAGGCTGGAGAAACGATATCCGCTTGGGTTGAGAAGGAATAAGAAAAAAGGAATGAAAAACTAGATGGAGAGGTGTATCTCAACATCTAGTTTTTTTGTTACCTTTTTTTCTATAGTCATCAGTCAGCATTCCTGAAAATCCCCAGTTTTCTTCTTCAATTTCTTGAATGACGATATGTATGTGTTCTGGTTTTTTATCAAGGGTGTGGACGAGTGTTTCGGTGAACTCATTAACTATTTGTTCTTTCTGCTGACGAGAAACACCTTTCGTCATTTGCAAGTTAATATAAGGCATAAAAATCCCTCCAATTAAAAACTGTGATAAAGTAATTCAATTAAACGTAACTAAAATCCTTCCCAATTAACAAGAATAATCCATCTATTCAAAAAAACAAATATTGATTATTAATGTATTGTCTTTTTAATAAGATAGAATGAGGAGGAATAAAATTGATACTTGAAAGTACGTTACTAATGGGAGGAATATTTAGAGAAAAGGAATTTACGGAACAATATTCAAAAGAATATCGCATAGATGTTTTAAATATTAATCAGAAATTATTTCGACCATCTTGTTTTCCCGCATTAAATAATCATCAATTTACAAGCGATTTTTTTCATTTTTACGATGAGGGAAAAACGAATAGATTAATGAGATCAGCTGAAAACTCCTTGTTAAACTACTATAGTATTTTAAGGGAAGCAGCCTTTTTTTCTAAAGGAGTATTTGGCGGATGTGGAACAATCGGAAATTCAACTTTGCCATATCCGATAGCCTATCAATTTCTCACTAAAGATTATCAAAAACGAGTAACCTATGATGATTTTTTACTTTCGTTTCTCAACATAGGTCATATTCATTTGATTAAGTTAATCAAGGTAGATTATTCAGTCAACTCAGAAAATGAACATCGCTTCTTTGTAGAATTAGAGACGATTGAAGGGTCGAAAAAGAACCTTACTTATTTCGGATATTACTATGGGTTTATCACGATCAAAGTAGAAAATGATCTATTTAAAATCGATGATATTGTTCTTTATGGAGAGGATTTTTTATGTTCACCTTATCATGGATGGGATTATATAGGGGAAGCTATTGTTGATGTGAAGTATGGCAAATGGTGTAATTTAGTTAGAACAAGGTATCCTACTATTAAACATACCTATGTTAAATATATTTACTTTCTAGGAACAGATGAACAGAAGTATGTATTTATCTTTTTTGAATTGACCAATGGAACAGACATCGAAATAGCGCAGTTTAAAGTAGATTTGTATGGGGGTTGGGTTCCTATACAAATTGATCCTAGCAAATGTTTAAAATAAGCTGAATAAAGGTTGCATTTTATCTTAACGTGTTGTATGATAAATTCATCAAAAAAAATTGATTAATTAACGGAGGAAAAGAAATGCACTCGCAAATGCCAGACATACAAAAGTATGAACAAAAATTTAAAGCACTCGCCGATCAAAAAAGATTAGAAATTATGTATGAGTTAACTCAAAGGGGAGAAACGTGTGTTTGTGATTTAACGGATTACTTTGAGATGACTCAATCAAAACTTTCTTATCACCTGCGAATTTTATTAGATGCGAACTTAATTACAAAGAGAACAAAAGGAACTTGGAGTTTTTATGACTTAAATGATCAAGAAGTGAATAACCTATTATCAGAAGAACTTTGTTGTGTATTTAGAAAAAAAGGAAATAGTAGTTGTTGCTAATTTTTTTATCCTTTATATCAATTTTTTTTGATTAATAATTTAATAGGAGGAAACATAAATGAAGAATGTCCATGTAGGAATTAATGTGACAAATTTAGAGGCTTCGGTTGGTTTTTATGAAAAAATTTTTGAAATGGAGCCCGTTAAAGTGAAACCAGATTATGCGAAATTTTTGTTGGAAAAACCGGGACTTAATTTTACCTTAAATGTTCGTGATGAGGTGAAAGGAAATCAAGTCGGTCATTTTGGTTTCCAAGTCGGGAGTAAAGAAGAAGTTTTATATCATAAGGAAAGATTGGAGAAGGAAGGTTTCTTTGCTCGGGAAGAGACCGATACTACATGTTGTTATGCCCTCCAAGATAAGTTTTGGGTAACAGACCCTGATGGGAACGAGTGGGAGTTTTTCTTTACAAAAGCAGACCGTGATTCGAATGATAGTAGCGCATGTTGCTAAAGGGAAGTAAAGAAAAGCTTTTCACTTGTGTGTAAATGGAGGATTCAAAATGATATCGGTCGTAATGGCAACCTTAATTTTCTTGATGACACTTATACTAGTCATTTGGCAACCGAAAGGGCTGTCAATTGGTTGGTCTGCCTGTGGTGGAGCGATCGTTGCTCTCATCGTAGGTGTAGTGGATTTTCATGATGTAATAGATGTTACATCAATTGTATGGAATGCTACTTTAGCGTTTATTTCCATCATTATTATTTCTTTAATATTAGACGAAATAGGCTTTTTCGAGTGGTCTGCTCTTCATATGGCAAGAGCTGCTAAAGGAAATGGCGTGAAAATGTTTGTTTATATTAGTTTTCTTGGTGCTATAGTCGCAGCATTATTCGCAAATGATGGGGCAGCCCTCATTTTAACTCCTATCGTTCTTGCGATGGTACGAAATCTAAATTTTAATGAAAAAATGGTGTTTCCCTTTATCATGGCAAGCGGTTTTATTGCTGATACAACTTCATTACCTTTGGTGGTGAGTAATTTAGTGAACATTGTATCAGCTGACTTTTTTTGGAATTGGTTTTGTTGAGTACGCGACACGAATGATCATTCCAAACTTTTTCTCACTCGGAGCAAGTATTATTGTCCTATTATTATTTTTCCGGAAAAGCATTCCTAGAAATTATTCATTAGATCAATTAAAGAAACCAGTAGAGGCGATACAAGATAAAAGAATGTTCCGCTTGTCATGGGTGGTCCTAGGAATTTTATTAATTGGTTATTTCGTTAGTGAATTTCTAAATCTTCCAGTATCGATTATTGCTGGTATGATCGCGATTTTCTTTTTATTGATGGCGAAAAGAAGTTCAGTTGTCGATACTAAAGCTGTTTTGAAAGGAGCCCCGTGGGCAATTGTTTTTTTCTCCATTGGGATGTATGTAGTGGTGTATGGGTTGCGTAATGTCGGGTTAACGAGTGTGTTAGCGGATGTGATTGAAATAACGGCAGATCAAGGGCTTTTTGCAGCAACAATAGGAATGGGCTTTATTTCAGCAATTCTTTCTTCAGTCATGAATAATATGCCAACGGTTATGATCAATGCACTCGCAATCTCTGAAGTCGATTCCAGTGGGGTCATAAGAGAAGCACTTATTTATGCTAATGTAATAGGTTCAGATTTAGGTCCAAAGATTACACCTATTGGTTCTTTAGCGACTTTATTATGGCTCCATGTTTTGTCTCAAAAAGGAGTGAAAATATCCTGGGGAACATATTTTAAAACAGGAATTATTTTAACGATTCCGACTTTATTTATAACACTCGTTGGACTATATTTTTGGTTATGGATTATTTACTAAAGAAGGAGCTTTTAATATGTCAAAAAAAACAATCTACTTTTTATGTACTGGAAACTCATGTCGAAGTCAAATGGCAGAAGGGTGGGGGAAACATTACTTAGCTGACAAGTGGGAGGTTTATTCGGCAGGAATTGAATCTCATGGTGTGAACCCTAATGCAATAAAAGCGATGAAAGAGGTAAGCATAGATATCACGGATCAAACATCAGATATAATAGACGATGAAATCTTAAATCGGGCTGATCTAGTTGTTACTTTATGCAGTCATGCAGACTCCGTATGCCCAACGACACCTCCACATGTGAAACGTGTACATTGGGGATTTGATGATCCAGCAGGGAAAGAGTGGTCAGAATTCCAGCGTGTTCGTGACGAAATTGGCATGCGTATTAAGCAATTTGCTGAAACAGGAAAATAGGCTCTCTTTCTGTATAGGAGACATAAACTGAGAGAAGTTAGACCAATTTAATTGTTATTGGCCTAACTTTTTTTGTGGTTACCTATAGGGTGATTGTACGAAATAATGTTAGTTTTGGATGGAGACACATGCATTTAGACGAGAAAAAGAGTAGTGTTCATGATTTAATTGATCGTGAATGACTACTCTTTTTGTTATGTCTCAAAACTCTTATTGTTAAAGTTTTGTATTTTTCAGCACTACACCTAAATCTTTTATTTTGTCAGAAAATGTCGGAATGATTAAATATACTTATGAAAATTTAAAGAGTAAACTAATCTTATTCAAATAAAAGGAGATATATGAAAATATATGGGTAAAAAGATATTTTTAAGCTTTCTCTTTACTTTAAGTTTTGCCTTTTTGGTTGGTTGTAGTAATGAAAAAGTGGAAAAGACTAATAGAGCAAATGAAGACAATTTACAGAATCAGCAAAGTGAAATTGATAGTAAGGAGGAACAGAAAGAAAATCCAACTGTTTCTTATAATGAATTTAGAGATATTTATTTGAATATGGAAGAGAATTTAAAGTTAGATAATTTCCACCTTATTTATGGTTCTAAAGGGGGTAAACCCTGGATCTGAGTCAAATTTTCGGACACAAAAAAGTTAGTTCACTTTAATACCTATGCTCGAAGAAAACTTGTTTTATTTTGACGCTTGACAGGGTCCCTCCGCGGGCATGATTCTGTTGCCGAGAAACCAGATGCTCCGACATCGGCATCGCCAAAGGAGGCTATCATGCCCGCTACTCCCTATAAAGCTTGATTCACACATGTTAGAGAGTCGCTATGCGCATGCCCGAATGCTGTCTTCTACTTCTTGTGGAGTTCGATACCCGATACTTCCATGGATTCTTTTTCGATTGTACCAGCCTTCAATATATTGAAATAAAGCCATGTTAGCCGATTGATAGTTCAGGTATTTAACTTGATGGACTTCTTCTTTTTTCAAAATGGCGTGAAATGATTCAATACAAGCATTATCATATGGGCAACCTTTACGGCTAAATGAATGTTTGATCCCCTTGGAACGGATGGATTCTGCAAATTCTTCACTTGTATATTGAGAGCCTAAATCCGAATGAAAGATGAGCTCCTTTTTAGGAGATTGCGTTTCATACGCATGATTCAGTGCTTTTATCACTAGGTCTGTCGTCATCGTTTTTGAAAAGGCATAACCTATGATTTTCTTAGAATGTAAATCCATCACTGAAGCTAAGTAGCACCAACCATCTTTAATCGTATGGATATACGTAATATCTCCCACCCATTTTTCATTAATCGTTGTGGTGGTAAAGTCTCGGTTTAATAAGTTTCCTTGTTCTGTTACTTGGTGCTGACTAGTATAAGGGCGATATTTCCTTTGTATAATGGAGCGGATTCCAACTTTTTTCATTAGCCTTTGAACTCTTTTTAGACTCACGGAAAATCCTTTCTTTTCGAGTTCCATATGAATTTTGGGTGCTCCGTACCGTTTTTTACTATCTGTATGAATTTCTATCATTTCTTTGGTTAGTTCCTTGTTCTCACGATCACGATTAGACTCTGTTTCATGTAGTGATTGATAATACGTACTTCTTGGAATATCTAAGACTTCACACAGTGCTTGTATAGGGTGTTGATCTTTATACTTTTCAATCGTAGCGGCTAACTCAGTTTTACTTACTTTTTCGCGAATATGGCCATAGCCTTTTTAATATTTCATTCTCCTCCTGAAGGCGGCGCATTTGTTTTTTAATTGGATTAAATCGTCCGTCGTAACGGTCGAACCATCTTCTAAATCGATTGGAGAGAATCGTTTAATCCATTTATAAATCGTTACTTCAGACACGCCATATTCGCTACTTAGATTGCTTACTGAGTTGCCAGAATGATAAAGATTAACCACCGTTTTTTTGAAGTCTTCATTGAATTTTTTATTAACACCTTGGTTACCCATCAAGGACACATCCTTTCGTTTTTTATTATAGTCAATAATTAGAAAGCTTAACTAAGGTGTGTCCATGAAACTATACTAGCATCCACGTTTTTTACACTTTGAAGTGTTCAGAAACTCGTAACTTAATCAATGTTAAGTAACCAGTGAATTATTAAGTTATTGAACACTAAAAATCATCTTTTTATTATACTTTTCGGTCTAGAACAGGAACCCTGTCACTGACCCTTAATGGTTTCTATAGTTCCCCAAACGAAGTAGATAGTCCCTAGAAACAAGAAAATGATACTGAAAATTGTTAAACTGTTAGGTACATTTGAAAGATAAACACCAAACTCTTCACTTGACCATTCGGCACTATTTGTAGCCCCAATTGAAGCACAGATATATCTTGTTGAGTAGAGTATAGAAGCTATTAATAGAAACATAGAACCTATAATTTGTTTATTCATTCTATCTATCCTTTTCTATCTTAGATTATTAACTTATTAAAATTTCACAACACGATACATGCGTTCTACCCATTTTTGAGGGTATACATATTTTGTAGCATAGACCTTACCCCTACGGTCATAAGACTGAATCTGCTTTACTTTATACTTTTTATAAACATGTCTATATTCTAAGCGATATCTTCCATTAGGGTAACTAGGGGAACTATAACCAACTGTTTCAGTCCAAGTCTTTGTTGTATCGAAACCAAGCATACCTTCTATTGTCTTTTTTGATACTTTTAATGAACCAGAATATTTATTTGAGACTGACGAGGAATGAGAAGCCGTTAATACTCCGCTACTAATAGTTGAAGCACCTGCATAATACCAACTACTATAAGAATGCCCAACATAGGTACTACTTACTGCATACCATCTTTTAACCCTTTCTTGAGGCGTAACTATCCCACCAGTTGTTTCATCAGTTTCAAATTGAAACGGTTGAGTAACTTCAACATTTTTAGCTTCTTCTACTGGCACGTACTCCGTATAAACATCTACAACTTCTTCTCCTTCGGCTAATCCGTCGTAAACACCTTCATTTAATTCATCATTATTATTTAATTCACTTGCATAAGAGATATCAGTGTTAAAAGAAAATATTGTTATTATCATTGTAAAAGCACATACAAAAGCTAACAATTTACTGAAATTTTTCATCATTTTCAAGTCTCCTTTTTATTATAATGCAAATTTCCTTGACTTAGAATAAAAAATATTAAATTTATTCCGAAACTTCTAAATACTATTTTGGGTCTTTTTCAACTCCATACTGTTTATTCCAATTCCCCCCCCTTTTTGAACCACTACTATAAACTACCATATGTTGCACATGAAAGCTACAAGTTCTGTAATATATTTATAAAAATTACAAAATTAACGAATTTACAGTATACCTTCCTGTGAAAATCTAAAATGATAGTTTAAACAAAAAAAAAACAGGACATTATCTGTCCCGTTCTTCTAAAATACGTTTCCTTATTTCTGAACCTCGTTCATTTTCTTCTTTCCTAACCGTAATTCCATAATCAATGGATTCATTAATTAATTGATACAGCTTTTCTTTAGAAATAGAATCTCTGTCTTTCGCCTTGTCCCATGAATAATCATTTTCAAAATAAGACTCAATATATGCAAGTAAGAAATGTAATGTTGAGGTATTATCTTTAGGTTGCTTCAGCTTTTCCGCTAATTCATCAAAAGTTAGCTTCTTATTGGGGTAAACCCAGCAATCAACCGACGATGTGCAATCTAGGTAAAAAATGTTAACTTAATTGTAACAAAAACGGTCGTTTTTCTTATTGTGGTACAGATGCTAGATTCAAAGTTAAGAAACCGCAAAACAAGTGTAACAAAAATATATAACAAAATATTATTGTCACAATTCTCTTTGATAGCCATTTTTGATACGTTTGACCATTGTTTTTGTTGATATTATTTACACATCGAGTTCTTTTTTGGGATATTCTGGACAGATTGCACTTTATCGTTCAGTTGCTGGTTCTACCCCTAAAGGGGAGACACTCACTATAACTAACAAAAAACTGACATTTGACAAAAGAGAATGGCTAACACTAGAAAATAAAAATAAGGACTCAACACAAGATGTGCTCATTTTCGAAAGTACAGATAAAAAGTCATTAATAAATGTACATTTAGCTTATACAGATAATTATATTGGAGAAGATGCCATTCTGCGCGAAGTTACAGTTGGAGACGATCAAATAGACTCAGACCTTAAAAATAATACAGATCTAATGATTATTTCTTTCAAAAATATAGTCATAACAGTTGTTCAAACTGCTGAGGTTAAAGCAGATATTGATATTACACATGTTTTTGTAGAGAGTGTGATAAATATATTAAAAGAAAATTACTAAATTTCCCACAGCTGTGAGAAGCACTGTAAGGTCAGAACTTATCATGCCTGATCAAACTGCGAAGGAGAGAGGGGATTCTGAATCAGGTCGATTATGGAATGTGCTAGATATGTTTGTTTTTAATGCTCAGAATTGTGCATATGATAGAATGAAGTTTGAGGTTTTGAGAAAAAATTACGAATTGATGTCCTACAAGCGGATATTGAATGTAGAGACGTCGCTTTCAATCGAAAACACGCTTTGGAAATGAGTATTGCCGTTTCTAAAAAGGAATAATTGACGATAAAAAAGAAGGCAAGTTATTTCTAATATAATTCAGATCTTTTTTTTGAATATCGTCTCACTATCATAAGTAATCTTGGTTATTGAGACAAAATGATATATTTCCACATAACTTCCGATAATATATATTATGTAAACTAGAAAGAAAATAGAGGAGGGCTCTTTCACATTTTTAGTCCCCTCTACTTTAAGAGCAATATGTATTATTTCTATTTACTTACTATCGCTTCTGCTTCGATTTCTACTAGAAGTCTCGGATCAATCAGTCGATTCACTTCAACCATTGTGGCTACAGGTTGAATGTCTTTGAAAAACTCTCCATGTGCTTTGCCAATCTCTTCCCATTTAGAAATATCGGTGACAAACATTCTCGTTCTAACAACATCAGTTAAATTTGCTCCGAGTTTATTTAGAGCTTCTTCAATAGTTGTTAAAATATAACGAGTTTGCTCATAAACATCTCCATCGCCAAATACTTGGCCGTCTTTCATCGCGGTAGTTCCTGCAACTTCTACACGGTCTCCAACTCGAATTGCTCTACTGTAACCAACTACAGACTCCCAAGGTGAACCTGTTATTATTTTCATTCTTTCATTCATTTTAATTTCTCCTCTCTCTAGTTTGTATTGGTTTATAACGAATTGTTCATTTTTTTATATAAAAACATACAATTGTCTTTTTTACAGAGTAAGAAAGTATAAAAATCTGTCCTTATTCGGATGGTGCTTTTATTTTTGTCTAGCTCCATTGCCCAGCAACTCGTAAGTTTTTCGACGCACAGGAAGTGCTAGCATCATCGTTGTCCACAGGACGTGGACGTCTTTAGATGATGTTCCATTTCTCTATGATAAGTCAACATCGAAGCCTTCGGCTTTTCGTGTTTCCTTTATCTCATACGGCGATGAACAGGAGGTTCTAGCGTCAACGTTAGTCACAGGACGTGACTGTACTTAGTTGACGTTCCTTTGCACCTTCGTTGCTAATCGGGCGCTTGCGCTTTTCTTAATAAAGGGTCTGTCACTATACTGGTAGAAATAAGTTCCTTCCAATTATGAAGTAATTAGCTTTTAATTGACAAGGGATTTTACATTTTTTTTAATCCCTCCTTCCATTTGATAAAAATTAGTTATTCTAGCCGTAGCGCCCATTGTAGACCAATTTAATATATTTCCCTTCATTTTTAACGGCTATGGAGTTAGTAGTATCGATCCCCTTAATACTATATAGAACAGATCCCTTTGGAAATATATTTGAGAATACTTGTCCTTCTTTTGCTGTCATTTCTTGATCAGAGTATTTTGTTATCTTTCCGATTTGCTCTCCTATTTCTTTTTCTTCTATAAATTCATCCGTTACTACATAAACATCTTCATTCCAGACAACAAAATCTGCGGTCCAATCAGCTTCAGATGTTTGATTTTGTGAACATCCTGTTATTATAAATATAACAATAAGAAAACTGAATTTGGGATGAATTTTTAACATACTATTAAACATCTCTCCTATTCCCGTAATAAATAAAGTGATAAACAACGAACATTCCAACAAAGGTTAAACATAACAAAATAATGAGGTTTGAACCGTATATATTCGTATGGTTTGGTGCATTGATTGGTAAATACAAACCAAATGCTAGAATTGAAGATGTAGCTAAAGTCATTTTCACGGAATAACGAATCATACCAAAAAATAAGGGAATAAAGGCAATGACAGAAGTAAATAGTCCATGAAAAAGGACTTCTAAGAAAAGTCTATATGATAAAAATGAAGTTATGGGCTCTTTTATAATAGCAGCATAAGATTGGATCATGGTGAAGAATAGTAAAGAAACAATTAAGGTGCTTATAAAGAAAACCAATGAAAGTAGTTCGATTAGAAGAACTTTTGATAGAAGTAACTTCCATCGTGGATATGGATGTTGAAACAAGATTACGATGGTCTTATATTTATATTCATTGATTATTATTTCCACTAATAAAACAGCTGAAAAAATGGTCGTACTTATTCTTGCCATTGTTAAAATGAACCCATAAACAAATAAGTAATTTGGATAATTGGGATACACTTCTTGCATTTCTTTAGGATCAATTTCGTGTAATAGCATGAATATAAGACTCACATTAACGATTACCATTAAACAAACTCCAAGCAAATATAGTTTCCAATGAGTTTTATTGATGTCTATTCCCATCCATTGAAGCAAACTCTCCACTTCCCTTGCTGAGATTGAAAATATAGTTTTCTAAGCTGTGTTGATTTTGTATAACTTCATGAACTTGTATATTGTTCTTCACTAACATATTCACGATCTTGTGTGATGGTACTGAGGGATCAAAAATACGTATTATTCCACTTGCAAGCACTTGATAATGAAGGATTTGAAGTTGTTCCTCAAGCAAGTAAGCTGTTTTTTTACAGTCGCTTATAGAGAAGTCAATAGACTTTGAGAATGTTGTTCTAATATGATCCATTGTTTCCTCTTTCATTAATCTTCCATTTTGAATTACACCAACCTTATCTGTTATTTGTTCAAGTTCTTCTAAATGGTGACTCGAAATAATGACGGTTGCATTATAATAATCGTTCACATATTTAATAAGATTACGCAAAGTTCTTTTTTCAAGAGGATCCAAACCGTTCATGGGTTCATCGATTATTAATAATTCAGGTTTTAAAGTGATCGCTCTTATGATGCCTAGCTTCTGTTTTAATCCAAATGGATAGGTATGAACTGGCTTATCCTCCATCCCTTTTAGGTCAAACAACTCTATAGCTTCTGCAATATGCTGCTGGTCATAGACTCCCCTATACTCACAATGCATCTTTAAATTTTCAAAGCCTGTTTTATTCTCGTAGAAAATGGGCGTATCAATCATACTGCCAACTTTCTGCAAGAATAAATAAGCATTTCGATTGATACGCTCTCCAAAGAGTTCAACCTCCCCACTCGTAGGTTTCCATAATCCCGTTAGTAATTTGAATAGTGATGTTATACCCGCTTTATTTTGACTTATTAGACTATAAATTTCTCCTTGTATGACATGTAGATTCACTTCGGTCAAGATTGATTTCTTTTTAATCACTTTCCCGAGATTATTGGTCTTTACGATGTAAGACATTTTTTAACCCTCATTTCCCCTAAACTCGCAGTAACTTTACAGTGATGGTTGTTTTTTCATATGGGACACTGTTAATCCGTATGTTTCCTTGCATTTTTTTCACAAGTTGATGAACAATATTTAGACCTAGTCCACTCCCCTTCTTCTGATAAGCTTCAAATTTGTCTTCCATATGCAGCCTTTCAAATACCCGTTCTTTTTCCTGTTCCTGTATCCCTTTCCCCCGGTCCCAAACATCTATGGAGACATATTGATTTTCCTCTCGCAGAGTCATTCCAATGACTTTCCCTTCGTATCCATGTCGAATGGCATTGGACATTAAGTTCTCCAAAACTCTAATAAGTGCTTCTTCATTTGCTAAACCATATACAGGTTGATCCAATAACTCTAACGCCATGGTTAATCCTCTAGATTCAACTTGCTGATAGAAAGTTAGAACGCTCCTCTTACAAACTTCTGAAATGTTTATCTTCTCTAAAGAAATCTCTTGATCATCCGATTCCAAACGAACTAATTCAAAAAAACGATTGATCAGATGGACAATTTCCTCTGACTTGTTATGAATAAGCTTTATGGAGGACCTAGTTCTTTCATTTAGGTCCATGTCTGGCCGGTGAAGTATAGATTCTGAGAGACCTAGTACAACTGTAAGTGGTGTTCGTAAATCATGTGATATGTTGGTTAACATTTTTCTCATGCTCATTTCTTTTTGTTTATACGCTATCTTATTTTTCTGTTTATTTCGAAGCAGTCGGTTTATTTCAACAAGTAGAACTTGTAAAGAAGAATTGTTTGTAGAGTGAAACAATATAGGAGTAGGATGATCCATTAAATTGTCTAGTTTCTTTGCTACTGCGCGCAATTCCTTGGAATGGCGAGTTTTTGAATAAAAAATGTACATAATTAATAGCAGGATGATGGTCATCAGGATAGATTCAATCATGTGGGTCTCCCCATCTATATCCAATGCCCCAAATGGTTTTTACATGTTTAGGAGAAGAAGGATCCTCTTCAATCTTCTCTCTTAATCTGCTAATATGGACATTAATTATGTTAGCATCTTCATAATAAGCTTCCTTCCATACACGTCGATAAAGCTCTTCTTTAGTGAAAATCTTATTTCGATTGGTCGCTAGCATATTCAAAATTTGAAATTCTTTTAACGTTAATTGGATTGTTTGATTATTCTTAATAACGGAATAGGAGTTTGGTAAAATCTCAATCCCATCTAACTTTATAGAGTCCACGTTTTCTTTAGTCTTATAAGAAGCACGACGTATTAAAGCTTTCACCCGAGCTAAAAGCTCTGTCAACGAAAAAGGTTTGGCCAAATAGTCATCTGCTCCAAAACCAAGTCCTAGTGCCTTATCTATGTCAGAATCTTTAGCTGAGAGAATCATAATGGGGACTAAACTATCCATCCGAATGATTTTTAAACAATCTATCCCATCCATATTAGGTAGCATCAAGTCTAAAATGAGTAAATCGAAAGCATCCTTTTTCATCATTTCAACAGCTAATTCCCCATCGTAAGCACAAACGACAATATAGCCTTCCTTTGTTAAAAAATCCACTACCATCTTACTAATATGCAAATCATCCTCAATAAGTAAGATCCGTTTCCCCATTTTATCAACTTCCTTATTTATCAAATATAAGGAAAGTATAAACTCATTTAAGATGTTTATCAAAGAAAAGAAGACAAGCTTCATTGATGATTTTATATCCTTCTTTTGGATTGCCCTCTGGTGTCAAAAGAAAAGGAGCATATAAAGGCAGATCGGAAAAGCTAAGATGAGAAGTATTAGGTAGCACCATAGATTCAGCACCTGTTTCTAACATTCGCTCTCTACGTGTAAAAGCTTCTTCCAGTTTGTTTTTGTGCCACTCCTTTGTTTGCCCTGTCCTTTCTAATACTTCTTTATCCGTTGTTTCTTCCAGCGCTTGATAAAAAGGCACCTTATCCAATGAAGAGTCAGCAGCCATGAGCAGTAGCGGTTTTTTTAAGTTAGATGGCCATTCTTCTAAACCGAACGTGCCACCGTCCATATTAATGGCTGCTTTGATCCTCTCATCGTGAATAAGCATGTAAGTAGCCGTAGCTCCTCCATAAGAATGCCCGAACATACCAATTTGGTTTAAATCCATTGTATTTTTAAATATAGAGCTTTCATTTAATTGTTCAAGTTGATCTAACACAAATGTGCTATTTGATGCCCAATTAGTCATATGAGTATCTAGTTCTTGTGTTCCAGCCTCTAGTAAACTAGGGTGTTGGTTATTAATGACGACTCCATCCGAAAAAACTGTTGCCGCTGCATACGTAGGATGGTCAAATCCAACAACAATATACCCATGACTTGCGAGTTCTTCTACTTGAAATGTATTTTGGTTACGTACCCCGCCAAGTCCATGAGAAAATAATAGGACAGGATAAGAGGGTTGACCTTTGGACAATGGCGCATCTAAGTAAGAGTGAGTTGGAATATCACCTAAATGTTTTAAAGTAAAGCTAGGTAAACCGAGCATATTGGAGAGTTGTGCAGTTACTTCAGGTACATCCCTAATATAAGGACTATTAATATAATGGGTTACTTTATCTGATGGGTACCACACTTGCATCATCAGTTCGTGGTTTTCATCTTGAAGATGAAAAGTCGTTGTCCCAACTTGATAGGTCCCTGTAGGATGAGGAAATGTAAACATAGGTAATATTGATGGAAGTACAATTGAAAAAAGTCCGTAAATAATAACGAGACTAGTCCCCAAAAGAAAATTCCATTTTTTTCGCTTGTTTGACTTGTTCTTTCGATAAACCATGTACAAAGTAGTCACTACAGGTATAAAGTAAATAAAGATCATTTGCCACCTAGCAGCTACCATCATGTGAATAAAAGTAACCATGAAAGATACTATTAAAGCTGTGACTTTCCATCGATTTATGATTCTACTAGTAAACACCCACATTAAGACGCCAAAATTCAATATGACTACAAAGGTCTCTAACATATTCATTTCTTCCACATCCTTCTCTCCTGCTATTGAATTGATCTTACAATTCAGATTGTAACAAGAAGGACTTTCTCATTTGTTACTCAAACCTTACTTATTTATAAAGTATATGCAAAAATCTTAGCTAGTAACTAAGCGTTGTCATTCGTAAAAGTAAAAAATCGTGGGTTCCATAGTTCATTTAACTGTACAGGCATGAAGCATTAATAACCAAAAACCAATCATTATATAATAAACACCTTTAAATGTAAAAGGTTCTATTAGTAGAAATAGTTGTCTAGGACACTTTAAATAAGGTTTTCGTTTTGACAAGTCCCCCCATCCTCACTATTTATATTGTCATTTTTTCATTCTTTATCCAAATAAATATTCTGAAATTTGGAAAAAATATATAATTCTGATAAAATAAAAAGAAAAAGGAGTTCCACAAATATGACTCTATTAAAAGTAGATCAATTAGCAGGTGGATATTCTCGGAATCCGGTATTAAAGAATATTTCATTTGAAGTCGATGCTGGTCAAATTGTTGGATTGATTGGATTAAATGGGGCAGGGAAAAGTACAACCATTAAACATATTATTGGATTAATGGAAGCGCATAAAGGTTTTATTTCAATCAACGGGAAAACATTTCCGAAGGATTTAAAGGCTTATCGTTCGCAGTTTAGTTTTATTCCTGAAACTCCTATCCTATATGACGAGTTAACATTATATGAGCATCTTGAACTAACAGCAATGGCCTACGGATTAACAAAAGAAACTTTTGAAGAACGGCTTCAACCTTTATTAAAGGAATTTAGAATGGAGAAAAAATTAAAGTGGTTTCCAGCACATTTTTCAAAAGGGATGAAGCAAAAAATGATGATTATGTGTGCGTTTTTAATTGATCCTCCACTCTATATCATTGACGAACCATTTGTTGGATTGGATCCGCTTGCCATCAATTCATTGCTAGAAATGATGGAAAAGGCAAAAGCAAACGGGGCTGCCATATTGATGTCAACACATATTCTCGCTACAGCGGAACGATACTGTGATTCAATCATAATTTTACATAAAGTATGGGTGTATTAATGGATGTAAAAACTTTATGGACTTCAAGGGTTCAAGAATTTTATAGAAAGATGTACGGATACTATTCAATCATTGGTGCGAATATTATTTATTTTTTTCTGATCATTACTGGTGTCTTTATTTATTATTTTAATTTATTTCTTCAATGGATACCTCCTCAAATACCTGTTGAAGTAATCTTATCACTAATTATTACTTTAATTTTATTACCTACAAAAGTTCGTACATTTATTAAAAGGGCAGATATAGTCTTTTTATTACCATTAGAATGGAATTTAAAGTCGTATTTTATTAGTTCACTTGTATATAGCTTTGTTATTGATGCTATTAAATTGCTTAGTCTAATTATCATCTTTATATCACAATTTTTACAAACAACTAATATAAATCTTCTTATATTTATTTTTATATTAGGAATTGCATTTTATAATATTCTAATGAAGTGGACTGAACAATGGTTAGAGAACCAAGTACTGGATCTGAGTCAAATTTTCGGACACAAAAAAGTTAGTTCACTTTAATACCTATGCTCGAAGAAAACTTGTTTTATTTTGACGCTTGACAGGGTCCCTCCGCGGGCATGATTCTGTTGCCGAGAAACCAGATGCTCCGACATCGGCATCGCCAAAGGAGGCTATCATGCCCGCTACTCCCTATAAAGCTTGATTCACACATGTTAGAGAGTCGCTATGCGCATGCCCGAATGCTGTCTTCTACTTCTTGTGGAGTTCGATACCCGATACTTCCATGGATTCTTTTTCGATTGTACCAGCCTTCAATATATTGAAATAAAGCCATGTTAGCCGATTGATAGTTCAGGTATTTAACTTGATGGACTTCTTCTTTTTTCAAAATGGCGTGAAATGATTCAATACAAGCATTATCATATGGGCAACCTTTACGGCTAAATGAATGTTTGATCCCCTTGGAACGGATGGATTCTGCAAATTCTTCACTTGTATATTGAGAGCCTAAATCCGAATGAAAGATGAGCCTCCTTTTTAGGAGATTGCGTTTCATACGCATGATTCAGTGCTTTTATCACTAGGTCTGTCGTCATCGTTTTTGAAAAGGCATAACCTATGATTTTCTTAGAATGTAAATCCATCACTGAAGCTAAGTAGCCCAACCATCTTTAATCGTATGGATATACGTAATATCTCCCACCCATTTTTCATTAATCGTTGTGGTGGTAAAGTCTCGGTTTAATAAGTTTCCTTGTTCTGTTACTTGGTGCTGACTAGTATAAGGGCGATATTTCCTTTGTATAATGGAGCGGATTCCAACTTTTTTCATTAGCCTTTGAACTCTTTTTAGACTCACGGAAAATCCTTTCTTTTCGAGTTCCATATGAATTTTGGGTGCTCCGTACCGTTTTTTACTATCTGTATGAATTTCTATCATTTCTTTGGTTAGTTCCTTGTTCTCACGATCACGATTAGACTCTGTTTCATGTAGTGATTGATAATACGTACTTCTTGGAATATCTAAGACTTCACACAGTGCTTGTATAGGGTGTTGATCTTTATACTTTTCAATCGTAGCGGCTAACTCAGTTTTACTTACTTTTTCGCGAATATGGCCATAGCCTTTTTTAATATTTCATTCTCCTCCTGAAGGCGGCGCATTTGTTTTTTTAATTGGATTAAATCGTCCGTCGTAACGGTCGAACCATCTTCTAAATCGATTGGAGAGAATCGTTTAATCCATTTATAAATCGTTACTTCAGACACGCCATATTCGCTACTTAGATTGCTTACTGAGTTGCCAGAATGATAAAGATTAACCACCGTTTTTTTGAAGTCTTCATTGAATTTTTTATTAACACCTTGGTTACCCATCAAGGACACATCCTTTCGTTTTTTATTATAGTCAATAATTAGAAAGCTTAACTAAGGTGTGTCCATGAAACTATACTAGCATCCTACAATTCGTTTTCCATAGGTTAATTAGGGTTTTTTCAACATATTTAATGTGTTATTTTGTGTTTAAAAGTGACTGGATATTTGAGCTTATCCTAATGAGTTTATGTTACTCCTTTTTAATTTTTTTTATAGGAAAAAAAAGAACCGTGAATTGGGACTGGCTAATATCTGAAGAAGAAAGTGCCTTATTAAGAAACTATAAATTTATTAATAATTCATCGATGTCCCTCATCTGAAACATTCTTTTCGTAATAGGCGTATTCTCACTATGATTGTCAAAAGGTGCATCTCATATAGTCAGAGTAGTACATTCTTATATTTATACTCACACTTATTTGTACGCTATAATGATTACTTCTATCTTTATTTAAGACTCACTGTGATTGGAATATTTGTTAATTTTGCAATTCCAACAAGTGGTTGGATTTTTACTCTTCTAATTATATTTGCCACTGGATTTCAAATTATTCCTCTACAACATGAAATTAAACAAAGTGTATTACTTTATCCTATTTCTAAATCCCAAATGAATAAATCTTTCTTAAAGTTTGTTTTGGTTATATTATATGTACAATTTTTTATCCTATATATCGGTCGGTTCATTCATACTTCTACAGCTAATATATACTATCTTTCAATTGGCATTTTATTTGTTTATCTCTTTGTAAATTTCTTTGTATCAAAGAGAGTCAATGTCTCAAGTAGCGCTATTAAAGAATAGCCTGATTCAATCAACAGGTACTTGAGCAGATTAACCGAGGAACTATTTTTCCTTGAATTTCCTCATTCTTCTGTAATCCGTAACGATACTTTACCCTACCATTAAGAAGGATGAAGCAATTTATGTTTTTGAAGTACTAATTGGCAAACTGTAAGTACTAACAATGAGTAGACAACGTTAACTACGCCTACAATATAGTCACACAAGTCTATTGAAAGTAATATGACTATTCAAGCTGAGAACCTTATCGAATTCTCCTGCTGAATAGGTAGGTATTTACGTATAAGCGCTTGAACTCAGTTGCTCCTCAATCAATTTCGCTTCGTTCAATGAACTAGCAGCTGCTTCAAATCCATATTCGCGTAAGTTAGTTCCATATTCAGCTCTATGGTACAGCATGATTGTAAAATTATTTTTCAGTTTTTGAATAAAGGACCACCAATAATAGAAGGAGTCACCAATACCTAATTCAAACACCAGATAGTTTCCCCTCACCAAGAACCATATATTCCAAATCAATTTCTTTCACTGAATCACTCCTTATAAATAACTAGAGTCTCTTCTGCCTCCATCTGGTGCGTAGGCAAATCCATACGAGAAGGAGCGATCAATATACCCTTTTATGATAGCAGGTAATCCCGTCCACCAGATCGGATAAATAAACATAATCACATCGGCCCACCTAATATGCTCCTGTTCTTGTTGAATATCAGTAGGAAGCTCTCCCCCACTTTTAAATGAATTCAAATCTTCTGGACTTAAAACAGGATTGAAGTTTAACTCATAAAGATTTCGAACCTTTACATCATGACCTTGAGCTGTAAGTGTATTCTTAGAAGTTTTTTTAATGGCATGACAAAAGCTTTCGTTACTTGGGTGAGCATAGATAATTAAATGATTCATTATAAAACCACTCCTTTTCATATTAGTACTGAATAGTACTAATTATAAGCAAAAAAATTTAGATTGATTTTAAAACTTGTTCCAATGAATAATCTAGATGCTGTGTATTAGATGTAATCTCTGATAAAAGTAAAGCACCTTCTAGAGAAGATAAGACAAAACTAGCTAACTTTTGATTTTCTCTTTTTTTCATTTCTTTTCCATTAGTTATGATGTTTTCAATGCTGGGAAAAAGATTTTCGAAGAATTCTTTAACGGTATGATTGATTACACTAGACTGCTGAGCAGCTTGTAAATATAACGTGATAAAGGGGCAACCTCCTTCTTTTCCATTTTTATCTTTAAACAGTTGATAAAGGGACCTAATTTTTTCTTGAACGTTCGATTCTTGATTTGATTCTATTTCATAAATACTTTGATCAAGAAAGGAAATTCTCCATTTTAAAACTCCAATGGCAAGCTCTTCTTTCGTTTTATAGTGATAATATATATTTGACTTTGAAACCCCGCTTTCTTTGACTACTTCATCCATGCTTGTTAAGTGATAACCCCTTAAAAAAAACAAATTAGCTGCTACTTCAATTACATGTTGTTTGTTCGTTTTATTTGTGTTCATATTAGTACTATATAGTACTAATTGATAAATGTAAAGTAATATGAATTATATTTGAGTAGCTCCTAACTGAATGTGATTCTCTTTTATTTATCATAAGAGATACTGGAGAGACAAAAGTTCTCCTATATTTTTCAAATCTATTTCCTTATATATGTTGTTTTTTATGTATGTAAGGGATTTTCCTCGACATTCATGGCTTCTCTCTTATTTAACTCTCTTTGAACACGACTGCGTAATTTCTCATTAGATATATAGTCTAAAATAAAGATTGCACCCATTTCTCGCAATGCTTCTTCTATTTTATTTTGGCGAGAATAGGACCCTCACTTCTCTAAAAAAAGATAAGCTGATACTTCACTTTCTCGTTATGTAAATGTTAATATTTATATATTTATAAATATCACTAATAATTCAAAACAACATTAAAGAATAAATACAAATATATCCTACAAACTAACAAAAAAATTAAAAATGAAGTGGGGTGAATGCTTAATGAAAATCAATAGTCCTCTTGTATTATGGATGCTGATTATTAGCAATGTATTATTTTTGGTAGCAGGTATTTATTAATGAAATTGAATAATTTGGATAAAAATATAATGGCACAATAAGTGGAATGGAGATGGTTTTATATGGATCTCGATTGGATATGGAAATCAATATTAATAGTTGTGGGGGGAACATTATTATTAAGGATAGCTGGGAGGAAATCCATCTCCCAAATGACACTTGCACAGACTGTCATTATGATTGGAATAGGGTCTTTACTAATCCAACCTCTTGCCGGGAAGAATATTTGGACTACACTTTCCGTAGGAACCATGCTTGTTATTACGCTCATCGTCATGGAATATGTTCAAGTAAAATCAGATAAAATGGAACAATTCATTACGGGAAAATCTAAAATTATCATTGAGAATGGAAATATCAATGAAAAGAACTTGAAAAAAATGCGCTTTACAGTTGATCAATTAGAGATGAAATTACGTCAACAAAACGTAACAGCTATTGATAACGTCAAATGGGCCACACTGGAACCAAATGGACAGGTTGGTGTTGAGTTAAAATTAGAGTACCAGCCGGCTACCAAAAGAGACATTCAATTATTGGAACAGAAACTACAAAAAATAACTCAAGGATTAACTCCAACTACAAAGAAAAGATCTACTTCTGAAGAATCAACGAGTCAAGATATTTTTTCTGAGATAGCAAAAAAACAACACAATATTGAACCACCTGATCGTTTACAGTAGTGTTTTTATTGGATCTTTAATCAAACAAAAGTTGGTTTTAAAATTACGATACACTCGTCAAAGAATTAGCTAAACTGAATTTATTTAATTAAACACCCCAATTATATACATATTTATATTTTAAATGGGGGAACCTACCAGATGTGGTTACAATCTAGAAAGGTAGAGCACATCGTGAACATTTACAGAAGGTAACTCCTTATCAAAAAGCACTGACCAAATTGATCAGTGCTTTTTGTTGAACTTCATTCAACTTATACGTTCAATAATTGTGGCGTTGGCCATTCCATGTCCTTCACACATCGTCTGCAGACCAAAACGTCCTCCAGACCTTTCTAACTCATTCATCATCGTAATCATAAGGCGAGCCCCACTCGCCCCAAGTGGATGTCCTAAGGCGATCGCTCCCCCATTAGGATTTAATTTTTTTGGATCAGCTCCTGTTTCTTTTATCCAAGCCATCGGAACAGGTGCAAATGCTTCATTGACTTCAAAAACATCGATATCCTCAATGGTTAATCCCGCTTTTCTCAATACTTTTTCTGTAGCTGGAATAGGTCCTGTTAGCATCATCGTTGGATCCGATCCGACAACGACTCTTGTATGTACTTTAAATCGAGATTTTAATCCCAATTCTTCGGCTTTTTCACGGCTCATTAACAAAAGAACGGCAGCGCCATCACTGATTTGACTTGAGTTACCAGCATGAATGACACCATCATCTTTAAAAACCGTTTTTAACCCTGCAAGGACTTCTGGTGATGTTCCTTCTCTTGGACCGGAATCTTCAGTTATTACTATTGTTTGTTCGTTTTCGAGTGTGACTTCAAGTGGCATGATTTCATTTTTAAAATAACCTTTTGATTGAGCTTTTAAAGCGCGTCGATGACTTTCAGCCGAATAATCGTCTAGCTCTCTACGAGTAATTTCATATTTCTCTGCAATTCTTTCTGCTGACAGTCCTTGATGGATGATCTCATAACGTTCTTTTAATTTTGAGCTGAAAGGAACAGCATTTTGATAGTTTGATCCTATTGGTACTCTTGACATACTTTCTACCCCTCCAGCAATGACAACATCCATGTCTCCTGCCAAAATGGCTTGGGCTGCGAAATGAACGGCCTGCTGACTTGAACCACATTGTCGGTCAATCGTTGTTCCAGGGACAGCTATTGGAAACCCTGCTATTAAAGAAGCTATTCTCGCAATGTCCCCAGCTTGTTCTCCTGACTGAGTAACGCAACCTAAAATAACATCATCAACAATACCTGCATCTATCCCAGATCGTACTACAACTTCTTTTAACACCTTTGCCGCAAGATCATCAGGACGTATATCTTTTAACAAACCATTTCTCTTCCCGACGGGTGTTCTAACCCCTTCCACAATGACAACTTCGCGCATAGTACCTCTCCCCTTCTATTAATTTCTCCAATGTCTTTACAAAATATGAAAATAAAATCTTATATTTCTATTATAATGGCTTACTTCACCAAGATATACTTTTTTTGAGTATATATTAAACATATATGGTTATACATTTCATTAAAACTTGAATCTTTTTAGGGAATTTATTCTTTTTGATTAGCTCATGAAATTTGAATCGCACGAATACAAAGGTTGGCAGACCAACAATATTGACCAAGTACTTCACAGTCTGCATGAACAATGTGTAGTAATGGAATGTTTTGGCCCCATTTACAATAACAAAGGACAAGTTCATAGTTGGCTAACAGATTGGATTGAAAATGGAGACCAAATTGAGTACTGGGGAATTTCCTCTGAGTTTTATGATTCAACTTTGGATGTTGGAATATATGAATGGGAGTTTAAATGTCGCTCGAAAGGAGGAAAGTACCATTTTTATGGAGTGAGTATAGTCAAATATGAGGAGAATTTAATAAAAGAAATAAAAGAATATCAGATGGATTTCAATCAATATGTGCCTTATGGTATGAAGTAGGGAGAGAGATTTCTTCTTCTCTCTCCCTGAATCCACTTAAAACCTCGGTACTAGCGTGTACTGATTCGTCCCTTCTATAGGCACTACGTTAAACAGTGTTTGCTTTCTATCTGGGAATTTGACTGCATATTGAATGGGTGTTTCAGTTGTGCTATCCAGCCCTCGAATCGTCACTACACTAGGGACGGGTACGGAATAAGCAGCGACATTATCATTTAAAATATGGACATCTCTAATTACTTGACCATCTACTAATATTTGAACTTCATTTCCTGAATGACCGGTGAAATCCCAAATGAGCATTCTAGCTGTGCCATTTCCTTCAAAATCAGTAACCTCAAAATCTTGCGACTCCAATTGTACTTTTGTCTCTGCCGTTAATTTAAAGCTAGACGTAATAGATTCACTGCTTCGATTCTTAATCTCTGCAAGTGCTTCTTCTTCTGTTAATGTCGTTGTTGTTAATATCGTGATAACAAGAAATACAATGGATAACAAACCGAATCCTGTTCGAAACTTACTTTCTCCTAAAAAGAGTGTCTCTTCTTCATTTTCATCTAGAGGTATCTCTTCAGAATCATGATTAACTTTGTTATTTATTGTCTCTATATCATCCATTTTATTTAATTCACTTTGTTGTTTTTCTTTTTGATTTCTCATTGAGATCACTCCTTCCTATTTGAACATTTTGACACTAATCGGATATTTCTTATACCAATAAGACATAAATACGCGTACAAGCAAAATGCTGATAACTGTTAAACTAATTGCGATCGTTTTTGAAATAATCGCATTTTCTGCCCATAGGTTCATAAAAAACAATCCAAATGATAACCCGACAAGCATAATAAAGACCATTTGACTAAGTGGCCATAAAACAGGCATCTTCAAATAAATCTTTCGAAAGAGAGAGACTCGCATTGATAGATATAAAATCAGGCTGATGACAAATAACAGGGCAAAATAGTAATTTTCTTTAGGTGCTTCATGTTCAATTACCGCTATAATATCTGCTAAAGACATAAATGGACTAAATAAAAGCACTAAAAAGAACAAAATATAGAGTAATAGAAAAGGAACAAAAAGGATCATCCTAAACATGTGCACTCTCTCCTTTCGAGTTGGAAATGTGAACGGCATCAATGGTCGTTAGTTCTTCATATGTGGCATCGATATTTTTGGCGTAGTGCATGGCATGTTCACGAATTGCTTTTTCACAAATGTTCCTCGAATAACGTCCATTTCCGTTAGCAGTAGATTCCTCAAATAACTTTAGTAATGTTTTTTCAGCTGATTCAGATGTTTGATAACCTTTATTTTTAAATATAAGGCAACTTATTTGTAATAACTCTTCAGGCGAATAATCATTAAAGGTCAAGATATGCGGAAAGCGTGAACGTAATCCTGGATTTATACTTAAAAATTGCTCCATATCTTCATCATAACCCGCAACAATGACGACAAGTTCTTCTTTATGATCTTCCATTGCTTTTACGAGTGTATCAATCGCTTCTTTACCAAATGAATCACTGGATAGACTGTATGCTTCATCAATAAAGAGAACACCACCTAAAGCACTCTCAATCACTTCTTTTGTTTTTATCGCTGTTTGTCCAACAAAACCAGCAACCAATGATGAGCGGTCTGTTTCCACAAGCCTATCCGTTTTAATCACGTTAAGCTCTTTTAATCTTTTAGCTAAAATACGTGCCACAGTTGTTTTCCCCGTTCCAGGGTTCCCCTTGAACACCATATGCAAGCTTTGGCCTGCCATATCAGGTAAACCTAGTAATTTTCTCCGATTGTTCATTTCAATTTGAGCAGATAAGCTTTTGACAAACTCTTTTACATTCGTTAATCCAATAATTCTATCTAGTTCTTCAAATGCCGTTTGTTTCACTTCTTCTTTCAGATTGAAATCAGTTTTTGTTAACAATGTTAGTTCTTCATCTGATATATCCAATTGATCGGCGATTCGTACTGCCTGATTTCTAATGGCTTCTTCAAGCATATTTCGAACGAGACGACCATTTCCAATATCTTTTCTACCAGCGATTTGTTTCGTCTCAAAAAGTTCTTTTAATGGTTGTAAAATATCCTTAGAAATCGTAAATCCTCGAGATTGAACCATTAATTCTGTTATTTGCAGCATCTCTCCCGCAGAGTAATCTGGAAACTCAATTTTCAATGGAAAACGAGAAGCTAAGCCTGGATTTACTTTTAAGAAGTCTTCCATTTCTAATGAGTACCCAGCCAGAATAACTACAATGTTATCTTTATGAATTTCTACTAACCTTACAATCTCATTAATGGCTTCTTCCCCAGCTCCCCCACAACTTTTATTCACTAAAGAATAAGCTTCATCAATAAAAAGGACTCCACCAAGAGCAGATTCGACAACTTCTTTTGTTTTCTCAGCCGTTTGTCCAGCATAACCTGAAACAAGTTCTGTTCTACCGACCTCTACTAAGTGCCCTTGTTTAATGACACCAAGTTCTTTTAACATTTGAGCAACAAAACGTGCGATCGTCGTCTTTCCCGTTCCAGGATTGCCCGTAAATATCATATTAATATTTTGCTCTATTTTCACTTCAATACCAGCATCTTTTCGCCTTTTATTAACCAGGATCTGTTTTTCAAGCGTGCGAATAAACGTTTTTACATGATCTAAACCAATAATTTGATTTAGTTCTTGTTCAAGTTGAAACGGTCTTTCCTCCACGATGCCGAAATCCTCTTTTAAAAGTAAATTTAAATCGACATCTTCTTCTGCTTGTTCAACTAATCGAGCAGATTGTTTTCTTATAGCTTCATCTAATATATTTCTAACGAGCCTTCCGTTTCCGCTATCGTTTCGTCCTGGGATTTGTTTTTTCTCAAATAAATCGACAAGCTCTGGCTCTATGTCCTCATCAATCTTATAGTCGCGTTGTCCTGCTATTAATGTACAAATTTGAACCATTTCTTGAGGTGTGTAATCTGGAAACTCAACTTGAAAAGGAAAACGTGAGGTTAAACCTGGATTGACTTTTAAGAAACCTCCCATTTCATTCGTATAGCCTGCTAAAATGACGACTAAATCATCCCGGTAGTCTTCCATTCCTTTCACAAGGGTATCAATCGCTTCACGTCCAAAAGAATCATTTTTATCACGGGCCAAAGTATAGGCTTCATCAATAAACAAGACCCCACCTATTGCTTCATGAATTTTTGCGTTTGTTTTTGGCGCGGTTGAGCCTACATATTCACCAACTAAGTCTTGCCTCGCTGTTTCTACTAATTGTCCTTTTGATAAAATTCCGATTTCTTTCAGGAGTTTACTTATTAATCTTGCAATGGTTGTTTTACCTGTCCCAGGGTTTCCTGAGAAAACCATATGTAAGGTTAAAGGAACATCCTTTTGACCTTTATCTTTGCGCATTTTTTGAATTTTAGCCGTATCAATCAATTCATCTACAAATGACTTGACGGATTCTAAACCGATTAATTGATGTAATTGTTCTAATAGAGTTTCTAAAGACTCGCTCTCTTTCGTTGCAAGCTTTAATACTGGAAGATGAATATTGTTAGCCTGTATGGCAATTGAATCATTTTCAATAAAAAGATGAACCATATTTCCTGAACGAATTTCCTTTCTTGCTCGTAAACCAACTAACGCTTTAAATAGATCATTTTCAATAAAACGATGAAGCGCCGTACTATATGTCTTTTCTTTAAGAGCATATGCACAAAGGTATTGTACGACATCATCGTTAAAGGAGATGGATACATCTACTTTTAATTGGAGTTCTTTGTTCATTTTCGATAAAAGTCGTCTAGTAACTTTAGCCAGTGACTCTTCCGATAACGGTTGAATGATAATCGTAGTATTTATGTAAGACTTCAATTGCTCCGGTACTTTTTTCATTGCTTCCTCTTTTGTCAGAACGTCTTCATCTTGGCAAAAGACAATAAAATAGTCTTCTGCATCTATTAAGACGCCAGCTTCCGTTCGGAAATAACCCTTACTTACAAGGTTTGTAATATATTTTACAATTTGATTATTAGCATAGTTAATCCCTTTAAAACAAACCGTGCCAATTCCAAATTCAAAAGCTGCTGAACAATCCGCCATAAAGTTCGTATTAATTTCACGTTCGTTATAAGATGAAAGATCAATCTCAATCACTTTTCCATAAGGGATAATCCTGTTTTGATAAAGCTCTTTAATCAATAAGGAAAGGCTATATACTTTTCCATTTCCTTCTGAACCAGCTAGCAAAATTGTATCTTGTAGAACACCTTTTTTTTGGTTTAAATAAGCTCGTTTATACGCTAAAACTAATTCATTAATAAAGTCTTCTTGATCATGTATTGATGTATTTAAAGAATGGCTTATTTTCCTAAATATATGATCTACATCCTGCGTATCAGTTTTGGTTCTCATTTGATGGACACTCTTTTTTTATATCATGAACAGCTTCTTTTATACTTCCTGTTGATAATGGGCTTGCTGATAGAGCACTTTTAGAGGAACAAGACGAGTTACTCATTGCGTTCGCTTGTGTCCCCGTGTTAGCAGAACAAGATGGACTAGTTGCTACCTGTTGTTTTTGCCCTAATGGTCGTATTGTAGAGGTGGATAATGGATGTTTAGTATTCTTTCTTACAACCCCGTTTTGTTTAGCATAGTCAATGAGTTGAATTTCAGGAATAATCACCCTTAACCATTTATTAAAAGACATGTTTACCACTCTTTCTATTAATTACTTTATAAATATAATTTTCTTACAAAAATACCACTGCACATATTATAACATTTTGCATTTTTAAAATATCGTAGAGATAAAAAATAAATACCATTCATCTTAACTCATGAGAAACATTTTAAAACATACCCAATAGATTAATATATATAAATAATTGTGTGTAATTTAATATGACATAATTGTTAATTGGATTTAGAATTATAGTAAGATAAAAAGCATTATTACTCTACAAATAAAAGGAGAAATAAATCATGACACTAAATATTAAACCGTCTAAACTTGAAGCGATTCCGGAAAATGGAGCAATATTAATTGATCAAATGGAAGAAACGTTACGAAAAAAATGGAGCAAGATTATGAAGTTGGAAAGAGGAAAGAAGATGCCCATCCAAAACACACTGGCTTATTGAAAGCAGAGTTTACTGTTCATGAAAACATTCTAAAATACTTGAAAATAGGTCTATTTAAAGCGGCAAAGATCTATTCATCCTGGATCCGCTGTTCCAATGCAAGTGGAAGAGTAGAATCCGATGCTAAAGGAGATAGTTGAGGTTTTGGATTAAACTGATGGGAGTAAAAGGGAAGAAGTTCCTTCAAGCTTGTCGGGTGTGAGCAAAGAGCTTCAACTTTTCTATTCAGCGTCCTTTTTCCGGACTTTTTAAACACGCACTATAAGATATATATTTTAAAACGATTAGAGCAAAATTAATTATTTGATCGAATTTTCGAAAGGTTTCCGATCGTTTTTCTGTTTGTATCTCTTGTTTAGTCATATCGATTTCTTGATTCAAACTGAACATAAAGTTTCATTCCTAAATCAATTTGCAATCATCCAAACTAACATCATGTTGTATACAAATTTTAATATTGAAAACAATAAGGGTATATAGCATATTACGGAGGATTTGCCGATGATTAATGATGAATTGCTTCAAAAAATGGATCAATTAAATAAAGAAATATTGTCGAAGTGGATAAATCAAGAATTATTTTCATGGCAATGGCTTTTAATTATTTTCCTTTTAGTTATTTCTTATGTTGTTTTCTTTATCAATGTTGATAAGAAGCGATTCATTGAAATAATGCTTTACGGATCTTTTATAGCAGTTAGTTTTGTTGTGTATGATTCCATTGGTTGGTTCTTTGGGTTTTGGACAACAACCATATCTGTTTTACCCTTTTATCCAAATTTTTTTGGGAGTGATTTTACCATTGGACCTCTTTTCGCTATGCTTGTATACCAGCACACTTCTTCTTGGAGAAGTTTTATAATAGAGTACGTGTTATTTTCGGTGTTGTTTATCTTTGGATATTATTCATTATTGTTAGTAAACATTGATGCATTTTCTTATTTAAAACCCTTTGCAAGAATCATTGATTTTTCTTGCTTTTTAATTATTGGGATTATTAGCCGTTTAGTCATTACATTACTATTAAGAGTGCAAATGGACAGGCAAGTATAGGAGCTGCTATTTTACCTAAATCTTGTTATATAAAGAAATGAACATCGTCTGAAAATCGCCATACTAGTTGGCTTTCCCTCCATTTTATATAAAGTGTAAACCTTTTATCTTAATTAAATTTGTTTGTCTAAAAGTTAAAATCCACTGTGCTCAAACTTGAAAATAAATAAAACATAGAAAGAATGAGAAAATGGTTATTGTCTTTAGTCTTTTTTATTTGGGTCATCTCAACTTTTGATTTAACCAACTACTAGACAAAGTTGAAGATTGGTCATAGGGTGAAGTTGTCAACGTTTTAGGTGATTTTAATAGTAGATATTATCAAGAAAAAGGAGTTGGTATTTTTATAGAACCAGGCTTCTCTGATGTGTGGATTCAATTATACAATAGTGGCATCTTCCCAGATGTTGACGATGAGTCTGATGAACGTATAAAAAAATTCATTTAGGAGCGGAGATAAAGTAACATTAAAAAAACGCTATAGATTACAGTGTACCTGCTAACGAATTTGGGTGATCCTTTGTCAGACCATCCTCTTGTTTTTATTGCTTTTGAATATAGTATACAATAGCTAAAAAAAAGACTATTATATCACTTTTTAATAGTGATTATAATAGTCTTTTTTTCGTTACGGAGTGTCAAAATGATAATTCATTTTCACTCCTCTATATTGATTTAACGTATACTGAGTTTGAAAAACAAAACGTTCAGTTGAGTTACTGTGGGTTAAGCGATGAATATTTACTGTCCATCCAAAGAGGTCAGATTCCAATTTCAAGAGGTCTTGATAAAGATTATCTAGTTCTGTTTGTGAATGTAATTCAAAAATCGCAATCCCACCTAATGGACGATTAGCAAAGTGGTCATGATAAATGATCTTTCCTAATTTTTGATGAGCTATCCATTTGTTAAGTTGCTGGTTCGCTTTTATTGCATTCGTTCCTTCTGGAGCAAATCCATACACTAAATAGCATCCGTTTTTAAATTTCATACTGATCACCTCAAGGCTATTGTGTCAGATTTTCAGTTTGGGTTCTCCCTAAATATTGTTTGTTTTTTTAGCAAGATTTAGGGTTATTTCTTCTATTTCAACCTTGCTTCAATTAATCCTATATCCACTCTTTCACTATTAGGTGTATGAATAATTCGTTTTTCTAATATTGAAAAGCCAAACTGTGTAAGTTCGTTCTCAATGTCTTCAAAAGTACCGTGAATTCTATTTTCTTCAACGACCTTTCCTTCTGACAAGTTCCATAAATCCCTTGAGTTTTTTTGTAAATCCACTGTCAAGTATAGTTTTCCATTATCTTTTAACGTGTCGCTTATCATCTCTAAAAGATCTCTTCTTATTTTTGCTGGTACATGTTCAACTACACTAATTGAATACCAGTAATCAAAAAAATCTGGAGCGAAGGTATGAATGGTCATCGTTTCATTTAATGAACGAATATTTTGATTTACTAGGCTATAATCAAAAAAACCCCATTCGTTTGCATTTTTTAGTTGATTGCTTTTTCGTATCACTTCATGATTATCAATTGTGGTGACCATCGCACCCCCTTCTGCAAATAAAAGGGGCATTGGTGAAAGTCCTGATCCTATTTCAGCGATTTTCTTTCCGTTTATGTTTCCAGATAATTTAGTTAATAGCCAAGGATATTCGAAAATCCTTGGAAAATGCTTTGTGTACCATCCAAATAATTCTCTGGATTTATTTACGACTTGAATAAATTCTTTAGGATACTCTACAAGAACCATCGCTTCTTTAATGGCTTCATTTGACATATCATTAGGAGCCCCTGATGAAGCTTCGACCATTGTTAAGTATGGCTCTCTTAGAACAGAAGCAAGTTTTGGCCACTTTTTAATCAATCGCTCATTCCCATCAAAATAATCTTGAACAATCCTGTTGTTAACATTATCTGTCATAAAATTAGATTTCCTAAAGTGATTAGCAACACCATTCACATCTTCTGTTAATTTGACTAATGAACGTTTATCTAAGAAGCGACTACAATTTTTCAACAGTTCTTCTTTCCATTCATACGGATAGTTACTCTGAGTTTTCCTTACCTCTTCGACAAGTTTTATTTGTGAGGTGCTATTTAAATAGGCATTCGCTCTTCTGACTATTTCTATCGCATGAGTAGGTAAACGAGAACTCCTTCTTATGTTTATTTCAATACCTTCTGTTTTTACTTTCAAAACATTTAAAAAGTCTTCACATACATTTGTAGAATAGGGTCTTAATCGTAATTGCCCCCTTTTTATAACTTTTGCCCATCTACTGAAACTTTGTTCATAATTTAAATTTCTTTTAACCTTTTCTAGCTCTATAAAATCATCGAGAGTAAAATCTCTTCCAAATAAACTTGATCCATCTTTAGGGTTAATAATATATTGACGATAAAAAGACTCTAAATAATCGATCTGATTTCTTACATATGCAATGACGGTTAATTCGGCAACATGGTCTACCACTTGCCAAAAAAGCATTGATATATCGCTAAATTCAGCTGTATGATGATAAAAATCTTCACTAGAAAGAACAACCGTTTTACAATTATTTATCTGATTAGAGATTTTTTCGAAAAAATTCACAAACCCAAGCCAATCACTTCTTTTCATTAAATCAACTAAGTGTTGGTGCTTAAAATCGCTTTCAAAACGGGGATAAATAATTCCGTGTTTTCCTAGTTGCTCTCTATGCTGAAATAGCATCTCTTGTAAAGAACTTGTTCCTGTCTTAGGAGTTCCAATATGGAGATAAATCTTCTTACCTTTTAAGATAGGAACCTGCTCTAAAAAAATATTCGTCAGTTTTTCTTTCCAGTACGTTCGATCTAGTTTTACATCGCAAGCATAATAGTCTGTATCATTTATTTTAAACAATCTCATCACACTTTCGAATTTTTTATGTTGTTTGATCGCTTCTGGTAGAGGCTGATGGAATTGAAGCATATGATTGGTTTCATGATGAAGTTCTTTAACCGTGTAACCAGAAACAAGAAGCCTCTTTTTCGTTTTTTTGATGATAAAGTGAATAAGGTCAACCAAAATCCTCTCTTCTTTTTTGATGAATTAATACGTCAAAACAAATGACCACATCTCTAGGCGTTATTTGATGAACAGGGATGCTTCCTGCTTTTATAAACGTCCATTCAGGTTTTTTCTGTTTAGCCAGAGACAAAGCTTCTTCACTTGAGTCTATCCCTAAATAAGATTGGATATTAAAGTCTTTCATAACTTGAAGGTCGCCGCAGCCGACATCTAAAACGCTCCCCTTCTCTATGTCTAGTTTTCTTAAATAGTTTCTTTTTATTTGAAGGTTTTCTCCTCTACTGCCAATACCTGAACCAAGGTCTGGATTTGCTCGATAACGATAATTCCAGAAGGTACTATTGTCAAATTGACCCCCCGATCATCTCATTTACTTTCTTTAAACAGTTTTTATAGGATTGATTAGCATTTGGTGGAATGGGAAGTAATTTAGGTTGATCTAGAGTTTTATGGTAGCGAATAATGATAGGGGATCCTATTTTAGAAGAATGATGATCTAAGGGATAATTATAAATACTGGAGAGATGATTAACAGGAAGATTGTTTTCATGGATAGTCAGACAAAAGCTTACTTGCTCAAACAAAAAGTTGTGGTCTTTTTTTAATAATGCTTTGTTTTCCACTAGCCATAATGCCCATTTGTTCCATCCTTTAAAAATAGTTGAAATGAATTTTTTAGGTATGATATAGAGTCCACGATTTAAATAACCTTTATAAGTGATTTCCTGACTAAAATCTGCTTTAATCACACCCAACGAGTTACTTAACTCTGCTTGAATGAACAGTTCATCCAAGATAGAAATCTTTGGATTAGGAAAATCAACAACTTTCCCACTAATAAAATGACAATCAATTTTATCATGAATACTTGTTGTCATGATCATATCCGTATCCATTAAGACAATGACATCAGCTTCTTCAAATCGTTTATTTGCTAGCTGTGTTATTTTCGTTAATTCCTTTTGTTCATGCATGCAATCTAATTCTTTCGTGTTTATTCGAAAAGAAGCAATTTTTTCTAAAAATAGTTCATCAACCCCTTTTCTGTAATGAACCCATATACATTCAGGAGCTATCTTTGCTAATTTTAATAACGAATGTATCCAAATCCAGCATTGATATTGAAACTTTGGGTGAACATCAACAAAACAAGAGTAATACACCTTCATTCGTTTGCTCCTCCCTAGATAACAGACAATTAGTATCAACATACGGTCATCAAAGCAACAATATGACTTTTACGAACAAAAAAACCCTCACAGCTATTGAAAACTAGAGGGTAAATTGATCCTATTTAACTATTCACTTTCTCGTGTCTCATCGCTTTAGGAATATAGATACAATAAGGCTCACTTGCTAAGTAATCACCTGTGATCGCATAAGTTCGAGATCTTGAGCCACCACATATGTAATGATACTCGCAAACGCCACATTTTCCTGAATATCGGTCTGGGTCTCTTAACCCTTGAAAAACGGGGGATTCTCGATAAATTGACGCTAATGGCGTTTCTTTTACATTGCCTGTTTTTAATGGTAATAAACCACTTGGATAAACATCTCCAGTATGTGAAATAAATAAACAGCCGTTTCCATCATTGACACCTTTTGGCGCTCTTCCTAACCCATCTACTTGTCCTGTTAATCCCTTATTTAACACATGATCGTATAAAATACTTTTCGTATGCTCCTCCTTCATTTTTTGCTGTAGAACCACCCGTCGATAATGTTGTCCGGCAGTCGTTTTAATATCAAATGGAACTTGTTTGCTTTTTTTATACAACCATTTAAAGACTTGTTCATGTTGAAGTGGCGAGATCATGTCTGACTGCTGCCCTCTCCCAGTTGGGACTAAAAAGAAAACGCTCCAAAGAACACACTTCAAATCCCCTACTAATTGTGCCATTTCTTCGAGAACATCCATATTATATTTCGAGATAACGGTATTAATTTGCAGAGGTAAATCAAATTCGTGTAAATAGTTAATCACATCCATCGTTAACTCAAACGGACCATCCACACCTCTGAAGTGATCATGTACTTTAGCAGTCGGTCCATCTAGACTAAATGCCCACCTTGAAACACCTACATCTTTTGCCTTTTTAACTGCTTCTCTCGTGACAAGAGTGGTTGCACTTGACGTCATGGACACTCGTATCCCTTTTTTAATAGCATAATCAGCCAATTCAAAAACATCATCTCTCATTAAAGGGTCTCCACCCGTAAAAACGAGGAGTGGTTGATTCATTTGATCAATTTGATCAATTAGGTTTTTCCCCTTCTTCAAAGGTCAATTCATTTGGATCTTTTTTATACTGTGCTTCAGCACGACAATGTAAACATTTAAGCTGACATGCTCGTGTTAACTCCCATATCACGATGAATGGATCTTGGTTAAAATTTCTCACAGTTTTCCCCTCCCTGATTGAACATTTTAAATGAAACGGGAGAGTATTCATGTGAAATGAATCACAATCAGTATGCTTCAATTTTATTTTCTGTTCATCTATTTTTTCTTCGCTGCTTTTTGATATGCAGATTTATTCGAATATAATGCCATGATCAAATATATTTAAAGAAGCAATTTCCTTTTCTTCTCATACCTATCTTGAAAGTTTTATACTATAATACATTTGATAAAATTTTTCATTAACTTCTCAGTCTATAACTATAAAAAGGGTGTGTTTCCTATTTCACATAAACAACCAATTGCTTGGATTACAGATAGCGTAGCCTGTATACCAAAAGAAGTAGCAGAAAAAATGAATATTCATATTATCCCGGTCACGATTATTCATGACGGAAATGTATATAAAGATGGCGTTGACATTTCGGCTGAACAATTTTATGAGTCAATAGATGGTTCTAGTGATCTATCAACTAGCCAACCTTCCTTAGGAGAGTTCGTTTCTTTTTATGAGAGTTTAAAAGATGAATACGAAATTGGCATAGCTGTTCATATATCTAGTAAACTAAGTGGAACTTATAATACGTCCGTTCAAGCAGCTGAAATAGTTGGCTTCCCTTTACTTGCCATTGATTCTAAAACGGGTGTAGGTGGTATGTATGACTTACTTATGCAAGGGATTAAGTTACAAGAAAGTGGCTTAAATAGTTCTGGAATTGCCGACACCTTATCGAAAATGGCAGATAAAATGAAAGCATTGTTATTGATTGGAAATCTAGAGCAGTTTCGAAAAAGTGGGCGATTGTCTAATCGTCAGTTTTTTTTAGGGAATTTATTAAATATTAAACCGATAATATCTGTTGAAGATGGCTTAATGTTATTGAAACAAAAAGTGAGAACGATGAGAAAAGCTGAAAAAAAAGTGTTAGAAACTATTTTTGAAAAGATTCAAAATGGCACGATTGCTAGTGATATTTATATTGCCCATAGTGCCTGTGAACAGAGAGCTCTTGAATGGAAAAAGACACTGAAAGAAAAATATCCAAATATAAAAACAAGAATTAGTATGTTAAGCCCATCATTAGGAACTCATTCTGGAAAAGGGACAATTGGAGTCTTTTGGAGAGAAAAATAAGAGAAGCTTATATGCAGTTTCAATATAAATTCGAAAATAGCTGTCTAAAAACCTTTATGACAGCTATTTTTTTTTTATCCTTTAGAGGCTATCTTTTGTATGGGTGTTGATTCTCTCTTCTTCTATTCGGCTAGTTCTCCTACAAGCCTAGGAAACCATTCATGTAAATCGTTAAACTCAAACCCAGCCTCTTTCGCCTTGTCGTTTGCCATCACATTATTTTCTTTTGCACCAAAAGGAGATTGGTTCTGCTTATTGGTTTCATCTTGTATGATTGCCGTTTTTCCTACTTCTCTTTCAATTAAAGTTAATATCTCTTTTAATGAAAGCTCTCCATTTGAGCATGCATTAATGGGTCCTTCAATTCTACTTTTACTAAGCCATTGTAAAAATTGAGCGGCTTCATCAGATTGAATATAAGACATAACGGCATCTTTATTCGGAACACCAATTGGTAAGTCCTCTTTTACGTGGTCAATATGGAAGTGTAACCTTTTCGTATAATCATCTGTACCAAGAACAATCGGAAAACGAACCGCACTAACAGGAAATTCAGCCTGCTGATAAAAAACAGCCTCAGCTAATCGCTTTCCTTCACTATATGAAAAGTTTTCTTTAGGTCCTTGTTCAATGGGATATGTATAAGGATTGAAGTCTTGTTCTGTTAACTTTTCTTTTTGACTATGGTAAACAGACAAGGAAGAAGTGAAAATGTAATGACTAACTTTCCCTTTAAACAGCTCACATGCTTCTAAAGCCGTTTGAGGAGAATAGCAGATATTATCGTAAACGACATCCCATTTTTGGTCGCCAATGGCCTGTTTAAGTTGAATTTTATCTTCTCTGTCGACTTTCATTCGCTGTACCATTTTTCCAAATGAATCAGCTGTTATTCCCCTCGTTACAATCGTGACGTCATGACCTTCTTCTATTAATAGATCTACTAGTCTTTTCCCAAAAAAACGCGTGCCTCCTAAAACTAAGATTTTCATTAAATAGTTAGCCCCTTTCGTAAAGAAATAGTTACTTTCATCCTTACTTTACCATGGGAAAGTGAGCGATTGTAAGTTTTTTGCTCATATGTTCATCGTAAAAAAGGCTTGATCCCCTCTTTATAGGAGAGGTTCAAACCTTTTTAAGGTATAGAATTAGTCACCAATAATTGGTTTAATTTTTGGGAACACTTTGCAAGCGTTATTGTAAAAAACGTCTTCATGATATTGTTCTGGTACAAACCGTTTAATTAAATCTACATACGCTTGAATAGGAACAAGCGGCCAATCTGTTCCAAACAAAAGCTTGTCATAATGATCGCAAAACGTAATGGCGTGTTTAATATGATCAAAAAAATTCGTCTGCAAGTGAGCATCTATTGTTTCTTTTGTCCCGACTACCCATCCTGATAAATCCGCATACATATTGGCGTTTTTATAGACAACCTCTGCCCCATCAAGAACCCAAGGGTCTCCTAAATGAGCCATCACAAAGGACACATCTCGATTGAAGACTGCGACCTCGTCCAATGTTAGAGGATGTGAATACTTTAGTAATCCTCTCTCAGAGTATGTATCTCCAGTATGAAAGACTACTGGAAGACCGTATTTTGCAGCGATTTCATATACAGGCTTATAGACATCATCATAAGCATAAAAAGGATAATATCCTAAATAGATTTTGATTCCTACAACATTGTCTTTTTGAACTTCTTTCTCAAGAATTTTTAATGATTCTTGAGATAATGTATAAGGATTCACACCTGGACAATATACGATGTTCTTTGGAATAGGTGCATTTAAATCAATCCCCATCGGTGTTTGGGCATCGTTTGATGGAAACCCTTGTTGGTTTGTTTCTGTCACCCCCATTGCAATCCCTAAAACTACGTTCGTTTTTTCAAATTCTTTCAATAAACCATCCTCACTATAATCAACTTTTGAGTAGTTGTCGCCCGTCTTTTTAAAACTATTAATTGAAGAGAAATGGATATGTGCGTCAATGATTTTCATCTCTTCATACCTCATCTTGAAACGTTAATCCATCTAGATTTTTAAAGGATGTCTTCAATAAATTTTGATCGGATATTACAAGAAATAGCGGTTTTGTCATAATACAGTCCCCATCTTTCATCTTTATTTCTTGATCCATCCATTGCGCCATAATCTCTTTGTTTAAATAGGCATGATGTTCTTCATGACGCCCAATAACAGTTAGTGCATCATTTACATTATTACAGGAAAAAACATGCCGTTTACTTATTTTTGTCTCAATTTCAGTATTACCCGCATATATTACCTTATCATCATGCTCTAAGTAACAGTCATCTAATTTTTTACAAGGTTTTAATGATAAAAACGATCCCCAATTCTTTTGAAGAAAACGACCTGTATGTTGGTGAATTCTACTCATGTGAGCGAGGACAGGAACACCGCTTAATAAAAGGAAATATTGATCAACCATTAACCCTTTATAGTGTTCATTCTTTTCAAATGAAGTGGTCATTTTAATGCCCGACCAAACATTTCCCCATGAATCTTTTACTTTTGCCTCTGACATTCTAGATGACTCTTTCTGTAAAGAACGAAAACTAATATCTGAAAATGAACTAAATAATCCACCTGACCAAGGATTCCACCATGCTTTTGCGGTTAACAATGGAAAGGAATGGTCAAACCATTCTACCCCATCTTTTTTCAGCGAAAATAAACATGGGTAAAATTCATTAGATGCTTTGAGTACCATTGTCCCGTTACTAACCGTATAAACAGCATCTTTATGAATAGATACAGAATCATTCCTTGGTTTCATCAACATCTCTTGTTTTTTAAAGTGATTATGATTTTCACGTCCGGAAATTAAAGGGAAGATGAGTTGACCTTGCTTTTCAATCGGGATGGTGAGCTTATCATTTCCATACCATTCCTTTCCTTCTAATAATACTTCTAGCTTTCGCTCTGAAGTGATACTTTTCTTTTGGATCGCTTCAACTGTCCATTTTTCTCCTGCAATTACTGGGTTCCCATTATTACATAAAACTTCGAACACGGCTGAGCTTACATCATCCTTTTCCTGCTTCAAGGCAAATTGACGTAGCTCTTGCCACGTTTGCATAGCTCCAAGGGTCATAAAGAAAGGGGATGTTTTTAATATTTCTTCCCCATCCAACTCCTCTATGTTATGCTCAAAATAAAAATACCAATTATTAAACTGCATCTTTGTGTCTTTTGCCCAACAAAAGCCGACAGGATAAGGAGCACTTTGAGAGAATAACCAATTTTCTGTCACTTTTTCCGTTATCCACTCGTCATACCAACTTTGGGACTGATCTTGCTGAACAATCTCATTATTATATGAAAGAATTGTCTGATCTAATTTATGGAAAACTGGTTGCTGTACGAATAGGTCGTTTATGTTTTCTTTTCCTTTGTTTTTGACTTCGAAATAGCTTTCTACAAATCCTTCCGCATAGAGCTTGAATACTTGAGTTAATAAAATATTCAAATATTTAAGTGATAAAAGGTGGACCTTAAGAATTGTGGTACTCCCTTTTATGATCGTTTCTACTTGTACAGGCTTTGCCTTTGAAAATTCATCAGAATACGGTTTTCCTAATTTAGGAGACATTATTCTTGTTGGATGGTTGTTCGATACTTTTCTCCCAACAATGAATTCATTATTAAATTTTCGATATACTGCATGATTTAGACCATTATACATATGCCAATATTCATCACATTCACCAAAAAACTGACCGCCAATTCCAGGAAATCCAATCCCAATTTTTTTATTGAATGTTTGTGAGTTCCCTTCCTGATCGACAACATCGATGCTTAGTTCAGGAGAGTAAAACCCATACTGAGTTAACGTCATGCTAATAGGGAGGGATGTTCTCTCTTTACCAGCTAATTGGATTGAAATGGATGGTTCGTGAATTTGCACGACATCGGAAGTAGGTAAAGTGAACGAAAACGTTTGATTTTTATGTGATTGGTTTTCGATATCTAAATAAAATTCAGTTTCTTCTCCTATATAGGAAGCTGAAGCTTTTGCTTTAATTGCAGATGGCAAAATGGGTTTTATCCCAACTCCAAAGGTTGCTTTCATGCCATTAATCCAAATGTCAGTTTGAACGCTCGGATGTGTGCGCCAAGGACTTTGCTCTTCAACAAAGACTCTTAGTTGAAAACTTCGTTCAATTAATTTTTCATCTTCAATCATAATATTTTCATTTATTGGAAAGTGGATGTTATCAACGTCTTTTCCTTTTAATTTAAAAGAGAGTGGCTGTGTTGATTTATTTTTAATGTGAAACTGAACAGCATACTTCCCATTACATATAAGTTCGAAGTTAGCAATTTTCGCCTCTATTATGTAATCATCTGTTTCAATCAATCGCAAGCCTCTTCCTGACTTCTCAAATTGCATTCGTAAACTGCCTGCACTTTCATCAAACCAGCGATATTCAAAATACGTGTAACTACCTTCTTCGAGTCCATCTGGCACAACTTGGATCTCTCTTTGACTAGCATTATACCAATCTACCTTATTAAAATATGGTTGCACGACTTCTGTCTGCATGACAGACGGAATAAAATTCATTAAGTGGGTCGTATCGTCTCGATCTTCCCAAAAGAACCCGCACCTTTTATACAAAGGGACTGCTTTTGTATTTCCTGGCCATGTGTACAGGTCTACACGCGGCCATCCTCTTTGAATTGTCTCATTTACCGCATGTAACACTAACATTTTCCCGATCTTTCTACCGTGATAATCGGGTCTGACATTTAATAATGGAATGTATAATGACCCACTATCTTCACGGTATTCAGACAGAGAACAATAACCTACGACCTTATCTTCTTCTAACGCTAAAAAAAGTTTTAAATTACTAGAGTTTGCTTCTGCTATTCTTACTTCTTCAGCAGTGGTTTGGTTAGTTGAACCTCCCCACCCTTCGTTACTGTTATTCCACATATCCGCAACTGCATCCGCTAAGTTTTCGCTATATTCTACAATTTTAATTGGTTTCAAGATTTTTTCCATGATTATTCTATCCCCTTATTTTTTGTCTATATCTAGTCCTTGTCTCGTCTATCCTCTTTCGTCATTTTCTGTCCATTTTTTATAATCATATGAATCTCCTCCTTTATTTTATTGTATAGAAAAGGTAAGAATATTACCTTTAATTTCTATACCATAACAATCTTATTCCAATTTTTTCGATTTGTAAATATGGCTCTTTTCCATTTAGAATGATTATTTAAAAAATAAAAGACTTATTTTCTAAAGGATTATCAATCAATCGTTAATGGAGTTAGTTCTGAATTAGGGAGCTCTACCAGTTCTTTTTGAGGATTTAATGGAGGAGGGAATTATTTACCAATTTATAATAATACTGTATTTGTCCCCACTAAAGCTAACTTACCTCTTGAGGTTTCTATTAGTATTCAAACTAGTGGATGGGAAAACAGGTATATTTAATCTCACTAAATGGCTATAGAGTAGTTGAGTCAAGAAAATCTTAGTTTTAGTGCGTGTTCAAAAAGTAGGGGAAAAAGAGCCGAGAAGTAGAAAAGTGTCATCGCCTTGATCATCCACGACAAGCATAAGCTAGCATTACCATTCATGAAATCTTATCTTATGACCTCGAGTGGCTAGGCGATAGAACTAGACAAGAACGAGGCGGTGTGCTCTATGGAACGTAGGCTAAGTACAGCCACGTCGCGAGAGCTAACACCTGCGCTAGCACCTCCTGTGCGTCGAAAGCGCTACCCGTCGCTGGACGCTAGACAAAAATAAAAGCACCATCCAAATAAGGACAGATTTTTATACTTTCTAACTCTGCAAAATAGGTCATCTGGCTAAGTAACAGATGACCTTTCAAAAATTAGGATAAAACTTCTATTTTGGTTCGTTTTTCTGATAGTTTTTCAACTATATCCCTTCCCACCAAAACTCCACATGCACTTGCTTGAGCTAATCCTCTTGTGATTCCTGCTCCGTCTCCCGCTGCATACAATCCAGTTATTTCACTCTCAAAGTGCTCGTTTAACTTTGGTCTAGCTGAATAAAACTTCGCTTCGACTCCATAAAATAAGGTATGTTCACTTGCAAGACCAGGTGAAACATGATTGAGTGCTTCTGTCATTTCAATTAAACTTTTCATCGTATTATAAGGAAGAACTAATCCGAGATCTCCCGGAACAGCTTCCTTTAATGTCGGCTCAATAAATCCTTCTTTTATACGTTTAATTGTTGAGCGGCGACCTTTCAAAATGTCTCCATACTTCTGAACGATTAAACCTCCGTTAGATAGGTGATTCGCTAGCTTTGATACTTCATGTGCATATTCATTTAGTGAATCAAATGGGTCAGAGAATTGGTGTGAAACCAATAAGGCAAAGTTTGTGTTTTCGCTTCCTAACTTTGGATCTTTATAGGCATGACCATTCGCTAACATTATCCCTGAATGATTTTCAACCACTACATGTCCAGAAGGGTTACTACAAAAAGTTCGCACCTTTGTCCCTACAGATGTGTTAAAAACAAATTTCCCTTCATAAAGGTGTTTGTTAATTTCCTCCATAACAATATCAGAGGTTTCGACTCTTACTCCAATATCTACTTGATTATTCAATAAGGAAAGTTTTTGTTTTTTGAGTAGATCAGACAACCACTTGGAGCCATCACGGCCAGGAGCGATCACAACCTTATCTGCATAAATAACCTCATCTTCTTTTACTATGACTCCTTTTGCGACCTGTCCACTAGTTGTTCTTTCGACAATCAGATTTCTCACTTCTGTTTTGAACATCATAGTGATTTTTTCTTTCAAAAATTCATAGATTGATTGTAGGATTTGCAAGTTTTGTTCAGTTCCTAGATGCCTCACTTGCGCTCTTAACAATTTCAATCCAACTGCGTATCCCCGTCGTTCAATTTCTTTTACTTCATCTGTTAACGGATCAGTTATTGAAGTTGTTGCACCATGATCAAGATTAATTTGATCGGCATATTTAATGAGTTCTACTACTTCGCTCGCTGGTAAGTAATCGGTCATCCAGCCACCAAATTCACTTGTTATATTAAATTTTCCGTCTGAATAGGCTCCAGCACCTCCAAAACCATTTGTAATTGAACAGGCCGGCAGACAGCCTGAAAAGTTCTTTTTCCCTACAGGAGGCGGACACTTTTCAATCTTCCTTTGTAATATGGGACAATTTCTTTTATATAAATCATGGCCTTTATCAATTAATAACACCTTTAAATGTGGTGATTTTTTTGTTATTTCATAGCAGGTAAAAATTCCTGCTGGTCCAGCACCAACAATAATGACATCATAGTGATTGTTCATAATAATCCCCCTAGAGAGCACTTAATAATACGCCTTTTATGAAACTCAATGGTAAATATAACAAGAGTTTGTGAGTTTGTCAAATAAAAAAACGAACATTATTTAATTTATTATAAAAAATATTCGTTTTTATGATTTTGTCAACATCACATGTTTTTTAGTATAATTACTCAAAAAGGAGTGTCGTATGAAACTCTTAATGTTTGTATTATTGCTCATTTCTACTTCCGCCTTATATTTATATATCAAGCAAAAACAATCGATCAATCGTAGAAATAACAAACATAATTGGTTTCAAGGGAAATTTCCCAAGGAGGAATTAATAGAGCACTACCCTTTGGTTTTTGTTCATGGGCTTGAAGGAGACGCAGAAGATTGGATAACTAATAATGAAATGGACGAACTTGTATGGAAAAAAGGCTACCTATCCGCTTATGTGCAACTTTATCCTAAAAAAAATATGTGGGTTAACGGTGAAGAGCTAGCAAATTCTTTAAAACAAATCTATAATTTTTTTGAAAAAGAACTAATTGTTATTGGGCATAGTAAAGGGGGAATTGATGCTCAGGCAGCGCTTGTGCACTTTGATTCATCTCCTTATGTAAAAAGCGTATTTATGTTAGCCACCCCTAACTATGGTTCTGAGCTTGCTGATCTTGCTTATAGTAAATGGGCACAATGGTTAGCTAACCTTGTTGGAATGAAGAATGAGGCGACCTATTGCCTTCAAACTAGCTACATGCGTTATTTTCGTCACTTAACTGATAAAAAAGAAATAATTAAAAAAAATGATTATTTTACCCTAATAGGAAATGACCGTGGAAAAATGACGAGTAAGCTTTTTTGGGGAGGGTTGTATTTGAGTCAATATGGAGAAAATGATGGAGCTGTGACAGTCAAAAGTTCTCAACTTCCTTATGCAACACAAGTAGCAGTTGGCAATTGGGACCACTATTCTATAAAGCAGGGAGAAAAGGTTTTCGAGGAATTATCATCTTATTTTAATGATAGAAAACCGAAAAACATCATACCAAATCCAATGATACAAGAGAAGAAATCTGTTTTATTTCGTGGAGGTATGTTTCAAAACCAACATGTGGAAACATTTTATATTGATGATACAACTAGAAAATTCCATTTAAATTGGATTGGAAGTAAGGAAAGCACAACATTATCTCTCATTAGTCCATCAGGGCACATTTTCAGCCACTTTTCCGTATCAAAAAATGAACAATCTTTCTTCACAAATTCTTTCAATTTCTTCATATCTATTAATCACCCTGAAACCGGCATGTGGCAAGTAAAAGCATTTCAAAGCTTACAAGAAGGTTTTTTTATGCACGTATTTTTCTTAAGTGATTTAACATTTAGGATTAATAAAAAACAATCAACCTTTTGTTTCAATTGTTCAATTCCGATAAGTTCTCAATTTTGCAAATTATGTATTGACCACTGCTCTCAAAATCAACGATTGTCATCTATAATCGTTAATCAAACAGTTTCAGAAAAAAATGAAGTCCCTATCGTAAATCAAGGTGAAGGCATGTATTACATCGAACTGGATATTGAAGGTCAGACAGATAAGGGAAATCCCTTTCAACGCTCTGTCTTTAAAACATACTATATTGATTCAGAAGGAAAAATGTACGAATAAACAAGATAGCCTCTGTCTAGAAAGTCAATTTGAATAAAAAATTACTTAAAACTAAAAGCCGAGAGTTAATTTCATATCACTCTTGGCTTTTGATTATAACAAGATCCGTTTTTTAAAAAAACTTTTGGACTAGTCCCTTTAATAAATCAACCCTACTAACTATTTGAGTTGGACTTTATTTAACAAATAATCTCTTTACTCTCAAACCATATAATATCAAATGTTGCTTCTGCCATAGATTCACTTTTAAAAAATACGAGAAACGATGTTCCAGGAACAATAATAAGCTGCCCCATGAGTTCACCTACTGCTAATCTTCCTAAAGAAGTTACGGGTGAAGTAGTGACTTTTACGCCCCCACTAGGTTCTCCTATAACAGAAGGATTAAATTCTATAATACCTTGGGGAGTCCTTCTTGATCCTAAATTTGTGTTCGATATGCTATTTGAGACGATTCTCTCACCTGGAGGAAGGGCATTAAGGTACGTCTCTTTAAAAATAGTTACTTCAGATAAATTGGATATAAAATACGTGTTTATAAATAAATTTACAGTAGAATCTATCGGATTATAAAGTCTTGCCCATGCAGAAGTGTCAGGTCCAAATTTTAAAGTGTCAGTTGTACCAATAAACATTTTTCCCTTCGAAGCTTGAAAAGAAGTATTTTCCACATTTACAACTGGTTTTAACATGACAAGCCTCCTTTCTATTCATTTTTTAACTCAAATTCGATTTAAAATAAAATCATCGTGTATTTATTAAATACAAACGTGAATTCACTATTGAGCATAAAATCGAATTTAATATATTTTATGAAAGGCGTGTCTAATATGTTTGAGGCAAAAGTGGAAATCCGGACAGTAATTTTAGATTGAAATATAAACAGTTATTAACCGATAATGAATGTTCAATCATATAAAACTTACAGTTGAAACAGTTTCTCTAAGATTTTAATGTTCTAAAGTACTCATAGACTTTATTTAATTTTTTCTGCTGATTACCTTTAGGGCTCTCCATACTACCAAACTGGAAAAAAATAACTTTTTTACTCCGACATAACTCATGATCGCTTTTTTCATTAAGGCTTTATGAGCATTATTAATGAATAGGGCTAAATAAAAGGAAGGTCCCTTCATCGTTGAAACAAAAACAGCCGATTTTCCTTTTAAAAGTCCTTCTGCTAGCCCTTTATCTCCTTTGAACTTGTAGGCAAAATTTGATGCAAAAACACGATCAAAAAAACCTAAAAGAATAGCAGGAGGCCGTCCCCACCAAATCGGATAAACAAAGACCATCTTATCAGCCCATAAGATCATTTCTCTATATTTCTGCAAATCAGGATCTATATGCATGTCTCTTCTTCGTTTTTCTTCATTGAAAATAAGGACTGGATCAAAGCCATCTTTATATAAATCTAAAACTTTCATATCCTTAATATGTTCATTATTCTTACTCCCCTCGATAATTTTTTGTAAAAAAGTATAGTTAAGACTTTGGTGATTTGGATGTGCATAAATAATCAGAACCTTCACTTTTCCACCTCTTTTATTATTAATAGAATATGTTAATGATAACTTACTTTCAGAAGATTTGTGAAAAAATTAGTAGAACTTTTCCTCTGTATTGTCATAGTGTAGAGGGTTTAGGAAATGATACAATACTGAAGGGGTAACATCCGACAAGGAAAGTTGCAAAAAAGAAGAATTCGGAGGGATTTCTATATGAAAAAATGGGCTTTTGTTTCGGACTTTGATGGAACAATTTCAAAAAAAGATTTTTATTGGGTTGTTATTGAAAAATATTTTCCTGAAGGTAAAGAACTTTTTCACGAGTGGAAGGATGGAAAATTGCAAGATATCGACTTTTTAACAACTGTTTTTCGTTCGATTGGTCAAGAAGAAGAACAAATTATTGAGGACATTTTGCAAATACCTATAGATGAAAAGGTTCCAGCTTTTGTTCGTGAGGTGCAAAAACATGGTGGAGACTTTTATATTTTAAGTGCGGGTACGGACTATTATATTCACCATATATTAAAGAAATACAATCTTGAAAATGTGAAAGTATTTTCAAATGAAGGGTACTATGATGCTAAAAATATTCATATGAAGATTGATAAAAACCATGAATTTTACTCTCCTCGATACGGGATTGATAAATCTAAAGTCATCTCAATGCTGAAAAAAGACTATCAACAAGTGTTTTTTGCGGGTGATAGTGAACCGGATTCTCATCCCGCAAAAGTAGCTGATGTCACTTTTGCGAAAGATGCGCTACAAACTATTTTACAAGAACAGGAAGTTAACTATGTCCCTGTCAGTTCATTTGAAAATATCCAAGACCACTTGCAGAAACAAGGGTGGTTATCCGTATGACTGTGACAAATATTCCTATTCCCGCAGTTTTAGAAATTAAACGGGATATTATTTATGAATTAGAAAACATTTTATTGAAGCATCATTTCTCTAGCGCTTTAATTTTGTTCGACCAATTTTGCTTTGACCATTATAAAAATAAAATTGAACACTCTTTTCAGTCGATTTCTTTAAATACTCTTTTGTTAAATGATGAGTTAAGTATAGATGATTTAATTAAATTGACTTTTTCATTAAATACATACGATGTCATTCTATCTATGGGTGGCGGAACGATTATTGATTATGGTAAATATATGGCGTTTTCAAGAAGAACCCCGTTTATGAGTGTTCCCACTTCGGCTTCTAATGATGGTTTTGCTAGTGGAAACTGCTCTTTAAAAGTAGGAGGGAAGAAAACAACAGTTCCTGCGAAAGTTCCTTATGGCATTATTGCTGATTTGGGAATTATTCAAACTGCTCCTGAAAGGTTTATTTTAGCAGGAATCGGTGATTTAATGTCGAACATAACTGCTTTATATGATTGGGAGTTTGAAGAGATACACGGAGTAAGTACAGTCAACGCTTTTTCAGCGATGCTTAGTAAAAAAGCCGTAAACAGCTTTATTCGTACACCCATGACTGATATAAAAAACCCTATATTATTAAAAGAGCTTGTTAGTTCTTTAACGATGGGCGGTGTTTCAACGGTGATAAGTGGGAATAGTGCTCCTATTAGTGGTTCAGAACATTTAATCTCGCATGCGCTAGATAAAATATCAGTTGCTCCACAAATGCATGGAATTCAAGTAGGTATCGCAACATACATAATTGCAAATGTTCAAGAACATAGGGCAGAACGAATGAATAAAGTTTTTTCAAGAACTGGCTTTTTTGAATACGTAAAAACATTAAAACTAAATCAAAAAGAATACAAAACAGCCATTGAAATGGCTCCATCGATTAAACCAAATCGCTATACATACTTACATGAAGAAAAGTATCAAAAAAAAGCTATCGATTTCCTCCAAACTGATCCTATATTAGAGGAAATTTTTAATTGGTAACAATTACTTCTATTAATTATTAGTCAATGTCCATATAATTTAATTCAAGAGGGACCTACACCCAACTAAGAGTAATTCGACGACTCAACAATCGATGGTAGGTCCTTCTTTTGATTTACCTCTAGCAACCAGCCTAATTATCTTCCTACAAACATTTGCGTCCAGTAGTGACCATTAGAGTTATATCCCACTCCAATATGGGTATAGTCTCCATTAAGAATGTTTTTACGATGTCCTTCACTATTCATCCAATCTTCCACTACGTCAGCTGCCGTTGGTTGCCCTTGAGCGATGTTTTCACCTGCCGTATTAAAATCAATGCCATAACTTCTCATCATCTCGAATGGTGTTCCATGATTAGGACTCGTATGAGAGAAATAATTGTTAGCTTGCATATCATCTGACTTTGCTTTTGCCACAGCACTTAATTCTTGATCCGCTTTAAGATCAGATAGACCATTTTTTCTTCTTTCTTCGTTTGTTAAATCAATGACTTGTTGAACTTCATCTGATAATGTAGCTGTCTCTTCATTCGTATCCGTATTTGGTGTTTCAGTTTCTTGATCACCAGTCTCTCCTTCAGGCTGACTTGGTGCTTCTTTTGGTGTTGGTGCTGCTTTCTCCCCCCCACCCTGTTGGTTGTAATAAAACTTATAAATCCCCTTACCAATAATTTTACTATTAGGGATCTTATCGCTAGGTATGGACGTACTAAATGAATTTTGATCAAACGTCACTTTTCCGTGACTCATTTCTTGAACTTCAGACGACATATTATCAGTTTCATTCATTTGATTTCCTGTCGTATTGTCTGTATTATTACATCCTACAATAGCAACGATCGCTCCCATTGTTATGGTGATTGAGAAAAGTTTCCTTAACAAAATTTCATCTCCTCCTTCACCCATAACATGTGCGAAAAGAAAGAAACTATTACTGACAAAGTTAACCTGTTCTTACTTGTTGATAATATTATTATGTAAACTAAATTAATAAAAATTATAAATTATCTATTTCTCTTGCTACCCCACTTGTCAATTGCTTTGTGATTTCATCAACTTTCGACTGTAACGTCCGATTAATAATCGTAGCAAGTGCTCCTTTTGCTTCAATGGTTAAACTCCCTTTAATCTCAGTTGTGATACTTCGTTTTGTTTTAGCTTCAAAAAAACCTGACCCTTCAAATGGCTGATTAAGACCTTTTAAATCGAAGGATACTTTAGAAGGTTCCTTCCATTCAGTAATGTTCACTTCCATTTTCACTAACGGCTTCATAAACCCTAAATCCATTTTAAAATGCCAGATAGACCTTTTTTCATTAAAAATTTTATGTATTTGATACCCTGGAACTAGTGGTGCCCAATTATTCATGTCCTGTATGTAATTCCACATTTCCTTATAATTAACATGAACTTTCTCTACAAAAAAACTTCTCGCCATTTTCTCAACTCCATTAAACCATTTACTACAGTATATGAATTTTAAAATGGTTTATGATGGTTACAATATAAGACCTGCCTTTAGAGACAGGTCAACAAATTAATGAATCATTATTTGTTCGAAATCATCCAGAATCCCTGAAAAAACATTTAGAGCGTTTTGAATCGGCTTTCGTGAAGTTAAATCAACCCCTGTTTCAGCTAAAAGCTCTAAAGGATACTTCGAGCTTCCTTTTTTCAAAAATTCCAAATACGTTTTTTGTGTATGAGGATCACCAGCTAACAATCGATCCGCAATATCAATCGCAGCCGCATATCCTGTAGCATATTTATACACATAAAACGGACGATAAAAATGGGGGATTCGTGACCAACCAACTTTAAGTTCTTCCCCTCTAACCACTTGGTCACCATTATAATTTTGATAAAGACGTTCATAAACTTCACTAAACACATCTTTATTTAATGGCTGCTCCTTTTCCGCTCTTTCATGTGTTTCTTTTTCAAATTGTGCAAACATTACTTGTGTATACATGGTTCCTTTGAAGCTGTCGATAAAATGATTCAATAAATGCTTCTTAACCTCTTGATCTGTAGTCTTTTTCAATAAATTACGAATTAACAACACTTCATTTACGGTTGAAGCGACTTCTGCAACAAAAATGGAATAGCCAGAAGAGATTAAGGGTTGGTATTTAGAGTATAATACGAGTGCATCGCATGTCCGCACTCATGTGTTAACGTAAATAAACTATCTAAGTCATCACGATGATTGAGTAGTATAAAAGGATGAACTCCGTATAAACCTAAGTTATATGCACCAGACCTTTTTCCTTTTGTCTCTCTTACGTCGATATAACATTTATCTTTAAATGATGCTAATGTGGATACATATTCCTCTCCTAAAGGTGCTAAGCTTTCAAGCATTTGTTTATAAGCATCTTCATAGGAAATGTCAACATCTGCATCTTTTATTAATGGGACAGACAGATCATAAGGACGAAGCTCATCAACGTTTAACACCTTTTTGCGAACGGATAAGTATTTTTCCATTGGTTCGAGGTGATTTCTTGTTTCGTGAATTAAGTTGTCATATACAGACACAGGTACTCTATCTGCAAATAAGGACCGTTCAATTGCAGAAGGATAGTGACGCATTTTTGACAGCTGGACATTGTTACGAATAGCTGCTGATAGTGTTGTTGCGATGGTATTACTATTTTGTAAATAAGGTTGATAGTATGCTTCGTACGCTTCTTTTCGCTTTTGTCGATCTTGCTTTTTCATAATTTTAGAGAACATTCCACGTGTCAGCTCTACTTCATTTCCTTCATCATCTTTAACTATTCCAAACCTTATATCAGCATTATTGATCATACCGAAAATTTTTTGTGGGGCTGAAAGAGCTTCACCCATTTGTGATAAAATCTCTTCTTGTTCCTTATTTAACACATGTTGTTTATATCGGAAAGAATCCAGTAAATCATCTTCAAAATAGCGGAGACCTTCTATGCACTCTATATACGACTTTAGCTCCTCTTCTTCTAAACTTAACAAGAATGGCATAAAAAATGAGCGAGCAGCAGTTAATTTTTGACCGAGCTGACTGGCTTGGTCCATCATGGCTTGTGAGGAAGTCTCTCTTGTATCTAAATCTTTTTGCAGCATAGTATAAACATACAACTTCTTATAACTATAGCCGATTTCTTCATCAAGCTTTAAGTAGTCAAAAAGAGACTGGGCATCTTTTATATTTCCGTCATATGATTTAATCTTTTCAATCGATTTTTCAACTTTTTCAAAATCTGCTTTCCATAAGGATTCCGATTCATATATATCTTTTAGATTCCATTTTTCTTCTGTTGGTACTTCTTCTCGGTTTTTGTAATTCAAATAAATGATCCCCTTTCACATATTTTATCTTATTATACTCATTTATTCGCTCATTGAACCTTATTAGACTATCTTATTTATGTATAGATGAATTTGTTTTTTAAGCCATTTTTCAATCAATGAATGTGGCAAGATCGTTTCCCCATTATAACGATATGAAAAATCTTTTAAACGATTAGGTATTTCCGTTTTTGTAAAATAGCCTTTACTTAAGAAAAAGGGAAAGACAATGACAGGTTCTTCCGGAAAATTCATCTCCCAATCCGTTAACTTTTTGATCGACTGATCTGGAAGAAGCATTGCATAATCAACATCAGAAAAATCTCCCTCCTTTTTTATCTTTAGAGCAATACTCTGCAAGATAGCGATCCATTTTTCATGAAATCCACTTTTGTCACTTCCATGAGCAATAATTAACACACGCTCATTTTTAGGTTCAATTGATAACGCCTGAAGTTTATTTAAAATCATCTCAATCACAATTGGATCGTCATTTAAAGGGGAGCTCATCTGTACACTTGAATTTATACGAAAAGGTTTTATATTCGTTTGACAGTCTGGAAATTTTTTTAATCCAAATGCAAACTTCATTTCATCAATATGAGTGCTTCCTGATGATACAAAAAGGGGGATAACAATCATTTGTGTGACTCCTTTTTGCTCTAATTGGTCAATCCCTTGCTGAATCGTTCGATCTTTGACCACTTCTAAGTATGAGGAAACAATCGGAATTTCATAAGATTTTCCCAACTTGTTGACAGCGTGATTAACATTATTTACCCACTCTACATCCCTGGATCCATGGCTGATAATGAGAACTCCGACTTTTTCCAATTACATCCCCTCATTTCATTCAATTAAACTAGTTTCTTTAGCGTACCATAAAAGGGAGAGTTATGCAGTTTTCAGCATCCAGAGAGGTATATGAACCTTATAGAATCTTGAACATATGCTGATAAGGACACTTACCTAATAATCAATGAAAGGGTGAAACGATTATGCCAATGCCTACTTATCAGCGTGGCTACTACCCTCCTGTTCAATCATATAGATTTGAACATCAACCTCAAAGAATTGGTGGTTTAGTGAAAGGTTTAATGACTATGAGTAATTATTTTGGAAATAGCGGTTTTGGAGGCAATCCTTATGGAGGAAATCAAGGTATGGGTGGAAATCCATTCGGGCCTGGGGGAAACCAAGGGTATGGTGGATTTCCGTTCGGACCTGGAGGAAACCAAGGATATGGTGGATTCCCATATGGAATGGGTGGAAATCAAGGGTATGGTGGATTTCCGTTCGGACCTGGAGGAAACCAAGGTATGGGTGGAAACCCTTATGGTCCAGGAGGGTTTCCTGGAATGGGTGGATTCCCACCTGGACCCGGGGGGACATGGTGGTTATGGCGGATTTCCACCCGGTAGACCACCTAACATGGGGAATATGATTGGAAAACTTCTTGGGATCATGTAAAAAGGTAGATTCATGCTACCTTTTTACACGTTTTCAAGCTTATGATATCTCTTCACTGCTTTTCTGATTGCTGCGAAAGGTAATCCCATAGAAGAAGGATAGGCAGGGACAAAATCTTCAACTTTATAGATATCTGCTTCCATTTTAATTAATAGAGCAATCATAGAGATAATATCCTTCGCTTGTTCTCCTATACAAATACCACCAGCGATCACACCATTCTCATCTATAGAAAGTGTTAACATGCCTTTTTTTTACGGTCATCGATGTATGCTTTAAAATTATCTTCCGTGTAGTCTATCGTGACTGTTTTAAATCCATTCATGTTACCGACTGTCGAAACTTGTGGGTTTTCATGAAAGGATAACGGAATGTTACGATCATCTATTGGATTAACCTTTTGCCCTAACGCATGAAGGGCAGCTACCTTTGCTTTTGCTTTAGCAAAAACAGCTGCAAAAGGCATTTGTGCATCTCCTACGATATAAATAGAAGGACAAGTAGTCATACCATATTCATCACAGTCTATGGAGTTAAATTCATTTAACGTAAGGCCACACTTTTCTACACTTAAGTTTTTCACATTTGGTTCAAATCCAAGAGTGATAAAGGCAGCTTCTGCTTTATAGTCACTACCATCTTCTCTTTTTGCTACAACATGCTCCCCCCTTGCTTACGACACTTGTAACATATGGCCCTTTTATTATGTTTACTCCTTTATCAATGTAAAAGTCTAATAAATAGTTTTGAATATTCTCATGGTAAAGTTCAAAAGGCTGTTGTGGAAATAACCAGGTTACTTTTATACCTAAATTCGAGAAAAAATTCACCATTTCATATCCGATTGGTCCATCTCCGACTACTAGCATGGTAGATGGAATAAAGGTTAGTTTATATATATTTTGATAGGAAAAGATACGGTTTCCATCTGGCTGCATTTTATTTGGAAAAACCGGATGTGATCCAGTTGCAACAATCACTTTATTACTTTGAATAAGGTGTTCGTCATCTGAGAAAACACGAATGGTCTCTTGGTCTATAAATTCTGCTGTTCCTTTAACAATATGTATTCCTTTTTCTATTAATTTAGCAGAAAGAGAAATTTCCCACTCTTTCTTTCGTTGTTCAAAAAGTGGATTCCAAAATGTTTGGTACTTAAGGATATCCTTTTCATGGTTTAAAATCATATTTGTATAGGCTGACTTTAGTTCACCAATGGGATGATTACTAACTAAAATGACATTTTTGCTCCATTCAGCTGCTGATAAGGCAGCTTCTACTCCAGCAGGTCCTCCGCCTATAATTGTTACATCAGCTTTCATTTTAGTCCTCCTTTTATTTTGTGAATGTTTTCACAATAATACTTTACTATACCCTACCATAATTTTCTACCCTTTTTAATACATTTTATTCAACTCTTGTACTAAAGGAAAGATCTCTTCCAATCTGCTGATTTCATAATCAGGCACTACTTCATTTTTTATTTTGTTATTTCTGTTTATCCAGACGGTTTTGATCCCTACACGATATGCTCCTAGTATGTCTGTCATTAAGTTATCTCCTACCATTATTGCTTCTTTTTTATTAATAGATAGTAGGTTAAGGGCATATTCAAAAATGCTAGGATCTGGTTTCCCTTTTCCAAAATCACCTGAAATGACAATGTGGTCAAAATATGGTGATAACTCAGGTGTTAACTCTAGTTTTTTCATTTGTAAATCTGGTGCACCATTTGTTAAGAGAAGTAGTTTATATTCTTCCTTTAAGTGATCTAAAACTTGAAACGTTTCACTATAGACAAAGGGATGTTTTTTCCTCTCTATACGAAATTGTTCAGCTAAAGTCGCCCCTAGATCTGAATCATCGATTCCAAGTAGAGCTAGTCCCTTTGTCCAGGTTTCTTCTCGATATTTCGGAATAATCTCATTCATTTTCTGAAAATCTTTATGGTCATGAGTAAAATCTCCCCACAGCCCTTCAAATGGATTAATCCCAATCATTTTTGTGAACTCATAAGTATCATAAGAAGAGTATAGCTTTCTTGCAGTTTTTCTAACAGCTTTTTCTAGTGTATAAGGGTCTAATGGATATTTTGTTTGCGCAAACTGGCATGTTTTTGCAAATGCTTCGGAAACACTTCGCTCATCCCAAAGTAATGTATCATCTAAGTCAAAAAAAATCGCTTTAATCATCTGTATATCTCCCATTTCTATTCATTATCAATTATTTAGTTTTTAACTAAAAACAAGGTAATCTAGTATAGTTTTAGACATAAAGAATTGAGATACCTGCAAAATGAAAAAATTTTTGTCACCTGTTTTGTAAAAAGTATCGCATAATATTATTCGTTTACAGCTAAAAAAAATGAGAGTGTAAGAATGACGATTTTTTATTAAGAATAAATCATTTTTCTTCAGGAAAATTTAACATTTAGATATTGGACAACCTCAATATGACATTTGTCATATATACGCTATGACACCTATATCTTTATAGACTCAAGTCGTTTGTATATCATGACAAGTAACTAAGACGAAGGGTTTTGAGAATGTATGAATAAACAAAAACAAAAGAATTTAAGAAAACAGGTTTCCCCTTTTGAAAATTCTGATAGAAAAAACAGCATATGGCAAATCATCAATACATTTGTCCCTTTTTTAACATTATGGTTTCTTGCCTATCAAAGTTTATCGTTTTCTTATGTATTAACCTTTCTTATTGCTGCTATTGCAGCTGGGTTTTTAGTAAGAATATTTATTATCTTTCATGATTGTTGCCATGCCTCCTTTTTCAGAAGTCCACGTGCTAACAAAATTCTTGGTACGATAACAGGAGTAATGACTTTGTTTCCTTTTAGCCAATGGAAGTATGAACATTCTATTCACCATGCCACAAGTTCCAACTTAGATAAACGTGGGACAGGTGATATTTGGCTTTTAACAGTGGATGAGTATATCGAGGCTCCCTTAAAGACAAAAATGGCTTATCGGTTTTATCGCAATCCACTTGTCATGTTTGGATTAGGTCCGATCTATGTCTTTTTAATCAAAAATCGCTTTAACAGAAAAAAAGCAAAACAAAAAGAACGTATGAATACGTATATAACAAACATTTTAATTGTTTCATTTATTCTTCTTCTTTGCTTTACAATTGGATGGAAAGCATTATTGATCATTCAAGGTACGATCTTCCTTATTTCAGGTGCATTTGGTATTTGGCTTTTTTATGTCCAACATACATTTGAAGATTCTTATTTCGAAGAGGATGAGAATTGGGAATATGTTAAAGCAGCAGTAGAAGGTAGTTCTTATTACAAACTTCCGAAATTTTTACAATGGCTCACAGGGAATATAGGTTTTCACCATATTCATCATTTAAGTCCACGTGTTCCTAATTACAAATTAGAGGAAGTGCATAACAATACAGCCGAATTGCAAAACGTTCCAACCATAACCCTTGCTACTAGCTTGGAATCGCTTAAGTTTCGGTTATGGGATGAACAACAAAAAAAATTTGTCGGGTTTAAAGCCTTAAAAGAATATTCGATGAATAGAGGGAAAGCCAAATATGTTAAACCTTAAAAAGAAACAATGTTATAATCCTTTCTGAAAGTAATAGCATATCATTGATATGATAAACTACTAATACCGCACCTATTTTCTTAGAAGAGGTAAAAATATGAAATGGTTTCGTAAAGATTCAGGAATTGCTCCATATATTTGGTCTATGCTTAGTATCCTACCGTTTTACTACTTTTTTTCTACCGTAGATATTGTAGTAGGAACGATATTAACGATCCTGTTTTTTGTTTCCTATCGACTGGCTTTTGTTTCAAAGAATTGGCCCATCTACTTATGGACGAGTGTCTTAATAGGCATTTCTTTATTAATGTCTATTTTGTATCAGTTTATTTACTTTTCTTTTTTTATTGCCTATTATAACGGACATATAAAAAATCGTCTTGCTTTTATCATCATTTATATTATTCATATTATAGCGACTGGATTTTCCATTAATTATAATATTATCATAAAGAACGAATTATTTTTTAACCAATTACCTTTTATTGTCATTGTTGGAATAAGCGTCATTCTTCTCCCTTTCAATATTTATAACAAAAAAAAACAAGACGTACTGGAAGAGCAACTTGAAGATGCAAATAAAAAAATTGCCCACTTACTCATTCAGGAAGAACGTCAAAGAATCGCCCGAGACCTTCATGATACATTAGGTCAAAAACTTTCCCTTATAAGATTAAAAAGTGACTTAGCAAATAAATTAATTGAAAAAGACCGAGAGCAAGCTCGCAATGAACTTAGAGACGTGCAACAAACAGCGAGAACAGCACTTAATGAGGTTCGAATCATGGTATCCAACATGAGGGGAATCAAACTCAAAGAAGAATTGATCCATGTTAAACAAATTCTTAAAGCTGCTCAAATTGAGTATAAAATTATTGAAAAGACCAATTTATCAAATATATCACTTTTTATACAAAATATTTTAAGTATGTGTTTAAAAGAAGCTGTTACAAATGTTGTTAGACATAGTCAATCCTCATCCTGTTCAATTATAATTGACCAAGTGGAAAACAAAGTCATCATTACTATACAAGATAACGGGATTGGCATGAATAAAGGTGAAGATCTTGTTAGAGGTAGTGGCTTATTAGGGATAGAAGAACGTTTAGAATTTGTAAATGGAGAGTTAACGATTAATGTAAACGATGGCACAACCGTGTTGATGTCTGTGCCAAATGTCATAAAAGATATAAAGAAGGAGGTTTAAGTGATGATTCGAATTGTGATTGCAGAAGATCAGCGAATGTTGTTAGGTGCTCTAGGTTCACTTCTTGATTTAGAAGATGATATGACCGTTGTTGGTAAGGCGTGTAATGGTCAAGAAGCCATTTCCCTTGTTCATAAACATAATCCTGATATTTGTATAATGGATATTGAAATGCCTGAAAAAAGTGGTCTTGAAGCAGCGGAAGAACTTCAAAAATATGACTGCAAGGTCATTATTTTAACTACCTTTGCCAGAACGGGCTATTTTCAGCGTGCTGTAAAAGCGGGTGTAAAAGGATATTTATTAAAGGACAGTCCAAGTGATGAACTCGCTAACTCCATTCGTAGCATTATGGAGGGGAAAAGAATGTATGCACCTGAATTAATCGACGGTGTATATCAAGAGGAAAACCCATTGACAGATAGAGAAAAAGAAGTATTAGAACTTGTAGCTGAAGGTAAAAATACAAAAGATATTGCTGCCCAGTTAAAAATCAAGTCTGGGACCGTTCGAAATTATATCTCGACCATATTAGATAAACTTGAAGTGAGCAACCGAATTGAAGCGATTACCCATTCAAAAGAAAAAGGATGGTTTAAATAAGAAAACCATCCTTTTCCCTACTATTAAACAAAGATTCAACGACCTTTGTTTACATAATATTATTATATTAATCTGGAAGAAAAGTGCTCAAATCATAGGATTGTTTTTTAAACAACATTTGTGTATTAGGATTTTAATAATTTCGCATTGATAGCAACAACTACAGTGCTTAAGCTCATCAATCCAGCACCAACTGCCGGCCAATAGGGGCAAGCACACCTGCTGCTAAAGGAAGTGCAAAGATATTGTATCCTGCTGCCCACCATAGGTTCTGTATCATTTTCTTGTATGTTTTATTAGAAAGCTCTATAATGGATGCGACATCTTTTGGATTATTCTTTACTAGGACAATGTCAGCTGATTCCATCGCTACGTCGGTACCCGTCCCAATAGCTATACCTAAATCAGCAGTTGCAAGAGCAGGTGCATCATTCACTCCGTCCCCTGTCATGGCAACTTTCCAGCCTTTCCCCTTAATCTCTTTTATTTGATCAGCTTTTTGATCCGGTAGTACTTCAGCATATATCTCTTCAATGCCTAGTTGTTTCCCAACCCAATCAGCCACCTTCTGGTTGTCTCCTGTTAACATAATAGAGTGAATTCCTTTCCCTCTTAGAGAATCGATTACCTCTTTTGCTTCTTCCCGAACAATATCTGCTAGAGCAATCATACCAATCAAATTTTGTTCAACTATAACAAAGACAACGGTCTTTCCTTCTTCCGAAAAGGACTGAAAGGATGTCTTATCATACTCATATCCATACTTATCTACATATCTAGGACTTACTACGTTTATTTCTTTTTCATCAACAGTTCCTCTCAACCCTTTTACCAGTCATAGATTCGAATTCCTCAACACGTTTAAAATCAATTCCTTGCTCTTTTGCTTTATCAACGATCCCTTTCGCAAGAGGATGTTCTGAATTCTGCTCTAAAGAAGTTGCCAAAAGGAGAACCTCTTCCTCATCATACGGATGTTCGGCAATAATGTTGGTTACGCCAAATTTTCCTTTTGTAAGAGTCCCAGTTTTGTCAAAAACTACAGCATCCAAATTCCTAGCTCCTTCGAAATTTGCCCGATTTTGTATTAATAGACCTTTCTTTGCTGATATGGATGTAGAAACAGCTACGACTAATGGTGCTGCAAGTCCAAGAGCATGTGGACAGGTGATGACCATTACCGTTACCATCCTTTCCAGAGCAACGTCGATTGGACTTCCAAGTGTAAGCCAGACTACAAAAGTAGTGACTCCACTTGCTAAGGCTATATAAAAGAGCCACTTAGCAGCTCGATTAGAAATATCCTGGGTTTTAGACTTAGATTCTTGAGCTTCTTTCACCAAACCAACGACCTGCGATAAATAGGTTTCGTCACCAGTCTTTTTCACTTCTATCGTAATGGATCCTTCCTGGTTCACAGAACCACCAATTGCTTCTTCTCCTTTCTCAACAGGGACAGACTCACCAGTCAACATCGATTCATCAATCGTTGTTTTTCCTTCTATGATATCGCCATCTACCGGAATTTTTTCTCCTGGTTTTATGAGTACTTTATCCCCCACACTTAAATCCGAAACCTGCACATCCTCTATATTTCCATCCTCATCTACCTTGTGAGATTCGTTCGGTAATAACTTTATTAACTCTTCCAGAGCATTCGATGCACCTATTACGGACTTCATTTCGATCAAGTGTCCAAGGAGCATAATATCAATTAGGGTAGCGAGTTCCCAGAAGAAGTTCCGTCCTGATAAACCAAACACAACCAAAGAACTATACCCATACGCAACAAATATAGAAAGACCAATCAATGTCATCATACCCGGATTTTTCTGCGTCAGCTCATCCTTAGCACCTATTAAAAATGGCCATCCACCATAGAAGAACACAAAGGTAGCTAAGCCAAACAAGATGTATTGATCAAACTGAAATCTCCATTCCACCCCTAGAAAATTTTGAATCATTGGGGATAAAAGCAGTATAGGCATGGTAACAACTAAGGAAATGAAGAACCTTTTTTTGAACTCTTCTACCATAGTACCGTGATCATGACTTCCATGATCACCATGTCCTTCATGCATGATCTACATCGTTTCTCTGATCATTCTGATGATGCTCATAATCTTCATGAGAAGTTGATATGTTTCCATGCTACTGGAAAAATATTTTTCATAGCATCTGAGACTAGTTTCTTTGTTTCTCTTTAAGCCAACATATTAAATAAAAACTGGCATTGTAATAAAAAAATGCAATTGGAGAGTATCCGACTGCATTCACTCCAGAGATTTTAAGCGTTTTCATTTTTATAACCATAATAAGCGAAAGATACAGCTTTTCGTAATATATGATAACTTTCACCTCGAAATAATTCTTTTACACACTCCGTCGTAATGGTGAAGAATCAATGTAATTCAAAAAATATAGACTTCTTATAATATTGCCCGTATTCCCATAAAGTACATTTAGTTTAATTTCTCCGTACATAAGAACTTAACTTCACTCACCTTAAAAAAGTTTTTCTAGTTACCATAATATTATTATTGTTTATTCAAAAAAATCCTTTAATTCCATTTCCATTGCTTTCTGTTTTTGTTGATCTGATACATGAGTGTATTGTTGTGTTGTATTTAAGTTCGTATGTCCTAATAATTCTTGAACGGTTCTTATATCCTTTCCATCGCGGACTAAGTGGGTCGCGAAAGAATGACGAAGTTTATGACTTGAAATATCTTTATTCTTAAGAAACTGTTTTTCTTTTAGACTTCTAGAGATTCTTTCTGTAATTTCCTGTACTCGCCTTCTAGAAATTCTCTTTCCTTTTCTTGAAATAAATAAAGCATCCTCCTCCCCTTTCATTGGGAATAATCGCTCCTTTTCTATATAAACGGTTAGTTCATCGTAAAGCTGATCGGGCAATGGTATGTAACGATTCTTGTTTCCTTTTCCGTGTACAACTATTCCTCGTTTTTCATAATAAATGGAAGAACAGTTCAGGTGATGAATTTCAGTTACACGCAACCCAGCGAACGCCATCAGCCCTAACATTACTTTATTACGCTTGACATACATCGGTTGAGAGACTTCTGCTACCTCATGAAAAAAAGCTTTCAATTCTCCTTTTTCTAAGTAAGAAGGAAGCTTTCCAATTGGTTGTTTTGCTGCAGTCACTGTTAAAGCCGGATTCTCATTCACTAGTTCATAGTCGAGTAAACATTGATAAAACGAACGAATAGAGGTTAATCTTCTATTTCTTGTCGTTGCACTGTTCCCCCGTTTCGCTTTTAAATAATTCATGAACAAGGTTATATGGATTTTTTTCACTTCGTCTAAATTTACCTTTTCATTCTTTGTCTTGGTTATATGATTAAGAAAAATATATAAATCTCTTTTATAATTTTCAATAGTAAAATGGGAATAATCTCTATTATCCATTTCCGTTTCAAAAATTAATAGTTCATCAGCATACCATTCTTGTAATTGTTCCTTATTTATCAACGAAAACAACCGTCCTTTCTGTTTTATCTAGTATACTATAAAATTCATTTTACCGCACATAAGAGATATTATGCGCGGTAAAACATATAGAGTAATATAGGAAGATTTATATTTTATAACTTGATCTATTATTCATTTATAATCATAGTCTTTTCACTAAATATTCTGTATATAAACAGGGTCTTTTTATATTAAATGTGATATATTGTATGTAAACCATATTACATATGGAGGAATTTCATGAATCGAATTAAAATCGCCATTATCTTACTCGCTCTCCCTCTCGTTTTATCAAGTTGTAAAATCGAAGAAAAAGTAGATCACAATGAAACTGCAAATGAGATTAAATCCATTGATTTACAAAGTTCAGATTATAGTGATTTGCATTTTGTAAAGGAAGTGTTAAAAGATAAAAGAGTAGTCATGCTCGGTGAGAGTTCACATGGCGTTTCTGAATACAGCTTAATAAAAAGTAGATTAATAAAGTTTTTGCATGAGGAAATGGATTACAATGTGGTTGCGTTTGAAAGTGGATTAGCAGAGGTTGGGATCACAAATGAAAAACTAGATGAGGTTGGACCTAGAACAGCAATGAAGAATAGCCTTATACCACAATGGCATACCGACAACGTATTAAATCTACTCAACTACATTGATGAACTTAAGAACTCAGAAGAACCCATTCATATAGCTGGATTTGATATGCAAGTATCAGAAATTTCAATTCCTCACTATATACAGATTGGGAGCCCCTTAAGAACGATTTCAAATTTACAAAGTCTTTACTAGGTTAAAAAAGGTTAAATACTTTGTAATGTAATAGATTAGAAAAATAAAACAAGGAGGAAATATGATGATTCATGAAATTGCTTTTCCTAAACCTACCCTTATTTCAGTCAATGATGTGGAACTCGAAGTTTTCGAAGCAGGTCAACAAAATAGAGGAAATCCTATCGTGCTCTGTCATGGTTGGCCAGAACATGCCTTTTCTTGGCGCCATCAGGTACCCGTCCTTGTCGAAGCAGGCTATCATGTCATCGCCCCAAATCAACGAGGTTATGGCAATTCATCCAAACCGAGTGAAGTTACTGATTATGATATTGAACACTTGGCGGCTGATTTAGTGGCACTTCTAGATCACTACGGATACGAAGATGCCATTTTTGTTGGGCATGATTGGGGTGCTATTGTCGTTTGGGGACTGACCTTATTACATCCAAGTCGAGTAAATAAAGTGATCAACTTAAGTGTACCTTACCTTGCTAGAGGGGAAAAACCTTGGGTAGAGGTCATGGAAGAAATGCTAGGACCTGACCACTATATTGTCAACTTCAATCGAAATCCGGGCGAAGCAGATACTATATTCGAAGAAAATACATCCCAGTTTCTTCGTAATATGTACAGGAAGAATACACCAATCAGAGCGCCTAAGCCAGGGATGGGGGTAAACTTGGTCAATCTCGCCAAAGTATACACACCATTGGGTGAACCCTTAATGAGTGAAAGCGAAATGGCTGTTTTTATCTCTTCCTTCGAATCATCCGGTTTCACGGGAAGTATAAACTGGTACAGAAACTTTGATCGAAATTGGCATTTATTATCAGATGTGGATCCTATAATTCAACAACCTACACTCATGATCTATGGTGATCGAGACATAGTGGCGAAGTCTGGTAATCTAGCAGAGTTCGTTCCCAATGTTGAAGTAGTAAATCTAGATTGCGGTCATTGGATTCAACAAGAAAAACCAGAAGAAACAAACCAAGCAATTTTAAAATGGTTGGAAAAATAAGAGAGATAGTTTGTTAACAACTATTTGTTGAAATTTTCAATTCTAGATAAGATAATTAAATAATTTTCCTAAAGAATCGATCTCGGCATATGGTTTTATTGCAGTGTTATTTTTCATTTTATAAGGATTAAACCATATGCCCTTTATATCAACTGATTGGCAACCACCAATATCCTTTATGATGTCATCTCCAACAAAAAATGCATCTTCCGGTTTTATATTTAACATATTCAATGCAAATTCAAATATCTGTTTATCTGGTTTACGAGTCCCTACTTCCTCAGATATTAGGATTGTTTCAAAATAGTGATTTAGATGGGTATTCATGATTTTCACTCTTTGTCTATGACTTGTTCCCTGAGATTTGGTACTTCATGATCAGCAATCTTCATATTGATAATGGATATGTATTGCATATTTCATTCACCCCATTCTAACTAGGCAAACTCACCATCTTTATACTCTAATAGTCTACTCCTGATTTTTCCCCTTTATTTGTTAATAGTCCTAGTTTATCACAACTCTTACAACAACACACCCTACCTTTTCACCTCGTTTGCTATTATTGACAAAATAGAAAAGCAAGAATAAAGAAGAAACCACATTCATTTTTTGATAAACTATTTTTAATGAGTCTTCGGGTTAGGAGGTTCTCCGATGACATGGAAAGACGAACAAACGTATATTGAAATTTATCCATCAAACGACTTTAATTTTGATGAGTGTTTGTTTTTTTTAAACAGATCTAATCAAGAAGTGTTACATCAAATAATAGATGGATGTTTATATAAGTTACTTAAAATAGAAGAAGATCTGCTTTTATTGAAGATAAAAGCTTGTAAACAAGGAGTAAGAGTTGATTTCCCCATACATCAACCGTCGATATCTGTCCGTAAGAAAGTTGCAAGCTATATATGGGACTGGTTTGACTTTAATACAGACCTAGATCCCTTTTATCAAATGGCCAATACAGACCCGGTCCTATCAAAGGTAGCACCTAATTATAAAGGACTACGGATTATTGGTATTCCAGATTTATTTGAAGCACTTTCTTGGGCAATCATTGGACAGCAAATTAATTTAACCTTTGCTTATACGTTAAAGAAACGATTAGTTGAGCAATTTGGAGAAAGTTTAACTGATGAAGGGCATCCTTTTTGGCTTTTTCCTTCGTATGACAGGATTTCAACCTTGCGAATAGATGATTTAACATCTCTTCAATTTTCCACTCGTAAAGCGGAGTATATCATCGGAATAGCAAAACAGATGACAAGCGGGGAATTATCAAAGGAAGAGTTAATAGATATAGGAGATTATGATCAAACAAAAGAGAGGTTAACGAAAATAAGAGGTGTTGGGGCCTGGACAGCAGATTACGTAATGATGAAAAGTTTGCACCATTTGAATGCATTTCCAATTTCAGACGTTGGATTACACAATGCGCTAAAATCTGTTTTGAATCTTGATCAAAAGCCAAGTATTAGCGAAATAAAGGAATTTGCGGCTCGCTGGCAAGGATGGGAAGCCTATGCCACTTTTTATTTATGGAGGTCATTATATGTGTAAACAGTATATGGTTGATTACAAATCACCTATTGGAATGATTGAAATAGGTGGATCCAATGAGGTCATCTTTTCAATTTTATTTTCTGACAAAACGGAAATTCAAAATAAAATCAATGGGGAAACACCTAATGTCATAAAAGAATGCTATAAGCAACTAGATGAATATTTTAATGGTCAAAGAATGGAATTTAACATCCCATCCTTGGCTACAGGAACCACCTTTCAAAAAGAAGTTTGGAACGCATTAACCTCGATTCCATATGCAAAAACTTCTTCCTATAAAGACATTGCCGCAGTGATTGGGAATGAAAAAGCGGTCCGAGCTGTAGGCACTGCTAATAGTAAAAACCAACTTAGTATTATCGTTCCTTGCCATCGAATCATTGGAGCAAATGGCAAACTTACAGGTTATGCTGGAGGATTGTGGAGAAAAGAATGGCTGTTAAACCATGAAAGAAATCAATTAAAGAAAAAGTTATAATTACAAAAAATGGTTTGTTCCTTCTGAGAATCAAGAAAGAATAAACCATTTATCCTTAAATGGAGTCCCCCTTTTTCAATTGAATGAACACTTGGCATTACGAATCATTTTTTAAAAAAAAGACTTAGAAATAAGAAGAAGCTAGCGAGCTATATTAACTAAGAAAAATTCTCCTTAAATCCTTTTTCAATAAGTGAAATATTTAAAACGAACAACCTAGCATCCCCATAAACTGTTGAATAAAACTAGGTGCTTCAATACGGATCGCTACAAAAGGTGGTTCAATACATTTAGTTTTATCAAATGGCTGACCAATCCAGAGTATTTTGTTATCAATATTAATGAAAGAAAACGGAGCAATTTCTTCAAAAAGTTGAGTAGGTTTAAGATTCTTTATTTCAGATTTAAAGTAAATGGTTAACTTGTCCTGATATTTGGTTAAAATGTTAGTCCATTCCCTAGAAAGAGCCTCACCCTCATACCCTATCACAATTTGTTTTTTTACCTTTGTTAAGTCTTTTATGACTGCTTCTTTATTAAGTGCGTGTTTCCATTGAATATGATCATGATGATGTTTGATCCAATGTCCTATCTCTTGATGATTAACAACTCGGTCAAACGTTTGTTGGTGCTCAATCAGCTGGTTAATCTTCTTGCCTCGTTTAGTTCGAGCTTTAAAAAAATTTTGATCACAAACATGAACAAACTTTCCTCTTGTTCTGGTCATCGCTACATTTAGTAAGCGCTCACTATTGGGACCTGTTAGCAAATAACCTGCTCTTCCTTGAGGATAGCTATCAACCGAATCAAAAACCATCACATCGCGTTCACTTCCTTGAAAACGATGAACGGTTGCTGCAACAATATTTGCTTCAATCGATTGTTCAAGAAAAATTTCTTTCAACAAACCATTCATTAAAGAAGCTTGAGCTCTATATGGTGTTACGTATCCAATCGAACGAAAACCATTTACGTAAGCCTCTTGAATCACTTGGAAAGAAAGGAGGAGATTCCATATGTTAATTCTAGATCCAGAAGAATTATCTGTTAGGCAGTATGATCCACTTCCTATAGAACTCAACAAAATCGAAGCGTGATGTTGAAAAGGTTTCTTCATACTTAATTCAACCCGTTGCGTTGTACATGGATGATCGACCACTCGTGATTCATAAATATATTTATTTGTAAATGCCGAAATAGCAGGATGCATTCTTCGTTGCTCTCTTAATAGAAACAATTGAGGGTGAAGTTTTTCTCCGACCACTCCACACCTATGAAAAACATCTTCTTTTAACCACTTTTCTACTAATGGATGTCTAGTAGCTGCAATTGGTGGTAACTGCTTAAAATCCCCACACACAATCATTCTTTTTCCAAGTGAAGAAGCAAAAGCGATTTGCGGAACGTAAGCCATACTTGCTTCATCCACGATCACTAAATCAAAGGTTTGCTCATAAATGAGAGGATCAGTGGCTGCTTTTGCCAATGTAGTGGCGATGACTTTAGCGTCTTTTATTAAATGTTCTTCTTTTCGTCTGATTTTTTCAGTTAGTTTAGTAAGCTTTTCTTCTATTGTTAACAGATCGTGAGTATCACGCTGACTAAATGATGTCGTTAAATCTTGCTTTAAAAGCTTTCGTTCCTCTGAAAGTTTGGTTTTTTCTACAATAATTGAAGGGTGTGATTTATGGAGTAAATGATCAATTGTTACTTCCTTCAATAAAACCCCACTCATATTCGTACCATACCGTATGACATGACCTTCTAAAAACTTATCTTTCTTTAATAAAAACAGAGCTACTTCATTGATTAATACGTCAACAGCTTGATTGCTTTGCGATAATATTAACACTTTTTTATTTTTTATATATTTGTTTGCGGCTACCCTTGCTAATGTATACGTTTTCCCCGTTCCAGGTGGTCCCCATACAAAGGTAATAGGATTATATTTTGAACGCAAAACTAATTCATGAACGTTTCCTTTTATTTGTTCAATCGGATGTCTCAGATTGACTGAAGGATTCATTAACCTGTTCACCCTTGAACGTTTACGCTTACTCTTTTTTATCTCGTCTAGTCGAACATTTAGTTCCTCTAATAATTCCCATGGGTCATGGGATATATAGCCCTCATGAATAAATTCACCAAATGATCGTGGAGATTCAATCACGAGACCTATTCCTTCTGAAGATAAAAGTTGTGCTTTTTCTTCCACCTCATCTATACATAAAGTAATAAACGTTTTTACTGGAATGTTCACCGTTGCAGTTGTTTGAAAATAATAAGTAAATATTTCACCGGACTTAATTAGCTGTCCATTTGTGATTCGATATTTTGTATGTCCATATTTTTTCAATTGAGCAATTTCTATGTTAATGGCTGTTTGCCAATCTTTTATCATATTTAACATCATTTAAAATCCTTTACTATTCATTATCCTATTTGAAAGTGTACCAACAAAATAAAGATTTTAAAAGTGCGTGTTCAAAAAGTAGGGGGAAAAGGGCCGAGAAGAACGAGGCCACGAAGCTATGAGCACCACAGTGTACAAACTGAAGGATCACGAGCTAAAGACGTCCCCATCCTAGGGACAACGCTCGTGCTAGCCAATCCTGGCGTCGGAGGTTGGAATAGCGAGACAACAAAGTTATTCGACAGCAATTTTTCATGACTTTTTGAACAACCTCTAAAACTGGATTATTTCTCTTCAGTCTTATTTTTCGTTATACTTTTAATGAAAATATAAGGAGAGGATGAATAAGATGGCAAGAACAGAATCGAATATGTTTCCGTTAGGTAATAAAGCCCCTAATTTTGAATTATTTAATCCGACTACAGGTGGAAAAACCTCATTAGAAGATGTGAAGTCAGATAAAGCAACTGTTATTATGTTCATTTGCAATCATTGTCCTTTTGTCATCCACGTACAAGAGGAATTAGTTAAACTAGCAAATGATTATATCACAAAAGGGGTTTCTTTTATTGCAATTAATTCAAACGATGTAAGCCAATACCCTGACGACTCACCTGAGAACATGAAGAAAAAAGCGGAAGAATTAAACTACCCCTTCCCTTACCTTTATGATGAAACACAAGAAGTAGCGAAAGCGTATGATGCAGCTTGTACACCTGATTTCTATATTTTCGACAAAAATATGGTAGCTGTTTACCGAGGGCAGTTAGATGATTCTAGACCAGGAAATAACAAACCTGTTACGGGCGAGTCAATTAGAAAGGCTCTTGATGCTTTGTTAGTGAATGAACCAATCTCAAGTGATCAAAAACCTAGCTTAGGTTGCAACATTAAATGGAAAAACTAAACTTGTTAGAGCATAGATCCGTTGAAATAACGGTCTATGTTCTTTTAGGTAAATTTTGAACTCTTCTTTCAATACAGTAAAATTCAAAAATCAAATTATTTGTCGTTTTTGCTCAAATAAATGATATAATGATTCATAATTAAATATAAGGAGGAAAGCAAATGGAGAAAAAACTAAATATGATCATTGAAATGATCGCAAAAACTCAGGAAGATATTACTACTATGAAACACGACATAACGAACATGAAGGAAGACATAACGGATATGAAAGTAGACATAGTAAACATTAAAGTGGATTTAGCTGATTTTAAACAACAAACAAACAAACGGTTTGAACAGATTGAAAGTAAAATGGATGATAAGTTCGATGAAGTAAATTCTAAAATAGATCGAATGGATGAGAATCAAAAATACTTAAGTCAAAAAGTTGGTGAACATGACATGGAGTTAAGCCGTTTAAGATAGCTTTTATTTGCTATAATATATCCCTCTTAAGAATGGACATACTCCTAATATTGTTTAATAATAAAAACATTAGAAGCCAACAAAAGCCTCAATGATATTCCTTCTTTGTTACAAATCTTATTACCCTTATTTCATCTGATGAAATTTACTATCTACACGTTCATCTCTTGCTTACTATATCAACTTATCCCGTCTATTTTGATTTTTTATTAACTTTATATTTCTACTAACACACCTCTCTATATTAATAGTGCGTGTTCAAAAAGCGAAAAAAGAACCGAGAAGAATGAGGCGATTGCTCAAAAGATCACAGGCGTCGGAGCTTGTAATAGTGAGACAACAAAGTTATTCGACTCCAATTTTTTCAGGACTTTTTTAACGATTTCCGAAAGAAGTCTCCATCTTCAAGAACGTTAAGGGCGAAGCTCATTGATAAGGTGGAGATGAATTTCGGTTGGCGATAGACAAAATGTGTTATAATATTCCTATGATTCGTTCTTTGATAAGTGATTGTATATGGTTGAGTGGACAAATAACTGCGAAAACCAAGCTTTCCTTCCACTCGTAAAATAATCAAGGTATAGAAAGAACTCCATTCGTTAGACATCTAGGGCTGGTTCAGTCCGAAGTAACGCTCAAGGAGATGAAAGGTTACTTTCGTCGTGGAGTTGAGAAGCTCCCACTTCTAACGTTAGCTAAGTGGTGAGTAGTTCACACTCTATTCTAAAATTGTCACTGTTAAATCCTTTCTTCCAAATGCTAAAGCCGCCTCTTTAGATGGGATAAAGATATCAATACGGTTCCCTTCTATTGCTCCACCTGTATCACTAGCAATCGCTTCTCCATATCCTTCTACGTATACTTTTGAACCAAGGGGAATGACATCAGGGTCTACCGCAATTACCTTCATATTTGGATTTTCTATTAAATTATCACCTGTTGCTGTAATTCCAGAACAGCCTTTGCAATTAGCTGTATAAGCTGTTGCTTCTACCTTTAATTCTTTTTCATTAGTTGTATCAGCGTTTCTTAATGGATGGTCTTCTCGTGAGTTTTTTAATTCTTCAATTGGATTCACTAGTTCTGTATCTTCGTTTTCGAAAAAAACATCTATAGGTAAAGTTTTAGCGAATGCTTGCTGAACTGGAATTAATAAAAACATCGTCATTATTAACGTAAATTTTTTCATGAGTAAATTCCTCCTCTTGTTAGTTTCTTTTTACTAACAAGTGCGAGGATATCATATAGTTATGTCACTTCTAAAACAATTCGACTACCAGCAAGTTACAAGACTGTAACATTCGGATTTTTATATGGTTACCGATCTAATTTTTTCACGTTTTCACTAACTGTTTCCAATATTAATGTTAAATCATGGTCTTCTATACTCAATGGTGGTGAAAGCACAATAACATTATTATAACCAGCTACTGTTAAGCCATTTTTCGCAATTAATACTCCATCTTTTTTACATCCTTCTATTATTTCATTGACAAAATGAACAGGTAAAGGTTTTTTTGTTATCTTATCCTCAACAAGTTCAATACCAATTAACAGACCCTTTCCTCTTATATCTCCTACATATTGTACATCCTTCAGTTCTTTTTTAAGTGCTTCTAGTAGCTTTTGTCCTTTGCGAGCAGACTCTTGAACCAATGATTCTTGCTCTAATATTTCAATATTTTTAAAAGCTAAAGCACATGCAGCAGGATTTCCTCCAAAAGTATTAATATGCCTAAAACAATCGTACATTTCTTTCCCTTTAAAAGCATTATAGATGTCCTTTCTCACTGCTGTTGCTGCTAAAGGTAAATATCCACTGGTGATTCCTTTTGCCATAGTAATAATATCTGGTTTTATGTTTCCATGCTTATACCCAAACATCTTTCCTGTTCTTCCAAATCCGCAAATAACCTCATCAACAATCAACAACGCTCCATGTTTTTCACATGTCTCTTTCACTGCCTTTAAATAGCCTTCAGGAGGAACCAAAATCCCTCCGCCTGTAATAATCGGTTCCATAATCACTCCAGCAATTGTCTCGCTTAATTCCCATGTCATCGTTTGATCAATGGCTTTTACTGAAGATAATTGAAGAGGATCTTGAACTTGAGCCTCTTCATCTCGATACGTATCCGGAGGTGGTACATGAATAAATCCATTCGTTAATGGTTCGTATCGATATTTTCTTTGTGCTTGCCCTGTAGCTGATAAAGCTCCCATTGTGTTTCCGTGGTAAGATCTATATCTAGATATAAATTTATATCTACTATATTCTCCAATTTGTTGATAGTATTGTCTGGCAATTTTAAAAGCAACCTCGTTGGCCTCTGAACCTGAATTAGAAAAATAGATGATATAATCGTCATCTAAGTATTGGTTTAGTTTCTCACTCAATTTTATGGCAGGTAAATGACTTTGACTTAAGGGATAATAAGGCATATCAACAAGCTGTTCATATGCTGACCGCGCCAACTCCTCTCTTCCATAACCTATATTTACACACCATAGTCCAGCCATTGCATCAAGATATTTATTCCCTTCCGTATCAACAATCCAGGAGCCAGAAGATTTTTCAACCACCATGGTTTTTTCAGGAGAATAAGGTTTCATAGAATGCCAAACGTATCTTTCATCTTTCTTTTGTATTTCACTCATAACTAAGATCCTCCCTCTGTATAGTTTCCTACCTTTTAGTCACTCAAAAGGTTGTTATCTAATTGTATGAAAAAAAGGATTTAGAAATGATAAAGAGGTTATGTAAGGGGAACGGAAAGAAAGAATAAAAAAATGTATACTCTTCATTACTGAAAAGAGCTAGAATTTAATAACACTTAAAAAATGATATTTGTGGAACACCTCTAGATTTCTTCAAGATTAAAATTTGTTGTTTAAACAGTTATTTTGAACAAAAAAAGACCCCTTTAAATGGAGTCTTTCATACATCTAAATTTTTATTTTTGAAGGTTAGAAGCTTGAGGACCACGAGGACCTTCAACTACTTCAAAGCTCACTTCTTGACCTTCTTCTAATGTTTTGAAACCTTCGCCTTGAATAGCAGAATAATGAACAAAAACGTCATCTTGACCTTCAACTTCGATAAAACCGAAACCTTTTTCAGAGTTGAACCATTTTACTTTACCAGTTAACATCTTTCTTCCTCCTGTTGCGCACAACACGTGCACGGGTGTATTACTATTCTTGTTCTTCGTAATCAAAGGCGAAACATTTCAAACCTAAAAATTTACCGAACAAAAACTAGCACCATTAAGATATCACAAATCACCTTACTTTTCAAGTTTACTACAGGTAAATTATCCTTATTTTGATTCCAAAACAAATACTCATAAAAACAATTACGAACCTTTCTATTTGTAAGAAGTCATTCTTCAATTTATACTCTACATTAAGAATATTTTTGATAGGAGAACGAACAATGAATCAATTTAAGCTTGCCACTTTTGCAGGTGGGTGTTTTTGGTGTATGGTACAACCATTTGATCAATTACCTGGGATTAAAGGAGTTGTTTCAGGATATATGGGTGGATCGCTAGTTAACCCTACATATGAGCAAGTGAAAACAGGGCAAACAGGTCACTATGAAGTTGTGCAAATTGCCTATGACCCTTCATTATTCAAATATGAAAAGCTATTAGAGTTATATTGGATACAAATTGACCCTACAGATGATGGTGGACAATTTCATGATCGCGGCTCTCAATATTTGACGGCTATTTTCTTTCATGATGAAAAGCAACGAATTCTTGCTGAAAGAAGCAAAGAACAAGTAAGCTTAAAATTCACGAAACCAATTCAAACAAAAATTATAGAAGCCTCTACTTTTTATGAAGCGGAAGAAGAACATCAACAGTTTTATAAAAAGAACCCTAAAGGTTATAAAGAAGATCGAAAAAAATCTGGTAGAGACAAATTTATAAAGAATCAATGGCAGTAACATAAAGACAGCTAAAAGACCTCTCCGCATTGGTAAGGTCTTTTAAAACGACTTAATCGTTCTCCTTTTTATGAGTCCACCCTTGCTCTTGATAAATGATTCCTTCTTTCATTAACTTACCCAACGCCCGTTTGAATGAGCCTTTACTCATTTGGAACTGCTCCTTTATATCAATAGGATCGCTTTTATCACTAAACGGCATGGAACCATTTTTTGAATGCAAGTAACGTAATATAGTCTCTGAGTCCTTGTCCATTTTTTCATGACTTCGGGGAATTAATGAAACATTTAATGATCCATCTTCTTTAACGTCTATGACTCTTCCCTCAATCATCTGACCGAGTCTAGGTTCTTTTAGTTGCTCTGAATGATGGATAAAGCAGCGGAAACCAATTTCTGTGAACACAAAACTTCCCACTCTCAGCACTCGATATGTTCGTCCCTTGATTTGTTTATTCATCAACGATTCAGGAGCACGAGAAGCTAGCTCTTGTATAATCGTTTCTGTAGCTAATCTTCCGGAAAGCCTTCCTTCCTGATTTGAACGCAGACAAATATACAACTGATCTCCTTCTTGAGGCCATAAGTGTTTTAATTCGGGTAAGTCCCTTTCAGAAACGAGAATATCTTTATTAATGCCAATATCAACAAAAACACCTAACCCTCTTCTGACCTCTACAACGCTAGCCCAATCATATTGATCAATTTGTACTTGAGGAATCTTCATTGAAGCTGTTAAACGATCTTGTTTATCAACATAAATAAAAACGTCAATTTCTTGACCAATTTCAATCGGTTCCGTTATTTCTGATTCATGTAACAATACGTCTTGTTCCTCATTGGTTAAAAAATAGCCAAAAGGAACCTCTCGTTCTACTTTTAATGTTGCTGTCTTACCTGTTTCAATTGTTTGCATTTGATTTCTCCTCTATATGTAAAAACATGTTGTTAATTCGTTTTTTCCTCACGCAAATCCTCAGAAATACTTACATAATATAAGTACCTAAAATATAAACTTCATTTTATTATACCCAATTATCGCATTCCAATAAAGGAAATGATATAATTTCATAGAAATTGTGAATTGGAGGATATCAATCAAATATGATTAATGTACAAAATGTTAGTTTACGATTTGCTGATCGCAAACTTTTTGAAGATGTAAATATTAAGTTCACACCTGGTAATTGCTACGGGTTAATTGGTGCAAACGGAGCAGGAAAATCCACATTTTTAAAGATCTTATCAGGAGAAATTGAAGCACAGACAGGAGATGTTCACTTATCCCCTGGAGAACGATTAGCTGTTTTAAAACAAAACCATTATGAATATGAAGAATTCGAAGTGTTGAAGACTGTCATTATGGGGTATAAACGACTTTATGAAGTCATGCAAGAAAAAGATGCTATTTATATGAAACCAGATTTTTCTGATGAAGACGGTATCAAAGCTGCCGAATTAGAAGGAGAATTTGCTGAAATGAACGGCTGGGAAGCCGAATCTGAAGCAGCGATCCTTCTAAAAGGTCTTGGAATCTCAGAAGAACTGCATACCAAGAAAATGGCGGACATTACAGGAAGTGAAAAAGTAAAGGTTCTATTAGCTCAAGCCTTATTTGGTAAACCAGATGTTCTCCTTTTGGACGAGCCTACGAACAACTTAGATATTAAAGCCATTCAGTGGTTAGAAGAATTTTTAATTAACTTTGAAAACACAGTTATTGTTGTCTCTCATGACCGTCATTTCTTAAATAAGGTTTGTACTCATATCGCCGATTTAGACTTTGGCAAAATCCAAGTTTACGTAGGAAACTATGACTTTTGGTATGAATCAAGTCAACTTGCTCAAAAAATGATGCAGGACCAAAATAAGAAAAAAGAAGAAAAAATTAAAGAACTCCAAACGTTTATCGCTAGGTTTAGTGCAAATGCCTCCAAGTCAAAACAGGCAACTTCACGGAAAAAGCTACTCGATAAAATTACATTGGATGATATTAGACCTTCTTCAAGACGTTATCCGTTCGTAAGCTTTACACCAGAGCGTGAAATTGGCAATGATGTATTAATGGTTGAAGGTTTAACAAAAACAATCGATGGAGTTAAAGTATTAAACAATGTCAGCTTTACAATGAACAAACAAGACAAAATTGCTTTCGTCGGAGACAATGAAGTTGGATATACCACTCTTTTCAAGATATTATCTGGTGAAATTGAACCAGACAGTGGTTCGTATAAATGGGGTGTGACTACATCTCAATCGCACTTTCCAAAGGATAACAGTCCTTTCTTCGATCGCAATGAAATGAATCTTGTTGACTGGTTAAGGCAATACTCACCAAATGATCAAAGTGAAAGCTTCTTAAGAGGATTTCTAGGTAGAATGCTCTTTTCTGGTGAAGAAGTTCTTAAAAAAGCTAGCGTTCTTTCAGGAGGAGAAAAAGTTCGTTGTATGCTGTCAAAAATGATGCTAAGTGGTTCCAACGTATTATTATTTGACGATCCAACAAACCATTTAGATTTAGAATCAATTACAGCATTAAATAACGGTCTTACTAGCTTTAAAGGTGCCATGTTATTCACCTCACATGACCATCAATTTATTGAAACAATTGCTAATCGAATCATTGAATTTACTCCTAAAGGAATGGTTGATAAACAAACCACTTATGATGAGTATTTAGAAAACAAAGAACTTCAAGAAAAAGTTTCTTCACTATATTAGTTTAAAAGGGCACCTCGATATTTTCGAGATGTCCTTTTTCAGGTCTCTCATAACTCTCCCCTTGTAAATAGATTCTCTTTAACGTTTATCCCCCCTTAGTAAAAAAATACATTTTTCGCTCATGCTTCATTTAGAAATTTTTAAAAACTTATTATTTAGAACAGGGTTCTTTTAGAACTGGTGTGACGTTAGTGTTTTGTTTTTTGTGATTTCAATCACAGACTCATTTAGTTATATTTTGTATGATTATGCTGTGTAAGTGCTTTATTTCATATATTTGTTCGTACATTCATTTTTAAAACTAGTGGGAGGACTAAAGAATGAAAGCAGCTGTTGTTGATGAATTTAAAAAAGAATTAACCGTTAAAGAAGTTGAAAAACCGTCCATTGGTATTGGTGAGGTTCTTGTACATATAAAAGCATGTGGAGTTTGTCACACTGACTTACATGCAGCTCATGGAGATTGGCCTGTAAAACCAACTCTTCCTCTTATCCCTGGCCATGAAGGTGTAGGGGTCATTGAAGAGATTGGAGAAGGAGTTACACATTTAAAAATTGGAGATCGTGTGGGTGTTCCTTGGCTTTATTCTGCTTGTGGACATTGTGAATATTGCTTGAGTGGACAAGAAACATTATGTGAAAGCCAAGAAAATGCCGGATATTCTGTCGATGGTGGATATGCTGACTATTGCAAGGCTGCTGCATTATGTTGTTAAGGTCCCAGAAAATTTATCCTATGAAGAAGCAGCCCCTATATTTTGTGCAGGTGTAACCACATATAAAGCGTTAAAAGTTACAGGTGCTAAACCAGGAGAATGGGTAGCGATTTACGGAGTTGGTGGTTTAGGTCACGTAGCTGTTCAATATGCTAAGGCAATGGGACTTAAAGTAGTCGCTGTTGATTTAGGAAAAGATAAACTTGAACTGGCAAAAAAGCTAGGTGCAGATTTAGTTGTTAATCCTAACGAGGAAGAACCAGCTCCATTGATAAAACAAAAAACAGGTGGTGTTCATGCAACTGTTGTTACCGCAGTTTCTAAACCAGCATTTGAATCTGCCTATAGCTCTATTCGAAGAGGTGGAACTTGTGTTTTAGTAGGCTTACCACCTGAAGAGATGCCACTTCCTATCTTCGACACAGTCTTAAACGGAGTAAAAGTCGTTGGATCAATTGTAGGAACACGAAAAGATTTACAGGAAGCTCTTCAGTTTGCAGCTGATGGTAAAGTAAAAACAATCATCGAGACTCAGCCCTTAAATAAAATCAATGAAGTATTCGATCGAATGCTTCAAGGAGACATTAACGGGCGAGTCGTTTTAAAACTTGAAAATTAATTAAAAATAGATAAAAAATAAAACCCCTTAATCGAAATGATTAGGGGGTTTGTTAATATGTATTATATTTTGATACCAAAAAAAGGACAATCTCTTTTGAAAAACTCCACGAACGCCTACCTTTTTCTAGGGCGATTGTCCAATCAAGACAAGCTAGCCTAAACATATAAATAATAGTGACAAAGGAGGTGTTACAAATGAGTGAATACGGTTCAGGATTTGCATTTATAGTTGTCGTATTTGTCCTTTTAGTCATTGTTGGCTGTGCATGCTGTGGTGGCTTTGGTGGAGGTTACTACTAAGATCCTAACAATATAAAGTATATGAGAAGGAAGCTAAATTTATATAATAACTGCCTCCTTCTTAAAATTTATAGATTCCTAATTTTAAAAAGTAACTTAAAAATTCTTTGAATTTATGATTACAAAGGTGGTGAAGAAATCATGGGTTATAATAGATACGGTTATGGTTCTTGCGGACCAACCTATGGAGGTTGTGGTTACGGTGGTTATGCTTTAATCTTAGTTTTGTTCATTTTACTAGTCATCATCGGAGCAGCAATTTTAAACGGATAGAAATTATATCTCACAAAAAAGAGAAGGGTGTTTTCAACCTTCTCTTTCATCTTAATGTTTAAACATACTATTCACGGAAATAATAAATTTAGACCACTATACTGAGGATGAGCTTAATTGATAACGAATGAAGAATTAAAGAATACTTTTTTATCCCTCGGATATGAAAATAAATATACAGAATGGAAATATAAAATAGAATATTCAAAGATGTTTTTACATTCAGAAATTGAAGATTTAGAGATCTTTTTTGACAAGGTTATGGTTGATGAAATTGATTCATTTGACCAATTTCGCTATTTATTTTTCCTTACGAAACATGTAAATAAGGCTATTTACGACTCCTCATACGGACTTTAGGATTGGTTTGTTTTTTTCCTTTTGACTGTTTTTGGTTTGCCTGTTCCTTGGGTTGCTCTTCTTTTTCACTCTTTTTAAGTTCATCTTTATCATAAGAATATGTCGCTCCAATATTTAACTTTCCTTCTAGTTGTTTAATGCCAAGTTGTCCAAAATTATTGCTTTGTTCATACTTTTCAATTATGATCTTATCAACATTTATTTGTTCGACTATAACAGATTGTTTTTGTTTGAGTTCTTCTATTTTTTCAGTTAAATGATCGATTTTATTTTCTAAATCTTTCGTCGACTTCTCCTGCTGTGGTTGTTTCAGCGAAAAAAAATTTAACCAATTCATACATTAAACACCACTTTTTTAATCGATTGGTATCGTTTCACCTTGTTCTTCTTCTACTGCATATGCGATATACAATACACCATTAATCATTTTTGCTTGCATATGATTCTCTTTTAAAGGCTTAGGCAAACGAATATTTTTTTCAAAATCACCATAAAAACGTCCTTTATGATAAAATTGTAAATCATTTGATTTCCTTGACCCTTTAACAACAAGCATTGTTTTATGTGCCGTTAAATCAATATCATTCCTATCAAATCCTGGTAGGTCAATTAAAATATTAACATATGAATCCTCCTCAATCACGTCGTATGACGGAAACGATTGTATACCTTGATGAATAGAATGATTAACGTAAGAATTTTTTAGCATAGAGCGATTAAAATCTTCATCAAACAAAGTTTCCCAAAATTCTGATCCATAAACATTTTTAGCTAGATTTAACCATTGCATTAGCTTTTCATTATCCATTATTCATACCACCCTCTTTATCAACATATACCATATCATAAGGACATCGAAATTACGTCAGGGGGAGCAAAATGAAAGAAGCACAATCACCTGTTATTACTATTAATATTTGTATGATTAAAATAAATGTCATCGAAAATGCTTCTTGTTTGAATATCGGGCAAACTAGTCAGTCTAATTTTCAAAACTCAACAAAAAAAAACCAGGGTTTCGGTGAGAACTTAGCTGATCACGCACCGTTTATCGGTACTCAAAGTAAAGTCGATGATCGAGACGAAGTGGACTCTCCTTCCTTCTTTTAAATATACAATAAAGGAGTGATCAATCAATGTTCAGTCCAATGATTTTAAATATTATCGGCTTTAAAGTAAACTTAGTGGATGAACAGAGTAGTATTAATCTAGGACCAAGCATTCAAGCTGATAAATTCAACTCTTCCAAGAGAACCCAAGGATTCGGTGAGACTTCCGGTGACCTTTCCCCTGTTTATATCCCCATTAACTTTGTTGCAGATCCAGATGTTGTTGACTCTAACGCTGTAAAAAATAGTTTTATATAAGAAAAGCGGAAGCGACTGTTTAGCGACGCAAAGTAAAGGTACGTCAACTAAGAACAGTCACATCCTGTGGACAACGATAATGCTAGCACTTCCTGTGCGTCGGAAAACTTACGAGTAGGTAGGCGCTGAAGTTAGACAATAAAAAAAGCGGAAGCGATTGTTTAGCGATGAAACGCATTGTCTACTAACTGTCATTGCTTCCATGATTCTTTGTAGGAAGCACCTTAGAAGTTGGCCAATTTTTAAATCTTTGTGATAAAGATAAAGAGATAAACTCATATCTTATTATAGTTTATCTCCTTTCAATTTTCGGCTCTTCGCCATTTAGAATGATCATATAGTATTTTCAAAGGCGGACAAGGGAATGAGTTCAATTGCTTGCTCAGTATTCTCCACCTGTTACAAGTTGAAAAACCAGCTCTGTAAGGAAGAATACACCTTTTTATTAATTGAGTTGATTTCAGATGTTTAGATTTAAGCACTTACTTTACACTGTAAGTAGCGAAGAAGCCTATTTTCGAAATGGATATCGAATTTCTTACTATCCCTAAAAATTGTCCTTAATTGCTTTATCAATTAAGCCTCTACAACGTTCGAGTTCAACTTTTAATTGTTTTTTATATCTTTTTCCTTTTTCATAATTTACAAATGTATAAAAAACAACTTCTTGTAGCTCTGCTCCCTCTTTCTTACGTTTCACTTGTTTTAATATGTCATCATTCATCAAGTCATGTAGCGCTTTATATAGTTCAGAATGATTTGGTCTAAATCCATAAGGTTTAAATTCTTCTCTTAGGTGCTCCAATAACTTTAATCCGTACAATCTTTCTTGCTCAGTCATAGTAATCAAGTATAGCTTTAAAAAGGCTCGTTGTTTGACTAAAAAACCACTGCTTGTCCTTTTTTCCCTCATGCATGGTCCTCTCCCCTTCTTATGTATTTTCTTTATTATAGTATTGTTTATTTAGAACATAATTTAATTAAAACACTTTTTGGAATAAATATCAATAATCCCTCCAAAATTAAGTATATTCTTGAAAAGTTTATTTTTACAATTACAGTTTAATTATTTAGAACATAGTTTAATATGATTATTGAGCATGAATACTTTGTAAAATAAAAATAACTAGAGCATTACACTCTAGTTCAAAACACTTTCTGCTTATCTCGTTCTTCTTTTAAGATCTCTACTGCTTCCCTAAAACGCTGTGAATGAATGATCTCCCTTTCCCGTAAGAAACTTAAGGCATCATTTAAATCTGGATCATCCGACATATCAATAATCCATTGATACGTCGCACGTGCCTTCTCTTCTGCTGCAATATCTTCATATAAATCAGCGATCGGGTCTCCTTTTGCTTGCACATATGTTGCCGAAAACGGGACTCCATCAGCATTCGCATAAAACAAAGCTCTGTCATGAATAACAAAGTGAGCTCCAAGTCCAGCCTCTTTTAATTGTTCAGGACTAGCATCCTTTGTTAACTTATACACCATTGTAGCAATCATTTCTAAATGGGCAAATTCTTCTGTTCCAATGTCTGTTAATAAACCTACTACTTTATCAGGTATAGTATATCGTTGATTTAAATAACGTAAGGCGGCTGCTAACTCTCCATCTGCACCACCATACTGTTCAATTAAAAATTTAGCAAGTCTCGGATTACAACTGCTCACTTTCACAGGATATTGAAGTTTTTTTTCGTAAAACCACATGAATCATACCCCACCTCTCTTTTCTACAAACAAAACAAGAAATATTCATACTTGCCAAGGCCAAGGAGCTGTACCCCAAAACCAATTCCGATCAGAATAACTATTTCCATATTGTTGAAGCGGGCCATAAAGTGTCTCAAATTGTTGTTTAAGTTGTTTACTATAATTAGCGTACTGGTTAAATTGTTCAACAGCTTGAAGATCTTTCGGGTGTGTATCTAAATATAAGGTTAAATCAACTAGGACAAAATCAATCGCTTGAATTTCTTCTAAATTTTTATAATATTCCTCAGGATAAGGTTTCATCATCTTTTTTCACTCTCCTTTTGGTGGGGAGTTATCTTCAATCTTCATTGGATATTCATCATAAAATATTGGCCACAAAGTCCCTTTATATAAAGCTTCTAATGGTGCATATTGGGGTAAGTTTGCCGGCTGGAAACCTAAATAAAGATTAGGTGGTGTCGAGTAATATTTCACTTCAATTGGCGGACATGGGTCATACAACCCACGGTAAGGATGGTAAGCTTTCACTTGAGAAAATGGACTCTTATTCATTCAATCACTCTCTCTCCATTTATTACTATATAGAATATGATCATTTGAATTTGTCTTATGACTATAGATTTTATTTATGTCACTTTACAATGTTTACATTTTATTAACATCTAATTGAGAGGAATATAGTCTATTTGTGTCTAATTATGATAGGTCCATATTAAAAAGTAGAAAGGGTTGTATTAAAAATGAAAAGCAACTTCACTAATCAACTAAAATTCGTCATGATTATAACTCTAATCTTACTATTTTCAATACCAGAATGGGCTCATGGAAATGATATTATCAATATCGCTCATCGAGGAGCTTCTGGATACGCTCCAGAACATACGATCACAGCCTATCAACTTGCAGATGAAATGGGAGCCGATTATATTGAAATCGATCTACATGTCACAAAAGATGGTCATTTAATTGCCATTCACGATTCAACACTAGATCGAACTACAAATGGCAATGGGTTCGTCAAAAATCACACACTTGAACAAATAAAGCAACTTGATGCGGGTTCATGGTTTAATGAAACATATCCTCATCTTGCAAAAGATAATTATCAAAGATTAGAAGTCCCTACCTTAGAAGAAATCATTGAACATTTTGGAGTAGAAAAGAAATATTATATCGAAACGAAGGGGTTTGATTTAAATGAAGACAATGAAAAAACCTTAATAGAAATCCTTAACCGCTATGATCTATTAACTCATGAAAAAATAAAAAATAAACATGTCATTATTCAATCCTTTAACCCTCATAGTTTACTAAAGATTTGCGAATTAAATTCTGATATACCGAGGATCCAATTATTATCCTTCAATTTCAATGGTTCACTTGCCGAATGGGAATTGAAGTTAATTAGACATTATGCGACAGGTGTAGGCCCAAACTATCAAAACATTGATTCGTCTTATGTTCAAACAGCTCGAAGACTTGGGTTGGAGGTCCATCCTTATACAGTCAATACGCAAAACGACATGAGAAAAGTGCTGGAATGGGGCGTAACGGGAATGTTCTCTAACTATCCGGATCGGCTTGAAGAGATTATTAACGAGTAATAAGAATAGCGAAGGTGTACGGTTAACGACGTATAATAAAAGGAACATCGTGTAAGTCGTAACTCATCCACTGTCCATTGAATATAGTAATCTTAAGTTTAATATTGTGGCCAGAAATGGAGCGATAAACATATGAATGAAGAAGCCTATTCAACATCCTTACGAAAATGGCTTATAGACATGGACAGTTTGATGAAAGAAAAAAGGATAAAAGATGACGACTGGAGAAAGCAGTATGATCAACTATATGAATCTGTCACTACTCGTTCGAAGGATAAATCTTATTTATACGAGTCAGCACTAAATTTACATGAGTGGGCAAAAAGGCTTATTCAATCAAGAAGACCAGTCCCAATTGGAGAGCACATTCTCCTTCCCCTCCCTTATTCGTATAATGCATTAGAGCCCTATATTGATCAAGAGACCATGACTTTGCATCATGATAAACACCATTTAAGTTATGTAAATGGACTAAATAAAGCAGAGAAAGCACTTAAAGAAGCAAGAGAAAAAGAAGACTTTACCGAAATTAAACGATGGGAAAGAGAACTTGCGTTTCATGGCTCTGGTCATTACTTGCATACCATTTTTTGGACTATCATGTCACCGTCTGGAGGCGGTATACCATCTGGGGAACTATTAAACGAGATTAATCATTCTTTTGGGAGCTTTGAACAATTTAAGCAGCAATTTTCTGCTGCAGGATGCAGCCAAAGCTATAGAAGGAAGTGGATGGACCATTTTAGTATGGTCTCCAAGATCACAACGGTTAGAAATTTTACAAGCAGAAAAGCATCAAAACTTAACACAATGGGATATCATTCCCCTACTCCCTTTAGATGTATGGGAGCATGCCTATTATTTAAAATACAAAAACGATCGCGGAGAATATGTTGATAATTGGTGGAACATCGTCAATTGGGACGAAGTTTCAAACCGATTTCAACAAGCAAAGAAGCTAAAATGGACCCCCTATTAGAATAATACTAAAGGAACCATTTAAATGATGGCTCCTTTCATTTTTACTTATAAAAACAAATCAAATAAACCTAGTACATTTAAAAACACGATAATGATTGCGAGAGGAATGAAATAGCGAATTAAGAAATACCATATGGAAAACACGCTACGTTTCATTTTTGATCCTTGAGAAAACTCTTTAAACAACTCTTCCCTTTTCAATATCCTAGATACAAAAATTGCGATTAGAAGTGAGCCAAGTGGAAGAAGGGTATTACTAACTAAGAAATCGGCAACGTCAAAAAATGTTTTTTCACCAAAAAAAATAAGGTCATTCAAAACTCCGAAAGACAAAGCCGATGGAATCCCAAGTATAAAAATAGCTAATCCACTAATCCATGCAACTTTTTTCCTTTTGATTAAATTGTTTTTTGCAATAGAAGCCACGACAATCTCTAATAAAGAAAAAGCTGAGGTTAATGTAGCAAATAAAAATAAGATTAAAAATACAGTAAAAAAGATCATTCCAAACGGCATTTGACTAAATACGGTTGGAAGCACGTTAAATAATAAAACAGGACCTTCTCCGGGGTTTAATCCAAACGAAAATACGGCTGGAAAAATCGCAATACCTGCTAAAAAAGATACGAGAATATTCAATAAAACAATGGAACCTGCTGACTTAGGTAAGTTTTCTTCTTTTGATAAATAGGAACTATAGGTCACCATGACAGATACCCCGACACTTAAAGCAAAGAACGACTGTCCCATCGCATAAAGAATTGATTCCGCCGTTATAGCAGACAAATTAGGCTTCAAAAAATAGACTAAGCCCTCCCATGCACCATCTAAAGTAACCGAGCGAATGATCAAAATGATAAAAATAATGAATAAAGCCGGCATCATAATTTTACTCGCACGCTCAATTCCTTTTTGGATACCTCTTGATACGACCAAAATGGTCATGGCTAAAAATAACAATTGTCCAATAATAGCCGTGCTCGGATTACTAATGGTTTCTCCAAATAAAGCACCGTACTCCTTCTCAGAAAGCCCAGCAAGCTGACCCGTTAAAGCTTTATACAAATAGATGGTAATCCAACCACCTACAACACTATAGAAAGATAGTAATATAATCGAAGTTATGATCCCAAGTCTACCTACATAGTGCCAATAAGTATTAGGAGCAAGCTGTTTATAAGACTCCACTGCATCTAATTGCGTACCTCTTCCAATGACAAATTCACTCATTAATAATGGTAAACCAATCAAAAGGGTAAAAAAAATAAATAATAGTAGAAACATTCCTCCACCATTTGTTCCAACCATATAAGGAAATTTCCAAATGGCTCCGAGCCCTATTGCTGACCCTGCCGCAGCTAAAACGAAAGATAAATTGGACGACCACTGTTCTACTTGTTTTTGCATCTACTTACCTCATCTCTACTATTCTTTCGATACTTTTAATCCTTGGACATTGCGACCGAAAACAACTCAGTCAAATCTGACGCTAAAAGAGTATGAGCAGAATATTTTCCCACCCATAAATCAGCTGCTAAGCCATGTATGTACACAGCATTCACTACCGCCTCTTTGATCCTACTCTGATTTGATAATAATGCCATCATCAACCCTACTAGCACATCTCCTGAGCCCCCTTTTGCTAAAGCAGCGTTTCCAGTGGAATTAATAAAAACATCTCCATCTGGAAAGGCAACCACAGTATAGTGCCCTTTTAAAACGACAATTATATTTTCTTGTTTTGCAACAGTTTGAGCAACAACAATCCGGTTGTTTTGAACATAGTCAATTGAACAATTAACTATCCGGGCCATTTCACCTGGATGAGGGGTAATAATCAATATATTCGGACTTTTATACGATCGATGTTGCAACGCTCCAGCATCAAGAATGATCGGAACGGTCGAATGTTGGATTGTTTTGTTAATAAAAGTATCTAATTGTTGATTGTAAGGTAAACCTGATCCAATAGCAATAGCGGATATTTTCTTTGGTAAACTCTTTTCGTATGGATCCATTTGATAGGTTGCTTCTAATAAATGTTGACTAATCGTTTGAGCCACTTTTATTGTCGTCCCAATAATAAGCTTACCAATCCCTCCCTTTAATGCTCCCATACTTGCTAATACGGCACTTCCAGGCATATCATCGCTTCCAGCAATTAAATAACCGGTTCCAAATGTTCCTTTATGAGCATCAACTTGTTCTCTTTCTTCAAATGTTCGCATGAAATCATTACGGTTCCATATTTTTACCTTCGAGGTTTGTGGTAAACCAATATCAATGACTTCACTATCCCCAAAATATAGTCCAGAAGGTAATAAAAACTGGGCATATTTTGCTCCATGTAGGGAAAATGTTCGATCAGCTTTAATCGCATGTTCAACATATCCACTATTTGCTTCTATACCTGAAGGAAGATCGATTGAAATAACGAGTGCAGATTGGTTATTGACCCATTCTATAAGATCGATGACTTCTTTTGATAAAGGATTTCTTGTCCCGATTCCTAACAGAGAATCAATAATAACATCCGTTTTTTGATATTCAAAAGAGCATGTTTGATAGGATAGCTCATGATAGTATGAGAGATGCTTTTCAACTGTTTCACTATTTGTTTCACCTAATGGAAACGTAACCGAAACTTTATATCCCGAATTTTGAAGAAGTCTAGCGATGACTAGACCGTCACCACCGTTATTTCCTCTTCCACATAAGACGAGAATGTTTTGTTCACAATTAAGTAGTGGCACCAACTGGTCAAAAATACTTTTACCAGCGACTTCCATAAGTGTATACGGGTCATGTCCTTTCTTCTCAGCTACTTGGTCAACCTCTTTTATTTCCTCTTTACGATAAACATGTATATTTTTCAATATAATCACCCCTTAAAGCAGAAAAAGACTGTGTTAAACAGTCTTTTTCACATTTTCAAAGTACTCCTTGTAGAATCCTCCAATTTTCCCACTGTTGTCTTCAACAAAGATAAACTCTTCCGTTTCATTTTTTACTTCATACACTCTTCCAGGTGTTAATACAGATGACACTTTATATTTTTTTGCGTTTGTATGGATACATTTCACTTGCTTAATGGTTTGATCTTTCCAACTATTATGGTTCATCTAATGACTCCTTAATTAAAAAATTCCATCAGCGTAGAGAACTCTACACTGATGGCTGCATATTTAAAACTTTTACCCTTCTAACAGTAAATTTTCTGGATCTTCAAGCAGTTCTTTAATAGTTGCTAAAAAGCCGACGGCTTCACGCCCATCTACGATTCGATGATCATAAGATAGAGCAATATACATCATTGGCCTGTTCTCCATTTTTTCTTCATCAATGGCAACAGGTCGAAGTTGGATTTTATGCATTCCTAGTATTCCAACTTGAGGTGCATTTAATATCGGTGTTGAAAGCAATGAGCCAAACACTCCACCGTTCGTTATCGTAAAGGTTCCACCTTGAAGCTCTTTTAATGAAAGCTTATTTTCACGAGCCTTCACTGCTAAATGATTGATATCTGATTCGATTCCAGCAAATGTTTTTCGATCTGCGTCACGCACAACAGGAACAACTAACCCTTCAGGTGCAGAAACCGCGATTCCAATATCATAAAATTCTTTCTTAACAATTTCATCGCCTTGTATTTCAGCATTTAATAAAGGATATTTCTTCAAAGCTGCAACGACCGCTTTCGTAAAGAAAGACATAAACCCAAGTTTGACGTCATGCTGCTCATAAAAATTGTCTTTTCGACGTTTACGTAAGTTCATGACAGAAGTCATATCCACTTCGTTAAAAGTTGTTAACATCGCGGCAGTATGTTGCACTTCAACGAGGCGATTTGCAATTGTCTGTCTGCGACGAGACATTTTTATTCGTTCAACTGGTTTTGCGAATTCTGTTTTGTCTTGCGGTTTCTCTTGCTTAGTTTGATCTTGTTTTGAAGCTTGAGCTTTTTTATTGACTTCTGCTTCAATATCTTGTGTTCTAATTCTTCCTAGTGGATCTCTAGAAGAAACTAGGTTTAAATCAATTCCTTTTTCACGAGCAAGTTTTCTGGCAGCAGGCGAAGCAATTGGTCTTTGATGTTCATTTTTTTCATCATGTGAAAGTTTCTCTTGCTTCTCTTCCTCTTTCAAAGGTTTTTGTTCTTCTTTGGAATCATCTTTTTGAGGCTCTTCTTCAGAAGTAGCTCCTGATCCTGATTCATCAATTTTACCAATAACGTCACCGACGTTAACAACATCGCCAGCTTCCTTAAAAATTTCAGAAATTACACCGGAATCCTCTGCTGTAATTTCGACATTCACTTTATCTGTTTCAAGCTCTAAAATATATTCCCCTTTTTCAACCTTATCTCCTGGTTTTTTCAACCATTCTGAAATTGTACCTTCTGTAATAGATTCAGCAAGTTCTGGAACTTTTATGTCAGCCATATTCATTTCCCCCTTTGTTTATCTCGTTAAGGCCTCTTCGATGATACGCGCTTGTAACATTTTATAAATATTAGGGTCCCCTTCAGAAGGACTAGAACGACGTTTCTTCCCAATGTAACGAACTTCAACCCCCTCAGGAGCAAGCTCTTTTAATTGTGGTTCAATAAATGACCAAGGTCCCATATTCTGCGGTTCCTCTTGTAGCCAAATTATTTCTTTTATATTTGAGTACTTTTCAAGTATTTTCTTTATCTCTAGATCGTTAAATGGATATATTTGCTCTAGACGGACAAATCTGATCCATGAAAGATCGTCTTTTTCTTTTTCTTTTGCTTTGTCATAAACGTCAATCGAAATTTTACCACTAGATAAAACAAGTCTTGTTACCTCTTTTGCTTCACTATTGCTTTCAAGTTCCATAATTGGTTTAAACTTTTCATTTGTTAATTGATCAACATGAGAAACCGTGTTTGAATTCCGTAATAAGCTCTTTGGCGTCATCACAATTAAAGGCCTAATTTCGTCTTTTAAAAGCATGGCAGCCTGCCTGCGTAACAAGTGGAAGTATTGAGCTCGCAGTTGTAACATTCGCAACTGTCCAGTTGTTTTCTCCTGCCATCTGTAAATAACGCTCCAAACGAGCACTTGAATGCTCCGGACCTTGTCCTTCGTAACCGTGAGGCAACAGCATAACAAGACCTGATTTTTGCCCCCATTTTGCACGTCCTGCAGAAATAAACTGATCAAAAATTACTTGTGCAACATTAGCAAAATCTCCGTATTGTGCCTCCCATATGACCAGTGTTTCAGGAGAAAAAACATCATAACCGTACTCGAATCCAAGAACAGACGTTTCTGATAATGGACTATTATGAACAGCAAAGGATGCTTTAGAATCAGGTAACCAATGCAGAGGAGCAAGCTTTCGACCATCCTCTTGATCATGAAGCATTAAATGCCTTTGAGCAAACGTTCCCCTTTCAGAATCTTGACCTGTTAATCGAATTGGCGTTCCGTCTTGAAGGATAGAAGCAAAAGCAAACATTTCTGCTAAAGCCCAATCAACCTTTCCTTCTTTATCAAAAAGATCAGCCCTTTTTTCTAAAATTCTTTTCACTTTTGAAAAGACATTGAATCCTTCTGGCCACTTAATATAATCATGATTAATTTTCTCCAACGTTCCAATTGATACGGAAGTATCGACAACAGGGAATCCTTTCTCAACCACTTCGGGAATTCGAATATCTTCAACTTCATCATCTTGTTTTTTAGGAACCTTATCGTATGATTGCTTTAACTTCTGTTCAATTTGTTCAAGAAATTGGCTTTCCCCTTCTTTATCAATAATTCCTTGTTCAATCAATTTATTAGCAAAGATTTCACATGCTACTTGATGACTTTTAATCTTTTTATATAATTTAGGTTGTGTTGCCACAGGCTCGTCCATTTCATTATGCCCATAGCGTCGATAACCGATTAAATCAATGATAAAATCTTTTTTGAATTCTTTTCGGTATTCATGAGCAATATAGGTCGCAGCTAAACAAGCCTCAGGATCATCCGCATTAACATGAAGGATCGGAATTTCATATCCTTTTGCAACATCACTTGCATACTTAGTAGATCTCGAATCTTCACTAACAGTTGTAAAGCCAATCATGTTATTAGCAATAATATGGATAGTCCCACCCGTTTTATAACCTTTGAGTCTACTTAAATTTAACGTTTCTGCAACGATACCTTCCCCTGGGAAGGCAGCATCTCCATGAATAAGAATGGCCATCGACTTCGCTTCGTCCTGAGTAGGAAATCCTGTTCCAGAACGATCTTCTTGCGCAGCCCTCGTATATCCTTCAACCACCGGATCGACAAATTCAAGATGACTCGGATTGTTCGCTAAAGTTAATCTTACATGAGTGAAATTTTCATCCTTAATTTGTTTGTCTGCACCTAAGTGATATTTAACATCGCCACTCCAGCCGTAATTGATTCCAATCGAACCCTCTGATGGTACAAGCTCTTTATTTGGTGAATGCTGAAACTCAGAGAAAATTAATTCATACGGCTTTTCTAATACATGTGCTAACACATTCAATCGACCGCGATGCGCCATACCAATATTAACGGTTCTCGTTCCAGCTTGAACTGATTCCGAGATCAGTTCATCTAGCATTGGCACCATTACATCGAGCCCTTCAATAGAAAAACGCTTCTGACCAACAAATGTACGGTGAAGATATTTTTCAAACCGATCGACTTCTTGAAGTCTTTTTAATAAATCTTTTTGTTTCTTATTTGTTAATGTTCTGAAAATTCCTCTTGATTCCACCATCGATTTTAACCATTTTTTCTCTTGGTAATCTTGAACGTGAGAAAATTCAAAAGCAATTGATTGAGAATAGATATCACGTAAATATTGAATAGCATCGTATCCGTTTTTAACTGTTGATGGAGCATACGAACATAAAATACTTGCTGGAATTTCCTTCAAAAAGTTATTTGTAATTCCATAATCAGATGCATCTAAAAAAGAGTCCTTCTTTTCCCGCAAATTCATTGGATAAATAGATGCATTTAAATGTCCATAGGTACGTATATCCTCTGCTAGCTGAACAGCCGCAGCAACTTTTTTAATATTTTCTAGAGTGATAGAAACTGGCTTTTGTCCACTCTTTTCAGAGCCTTTTTGATAAAATTCCGGCTCTCCCCATCGATCAAACATTTCCTTCAAATCAGGGTCAACGGAATTTGGGTCTTGAATATATTCATCATACATATCCATAACGTAGCCTAAATTCGGACCGTGAAACTGATTCCATGGCGTTTTCACATCATTATTATGTGCCATAACATAAACCCCCCAAGTAGTTCTTTATTTCCAAAGATAGAATAATATCCATTCTATCCTTAAAAATAGGTGAAAATCCCCTTTATCTTTTTATTATGTAAAGCTAATATTAAAACGCTTCCATGACCATTTTAACACTTATTTATAACGAAAACCAATAGTTAATAACTAAAAATTAACGTTACTAGAAAAGCGTAAGCGCCCGTTTAACGACGACAACAAATATATGAACATCATCTAAAAGCGCCCACGTCCTGTGGGCAACGATGATGCTAGCACCTCCTGTGCGTCGAAAAACTTACGAGTCGTTGGGTGCTGGAGCTAGACAATAGAAAAGCGTAAGCGCCCGTTTAACATACTTTTTGAAAAACCAGTGAAGTGAGGCTAATTAGACACACTTCACTATAGTTCGCTATCTTTGAAAACTCTTGTTAAGAAGCTTTTTCAATAGAGGGAACAACACATCTGGAAGTCGTTTCATTTCCTCAACGAAAATAGCGCGTTGCCCATACATATCAGAAATAACCTTTTGTTGGCTTTCCTCAATAGGTCCTTCTTTCATAAAAATGTTTATTACATCGATATCATTTCGTTTTGCTTCTAAAACAGCTTGATGGGTATCAACTATTCCGTTTTGATCATAACTCATGGCGGCTGGCTCACCATCAGAAAACACTAGCATAAATTTTTGCGCTTCGTTTCTTGTAACTAACTGTTCAGCCATACACCTAATCGCAAATCCATCTCTGTTATCTTCTTGTGGTTCTAGTTGCATAATCTTTGCACCACTATTTTTTGCAGAAAATTGATCAAAAGAGATAACAGTTTGGAAATAGTTTGGTTGATAGTCTTTTGTTGAGTTTGCAGTATCTTCCCAAAATCCAGTTATTTGATGAGGAACATCAACTGCTTTTAGTGCTTCATGAAATAAGGAAATCCCTCTCTTTGTCTCCTCCATTTTATCAAACATCGAAGCAGAACAATCTACTAATAAACTAAAAACCGCATCAATTTTCACGGAAGGAACCTTCTTTTTATAAAAAACTCTGTAATCCTCATCGGTATACAAACGTACTAGCTGTTTAGAAAGCCGTCCATAATGAAGATGATTCGAAGGAGAATTTTGTTTCTGTTCTAGTATTTTTCTCATCATCGTCTTTAACTTTTTAACATAAGGAGCGACATCTCCAGCTACTTGTCGATATTGTGCATACTGATCGATCGTGACCGGTTTTGATTCTATATTAACTTTTTTTGCATGCCGATTTTCTCGTCCATATTTAACGTTAGATTGACTTTTATCTTTATACTTTTCGTCACGGACAAGTTCTTGTGGAGTAAAATCCTTTCGATCGGATTTTTGTTGCCCACCTTGAACCATTCCAAAGGCTTGATCACCATCATCTCCTTCACGACCAGTATCCGCAGTCAAATTCGTCTTTGTTCCTTGTTCTAATTCAAAATGAAGAAAGTTGTCTTGCTGTTCCTTTGTTTCTCGGTGCCATGTAGGCATTTCTTCATCAAATTGATCTTTATTTTGCTGATCTTCAATAATATCTTCATCATCGTTGTTTAAATTCGATTTTCTTTTCAAATCTGAAATAGTTAGTTCATCTTTTTTAAAATGAGGTAAATGAAAATATTGATTAATCATATCGTCTTCAAGGTTACTTTCTAATGAACGATCAATGTTATTAACGATTTCATAGACGTCTTTCGTCGATTTTGAATCAAAGACCTTAATAAGTTCTCCTTTAAAAAATGGAACCAATCGATCAAGTGATGATGTTAGTTTTGGCCATAATAACACTGGAGAAGATGAAATTAGTTGCAAATACATTTGTGAAAAGAGCGCATCTGCATAATACCCACGTTCTAAATTCGCCACTAACTGAGTCTGAAAGTGTTGCCTATACATAATTTTTCTTCTCTCAAAAGCCGTCTTCGTTCCAGGGCGTTCGGCTCTTATTAAATCCTCTATCCTTAAATCTTCCATGAGTGAGAATAACTGCTTTGAAAACTGAGAAAATAGCAAATCTTTTTCTAATAACCTTTGAATGATAGCATAATCAGTAAAGAAATAATTACCCAAACTTCTTAAATAGACATCCGTTTTAAAACCGAAAACCATGTCATCGACAGGTCGATGATCCCAAAAGTGACTAATATACACCTTCTTACGAATTGGATCCAAATAAGAATGGACAAGAAATTCTGCTTTCAACTCATCATCTTTACTTAGCGCTTTAACTAAATGATCTAATTGCATCCAAAGAGAGGAATCAATCTTTTGATCATTGAATTGGATAGGTTTCATTAGATGAATCACCCTCTATCAAAAAGAGTTTCTGCTAAGTTTCTAACAGACTCTTTTTCGATTTCATCTTCTAGCTTTTCAATTATTCCTCTTTCAATCGCTCTTTTTGCAGGCATATAAACAGCTAGATCACAAGTATCGATAAGAGCTCTAATCGAAGCTGCTTCTTCGGACAATACCCCTTGCTTAACTAAAGTAAGCAGGTCATTTGATAACATAACAAATTGATCAATTATCTTCCCATTTGTTAGTTTCGTTTCACTAAGCAATACATGTTTCAATTGTTCCCCTTGAATATATGGGATATCAAACACCACGAAGCGATTTTTTAATGCTTCATTAAGTGGTAGCGTTCCAACATAGCCTTCATTGATAGCCGCAATGACAGCAAACCCCTCTTTCGCCTGTATAACCTCACTCGTAAAAGGATTTGTTATTCTCTTTCGATAATCCAATACGCCATTTAATATCGGTAGCGTTTCTGGTTTCGCCATGTTGATTTCGTCAATATATAAAAGTTGTCCTTTTTTCATCGCTTGGACAACGGGACCTTCTACAAATTCAATTACAGTCTCACCCTTTTCAGAACGTACCGTTTTATATCCAAGCAACGCTTCCGCATCCAGATCAACAGAACAATTAACACTATGCATCGGTTGGGATAAGAAAGAAGAAATCGATTCCGCAAGTTTTGTTTTCCCTGAACCCGTAGGACCCTTTAACAAAACATTTTTCTTTAAAGAGAGACTAATAATGAGATCATGAAAAACATGTTCATCAAATGACGTATAGCCACTTTCCCCTATTAATAGCTTATCCTCATTGGAATAGGAGAGAACTCTTTTTTGTTGTACCCATTTTTTAATTATTTCTGGTAGTTTTACGTCATTCATGTTGCACTTTTCCCTTCTAGTTAAAAATCCACTTCTTACTTTCACATCTTACTAAAAAGATTTCTATTCTCAAAACAAAAAGCACAACCATTAATTTGTGGTTATGCCTTTCCTACATGCATTTTAATTGTCTTTAATCATTGGCCAGAAATGACGCCACATGCAAAACGATCTCCTGAATTTCCACTAGGGTCTGTTTTATAATCATCACTGTTTTCATGAATAATAATGGAGCTTCCATCTCGATCAAGTAGTGAATGATCGTGTTTGGCCATTAGAGTGACTCCAGTAGTAGAAACTGTCATATCCACGGTCCCATCTTGTTGAACAAAGATATTTGGTAAATCTCCTGCATGAACATCCTTTCCATTATGAAAACCATGACTTGCTTCTTCAGGGTTAAAGTGCCCACCTGCTGATATAAAACTTGGCGCTTCACATAAACCCGTTTCATGAAAGTGCACTCCATGTTCACCTGCAGTTAGTCCATTAGAAATAATCCGCACATATAACTTGTCCTTCACTTGATTCAATGAGGCAACTCCAATTTTTTCTTCCGCTTGATTAATAAGAGGAATAGATAAATTATCATTTAGAGCTTCACCAACAGGGATACTTTCTTCAGATAATTGCTCTTGCTGACAGCCAACGATTACAAAACTACAAATGAGTAGAGCTACTAAAGGTCTTTTCATTTTCTTCTCCTTTCTTACATTGATAACATCCTTTCCTATCGAAAAGAAAATTAATCAATTATGAGAAAGAGAAAACAAACAAGCATCTTTTAATAGAAACGTTTCGCACCTAAATAACAATTTTTCCAGTATGAACTTGTTAAACTAGATATGGTAACCCCTGTTGAACTACCTGAATGAATGAATTCATTGTCTCCGAGATAGATTCCCATATGGGACACACCAGAACCACTCGTATTAAAGAAGACGATATCCCCTCTTTCTGGTGAATCAATCGACTTCATGGAAGACCAGTAGCCTGCAGAACTCAACCTTGAAATTGATGTCACCTTATTAAGGACATAGTAAACAAAACCGCTACAATCGAATCCAGAGGTTGTATTTCCTCCCCACTTATAAGGTATACCAATGAGTTTATTTGCTTCTTCAATCATTTTCTCTATGTCAATAGACTGATTACTATTATCCGAACCCGAAGCATTATTGTTATCATCATTTAATTTTAATGTTTGTCCTATTTGAAGTGTATTAGAAGACAAATTATTCCATACTTTAATTTCAGCAATCGAGACAAGATGGTCATTAGCGATTTTCCATAAAGAATCTCCCGCTTTAACAGTATAAGTTTTAAACGATATTTTCGAGGTAGAATTCAATGGTTGACTTTGATCAATCTTATTCGATGATTGAGTGACTGTTAGTTTTTGACCTGGATAAATATTGTCATTTTCTAAACCATTAATTGTTTTTAACTGGGAAACGGAAATATTATGAGTTTTCGCAATCAACCATAAAGAGTCCCCAGACTTCACTGTATAGCTAGATGTTGTAGTGGAAGATGTTTTGTTAGTCTGTGCAGAAGAAGTATTGCTTTGATCTTGTTTTGTCTTATTCGATTTTGTGATCGTGAGCTTTTGACCTGGATAAATAATATCACTTGACAAACTATTTATCTCTTTTAAATCTGGAATAGAAATGCTATATTTGACTGCAATTTTCCACAACGAATCTCCTTTTTCTACTTTGTGAATTTTTTCTTTTTGAGTAGATTGAGTTTTTGATCGCTTGGAAGAAGAACTATTTTCATTAGTCGTTGCTCCTGGTATCGTTAAAATTTGTCCAACATAGATAGTATCTGTAGATAGACCATTAGTAGATTTAATTTTATTAACCGAAGTATTATATTTTTTTGATAATTCCCATAGCGTATCACCTGCTTGAACTTTCACCGTACTTGCAGATGCAACGGATGTAATTAAAGTCGAACCTAACACAGCTGTAGCAGTCATACTTACAATTTTTTTATTCATATACGTTTCCCCCTCAAAAAGGCATAGTAAAATCTAAAACACTTTAGATCAATTTAATTACATAACTCTAGTTTTTTCTATTTCAATCAATCAAATAACCTAGTTTTATATGTATACTTTTTACTACTTATATATAGATCGTCAAAATTCATGGGATTTATATAATACTTTAGACCTATATAACTATTATTTTTTTTCTAGTATTACCACCGATCGGGCAAAGCACACGAAGATTAGCATATCATGAGGACAAATGAATGTAAACAAGAAAAGATTAAGGCGCACGTTTTGCGACGTAGGGTAATGAACGTCAACTAATTACAGCCACGACGCGCGAGCTAACATTGACGCTAGCACATCATGTGCGTCGCCGTATGAGATAAAGGAAACACGAAACATTCTCTTTCTCTTTAAAAAGTACATGAAATATTTGTTAAAGGGTAAGACTACATGTAGGAATATAAGGAGGAATTGATAAATGGATGTGTTTTTTAAATATTTCTTCACTCTACTTGGAGTATCCTGCCTAGGTTTTATTTATTATGATATGTTTCGAGGAAAAGGGCACTAAACTGAATTATCTTAAAAGGAAATTAAGAAAAGAATAGAAATAACCACCAATCTGAAATACAAATACTCAAATTAGTGGTCATTCTGTACGATTTTACTTATTCTACATCAATCACATAAAAGGCTTCTTCTCTGAACCAACGAGGAATCTTTCCATTTTTCATCTTCTCCATATAAGGCTTTAAAAAAGTCTCAGTTTGTGATTGATGGGCTTTTAGAGCAGCAATTTTAACATCAAGCTCCTCATTTGTATCAATTACAACATCAGGATAGCCAAGCTTGTCAAATGTATCTCTTGTAATGGCAATTCCATACAGTAATGGACGATTCTCTCTAGGTAATTGCTTTACCGCTTTTACCACTGCTTCACCAGTGGCATCGTGATCAGGATGAATTGCAAACTGCGGGTAAAATGTTATCACCAACGTAGGGTTCACTTGTTGGATAATGGTTTTCAAGTCATTAACGAGTCGATCTTCATCCTCAAATTCGATGGTTTTGTCACGATAACCAAGCATTTTCAGTTCTGTAAGATCTAAGATTTTTGCAACCTTTAAAAGCTCTTCTTTCCGAAGATCTTTCAACGTTTCTCTATTTGCTTTAGGAGGTTTCCCGAAGTTACGGCCCATTTCTCCTAAAGTTAAACAAGCATACGTTACAGGAACTCCTTTTTTCCTTTTCTTTGTAATAAACCCTGCAACACCAAACGCTTCATCATCAGGATGGGGTAAAATGACAAGTACATTCTCCTTCATAAATGATCCTCCTCTCTTTATTCAAACGGTGTTTCGCTTAATTGCAATCCAATCGCAAGACGGCCTTCTTTATCTAATCCAGCCATTAGCAATTGATTTTTTTCGATCGTCCAATGAGTTAACCCTTCTGCATAGACCCACCCATCATTCATTTTTAGTCCTACTCTATATGGACCTGACCCTTTTACTTTTACATGTTGTACGAAAACCTTCACATTTCGAATAAAAGCAACTACAGTCATATTCTCTTCATTTTGATGATTATGATAAGCACCAGTCGTCGTTTCTAAATGAACATAAACTTCTTTGTTTATATAGGTGCTAATCTTTGTTTGAAGCTCTTCAGATTGAATTTGTTCCATAAATAAACTCCTTTCGAGTAAATAAGCAACCATAAAATAGATTTTAAATATCCTTATCGGAACCAATTTCATTTTAGTTGTTCATGCAACTCTATATACTTCTTTAACAAGACTATTTTTTCATTTTCTGTTAAAGAGGAATGAATGATTTTTTTTGTAATTTGAACCATCTTTTCATGTTTGTTCTTCCTCAGCCTAGGGGTGTGTAAATTCATCTTGTATTTCTTGAATAATCATTTCATCCACTTTTGTTGTATTTATTTCATTCTCAGCAAATCTAGAATTCCAAAATTTTTTATAAACTGATGTTACATCCATCCACTATTCCCCTACTCAATTTAGTTGATAACAACCGCAAGCTTCGTTCACATTCCAAATATATCGCTAAAAACTGTCAATCCTTTGTATGATTTCACTCATACTTTTTGAACAACCTCTTTTGTAAGCTTCACTTTTCGAATCTCTCTAAATTGACTAGTCAAGAATACTACCACTGCTATCCATATTAAAGAAAAAGTCACAAGCTCAATCTTTGTGAACGGTTCGTTGTAAACAAAAATGCCTAGTAAGAAAGCAATTGTAGGAGCTGTGTATTGTAAAATACCAATCATATATAAAGGGATCGTTTGTGCTCCTTTAGAAAAAAGCAGCAATGGGATAGCCGTTACAATTCCTCCTCCTATTAAAAGCAGTGTATCATTTAAGGAAATGGGATAAAATGAGCTTTGTTGATAAACAATCGAGTAACCTTCATATACAATGGCAATAGGAACTACAAAAAACGTTTCAAGTAATAACCCCTGCAGCGTTGATAATTTCGTCAATTTTTTTGTTAAAGCATAAAAACCAAAAGATAATGCTAGTAATAAGGATACCCAAGGAACCTCCCCATATGACACAGTGAAGAAGCCAACTCCAACTGCAGCCACTCCAACTGCAAACGATTGGACTTTCGTCATCCTTTCTCTCAAAAAAAGAAACCCTAATCCTACACTTATGAGAGGATTAATGTAATAGCCTAAACTAGTGGCTAAAACTTGATTATGATTTACAGCCCATATGTATACAAACCAATTTAAACTAATAAATATAGATGATAAGAGCAATAACAAAGTCATTCTACCATTTGATCGTAATTGCCGTATTGTGTGTTTAAGCGATGAATAGCCGCTCGTTAACGATATTAAAAGCATAACAAACACAAAGGACCAAATAATTCGATGGGCTAATATTTCTTCTGAAACAACGCCGTCAAGAAGTTTCCAATATACAGGTAAAAACCCCCAAAAGACATAAGCAAAAAAAGCAGTCGTCACACCTTTTCCATTCATAAAAAACCTCCGCTCATTTTCAAATATTATAATGGCGCATAGTATCGATTACAACTAAATGAACTTTTCGGGCAGACAGTTAACATTCTTATCTCCTTAAGTTTATTTAAAGAAATCAACAGCAAGAGCACATGAAAACATATAACCTAAAGCTCCTGTTCAAAATGGGAGCTAGAAAATAAACAAAAGGATGTTGATAAAATGAAAAATCCATGGGATCAATTTTTCCCCTTTGAGGGAAAGAATAACTTTACGGATATGCTTAATAATATGGATCCTAATGATGTGGAAAATTATGTACAACAAATAATGAAAAAAGTTTTTGGAGAGAATCAGTTTTCTGACCAATTTCCATTTAACTCTGGTACGTTTAATCCAATTGTTAACAATTCGCAGACTCGCTCTTCAAAAATTGAAATCTTTAATATGAAGGATCATATTTATGTTAAAGTTCCTTTAAATGTAGAACGAGCAAACCATTTGAAAATTCAACATTCGAGCTATGAACTCATCCTTCATAATTATCCAGACGAAGGAGAAACAACAACACAAATATTGCCAAGTGCAGTAAGACGAAAAGGAACGAAAGTAAGTCGAGAAGAAAACCACATCGAAATTCGCTTTATTAAACGAGATGATATTGATTATACAGAGATCGAAATCGCTCCACAAGATTAAAAAACTGCATCTATCTAATTAATAATGAAAAGAGCTAGCTCTCCTCATAATGAGCCAGCTCTTTTGACCCTTACTCCGTACTAATAATATGGGGGTCTTGGTCTTGGCCTAGGCGGCGGTGGGTACGGGGGCGGATATGGTGGTGGGTACGGTGGTGGATATGGTCGCGGCCTAGGATATAATGCACTACCAGCAAATCCACCTAAAAGACCGCCAAAAAAGGGGGCAATGAAAAACCGCTGGTTATAATATGGACTTGGCGGAAATACTGGTCCAGGTGTTCGATTATGCATTTTCCTCACTCCTCTTTTCACTTACAGTAATAATGTATTCACTGAATGAAAAAAGGATTGGGCATCCGCTGACTTTTTATTAAGAAAAGCGCAAGCGCCCGTTTAGCAACGAAGGGGCAAAGGAACGTCAACTAAGTACAGTCACATCCTGTGACTAACGTTGACGCTAGCACATCGTGTGCGTCGGAGTTGCTGGGCGATGGAGCTAGACAAAAATTAAAACAGCAAGCTAAATAAGGACCTATTTATATACTTCTTACTCTATGAAAAATACAGTTGTTTAATCTTCCACACCATCGCTATTTAACATATATTTATTAGACCAAAGCTTAATTTCCTTCATTACTGGTTTTAACGCTTTGCCCCTTTCAGTAAGCTCGTATTCGATTTTCACTGGCGTTTCCGGATATACTTTTCGAACTACTATACCATGACTTTCTAACTCCTTTAACCTGTCAGCAAGCATTTTTTGACTTATTGTTGGAATAATAGTAGTTAGGTCTTTAAACCGTTTAGGTTCCTCTAATAAGACATGAATAATTAAACCTACCCATCTTTTCCCTAACAGGCTAAATGCACACTCTATTGTAGGACAAATTACTTTATTATCATTCGCCAATATCCCCAACTCCAGTTCTTTTTTCTTGACAAAATATAAAAAAAAGAGTAACTTACAAAATGTAAGTGATTTATATTCACTATTATATAATGATTTAATTATAAATACAACTTGGAGGGATTTTTAATAATGGAAAAAACAGTACAAGACTTTTTTGCAGTAATTAATGAACGAACTTCTATCAGAAATTATGATCCAACGATAGAGATAGAGAAAAGTGAATTGACCAATATTCTTGATGATGCAACCAAAGCTCCATCAGCGTGGAACTTACAACATTGGAACTTCATGGTCTTTCATTCTGATGAAGCGAAAAAGAACTTACTACCGATTGCCTTTAACCAAGAGCAAATTGTTGATTCTTCTGCAGTAATTGCCATCCTAGGTGATTTAGAAGCAAACAAAAACATTGATAGCGTATATACTCCACTTGTAAAAGCTGGATATGTTGAAAAAGAGATTATAGACAATTTATCAAAACAAATTAATGGAGCTTACCTTCGCGAACAATACCCTAGAGATGCTGCGATGAGTAATGCTTCTCTAGCAGCTATGCAGTTGATGCTTTCAGCTAAAGCAAGAGGATGGGATACTTGTGCAATCGGAGGTTTTGATCCAGAAAAGCTTATGAGTGAATTTAACATCTCTGATCGTTTTGTACCTGTTATGTTAATCTCGGTTGGAAAAGCGTTAAAACCTTCTCACCAAAGCACCCGCCTTGAAGTAGAAAAAGTAACTACCTGGAAGTAATAAAAGCAAAAGCGCACAGATTAAAAATTTATCCAAAAAAGGTTAGTCGATTTACGACTAACCTTTTTCATCTATTCAATACGTCTACAATATTTCTTACATCTGTTCCTCTAAAACTTCAATCGCTTTTTGTAACTGTGTGTCATTATCTTTTATGAGCTGACTGACTTGCTCAATAAGTTTTTTGGTAGTTTCACCTGTTACAACACCTGTTCTTTTTAAGCCATTTTCTTGTTGAAACTCTTGGATGTCTTTATATAATTCATTATCGAAAAAACCATCGACGTTTGCATCGGTTTCATCTAGGGCCGTCATAATCTCTTCTACCACTTTTACTTCAGGACTTGAATCTCCTTGTTTATACGATTCATCTGGATCTATGTAAGGTAAAGAAGCATAGTCTGGCAACGAAACTTGATGTTGTGGTTCAATTCCCTTTTCATGAATCCATTCTCCAGAAGCAGTCAGCCATTTTGCTGTTGTCAACTTTAGAGCTGATCCATCATCAAACTTCTGTTCTGTTTGAACCGTACCTTTTCCAAATGTTTTTTCTCCTACAAGAGGGATATTAGCAGAACCATTTAACGCCCCTGCTAATATTTCAGAAGCACTAGCAGATCCTCCATCAATCATTAACACAACAGGAACGTCGATCATTTTTTCATTCTCTGCTAAGATTGTCTCCACTGATCCATTACGGTTTTCCACCTTTAGGATCGTTTCACCTTTATCAACAAATAGATTGCTAATTGTCACAGCTCGGTCGAGTAATCCACCTGGATTTTGCCTAACATCAACAACAATCCCTTTTACTTCTTTTTCGTCGAATTCTTTAAGTACCTCAATTAACTCAGAAGCTGTTTTTGCAGAAAACTGGGTTATTTGAACCTTACCAATATTATTGTTCAAAATTTCCGAATATACTGTTTCAATTGGGATTGTGTCACGAATAATAGGTATGGTCAACTCTCCAACTCCGTCACGGTCAATAAGCAATTCAACCTCTGTCCCTTTTTCACCTCGAATGATTAAAACCGCTTCGCTTACCGACATTCCCTCAATAGATTCTCCATCTACTTCTAGGATAACATCTCTTGATTTAAGGCCAGCCTCTTCTGCAGGAGACCCCTTTATCGGTGAAACGACCATTATTTGACCATTTTGTTCTTCTACTTGTGCACCAATACCTTCGAAACTCGAAGATATCGATTCATCAAACTTTTCAGTTTCTTCTTGATTCATATATGTAGAATACGGATCGTCTAAGGAATCAACCATCCCTGTTATAGCCCCATCAATTAACTTATTATCATCAAGATCTTGAAAATAATTTTTTTTCTAACCGATCGTAGGCTTCAAACAGCTTGTCAAACTGATCATCCTGTTCCACATTTGTTTCGGGCTCATTTGCTGCAGATCGAAACATCATAAACCCAAACAATGTTCCTGCACTAATTACCATTGTCAACAACAGAACCAAAATAAAATACCGTTTTTTTTATGTACAAACTAACACCACCTTCTTCATCCTATAATTATGCTTGAGGATGACCACTCCGTCAACTATTCACTTATCCGATCCTTCAACTAAATTAAAGTCCCAAAAGAGAAATGATAGTTTTTGACATCAATACCACGACACTTGTAAATATTGAAGAACTTTTTGATTCTTTACAATGGTCCAACACCTACATTAGAAACATTTTTTAAAAAAACATAAAAGGACACAGTTATTCATGTTGAACCATTTTAGGCTTTGTTGAATAAACTAAAAACTAATTAAGCGAAGTACCACTCTACTTTCACATCGTTCGTCTGAAAAAGCCAACAAACTGATTCGACTGGTATATTTTAAATTTTCCATTATTCTTTAAAAAGGAATGAATTGAAGATGTCCAATGACTATATTAATATGTTAGCAAACCTTGCTGTTCACAGTGCTCATCCTGGTGGAATTGCACTTACAAAATACGCTATTGAGCAGGTTCCCTTATCAATTGCAGATAAAATATTAGATATTGGCTGTGGGACAGGTGCATCATCCATTTTATTGAGTAACTTAGGTATGGAAGTTGTGGGGGTTGATCATCATCCAAAAATGATTGAAAAGGCCAACCTCCTAAAAAAACAGCAGGATTCTGATGCTACATTTCTATGTGAAGATATTACTAATTTGTCATTTCAGGACGAAAGCTTTGACTGTCTTTTAATAGAGTCTGTACTTACTTTTACTCCTTTAAAGTCATCCTTGAATGAGCTAAGTCGAGTACTTAAGCCTAAAGGATGGTTAATTGCTATTGAATTAACGGTTAAACAAACCTTAACTAAAGATGAAAAAGATGAATTAGTGGCTTTCTACGGTTTTAATGAATTTTACAGAAATGAAGAGTGGGTTACGCTATTGAAAAATAGTGGTTACGAAGTGTTAGTAAATGAAAATGGCGAAGAAATCGAACTCTCCTTTGAAGATGCTTTTTCAGATGTCGAATTAGGAATTGGGGATAGCCATTCATATGAAACATTAAATAAGCATCTACTATTGACAGATAAGTTTCAATCTAAGCTAGGCTATCGTCTATTTATTTGTCAAAAATAATTCAATAGGAAAAACCGTGATATTCGTACAATCCAATTATGATTATAGGACATAACCTATTTATGAGAAGATTAAAGGAGGTTATGTCATGTCTAGGTACTACCATGATGTTTGTAACAGATATAGAGGTAGACACGTCCGAATTACTGAGAAGTGTGGTCGTGTCCATACGGGTAGAATCGTAAACGTCACACCAAACCAAGTGTTTATCCAGCCGTCTGGTCGTGCAAGAGGGTATGGTTATGGGTACTACGGTTATCCCTATTTCCCTGCTTATGGAATTGGCCTTGGTTTGATTGCAGGTGTTGCATTAGCAGGATTATTTTTTTGGTGACATAGAAACATTATAACACCGTGGATTCTTGTCCACGGTGTTTGTTGTTACATACCAACATAAAAATAGGCTAAGAATTCATTAATAATATCCTATCCGTGACATTCGTACAAGCGGATAAAAAAATTACACATAGTTTATTAAGAAGACAAAAAGGAGGGAAAATCATGTCTGGATACTATGACTTATGCTGTCAATACCGTGGTAAACAAGTAAGAATTCGTGATAGGCAAGGAAATATTCATACTGGCCGAATTAATCGTGTAACTCGTGATCAAGTATTTCTACAACCGTCTGGACCACCACCACGTGGTTTTGGATTTGGTTATTACAGGAGACCTTATCCACCTTATGGTCCGAGACCGTACCCTTTCTTTCCTGCTTATGGAATCGCTTTAGGCTTTATACTAGGTGTTGCATTAGTTGGAGCATTCTTTTGGTAATTAAGAAAAGCGCAAGCGCCCGTCTAGCGACGCAGGTGCTTATAGACCCCCGCATGAGATAAAGGAAACACGAATAGCCGCAGGCTTCGATGTTGACTTATCGTAGAGAGGAGGGCGAAGCATCACCAGTCGCTGGGCGCTGGAGCTAGACAAAAATAAAAGCACCATCCAAATAAGGACCTATTTATATACTTTCTTACTCTATAAGAAAAGTGGATACGTCTGTTTTCTTACGAAATAATAAATAACGCACAAATCTGTAAAAAAGGGCATTCCATAATTCGGGCGCCCTTTTTATCGTCTATATTTTTTTAACCAAATTAAAGTATTCTTCCAAAGTCAATCCCTCTTCATAAATAGTGGTTGAAACATCTGTCCCAACATACCTTAGGTGCCAAGGTTCGTATTGATATTGAGTAATGGATTCTTTCCCTTGAGGATAGCGAATGATAAACCCGTATAGATGGGAATTATTTGCTACCCACCTCCCTTCTTTTGTATCACCAAACTCTTCGATTAATTGATACGAAACACTTTCACTTGTAACATCTATTGCTAAACCGGTTTGATGTTCACTTTGACCCGGTCTCGCCACTACTTGCGCAAGCTTCTTCCTCACCTACTTGGGCAGTCTTATTTGAAAACAGGCCACTTTGATAATCATACGAGCGATACCCAGAAGCAGCAAATAAGTATATTCCTTCTTCTTCCGCCTGCTTAAACATCTCCTCTAAAGCATCAGCTGCCGCTTCGCGCAAATACCTTTTCTCAACATCTTCACTAAATGAAAAGCGAATATCAGGTGACTTTAAATCATTAGGCTTGTACGTATTTGGAAGGAAAAAATCCTTATTAACTAATGAAAGATGGTTTTCTGGATTTTGTATCACTTCATCTCCATCAACGATTTCAATTTCATTAAAAAACTGAGACTCTAATAAAAAACGAGAATCGATCTCTTCGTCTTCAGCTTGCTTTTCCTCCTCGCTTTCCTTCTGGTCTGAACTAGCGTTATTATCTGAAAAAGAAAGACGATTTTCATCTAACAATTGGCAACCACTTAGAAAGATTGTTAATAGAAGGATTGTTATAAACAGTTTATCTTTTTTCATGCTTGTTCCACCTTTACTTTTAAGTACAAGCAGTATTGTATCACTTTTGCCTTTTAAAGAAAATATCCTCTCTACTAGAGAGTGTGTTAGCTATTTTATGTAATAAAATAGCTAACACACAGTCATACTATTAATAGAAGAACAAAAAAATTTTGGAGGTTTTATTATGGGAAAGAAGCATCGTAATCGAATTAATGAACCTAAAAAAAATAATCACGTTTCAGAAAGCGCTATTGAGACAGAGCACACCAATTATGAAAAAGAAGATAATGCTCAAAAAAGGAAAAGTGGACCTGGAAACCATTTAAGGGATTATTAGGTCACCTAACGTGTATGCGATTTATCTTTCTCCATCCACCGGGAAACAATTTATAATAATGTTTCCCTCCCCTTGCTTCGTCTATTAAAATGATGTCCCCTGTCCCTATATATCTTGCATTAAAATCGCTTGGCATTCTATCAGGTACATTAAACTTTTGAAATACTTTATTTAATACATCCAAATGGTTTTTCCCTTCTAATTTTAACCGATACACTTGTTGATACCCTTTATCTTTACCAAATTCCTCTGTCTGAAATATTGTAAGATCATATAACGTCACCTGAACCTTGGACAGAAAAATCATGAACAATTTCTCCCCCCTTTTACGTTTTATTCAAAAAGTTCGATAAATTTTACTTATATTTAAAATACGCACTTTCCTTTAGTTATCCTCTTTAAACATTAATCTTTTTCAACAAAAAAATCCCCAAACCGATTTTCTTTATCGTTTCAAGGATTCTATATAAAAAATCAACTATAACTCCTAATGATTTGTGATATCTTTTCTGTTAAAAAGTCTAAATCATTACTCGTTACTGTGAGCTTGATATGGGTTTCATCCGTCTCTAAGGCTTCTGACAATAAACCTGCAAGACCTCGTGCTTTACGATCAATTTCCATTAAAATATCTATCTCTCTATCATTTTTCTGAAAAAATACTACCTCTAACTCATCTAGTCTACCTCTAAATTCACCTCTAGTTGGATAAAATTCAAATTCTTGAACAAAAGGTAGACGTTTTCTTAATCGATAGGAAGCGACTTCATTTTCAATCTCACGAAGACTGAATCCAATCTCTTCAATACTGTTTAAAACAGCATTCATTAATGGATTGGGAACGACCTTTACATAGTCCTTATCAGATGGATCTACGGCACCCTTAATATCTAATCCAGTATTAATCCATACCCGCGTTTTACCAATGGTAATTGGCGTATCATAAGGTAACATAAAAGAAAAAGGAATGGATTTCGTTTCATTGGCTGTTATTACAAATGGCTCATTAATCTTCACTTTTGAAATAACAGCATGTTCTGTAAACTTTTTATCATCAACCTCTTTTATGTAGTTTGTTATCAAAGTCAAATAGATCTCGTCTATTTGCTGTTCGATACTACCTCCAGTTATTTCAACAACTCCTTCGATCTTTTCTCCTTGTGCAAGGGTTCCTTTCTTCAATTTCGTATCCACCTTTGCAGATCCGATTCCAATCGTAGCTAACATTTTATTAAAAAAAGACATTTCTACTCCCCCTGTCCAAATTTACTAGTGTGGAAATTAATTCACTTATATGTTCAAAAGGTTCATCAAGTAGTAACAGCTTACGTATAATATAACGGGAATCACCTGATATATCCAGCTCTTCTTCCCAACTTTTTTGTTTTTTAGAAGTTGGGACATAAGAAGAATAGAGAAGAAATAAGACGAAATGACCTAATGCAAACAAATCACTTCTATAGGAAATCTGTCTCATCAGCTTTTTATCTTCTGAATATGTGTTTATTCGATGATCTTTTTCATAGTTATATCTTGCTAATCCAAAGTCAATTATTCTTACATTTGACCCATCCCACAAAATATTAGGGATTCTTAAATCACGATGTACAATACCTTGGTTATGAAAGATTTGAACAACCTTTGATACTTGGAGTAAATAATAGAAAGCTTGTTGTTCCTCAATGAGCACTTTTTCATTAAAGATCATATGTTCAAATGTTTTTCCATTCATTAATTGTAAAACAAGGTACGATCTTTCTTTATCTAAAAAGAAATCATAAACTTTCGGAAAGCTGTCAACATCAATCATTTGTAACATTTCACATTCTCGCGTAAATGAACGGTGTACTTTTTGAACATCTCGACGGAAACGTCTTGTTTCTTTCAAACAAACCAACCTATTTTTCTCATGGTCAAATGCTTGATAAGCTATTCCGTAGCTCCCCATCCCAATGCATTGTTTTATTTCATAATGTTTAATCATCGTTCCTGCTTTCTGAGGTCGTTCCAAAACATTATAAACTTTTTCAATGACCATTAGCTACTATAGAAGCTAGAAAAAAAGCTGCTTCGTTTTCTTCTTTTGTAATGATGGTGACCATATTTAGCGGGGGGATGGTGAGCCCCAAAATATTTTCTTTTTCGATAATCACTACTACTATAATGATGTGAATATAATTTATGCTTAATAGCCGATTTAATCATTTTTTTAAACATATTTTTTTACTCCTTTCAAACGTGAGTTATTTTATAATACGAAGCAAATCGAAATAAGTTTCACTTATTATTATCATATATTTTAAAAATGTCAGGAAAACGTCAACACTACATTTAAGGAGGTTATTATGGCTTCAAACAAATCCTACCTTTCTTTAAGAGAACAAGAGCATCTTCTGAGTTTACTAAAAAAACAAAAAAAGATGATTCCCGAGATTATCACTACTTATGAAAAAAAACTCTTGATCAATATAAAAAAGAAAACACTACAAAAAAACAAAGATAACTTGTCGCGAACATCCGCTTATTTCGACTTTTATAACAATCATAAAGAAATTCATTGGTCTTTTTTAGCTCACCTTGTCTCTCGGAATGGAGGTTATGCCATGTGCGACCTCAAAACAAAATGGATTGAAAATATATTAACAAATCGGCAGCAAGAACATTTCTTTTCATTTCTTGAAGCTGCAAATAGCTGGATCTTTCAAGATGCTTATCCTCAATTACTCCTATATGAGGAAAGCAAACGTATAAAACGCCCCTTATTCTTTTTATTAAATCAGTTATCTTGTTCTCCCCTTCGTAAACACCATTTGGGAGCACTATTGGACTTATCATAACAGCCAACTTTTAACAGTTGGTTTAATTATAAACGAGCAACAACTAATTGAACAAAATATTATTCGTAACTCTGTCTTTCAAAAGAGAGTCCTTGAAAATATTGCTTTCCTTATTCAAGATCATTTAGGACTTACTAAAATCATAATTCCATATAAAAAAAGCAGACTTTTTACTTATCGAATAATTGGATATCCTGTTCAATTTTTTGATCAAGTTGATAACCGAATTTCTTTGGGCAAGATCATTTATCAACTCCTTTTTTCTAGGAAATCATTTAAAGGCGCTTATCAGTTTTGCATAAATAAAGAACATACAGGTTCTCGTTCTGACTACTGGCCAAAATTAAATAAGAACCACCCAACTCTTCAAAAAGCATGGAAACCTGTTGTTCATACCTTTCTCCATAAAAAAGAGTGGTATACAGACGACACATCCATCAAAAAAGAAGTGCTTTTCACACTCCCAGTTGCAAAACGTATGGATCTTTCATTAAAAATAATTTCATCAACATATCAAACAAAAGTCCTCAATTTCTTGCAAAGCTCAATTTATAAAAAGGCAAAAGATTTATGAAACAATAACATGGAGAAGCTAAATCTCTTCATCAATCACACATTTTTCAATCAAATAATCAAATAATACATCTGCTACTTCATCAACTTCTTCTTGCTGTGGAGCATACCCTCTTTGAACAAGTTGATTGAATAAGTAATGGGCTATTTCTTCTGTATCAATTGTGATTTCTAACTCCCCCATATAATCGCCCTCCTTTTTACATCTATTATGTATAGAATGAAAGATATATGCGTTATTTCTGTCTCTTCCTAAAAATAAAAAGAATTCAAAGTGATAAATGCATAATATTTACCATATAATTAATACGCGCACTTTAAAAAATGGCATAAAAAACCAAGATAATAATAGTAGTGAAAAATATATAGAAGAAGATAAAGCTAAACGAACTTGGGTAAAATCAATCTAGTATTAAATAATCAAAAAATTCTATGTGTTTGACCAAAAATCCTCATCTTCCATATGTTCAAGGATATAGTTCATCATATCCTGATATTCTTGGTCTCCAAACCATTCATAAAGTGACTTATAGTCATTATATAAGTCTAACAGCGCATTCACCATTTCTTTTTTATTTTGTGGATGCGGGTCTAATTGTTCCTCTTGAGAAACCATATATAAAGTAATAGTCGAAGTGTCTGATTGCAAAGAGTCAGAATTAATAAAGTGATGGAGCTGAATATGTTGTAAAAATACTTCCGCCTGGTGCTGACTCATAACCATTGCCATTTCTTCTTCGCTTGCTTCCAGCCACTCACCATCTCTTATTCGGACAAGTTCATAAATGACTTCTTCCCATGAATCTTCTTTATAACGCCATATTTCCGTCCTAAATCCGATTATTTTAAAGAGTTCTTCTTCATATTCTGTTAAATGAACTAAATCTCCAATTCCATAATTATAAACGACCTCTAATTGCTCAGATTCATAAACGCTTCCTTCATATTCTGAGTATAGTTTCAGAGTATTTTCGAAATAAAGAATATCTCCATGGTTGACTTCATACAAAACAAATTGATCTAAATGATGATACTTCGTCACAGTTCCTACAGTACCATACATGGTGATGACTACTACATCTCCAATTTTAAACTTTGGTTTACGTTTTTGAGTCATTTTTCTCCCCCCTTTGATGTTTCAATTTGTTTAAATTAATATATGCAAAGGGAAGACAATCGGATTGGGCAGTTATCCTAGTTCTTTAAAAACGGGGGAATGACTCAAATACTCATCATAAAAGTGCAGTAAATATCTAATGCCGAATAAGAGTGCTAACGATTATAAATATAAATTTATCCCTATTTTTCTATTAAGTATTTTTCCCAAACTGAATCAAAAATGGTCATGTTAGGTAAGTAATCTCCGTTTAATTCAAGGTAACGACTCAGTTCGTCGTAATGAGTTGAACTTTTTGGAAAGCTATGATCCCGGTAAACATTATTTGCAAAATTACTAATTTCATCACTTGCTCCTTCATGACGAAACTTCATTAAAAAATGGTAAAAAGACTTCAAGAAAGACACTTCCTTCACTTATTATTTCCATAAAAGTGCGTGTTCAAAAAGTAGGGAAAAAGGACGCTGAATAAAACAGCTGAAGTCCTTTATTCACACTAGAGCGATCATAAGTCGAATATAACGTGAAGAAGTTCTTTACCTTCACAAAGAGTTTGACTATTTCTGAAGATCTACTAAGAACAGTCATGTCCTGTGGCTAACGATGATGATAGGCCATCCAGGCCATCATAGGTCTTTTTGAACAACTTCTACAATAAAACATGCTCTAATCATAACAAAACATTTATGAAGGTTGAAGAAATTAGAATGCAAAAGGTGTTTATCATGTGAATAATGGATATGTACAAAGACCTCAGAAACCTTTAATTCCAATAGTTTATCCCCTAATCAATTTTCCAAACACCTCAAAAAGCTTGCAGAAATTTTTCTGCAAGCTCTCTTAATCAATAAGAAGTATTGTTTACGAACGAAAATCAAAATAGTTTTTTTTGAGTAAACGTTCTTGGTTCATAAGCTCGTCAAAGCTTATATTGGATGATAATTCCTTTGTGTCAATTAAAAAAAGTTGCTCTTCTATCTTATCTACCATTTCTTCAGTTTGATATTCCATGCCACATACGGGACAACTAATACACGGCGTTCCATTTATCTGGATCGCTCTTGAACCGTCGGGCAGCTCCCAAAAAACACGATTATGACCTTCAAAAGCTTGCTTGCTTTCACACCATACGCAAACAGTCATGAATTTGTCTCCTGATATTTTTTCATTTGAGATTGGTACTTTTTATCAATCAATTCATCTCGTTTGTCACGACGATCTTTTAAAGATTCATGATCTGGATCCTCAGAGTATTGCTCTCTCCTTTGCAATCGTTTCATTCCTTCAGGAGTTAAACTAGCTTGCTGATCGTTCATTAATCCTGCTACCCCCGTATTCGATGCTTTTTTTTCGACATCAGGATAAACCTTTTTAAAATAGTCGTCAGCAAGCCCTGGAATATACGATTCTGGTTCTGGATAAGAGGTAATTACCCCCTCATAATTTCTAAGAACTACCTTGCTCGCACTTTGGGAAATGATATAGTTAGGTTGTACCGATATTTTTCCTCCTCCCCCAGGTGCATCTACGACGAATGTAGGTACTGCATATCCTGAAGTGTGCCCTCGCAATCCTTCAATAATCTCTAACCCTTTAGAAACAGGCGCTCTAAAATGACCAATTCCCTCTGATAAATCACATTGATAAATATAATACGGGCGAACACGAATTTTCACTAAATCATGCATAAGCTTTTTCATGATAGGTACGCTGTCATTAATACCCGCTAAAATTACTGCCTGATTTCCTAACGGTACTCCTGCATCTGCTAGCATTTCACATGCCTTTTTAGACTCCTCTGTTATTTCGATTGACGTATTAAAATGTGTATTTAACCAAACTGGGTGGTATTTCTTTAAGATATTACATAGATTCTCTGTTATTCTTTGAGGAAAAACAACAGGAGCTCTTGTGCCTATTCGGATGATTTCTACATGGGGAATGTCTCGTAAATTTTTCAAGACGTATTCTAAAATTTTGTCATTGATGAGTAAACCGTCTCCTCCAGAAATGAGCACATCTCGAACCTCTTCATGCTCTTTAATATATTGAATGGCACCATCTAGTTGTTTCTTTGGAACACCCATACCAATTTGCCCTGAAAAACGTCTTCTTGTACAATAACGGCAATACATCGAGCATTGATTAGTCACGAGGAATAAGACACGATCAGGATAACGATGAGTCAGTCCTGGTACAGGAGAATCTTCATCTTCGTGCAGAGGATCTTCCATATCATATTTTGTTTTCATGATTTCTTGTGAAACCGGAACAGATTGCATTCTTATAGGACACCTAGGATCATCTTGGTTCATTAACCAAGCATAATAAGGAGTAATGTTTAATGGAATCGTTTTAATAGATATTTTAACTCCTTCTTCTTCCTCAGGAGTTAAATTAACAACCTTTTTTAAATCTTCAAGTGAACGGATTGTATTTGTTAATTGCCAAATCCAATCGTTCCACTGATCATCTGTGACATCCTTCCATAACTCAATTTCGCTCCAATGACGTTCTGGCTTATATAAAGTTTGTTTCATTTATAAAACCTCCTTTATCTTTATAACCAGCAAAATTCATGCCAACTATATGAAATGGGATTATATTTTAAATTTCTTCATCTTATATTGCAATGTTTGCCGGGGAACATTTAATAGCTTAGCAGCTTTTAATATGTTTCCATTTGTTTGAACTAGCGCTTCTTTTATTAAGTTTATTTCATATTGATTCACTTTCATTTTAAGGTCTACTTTTGTTTGCTCTAATGGCTCATTTTTTTTTAAAATTGAGTAAGTATGGAGGAAAGTGATGTTCATCAATCTGATCTGTATCAACGATATTCATCGCATACTCAATAACATGCTTTAATTCACGAACATTTCCAGGCCACTGGTGAGTAAAAAGTAAATTTAAACCTTCCTCGGTAATTGTTTTTATATGTCGGTTAAAAAGCCGATTGTACTCTTGAATAAACGTTTCCATTAATAAAGGAATATCACCTTTTCTATTTCGTAATGGCGGAATTTCAATGGTAAAGACCGCCAATCGATAATAGAGGTCCTCCCTTAATAACCTTTTTTTTACACATTCAAAAGGAAGTTCATTCATTGCCGTAATGACACGGACATCCACCTTCACAGGCTTATTACTACCAATCCTGCGAATATAGCCATCATCAATTACGCGCAGAAGCTTTGCTTGTAATGATAACGGCATGGATTGTAGTTCATCTAAAAAAAGTGTACCTCCATGAGTAATTCAAAAAGGCCGGGTCTATCAATCGCACCAGTATAACTTCCTTTGACGGAACCAAACAAGATACTCTCTAAGAGGGTTTCAGGAAGAGCTGCACAATTTTGAGCAATAAAAGGACCATCTTTATAGTTCGAATAATTATGAATGGACTGAACAAACAACTCTTTTCCCGAGCCTGTTTCACCATATATCAAAACGGTTGATGTAGAGGTTGAAACATTCTTTGCTAGTCGAATCATTCTTATCATTTCATCATTATTCGTCTTAATATGATCAAATGTGAATTTTGCCTCGTTGATGGAACGAACTGCCGGATTTTTGGCTTTTCTCTGCTGTAAATCTAGCAACCTATCAGAAAGTATTTTTAACCGTGAATAATCCTTTGCAATTTCAACAGCACCAATTAGCTTTTCACCTTCCATTAAAGGTAAGGTCGTATTTAACGTTTCAATTTTCTCTCCATTTTTATTGACATACATTTGTGGAAGGTGAAAAATCGGCTTCTTTGTTTTAATCACCTTTAACAATGTACTAGATTGCTCGGTTAACGAAGGATAAATATCTAAAACATGCTTTCCAACGACTTCTTTTACTTGTAAGCCATCATGTTTAGCTGCTTTATAGTTATAAAAGGTCGTCACGCCATGTTCGTTCACTGCATGAATACCTTCATCTATGGTATCTAATATATTATATAATAGAGTTGTAGTTATATAGTTTGAACACAACGATCCAAAGCCCCCTAGATATAAGTGCCGAAAAATTGTCACCATTAGTATTGATGTGAATTTTTCCCCATCCTCATGTTAGCTTACTGAAACACCTTCATAGGAAGGAGGAAAGTCGGCTTTATCACGCAAAACTTCTATGCGATTTAGTCCGACTTCGGGAACCCTTTGTACGTTAATAAAAAGTCATTTTTCATTAAATTCAGCGTCATAATGATGACAAATCCTTATACCAAATACTCATATTTTCGATATCCTCATAAATAAAACAGTTATTATAAAGAACCCCTCCAAATTGATACCCTAATTGTTTTAGAACAGCATTCATTCCAAAAGATGAGGCCCTTGCTATAGAATAGGAACAAAAAATGTTCTTATCCATCAATTCCTTCTCAATGTTTATTAAAATGTACCGCATAAGACGATGTTTTCGATAATGAGCTAATGTTGCACAATCGGTTATTTCTGCATTATGGTATTGTTCGTTGACCTCAGCGGATGCAGCGCTTACAATTTGATTGTCCTTCTCTACAATATAATAGAAAGTTCCATTTCTCATAGACTCCAATAAATACTGTTTATTTGAAAGAGGGGTAGGATACACCTTAAAAACAGTTTGATAAAGTGAGACCAACGAATTGATGTCATCTTCATTCGCTTCTCTTAAATGAAACGAGGGATCTAATAGTGGACTAGCATCCATTATACTTTTTTCATTTATTTCTTTTAACAACTGTTCTTGTTGAAATTGACTAGTGGAAGTCATTCGATTTTCATCAAGGTAATGACAAACAAAATAAGCATCAACCCCATGGAAATAGTTTGAAATCACCCCTTCTATATGAAAGAAATGTTTTTTCCAAATCGGTAAATGTTTCTGCTTTGTTTTGACAATGATTTTATTCAGTTTCTCTTCCTTTGCACTTTTCAGTAAATCTAATGCTAAACGATTACAATCTCCGAAATAATCATCCACCTTTAGCCTTTCGTTAAAAAAATCGAACGTAACCATGGCCCCATAAGAGTTTGATGAAAGCATCTTTTTTTCCGCTTGTTTTTTAATCATTTTCGCCTCCTTTTTATTTTTAATTGAAAAATCCCTTAGTTATGGTTGAAAATCACAAGCTTTTTCTCAGTCAATTCCTCAATGGCATAACGGATTCCTTCCCTTCCAATTCCACTTTCTTTCACCCCTCCGTATGGCATATGATCTACTCGAAAAGTTGGGATATCGTTGACTAGAACCCCTCCTACTTCAAGCTCTCTTACTGCCTGAAAGGCGTGAGCAAGTTTTTCTGTAAAAATTCCTGCTTGCAGACCATATTTAGAATCGTTTACGTGATCAATCGCGTCTGATAAATGATCGAAGGAATTGATTACCACAATGGGAGCAAATGCTTCTTCACAACTAATCTTCACATGATTAGGTGCATTATAAATGATCGTCGGCTCCATCATGTTATCGTCTTTTTCAAAGCCACCCGTAAGAACATTAGCCCCATGTTGAACCGCTTCGTCTATCCATTCCTTTGTTCGTTTGACATCTTCTTTTGAAATCATCGAACTTATCTCGGTCTCCATCAATAAAGGGTCTCCGAGTTTAAGTTCTTTTGTTTTTTCGACCATTTTTTCTATAAACGAATGAATTATCTTTTCATGCACAAAGATTCGTTGAACAGATATACACACTTGACCTGAAAAGGAGAAAGATCCTTGAACGATGCGATCAATAATTTTATCAATTAGGGCTGATTCATCAATAATGATTGCTGAATTCGATCCTAACTCCATTAGCGTTTTCCTTAAACCAGCCTTTTTCTTAAGTGTTTTCCCAACAGAAGGGCTTCCTGTAAAAGTAATCGCCTTTATTCGATCATCTTCTGTAATAACATCGCCAAATTCTTTCCCTGATGAAGTTATGATATTTAAAGCTCCTTTTGGTAACCCAGCATTGTCAAATAATTCAGCAATGAAAAAAGCGCTTAAAGGGGTTTGGGTGGCTGGTTTTAAAACAACCGTGTTGCCACTGGCAATACTTGGACCTAATTTGTGAGCAACGAGATTCATTGGAAAATTAAAAGGAGTAATGGCAGCGACCACTCCTAAAGGCTCTTGAATCGTATAAGCCGTTCGATTAGCTCCTTGCTTAGCACTATCTAACGGGATGGTTTCCCCATAAAATCGCTTCGCTTCTTCTGCAGCAAAAGTATACGTTTCAATCGTTCTTTCCACTTCACCAAGAGCGATTCGGATAGGCTTTGCTGATTCCTTTGTAATTATTTTTGCCGCTTCTTCTTTACGTTCTTCCAATTCGTTCGCAACATATTGCAGAATATTGGCTCTTTCGTAGGAAGATAGGTCCTTCATCCTTCCTCTCGACTGATAAGCTACATCAATAGCTGTGATAATATTTTCTTTTTGAGCAACGGCGACTTCTATAATTTGTTTATTTTTATAGGGAGAATATAACGGTTGATATTCCTTAGCTTCTACTTCTTGTCCATTGATCCATAAATGTTGTTTCATGTTGAAAACCTCCTAGTTAATTCAATACTTAATTTCGTCCATTTCACACCAGTCAATTAAGAAATGGGCAATCACTTTAGCTACTTCAAAAACCTTGTCGATTTCAATATATTCATTTGGGAAATGAGCTAATTCTGTTTTTCCTGGTCCAAAAACAATGGTAGGTACATTTCCAACATGAGCTAACATACCGCCATCGGTTCCCCACGGAGAAGCCTCAACCACTAGTTCTTTGTTTAATGTCTCTGTATGAGCTCGTTCAAGCGTTGTAAATAGAGGGTGAGAATCAGAAAGTTGGTTAGGAAGCCAGCTTGCTCCGAACCACTCTAATTTTGCTGGGTGTTCTTTAAACCAAGAATCTTTTTCTCCTAACTGATCCATCCATTGTTGAAATTGACCTTGCACTTGTTCTTTCGTCTCATGAGGAGCGATGCCACACCTTCCTTCAATTTGAATAGCATCTGGTACAGAGGAAGGCCAATTTCCTCCTTTAATCATCCCCACGTTAATTGGAACAGGAATGGGTGTATTTTTATAAAGAGGATCCGTAATCTGATTGTTGCGATAAATTTCAAGTTTCTTTATCTCTTCAAGAACAAACATCATTTTCTCGATAGCGCTTATACCTTGATACCTCGTTCCACCATGAGCAGACTTTCCATCTACCTCTAATCTATACCACATGGATCCTTGCTGTTTAATAAAGCATTTCATATCCGTTGGTTCTGGAATAATCGCTCCGTCAGCCTGATAACCCCTTTCTACGGCCGCTAGCGTTCCCGCTCCTCCGCACTCTTCATCAATCACACTTTGAAAGATGATGTCTCCTTTTAATGGAATATTCATTTCCGTTACGGCTTCAATCGCAGCAAGGAGAGCAATATTTCCTCCCTTCATATCGGTAGAGCCTCTGCCGTAAACTTTCCCATCTTTAATGACCCCTGTATAAGGGTCTTCGCTCCATTGGTCTAATTCTCCTTCTGGAACGACGTCAATATGACCATTCAGGATAATTGACCTACCTCCACCTGTTCCTTTTTTGACTGCAACAAGATTATAACTATTCAAAAATGAAGTTCTCGTTGAAAAGAAATCAGGATACATTTTTAATTTATTTATTTCAGGTTCCCATAAATCAATGGTTAAATTCAATTCTCGGCACTTCTCCAAAATAATCGCCTGTGCAGAGTCTTCATAGCCCATGACACTCTTTTCACGGATGACCTTTTGTAATAATTCGATATATCCTTTTCGTTGTTGATCAATTAAGCGAGTTATTTTATTTTTTATTTCATTCATGAAAACATCTCCCTCCTTTAGTTCACCAATTTCAAATTTTCCGAGACAAAAAAGCTGCATGCTGTTCTTTTTCTTATTTCTTCAACAGACATCTCTTTCTTTTTCTCTAGTAACGTCAATCCCTTGTTTGAATCTACTTGAAATACCGCAACCTCCGTAATTATGAGATCCGCACTTTTTTTTGCCGTTAAAGGATACAGACACTCGTTTACGATTTTCGGTTCACCATATTTGTTTACATGTTCCATGACAATAATAACTTTTTTTGCTTTTTGTGCTAATTCCATTGCACCTCCCATCCCTGGGACTCTTTTTCCTGGCACTATCCAATTGGCAATATCCCCTTTTTCACTTACTTGCAAGGAACCTAAAATAGTGATGTCAATTAATCCTTTGCGAATCATCCCAAATGAAACAGCACTGTCAAAATAAGAAGCGCCTTTCACAGTGGTAACCGGATAACCTGCAGCATTACATAAGTTTTCATTTTCAAATCCTGTTTTAGGTGAACAACCGATTCCAAGCAAACCATTTTCCGCTTGAATCATGACGCTGTAACCATCAGGGATGTAATTAGGAACTAAGGAAGGAATGCCAATCCCTAGGTTAACAATCATGCCATCTTCGATTTCTTTCGCTGCCCTTCTTGCCATCTTTTTTCTCTCCATCATTCCCAAACCCATGACCAGTTCACCCCTTCACTCTTAACAATCGCATCCACAAACACACCCGGTGTAATAATTTCTTCGGGTTCTAACTCACCTATAGGTACAAGCTCATCTACTTCTGCAATCGTAAACTCGGCTGCCATCGCCATTAATGGGTTCATATTACGGGCAGTCTTATCAAAAATTAAGTTTCCAAATTCATCTGCTTTTTTAGCATATATTAAAGCCACATCTGCATGAAGAGCCTCTTCCAATAAATAGAGACCACCATTAATATCCAATGTTCTCTTCTCTTTATTTACCCACTCATTATCAATGCCAATATTCGTAACCACTCCTTTCAATCCCATACCTGCTGCCCGAATCCTTTCAGCTAACGTCCCTTGTGGAGAAAACTCAACCTCTATTTCACCGTTGGTCATTTGCTCTCCTGCAACAGGATTTGAACCAATATGCGAAACAATTAATTTTTTCACTTGCCTATTACAAACAAGTTTACCAACCCCAATCAAAGGAAAAGCGGCATCGTTACAAATCAGAGTTATTTCTTCGATTTGTTGATCAACTAAATATTGGACGAGTGTTGGAGGATTCCCTACTCCTCCAAATCCTCCAACCATAATCGTCATTCCGTCATTCAACTTTTCCCCTATATCTCCTATACTCGTATACTTCCTCCAACCCATTTCATCACTCCTAAGAAGAGAGAATTTCGGTTAATTGAATTTCTTCTTCAATATCTGATAATGTTTGATCGAGTATTTGGACAAGCTGTTTTAACTGTTGTTCTGAAATAATAAACGGTGGAGCAATTAATATTGCATCACCACTGTCTCCCTCTAATCCTGAGGCAGATGGATAGACGAGTAGACCTTTCTCTTGAGCCTTTTTTACAACCTTTTGCGTCAAATTTAATTCTTTATGAAAGGGAAGTTTATTAATAGTATCTGAAACAAATTCCACACCATAAAGCAATCCAACACCTCTAACATCACCAATGATTGGATGAGATCGTTGTAACTTTTCTAATTCAATATTTAACAATTCTCCTCTATGTTCAGATTGTTTGACTAAATGGTGGTCTTCGATATACTTCAAAACAGCTAGGGCTGTGGCAGACGATTGTGGATTCGCACTGTACGTATGACCACTCATAATCGATCCACTCCCTTTTAAAATAGGAAACATGACTTTCGAACTGACTAAAGTGGCGGCAATAGGAGCATATCCTCCACTAAGCCCCTTTCCTACAGCCATTAAATCTGGACAAACACCCCAGTGCTCAATCGCAAATTTTTTCCCTGTTCGACCGATACCTGTCATTACTTCATCGGCAATAAACAATATATTATGTTTATCACAAATTTCTCTTATCGTTTTATAATAACCTGTTGGGGGAACAATCGCCCCGCCTGCTGCTCCTATAACAGGCTCAGCAATAAATGCAGCTATATGCTCTTCTCCAACTCGTTTAATCGCTCTTTCTAACTCCACTGCACAGAGAATGTTACAAGTTGGATACGTTTTATGAAAGGGACATCGATAACAATAAGGAGGAGAAACAACTGGATTTGCATCAAGTAAGGGTACAAAGCGATAACGTCGATCTGTATGACCAGATAAGGACAACGACCCCATCGTTATCCCATGGTAGCTCATCCACCTTGATAAAACTTTGGTTTTGGCTGGTTTACCAACTTCTTGCCAATATTGAAGGGCAATTTTCATTGCTGTTTCAGTTGCTTCAGATCCGCTGTTGACAAAAAAAGACCAAGGAAATCGGTCTTCCGTCCAATTCGATAACTTTGCTGCTAATTTTTCAGCCGGTTCATTTGAAAATTGCGACCTGTAAACAAAAGAGACTTTCTGTGCTTGTTCATTCATTGCATCAATGACTTCTTGTACTCCATGACCAATGCTACAAGTGACTGCACCTGAAGACCCATCCATATAAGATTTTCCATTTTCATCAAATAAATAAATTCCCTTTCCATAACTAATCGTTAAATATCTTTCATTGATTAACGGTTTGATTAAATGAGAAAAGTACACCATTCCTCCCCCTTTCCTCCATTCCATTATGTAACATATATATATGTATGGATAAGCTGATTCTTGCGGAAAATACGAAGGAAAATTTCGATATTATAAAAAGCGCTTTCATATTAACTCAACAAAAAAATGCACCTATACATGTAGGTACATTTTTTGAATAGCTGTTTTAACTTACGAAAGCCGTACTAATTATAACAAGTAAAATAAACAAAACTAGGATAAGCACGAAGCCTGATCCACTTCCTTCACAGTACCCAGAGCCATAAGCAGGATAAGCATAATCACAACAATTATTGTAGTACATTTTCTTCCTCACTCCTCATAAAATATTTACATTTACAATGATAGCCTATGTACCAATAGGCTGACATGTATGTGCGTTAGCCTATTTTAAATAAAATACTTCATTTCTGAACTTTTACGGCTTTCCAATAGTTCCTGTGACAAATGAGCATAAAAATTGTATAATGCAATTAAGAAAACGCTTCCATTATGGGGTGATAACGATGATGGATTATCAATACCGACGAATGGCCATGAATAAATGGTCAGAACCTACTGACAAGGAAAAGTCTAATGATAACAAGAAATCAATGTTTCATGTAATCACCAAGTTATTTTCTTTTAAACACTCACTTAAAATTGAAAAGAAGACTATTAAAAATATCGTTGAGTTCAAATCTTTTTAAGATTTGAACTTTTTTATCTATTTATTTTATGAAAACTTTGGTTTTTTATGTTAAAATACTAGAATCTAAACTTCTCTTAAAACTGTATGTTAGAAGGTGTTAAACTTGTTTTCAAAACTATTATTATCTATCGATGGATCGGAGCATTCAAAACGTGCTGCCGAACATGCTGCTGATCTAATCAAAAAGCTAAACTTGGAGCAAATAAATATCATTCATGTATTTCAAAAAGCACCAACCCGATCAAAAATAGCACAGTATGATTTTCACATCTCTGATCTACTATATGAAGAATGTATCACTTCATTTCGAGATGTTTTCTCTCTATTTGAACAGCATTCTATTACATACAAGCTAGAAGTTGCATTAGGTGACCCAGCCAAAGAAATTCTTTCATACGCTGATTCCATAAAATCTGATTGTATTATAATGGGTTCAAGGGGATTAAATGCGTTGAACGAAGTTCTACTTGGGAGTGTGAGCCATAAAATATTACATGACTCTTCTTGTCCAGTACTACTTATAAAATAAAAAGGCTCATTATTGAGCCTTTTTTTAATAGAGTAAGAAAGTATATAAATAGGTCCTTATTTGGATGGTGCTTTTATTTTTGTCTAGCTCCAGCGCCCAGCGACGGGTAGCGCTTTCGACGCACAGGAAGTGCTAGCATCAACGTTGCCCACAGGACGTGGGCGTCTTTAGTTGATGTTCCAATGTCTCTACGATAAGTCAACGGAGACGCCTCCAGGAGGGAGGTGGATCCACGTTGCCACAGGACGTGGCTGAACTTAGTAGATCCTCCGCTTTCGGGCTTTTCGTGTTTCCTTTATCTCATGCGGCGATGCACACGAAGTGCTAGCGTCAACGTTAGTTCGCGCGTCGTGGCTGTTCTAAGTTGACGTTCCAATTGTTGTGTGTCGCTAGACGGGCGCTTGCGCCTTTCTTAATGTCCTGATGAATTCAGGCCTACTTTATTCACTAACATTTCACTTTGTTCATTTAATCCTACAATTTGAACCGTTTTCCCTAATTTTTCATACTTTAAAACGACTTTGGCAATACCTGTTACAGCTGAATGATCCCAAACATGACTATGGGAGAAATCGATCACAATGTGCTTTGGGTCATCATTAAAGTCAAAAAGGTCAACAAAATGTGACATCGTTCCGAAAAACATTTGACCTGAGATAGTGTATACCTTTTTATTATTTTCAAGAGCCGTTGTTGCATGAATATGTGCCATTCTCCAACCGAATATTAGAGCACTTAAGACGACCCCTGCAATTACTCCTTTTGACAAGTCATGCGTATATACGACAATTGCGACAGTAATAACCATTACAGTTGTATCTGCAATAGGGACTTTACGCAACTCTCGTAAAGACTGCCAATCAAACGTTCCAATCGAAACCATGATCATAACACCAACTAAGGCTGCCATTGGAATTTGTGTAACAATATCTCCTAAAACTAAAATTAAAAACAATAAAAATAATCCAGCTACTAAAGCAGAAAGACGTCCTCTTCCGCCTGATTTCACATTAATAACAGATTGTCCAATCATGGCACAACCCGCCATTCCTCCAAAGAAACCAGTAACAAAGTTTGCAATACCTTGACCACGCATTTCAACATTTTTATCACTTTTTGTATCTGTCATTTCATCAACAATTGTCGCCGTTAACAAGGACTCCAATTGACCTACCAATGCTAAGGTAAAGGAATAAGGTAGAATAATCCATAATGTTTCAAGTGTGAATTCGATATTTGGAATATGGAATAATGGAAACGATCTTGTTATTTCACCCATATCTCCAACAGTTTTTAAACTATCGAAACCGAAGAAAATCGTGACAGTTGTCATTAATATTATGGCTGCCAAAGCTGACGGAATAATTTTTGTAACAATAGGCAACAAATAAATGATGGCTAAAGTTCCTATTACCATTGCATACATCATCCATCCTGCCCCAACAAAATGAGGTAATTGAGCCATGAAAATTAAAATGGCTAATGCATTAACAAAACCAACAATCACTGCTTGTGGTAAGAAGGAAATAAACCGCCCAAGTTTAAATACACCCATTAAAATTTGGATAATTCCAGTTAAAACTGTAGCTGCAAATAAATATTCAACACCGTGATTAGCGACAAGTGTCACCATTAATAATGCCATCGCCCCAGTCGCTGCAGAAATCATTCCCGGCCTTCCTCCTGCAAATGCGATGACGACAGCCATAGTAAACGAGGCGTATATTCCGACCATTGGATCGACACCTGCAATGATTGCAAATGCAATGGCCTCTGGAATTAAGGCTAGCGCAACCGTCATTCCAGCCAAAACATCCCCTCGAATATTTGAAAGCCAATTTTGTTTTATTGTCGTTAACAAAATACCCCTCTTCTCTTTCATTATTTCCGAGCAATATGTGAATTTTTTTCACAACATCGAGTATCATACCATAGGAATAAAAAAGAGCAACTACTATGAAAACGAAACCATTTTAATTTTCCATTGATTTTCTCTATTATTCTCTCATTATCTCTTATTTTAATAGAACAGTGTTTTTTCATTGAAAATTATCTGACATATACAAAAAGCAATTCGTAATCTTATCAAACTAGTGAGAAAAACATGAAAAACTAAAAGCCAAAAATGCTGATGCATTCTTGGCTTTTAAAATTACGGTAATTGGATTAATATTTTAGGATACCAGCATTGATTCTACCTAAGGTTAAACTGGTCAGCAATGAGCTGATAAGATCTTTGTTTCGCTTCATAACTATGTGTAATAGAAACAACCATCACTTCATTTGCTTTATAGCGATCGGCTAAATCTTGTAACTGTTGACGAACAGAGATTGGATCGCCGACTATTAACCGACTTTGATTTCTTTTTACAATTTCTTTATCCATTCGATCATATGGATAGTTTTTCGCATCCTCGACTGAAGGTACACCATTAAATAAATTCCGTTTCCCTCTTTCTAATAACACAAAAGTTAAATTTAAACTTGACGCAAGATCATGTGCTTCTTTTTCAGTCTCTCCTGCTATAACAAAAACAGCAACCATAGGTTTGGGTCTCTTTGATATAACTGAAGGAGAAAACGTTTCAATATACCTCTTAACAGCTTCGTCTCCACCATTTCCATTGATGAAATGGGCGAATGTATAAGGCGTTCCTATTTGAGCAGCTAAATGAGCACTTGATGGACTCGAACCAAGCACCCATAGGTTTGGAGTCGTTTGAATATCAGGATAGGCCTTTAAATCTCCAAATCGAAAAGAAGGATCGTTCGTTTCATAAAGATAGTGAATTAAATCATTTATCTGTTGTGGAAACTGATCAACTCCTCCTTTTTTTTCCTTCCTGTAAAGCCCTCGTAGCAATAGGAACCCCACCAGGAGCTCTACCCACACCTAAATCTACCCTTCCAGGAGAAAGCCCCTCTAACATCTTAAACGTTTCAGCTACTTTATATGGACTGTAGTGAGGAAGCATCACCCCACCTGATCCAATACGAATGGTAGACGTTCTAGCTGAAACGTAACTTAACAATATTTCCGGGGCAGAGCTTGCTAAATTCCCTAAATGATGTTCAGAAACCCAATATCGATGATAACCCAATTTCTCTACATGCTGAGCAGTTTTACAGACTCAGCTAAAGCTTGCTCAGGCGTAGTCCCTGATGATATAGGAGATTGGTCTAAAACACTTAACGTTAACATTTCTTTTTCTCCTCTCTTTTGAAACCAACACTATTTGAATAACACCATGTATTCTTCATACCCTTCTTCCTCTAATCTTTCTTTTGGAATAAACCTCAATGCAGCCGAATTAATACAGTACCTCAATCCACCTTTGTCCTTTGGTCCATCTGGAAAGACATGACCTAGATGAGAATCTGCAGACTTACTTCTTACTTCCGTTCTTCTCATTCCATGAGAAACATCTAGCTTTTCTTCAACTTCTTTTAAGCTTATCGGTTTTGTAAAACTTGGCCACCCACATCCCGCATCATATTGATCAAGAGAGCTAAATAATGGTTTTCCTGAGACAATATCGACGTAAATTCCTTCTTCATTATTGTTATAAAACTCATTTTGAAAAGGAGGTTCCGTTCCATTTTCTTGTGTTACGTAATATTGCATTTCCGTTAACTTGTTTTTTAACTCTTCTTTATTAAATGAACCCCAATGTTTTTTTATAAATGCTTTACGTCCAGATCCTTCTTTATATTGATTATAATGAAAAGGATTCTTTTTATAGTAATGTTGATGCTTTTCCTCTGCTTCATAAAAAGGCTGAGCAGGTAAAATTTTCGTTACTATCGGATTCGAAAATTTACCACTTTTTTCTAATTTATTTTTTGATCTTTCTGCTAATTCTTTTTGCTCCTTGTTGTGATAAAAGATTGCAGTTTGATAAGAATGACCCCGATCAAAAAATTGACCTCCAGCATCGGTTGGATCAATTTGTTGCCAAAAAAGATCTAACAGCTTTTCATATGAAAAAAGTTCTTCATTAAAGGGTATTTGTATAGCTTCTACGTGGCCTGTCGTTTCACTACAAACTTCTTCATATGTAGGGTTTTTCGTGCGCCCTCCTGTATAGCCTGAAATAACTTTATCAATACCAGGTAGTTCGTCAAACGGTTGGACCATACACCAAAAGCATCCACCTGCAAATGTGGCCAATTGTTTATTATTTGTCATGCTTATCACTCCTTTTATTTTCCCATTATAGGGTATTTCAATTAAAGATAATAATTTTATGCTTCACTCATGAATAAAAACAGAAAAATAACAAATAGTTAATAGAAGTGCGTGTTCAATAAGTAGGGGGAAAAGTGCCGAGAAGAACGAGGCGACTGCTTAAAGGATCACAGGCTAAGTTCAGCCACGTCGCGAGAGCAACGCCTGCGCTAGCCCGTCCTGGACATCGAAGCACCACAGTGTACGTTCAAGGAAGGAACACGAGCTAAATACGTCCCCATCCTAGGGACAACGCTCGTGCTAGCCAATCCTGGCGTCGGAGCTTGGAATAGCGAGACAACAAAGTTATTCGACAGCAATTTTTCATGACTTTTTGAACAACCTCTAGAAGATATATTAAAATATGGAGGGAAGAAAGTGAACATACCTTATTGTTGCCCTGCCTGTAAAACGAATCGAACTCGCTTTAATATTATTGATCAAGAAGCACATTATATTAAAAAAGACCCGAATACAGGAAACGTAGTTGAAGAAGTAACGCAAGAACAGCTAGATCCTTTTCATGTACCATACAAAGGACCAAACATTCGAGTACAATGTGGCGTTTGTGGATTAATAGAAGATGAAATGACATTTGTTAAAACAGCTGAAAATAGACGCAACTAGAACTAATATCATATGAGTTGCATTATTAAAATTGTAAACGTTTTATTTTTCCACCTTTAAAATGTGAAACATATGTATAAAAATAGTAAATATTACCTTTTAAGCCCCTATGGGCTTTATAATATGGATTGTATACTAACTGTATACTGTAATCATATTTTATTAGGAGGAAAGAAAATGAAAATGAAAAACAAGAAATTATTACTTAAACTTGGTGCATCATTTTTAGCCATTTTTCTTGTAACTGGTTGTGGAAATGACACTGACACAAATGATGATCAAGAAACTGGCACAGAAGAGTCAGAAGAAACTGATGAGGAAACTGAAGAAGAAGAAGAAGAAGAATAATCCATTCTCCTTAATTAATGTAAGAAAACCACTTTTCTAAAAAAGTGGTTTTCTCTACTATCTTTCTCTATGATACTTTTCTCGGTTCTCTTTGATTTGCAAGGATATAAATCCAAAGCTTAGAAAAAGAGCACAATAAGATACGTTTAAATAAACTTCATCCATATCTTCTTTCATAAATTCCATATAAGCAATACTTCCGAAGTAAACGGCAATAAAAAAAGTAATTAAACTTGCGACTAAAAATAGTTTCTTTATATTTAACATATTCCTCACCCCTTCATCCTTTCCAAAAAAAGGCAAAGAAACCACTTGACCAAATTTTTACTAAGCGATAGGTTGAATTCTTAATGATTTACTTTACTATTTTCAATCATCTTACTTATTTAGTCAAGCAGAAATATGAAAATCTATTCGACAGGAATTGCGTTTTCAACAACCTCAGTTGGGATCGTGATTTTTGTACCTTTATTTACCTTAGATTTAATTTCAAGTTTTGCATTCATCGTCATATTAGAACCATCTTCAACAATTTGGTCAGAATTAATATTAGATGTCACTTTCGTTAAGAAAAACTGGTCATCATAGTATAGCGAATAGTCTATAGAATTGATCTTACTTACACTTATCGACATATTGTTCATTTCTGAAGATTTTTCAAAAAATTGTACTAACCTTTCATCATTAAGATTTGAATTATTTAAAGTTAACCTGTACATTCCATTTTCATAGCTCATATCAAATAAATCAGAATAATCCTTTAATAATTGATTATATTGCTTGAAAGACTCAGCTATTTGTAATTCAGAAGGATCTATTACAGCATCTGTATGCCCTGAAACCCACTCTTCCTCACCAGGTATTAAGACATAACTATAATTTTTATCCATATACAATTCTATTTCCCCATCTATAGATCCCATATTCATATGAATAGCGTAAGGATCGTTGGTCATGTCCATTTTAATATCAATAGATGTTGTCATATTTTGACCATTGGATTCAATAGTTGTTTCACCTTCTACTACTGAAGAAATATCTGTTACTTCTGTTTGCATAATATTATCTATTACTTCTTGTTTCGTTAATTCTTCTTGATTTTCTTTCTTCTCATTTGTTGAACCAGTATCTGAAGAATTCCCTAAGCCACATGCTGAAACAGTTAACAATAATGCAAATACTATAATTAATCCTCTAAGATTCTTCATTTTTTCATCTCCTAAAAAATCTATCCCTATAATAATGCAAGATTTACACATACCCCTCAAATCAATCTGATTATTAGATTCATATTTTCTTAGTTTATCCTTTCAAAAAATGTGCTAATCCCTAAATATTTTTTGTAATAGTAAAGTGAAAAGGAACCCCTCAAAGAAGAGAAGTCTCTCAAGTTTACTATGTCTATAATAATCACATGTTGGATTGCTTTTTTACTCAGTTTCTAGATCTTCATAGTTTATTGCATTTTCTACAATTTCTGCTGGAATTTCTAGCTTATCGATATTATTTACTTCATAATCTGCTTTTAAATATATTTTTAGAGATGAGCTTTCTCCATTTTCATCCGTTATTTCAGAAATGACGTTTGTCTTTAGATTAGTTAAATGAAAATGCTCATTATATTCAAGTTTATACTCTATCTCACTTAACGTATCGAATTCCATAGACATACCATTTGCTGCATATGTTTGCTCTAAAAAGTCAAAGATTCTTTTGTCATTTAAGTCACTATTATCTAGTGTTAACGTGTATGTCCCACTTTCTTCTTCCATGTTGAATAAATCAATATGGTCATTTAAAACTTGATTATATAGTTTATAGGATTCCATTACATCACCCTCGGATGTATCATACACTTCTTCTCTCGGTCCCGAAATCCATCGACCTTCTCCTGGAACTAAAATGTACCCTAAATCCTCACCTAGATAAATTTCCATATCACCATCAACAGTTGACATATCCATATGCATAACATTTGGTTCTGCTGTAACATCTACCTCCATATTAAAAGAGGTGGAGAAGTCTTGACTATTCGCTTTAATAGTGGTTTTCCCTTCAACAATCGACTTTACACTCGCTAATTCCACTTGTGTAATTTCATCTACTAATTCTTCTTTTGTCATTCCATTTTTTTTCGTTTGGCTTGTTTCTTTTTTTTCACTCGAACCATCAGATGAAGCTTCTTCTCCTGAATCACAAGCTACTAAGCTAACACAGATTGCTAAAACTAACATAAAAACGTTCTTTTTTTTCATTCCTTCAACTCCTAACAAATTTCCACTAATCAAGTATACACAATCTCAACTATAAAATTATTACTTTTTCTCATTTGGTTACAAAAACCAATAAACTGGTTAAATAATCCATAGAAGAAACGTCTAGAAATCTACTCTACACGTTTCTTCTATCGTCATTCATCTATAAATTTATCTGGATGCTTTTTCATTTGGTTGATCGTTGCTTCAACTAACTCTATTGGAAATGAATAGCTTCTATCTTCATTTTCTTTTTGAAAAGATATATCATAACGCTCAACACCACGATTGATAGAAATATTCGAAACAGCAAACTGTTCTTTTAGCATTTCAGCAAATAATCGTTCTGTATCGACAGCCGCTTGATCATGTGGCCACTGATCCGTGACTAATTTAATGGACAACCAATTGTAAAAAACATCTTGTAAAGAGTTCATGCCCCGCTCTCTTGGTCCCCTCTCTTTGATAAATAAAGACGAATTTTATAAATAATAAGTATTAACGCTGCCACTACTAATCCTTCTGCAACTGGTAAAAAGATCCCTAAAAAGGTTAAAACCGTGCATCCTAACGCAAGAAAAAGATAAATAACGGCCGCTTTTAATATAGGTAACCTTTTTGCAAATCCTAGTTTAAAAACGATAATCGATAAAACCAATATGGTAAAGTATAAATACCACATACCCAATTCAGGTTGTTCATCAACTCTATACAAACTAGAAAAAAATGATAACCTTTGAGAAACATTTGTACTCACAATAATCCTCCTTTATTTTTATTCGTAGAGGTTTAATTTCAGTATATCTCTATTTGAAATTCAAGCCAATAAAAAAGAAAAAGAAAGGCTATCTCAATGATAGAAATCATCATTAAGACAACCCTTTAATTACATTCCAGCTAGTTTTTTCTTCTTCGCTTGTTTTTCACGCTCGTTTTTATCTAAAATTTTCTTTCTTAAACGAATCGACTCTGGTGTTACTTCGCAATATTCATCATCATTCAAATATTCTAGTGCTTCTTCTAAAGACATAATTCTTGGACGTTTAATGCCCACTGTTTGATCCTTAGTAGCTGAACGAATATTTGTTTGTTGTTTTGTTTTAACAATATTAACGACAAGATCATTTTCCCGAGTATGCTCTCCAACAATCATCCCTGCATACACTTCTGTACCTGGTTCAACAAAAATCGTTCCGCGATCTTCAACTGCTTGAATACCATAGGCAGATGATTTTCCATTTTCCATTGAAACAAGAACCCCTTGTCTTCTTCCTCCAATTTGACCTTGCTGAAGAGGTTGATAACTGTCAAATGTATGATTAATGATTCCATATCCTCTTGTAATAGACATAAACTCAGTGGAATAACCAATAAGTCCTCGAGATGGTACACTAAAAATTAAGCGCACTTGACCGTTCCCATTATTAATCATATCTAACATTTCACCTTTTCGTGATCCTAAAGACTCGATGACAGATCCTACATTTTCTTCTGGAACATCTATTTGCACTCGCTCAAATGGTTCACATTTAACTCCGTCCACTTCACGAATGATGACTTCAGGTTTTGATACTTGCAATTCAAATCCTTCACGACGCATATTTTCAATAAGGATTGATAAATGTAATTCACCGCGACCTGATACAATCCAAGCGTCTGGTGAATCAGTAGGGTCTACACGCAAACTAACATCTGTTTGCAATTGCTGCTGAAGACGCTCTTCAATTTTGCGAGCAGTTACGAATTTTCCTTCTCTTCCGGCAAATGGACTGTTATTAACAACGAACGTCATTTGTAATGTTGGCTCATCAATGCGAAGTACTGGAAGTGCTTCTTGATGCTCTACAGGACAGACCGTTTCTCCTACATTAATATCTTCCATACCAGATACAGCAATTAAGTCTCCCGCATGTGCTTCATTAATTTCTACTTTTTTCAGTCCTTGAAAACCAAACATTTTGGTTACACGGAAATTTTTTGCTGTTCCATCCAACTTCATTAAGGAAACTTGCTGTCCTACTTTCATTGTTCCTCTAAATACACGGCCAATCCCAATTCTACCTACGTAGTCGTTATAATCAAGTAAAGCTACTTGGAATTGAAGTGGCTCTTCACGATTATCAACTGGAGATGGCATGTTTTCAACGATCGATTTAAATAAAGCTTCCATATTCTCATCTTGCTTGTCAGCATCAATACTTGCTGTCCCATTAATTGCGGATGCATAGACAACTGGGAACTCAAGCTGATCTTCATTTGCATCAAGTTCAATGAAAAGCTCTAACACTTCATCAATGACTTCTTCTGGACGTGCAGATGGTTTATCAATCTTATTCACTACAACAATCGGTGTTAATTGTTGCTCTAACGCTTTTTTCAATACAAAACGCGTTTGTGGCATACAGCCTTCATAAGCATCGACAACTAATAAAACACCATCGACCATTTTCATAATACGTTCCACTTCACCGCCGAAATCAGCGTGTCCTGGTGTGTCTAATATATTGATGCGCGTGTCTTTGTATTGCACAGCGGTATTTTTCGCTAATATCGTAATCCCACGTTCACGCTCTAAATCATTTGAATCCATTGCTCGTTCAGCTACTTGTTCGTTATCTCTAAACGTTCCTGATTGATGAAGCAATTGATCCACTAACGTCGTTTTTCCATGGTCAACGTGAGCTATAATCGCAATATTTTTAATATCTTCTCTTAACTTCACTTTTTCATCTCCAATACTATTCATTAACCGTACAGTATTATATCATAGATAGAAGAAATAAAAATCTTTTTCATTCGTCTATACAAATAAATAACATTTTATTTGACGCAAAAGGGGTCATTAGTATGAAAAAAATCAATGGATTATTATTATTTTTAGCATTTTTAGGAGCAACATTTATGGTTGCTACTGGAATCGCCGTTGGTGAAGGTAGTGTTTTAGGGGTTATTGCCTCCATTATTGGAATAATCGTTGTATTTGGAAGTGGATTTACATACAAGAAAAAACTTAGAGAACAAGGGAGGTTGTGAGGTTTCTTCAATCGTTATTATTAATATTTACGCTAATTCTAAAGTCAGGTGGAGAAAAAAGTGTGATTCAATTGCCCCTCACACTTTTTTCTTACCATAGTAGTCTATTTTTAGGACTACGAAGATAATCTTTAGCTTTATTAATAGCAATCTGATAAAGCCACGTTTTTAATGAAGAATTCCCCTTAAACTGATGATATTTTTGCGAAAAAGTAATAAACGTTTCTTGAACAATATCTTCTGCTGAAGTCCAATTTTTCACATATGAATAGACTAATTTTAATAATGACGTTCCATGATCTGTCATCACTTCCCGTAAGAATTTTTCATCAATGTGATCATTCAATTCTTTCCACCTCCTTAAGCCAACTAATCCTTTAGACGAGTAATCCTTAGATAGGTGACAAAATTCTCAAAAAATAAAAGCACCCTTAAAGGATGCTAGCAAGTTTTTATTATATATTGTTCTTACTCACTCTTATACTTTCCCTTTATATATTTCTCCACAATCTCACCATGTATCGAGGAATTTGCTCCAAATACGCTATTCGTTCCTAACATGTTAAGAGGCTTTCCATCTAATGTGGTCACTTTCCCTCCCACTTCTTCAATCAATACCAATCCCGCAGCAATATCCCAAGGTGCGAGTCTCATTGTAATGTAACCATCTAAGATCCCAGCGGCTATACTCGCAAATTCGATAGCTGCAGATCCATAAGAACGAGTACCACGGACATCGGTGACTAAAGGAGTAATACAGTAGGATCAATTCTCCTATTCTTTGTAATCCATGTAGCATTCAACGATAAAATGGATTCATGTAATTTAGTTTCTTGTAAATTTGGTAATTTACGATCATTTAAAAAAGCTCCGTTCCCTTTAAGGACATGAAACATTTCATCTCGGACAACATCATAAATAATCCCGATCTTACCCACTCCATCTTCATAAATACCAATAGAAATGGCAAAATTTCGTTGTTGATGGACAAAATTCATCGTCCCATCAATTGGGTCAATAATCCAAACAATCCCGTCTAATGAGCATAATTCATGTCCACAAACTTCTTCTCCTAATATTTTATGAGTTGGGAACTTTTCCTCTATTCGTCTAATAAAAAACGTTTCTGTTTCTTTATCCATATTAGTCACTAGATCATTAACATTTGATTTTGTTTCAATGGTTAATGATTCAGAGAAAGACTCTTTTATTCGATCACCTGCTTCTTTTACCCAATTACGAGCGATTTGATAAACTTCTTCCCAATTCGTCATTTATGTAAACCCTCATTTCCTTATACTAAAAAGATTATAACATCCTTACTATAATATAAACATTTCGGTCAAAGTCTTAATAACAGTTAAAACAAAAATCAACAAAGCAGGCCCTTCCTTTCAGTAATAGGATTGGCCTGCCATTTCATATTAGACACTTATTATATACTAATTAAACTTATTCTTTCACCATAAGCCATTTTTCTCGTAACGCTTCCAGTTTATCAAGGGTCGTTTGCTTTTTATCGGTATCATTTTCTTGCATTGCTTCGAATAATGTGGCAAGCTCATAATCAATTTCAAGCCTTATGATTCCTATTTGATCACCATTTGGCTGCTTATAGTTTCCATTCTTAACTTTTTCCATCCTTTAACGCCCCTTTCTTTTTATTATATCATAAATTCAAAATAAACAAAAAATTCTGTTTCATTTTTTTAAATACCGATGAGTTGGATCCTTTCTAAAATCGTTACTACTTTGGACATACTATAGACTATACTAAAAAGAAGAGTACCTTCTCTAAACTAATAAATCATACAAGAAGAAAGAAGGCATATAAAATGAAATTTGAAGGTTTTACAAAAGAAGATTTTGATACGTTTACCGTAGATGGACTGGATGAACGAATGCAATTAATAAAGGACCGAATCCAACCAAAGTTTTCACTTATTGGAGAGGAATTATGCGAAGATCTTTCAGCAGCTCTTGGAAATGAAATGTACTTACATATTGCCAAACATGCGAGAAGAACAAAGAATCCACCGAAAGACACGTGGTTAGCTATTTGCGAGAACAAACGAGGGTATAAACAGCATCCTCATTTCCAAATTGGGCTTTGGGACGATCACTTATTTATATGGTTAGCATATATTTATGAAGCTCCGAATAAACAACAAATAGGTAAAACGTTTCTTGATGATTTTTCTCTTCTTCTTGAAACCATTCCAACTGATTATAAAATTTCAAAAGACCATACAAAAAACCAAGCCTTAACTATGACCGAAGAAAACTTAAAACAAACATTAACTCGATTTTATGAAGTGAAAAAAGGAGAATTTTTAGTTGGAAGACAAATTCAAGCAGGAGATCCAATTTTGGAAGATGGCAAAGCTCTTATAAACATTGCAAAGGAGACCTTTCACACCTTATTACCAATCTACAAATTATCATTAATCTATTGATTTTTTTTTGATTTCATGTTAATTAATTAAGTGGAAGATTATTAGCACTCAAAAAGCGTGAGTGCTAATAATGTCGATCATTGCTAAAAACGAAGGGAGAATGACAATGGCAATTAAACAATTTGAGGCTGAATCAAAAAGACTTTTAGAATTGATGATTAATTCAATTTATTCACATCGAGAAATTTTTCTTAGAGAATTAATCTCAAACGCTAGTGATGCGATTGACAAGATCTACTACAAGGCGTTAACAGATGACACGATCGAATTTAAAAAAGATGATTACTACATAAAACTTACGATTGATAAAGAAAACAGACTGTTAACCATTACAGATACAGGTATTGGAATGACTGAAGAGGAGCTTCAAAATAACCTTGGGGTCATTGCAAAAAGTGGTACCTTCTCATTTAAAAACGAAAATGAGATAAAAGACGGCTACGACATTATCGGTCAATTTGGCGTTGGGTTTTATTCCTCCTTTATGGTTGCTGACGAGGTTACGGTCATAACAAAGGCTTTAGGTAGTGAGCAAGCGTACAAATGGCATTCTCATGGAATCGATGGTTATACCATAGAAGGCTGTGAAAAAGTGGATGTTGGTACTGAAATCACTTTGAAAATTAAAGAAAATAGTGAAGAGGAAGAATTTGATGACTACTTAGAGGAATACCGAATTAAATCTATTGTTAAAAAATATTCTGATTTTATTCGTTACCCAATTAAGATGGAAGTTACAGAAAGCAAACTAAAAGAAGGTAGCGAAGATGAGTATGAGAAGGTGCAAGAAGAACAAACCGTCAATAGCATGGTCCCGATTTGGAGAAAAAACAAAAGCGAATTAACAGATGAAGATTATGAAAATTTCTATTCTGAAAAACATTATGGTTTTGATAAACCTTTAAAACATGTTCACATTAGCGTTGATGGTGCGGTTCGTTACCAATCTATTTTATACATTCCGAAAGAAACACCTTATAACTATTACACAAAAGAGTTTGAAAAAGGATTAGAACTTTACTCTAATGGCGTGTTAATTATGGAGAAATGTCCTGATCTTCTTCCAGATTACTTTAGTTTCGTAAAAGGAATGGTGGATTCTGAAGACCTATCTCTCAATATTTCAAGAGAAATTTTGCAACATGATCGCCAGTTAAAATTGATTGCTAAAAACATTAAAAAGAAAATTAAAAGCCAACTCCTTTCTTTGCAAAAAGATGAGAGAGACAGCTACCTTGATTTCTTTGAATCGTTCGGAAGACAGTTGAAATATGGGATTTACAGTGATTTTGGAGCGAATAAAGATGATCTCCAAGATTTAATCATGTTTTATTCTTCTAAAGAAAAAGAACTAGTAACACTAGATGAATATGTTTCAAGAATGCCAGAAGAACAAAAGTACATTTATTTCGCCTCTGGTGAAACATATGAACGAATTGATAAATTGCCCCAAACAGAACTTGTAAAAGATAAAGGATTTGAAATTTTATACTTCATTGATGACGTCGACGAGTTTGCCATCAACGTTTTAGGAAGATATAAAGAGAAAGAATTCAAATCTGTTTCAAGCGGTGATTTAGGAATTGAAGCGGATGAAATCGTTGAGGATGAAGAAGAAAAAGATCAAAATGAAGAATTGTTCAGTGAGATGAAATCCGTTCTATCTACTAAAGTAAAAGAGGTAAAAGCTTCAAAACGACTAAAGAGCCACCCTGTTTGTTTATCAACAGAAGGACAAATCTCGATTGAAATGGAAAAAATTATGCAATCCATGCCTGATAATCCGAATATGAAAGCCGATAAGGTTCTTGAAATAAACTTGAATCATAAAGTATTTGGTGCGCTAAAAGATACTTTTAAAAACGACAAGCAAAAATTCGAGCTTTATACAAACATTTTATATAATCAAGCGCTTTTAATTGAAGGGTTACCATTGGAAGATCCTGTTTCCTTCACAAATAACATTTGCGAAATTATGGAATAAGCAACATTAAAACTTACAAGCAAAGGGTGCAACTGTTGTGCACCCTTTGCTTTTCATATTACACCTCTACATTTTTTCAGGTGCTTGAATTCCTAATAATCTTAGCCCTTCTTTCAGGACCACTGTCACTGCATATACAACTAGTAACTTCGTCTGTTTGTTTTCCGAATGTAAAATGTTCACTTTTCCATAATATTTGTTGAACGCTTGTGAAAGATCAATGATATACTTCGCAATTCGGGAAGGGTCATAGATCTCATAAGCCTTGTGAACAACACTAGGAAACTCGGTTAATAAAGTAATGATAGGCCATTCATCGTTCCAACCATTCATACTCTCTATAGTGAATGTTTCTAGATGCCAATGGGCTTTTCGTAAAATAGAACAACCTCGAGCGTATGTATATTGTACATATGGTCCTGTTTCTCCATCAAATCGAACCATATCTTCTAAAGAAAACTCTACATCATTTAAGCGGAAATTTTTTAGATCATGAAAAACAATGGCCCCTACTCCAACCATTTTTGCAACCTCTTCTTTATTTTCCAGTTGCGGATTTTTTTCTTCAATATTTTTTAAGGTCATATTAATTGATTGATTTAACACTTCTTCAAACAAAACAACTTTACCTTTACGAGTCGACATCTTTTTTCCGTTTTTTAAAATTAAACCGAAAGGAATATGAATGAGATCCTCTGACCAACGGTATCCCATCTTATTTAAAACTACCTCTATTTGCTTAAAATGTAAGCTCTGTTCATGTCCCACTACATATATTGACTGATAAAATTGATACTGTTCTTTTCTATATAGAGCTGCTGCAATGTCTCGAGTCGCATAGAGAGTCGCACCATCTGACTTTTTAATTAAACATGGGGGGGAGGTCTTCTTCTTCAAGTTTTACTACCATAGCTGAGTCAGATTCTTCTAATAACCCCTTTTCATCCAGTAAACGAACAATACGTTCCATTTTATCATTGTAAAAGGATTCACCAGCACAAGAGTCAAAATGAACATTCAATAGTTTGTATATTTTTTCAAATTCTTTTAATGACTCTTCTCTAAACCATTTCCATAACTCAACCGCCTCATAATCCCCCTCTTCTAGTTTTTTAAACCAGCTTCTCCCCTCACAAGCTAACCCCTCATTTTTTTCCGCTTCATCATGAAATTTCACATACAAATTGAATAGTTCTTGAATCGGATTCTTTTTGACCTCTTCTTCTGTTCCCCACTTTCGATATGCATACATCAACTTTCCGAATTGTGTTCCCCAATCCCCTATATAATTAATTTTAAAGGGTTTAAAGCCACATTTCTCTAGGATTAAAGAAATAGAATTACCTATAACAGTAGAACGTAAGTGCCCCATTGAAAAAGGCTTCGCAATATTCGGAGAGGACATATCGATCGTAATCGTTTGATTTTCCCCGAAATTTTGATTACCGTAGCTCGATTTTTTGTATCGGATTTCATTTAGCGTTTGCTCAGCTACTAATTTCTTGTTCAAAAATACATTTAAATAAGGACCTACCACTTCGAGTTCATTAAATAATGGGGAAGCAATACTTTCCTTTAATTCCTCTGCGATGACGGAAGGTGCTTTTTTAAATTTTTTAGATAAAGAAAAACAAGGAAAAGCTAAATCTCCATGTTGTGAATTTTTAGGTCTTTCAATAAGTGATAAAACTTCATTAGGAGTAACGTGATTCTCTATCTTACTGTGAATGATTTTTGCCAATTCTAGTTTAAACTGTTCCATCATAATCCTCCTTTAAATTAAAAAAACCCCCGCCTCTTAAATTTAATTAAGAGACGAGAGTTTGCTCCCGCGGTACCACTCTAGTTGTTCCATGTGAACCAGCTTCAAATACGTAACGAGTATGACCCGGCATCCTCTACACATTTCAAGGATACTTCTCCAAAGTGCGCTTCATTAATGAGGAAGCATTAGGCTCTCACCACCCCTAATTCGCTATAACTTCCTTTTCCATTAACTACTCTCTTTATCAATGAATGAATGTATGTAATTATTTTATGGTTAATCTTACAACAAGAAAGCAAGTCTGACAAGTTATTTTTTATGTTCAAGTAGTTCAAATAAGTTAACATAATAAAATTATGGTTAATTCTCTACCTTGAGTTTTGATGTTGTTTCTTAATCTTGAATCACATGGAAATCAGTTCTCCATCATTCATTTTTCTTGCCTTTTCTACTACACGATAAGTAGAAAAACCACTTTCCTCTTCAAATTGGTTCGTAATCTTTTTTTCCTCTGCTTTACTTGGAACGATTTTTTTAAATTTTTTATAGAGATTCATTAACTTTTCCCGTTGTATCCCTGTTTCATACGCCTTTTCAATCGCTTCGAAAAATGTGACCACATCAATCACCTCATCTGTCGTCCATTCAAAATCAATCGGATAGGAATAATCTTTTTTCATTTATTTCACTTCCATTCGTCTTTTATCGACTCCGCTTTTTTGATCATTGTTTCAATAAGTGTATGAACAGTGGGAATATCGTGGATAAGACCCAATACTTGTCCTGCCCATGCGAAGCCTTCCTCTATTTTACCATCATATATGTAGGTTTTATTACGTTCTCCACTAATGTACTCTTTTATTTCTTCATAACTAGAGTTTTTAGTTTCAAAGTCAATAATTTTTTCCGTCCATTGATTTTTAATGGCTCGTGCCGGTGTTCCTAAAGATCTTTTAATCACGACGGTATCTCTCTCATCCCCATTCACTAGTGTCTCTTTATATAATTGATGCGCATGAATACATTCTTTTGTTGCAATAAATCTTGTACCCATCTCTATTCCTTCAGCCCCAAGAGCAAACGCTGCAAGGAGACCCCTACCATCTCCAATCCCTCCCGAAGCAATCACCGGAATTGAAACGGCATCGACTACTTGAGGAATGAGTACAAACGTCCCAGTATCATCTCTTCCTAAATGTCCTCCTCCCTCTTGACCAACAACCATTACAGCGTCCGCTCCTAGTTGCTCTGCTTTCTGTGCTTGTCTTTTTTGATGAAACTAAGACGAGTTTCTTTATGGTTGTTTTCTCTAATTCTTTTAAAATAGAAGCTGGGTTTCCACCAGTCATACTAATTACTGGTACTTCCTCATTAATCGCTGCCTCCAGTAAATGTTGATAAGGTCGACCATGTTGTCCAATTGCAAAGTTAACGCCAAATGGATTGTTTGTTTTCTCTCTTACTCTATTAATTTCTTTTCTTAATAAGTCAGGCGATCCTAAAGACATGGCTGTTATTTGCCCAAGTCCACCTGCTTTACTAACGGCTGAAGCTAATTCTGAATAGGCTAAATAGGCAAGGCCCTCTTGAACAATCGGATATTTAATATTTAGTAATTTGGTAATTCTTGTATTCCACATTCATAAATCACCTCTCCAATTAATCTTCTTCACATATTATTCTATTTCCTTTGTCGGTCAAAAAGTCATATATCCAAATATACTTCATAAAATAAGTACAAGTAGAGTACTATTTTAAACTCTAATGAAGAATGTACCTAAAAAGGGTGGTTTAATGAATATACAAGAAGAAATAAAACTTTTAAGATATCAAATCAGGTTGCTACACATGATGAATAAAAATAAATCCTTCCCCTTCTATACTTTTGTCTTAACTCATAATATCACGGAGGAACAAGTGAATGTATTATTGTCTGTCCTGACAATTTTTGAACACAAATATTTGACTAAGGATTCAAAAGATCAGAAGTTTTCTGAAGAAGACAAGAAAATAATTGAAGATTCTCTTTTATCATTTGAAGAGTTAAAACAAGCGGATATATGCCTTTATGATTTTGAAAATCAATTAAAGAAAATTTTCACAGAAAACACATTTGATTATAGACATTTATCCATGTCTTTAGTTAAGCAAGGAGTTCATGAAGAATTATTAACAAAATTGTATGAAATGAAATAATTATTCTTTTAAATATCACCTCTTTGCCCAATAACCAGGGCTTTTTTATTTTTTCTTCTTTTCAATTGATAGGTGAAAATGCTATAATTCTTTTGCTTTTAATTGATGCATTGTTTAAAGTTATTTATCAACAATAAGATCAAGAAATGTTTTTACTATTAGAAGGTGGGAAAATAATTGTCACAATACGAAACACCCTTATTTACAGGGCTTTTACAACATATAAACAAAAATCCGATTCAGTTCCATATTCCTGGACATAAAAAAGGTGCAGGGATGGACCCTCAATTTACAGAATTTATCGGGGAAAATGCTCTTGCAATGGATTTAATAAATATTGGTCCTTTAGATGATCTTCATGCACCACATGGGATGATCAAGGAAGCTCAAACGCTAGCTGCGGAAGCATTTGGTGCAGACTACTCATTTTTTTTCTGTACAAGGAACAAGCGGCGCGATTATGACGATGGTCATGACGGTTTGCGGACCTGGGGACAAAATCATCGTTCCAAGAAATGTCCACAAATCGGTCATGTCCGCTATTGTTTTTTCAGGGGCAATCCCTATCTTCATACATCCAGAAATTGATGATGAATTAGGCATCTCACATGGAATTACGATAGATGCCGTTGAAAAATCTCTTAAGCAAAACCCTGATGCAAAAGGCTTATTAGTAATTAATCCAACCTATTTTGGTGTATCTGCCAATTTAAAAAGAATTGTTGAGCTTGCTCATGAATATAATATCCCGGTACTTGTTGATGAAGCACATGGAGTTCATATTCATTTTCATGATCAATTGCCCTTATCAGCCATGCAAGCAGGAGCCGATATGGCTGCCACGAGTGTTCACAAACTCGGTGGATCTATGACACAAAGTTCAGTATTGAATATTAAAGAAGGGTTTGTCACTCCCGAACGTGTTCAAGCCATTTTAAGTATGTTAACAACAACTTCAACATCGTATTTACTTTTAGCATCTTTAGATGTAGCAAGACGAAGACTTGCAATTGAAGGAAAAGAATTACTCGATCAAACAATCTCTTTAGCAAATAATACGAGAACGAAAATTAATCAAATCCCTTTAATTAATTGTATTGGAGAAGAGATTCTTCAGAAGAGAGCAGCTCATGATTATGATCCTACTAAGCTCATTATATCTGTGAAAGAGCTTGGCATAACAGGTTATGATGTCGAGATATGGTTGCGAGAAAAATATAATATCGAGGTAGAGCTATCTGACCTTTACAATATTTTATGTATTATCACTCCAGGAGACCGTAAAGAGGACACAGAGGTATTAGTTGAAGCCTTAGCTAAACTTTCTAAGGAAAATATTCAGCCCTCAATGGAACAGAGAAAAACAAAGGTGTTGCTCCCCCTGATATTCCCGTTCTCTCTTTAACACCTAGAGATGCTTTTTATGCAGAAACTGAGAGTATTCCTTTTGAACAATCAGCTGGAAGAATTATTGCTGAGTTTATAATGGTTTATCCGCCTGGAATCCCAATTTTTATTCCAGGAGAAATCATTACAGAGGATAACTTAAACTATATAAAAGAAAACATTCAAGCGGGACTACCTGTTCAAGGTCCCGAAGACCCCTCGTTAAATCATTTAAAAGTGATCAAAGAACATAGAGCAATAAAATAAGAAAGGCGCAAGCGCGCGTCTAACGAGGACAACTAGGATCTATTAAAAAATAAGAAGCATTCAACTTTTAGTGGCTGAATGCTTCTCTTCCCTTTGTTTGACCCTGAAAATTTTTTGCTTTATAACTCGTCAACGTGAGTTTCGACACATTGGTCATGACTGTCTTCACATTTCCCATAAAGAACCGTTACTTTTTCATCTTCAAAATGACTAACCGTGCTATTACAATGTTGACAAACAATCGTTCCCATTCCATCTACCCCTTTACCACTTTTTAGATTACTATTTTTCCTCTCAAACGACTGACCTACAACACTATTTAACTTTAACTATATAATAATGTATCACATTTACTTCGTCAAGCCCAAATTGTATAACACATTAAAGGAAAAGCGGAAGCGCACGTTTATCGATAAAATACAAGTGAAACCTCATTATAATAAATGGAACAGTAAAGTTTACAGGCTGTATTAATTGAATAATAATTTCCATTGTATTACAATGAAACTATTAAAATGAGAGTAGGTGTCAACCTATGCAGCAATCCTACATTATGCTTTGTGATCATAATGAAACTGTAACAATTAATAAGATTACAGAATTACTACACCACTACAAAGAAATAACAAATAAACTAAGTAAACAGTTAAACTGGGAATATGAACCTCGTGCGTTTCCATACACCATTAAAATAAGTCATACTGATCAAATTATTCTAGAAGCTACATCCCTTCCATATAAAAAAATCTTCATAGAACTTTCTCCTAAAAGAAATCAAACTGGCCATATGATTCAATTTACATTAACGGAAGAGTCTACTTTTGCAGATAAAGGAAAAGCAAATGAGCTTATTAAGATTATTGGGAAAAAATTAAAAGGCAAAATCGTTTTATTTAATGGGAGGACCATTCGTGATTACATGTGATATTGTTATATCTTTCACTATTCAAAAAACGATAAAATCTTATCATTTTTGTAACAAATAGGTTACAAAAAAAGGATTTTGTAGAAAACATGGTAAAATTGGATTACAAGCATCCAAATAGGAACGTATTAATAAGCAAAAAGCTTTTTATTTTTTACGTTTATCACTATTCCATATTATTATATAAATTTTTGTTTTCTTTAAGATAACATGCTTCGATATACATATACTAGGATGATTGGATAGATTAAATGAGGTGAATCACGCATGGACCGTTTTTTTATCCCTTTGATTGCCATAGCTATTATTTTATCAGGCTGCAACGATCAAAAACTTGCTAAAACGAACGACACTCATGAAATTGTTTATTATCGTTCAGATAGTCACGATAATATAGTTTATGACGAAGCTCTAATTGACATAAAAGATCAATACCCTAAAGAAGTAAGTATTGAAATTTTTTATGAAAATCAATTAGAAGAAGACCCTTACCATGTAAAGACCTTTCCTTCTTTATACGTTGTAAAAAATGAAGAAGTCCTTGTAAAAATAAGAGGTGAGATAAAAGAAGAAAAAGAAATTATTGAAAAAGTGCAGCAAATACTTGTCCCAGAAAAAGAATCACAAATAGAAAGTAATAAATGAGAATTCGTATAACTTTATACGAGCTACGTTTGACTATATGACAAAAAAGGCAGAAACTTAAGTTTCTGCCTTTTTTGTGATTATTTTATAATATGAACAGGGTTCCCAATAGCAACCTCTGCTGCTTCCATGGTGATTTCACCAAGAGTAGGATGAGCATGAATGGTTAGAGCAATATCTTCTGCTGTCATACCAGCTTCAATCGCTAATCCTAATTCCGCAATCATGTCAGATGCGTTAGGTCCCGCAATTTGCGCACCAATTAAAAGCCCATCTTCTTTACGAGTTACAAGCTTTAAGAATCCATCTGTTGAATTTAAAGAAAGCGCACGGCCGTTAGCTGCAAACGGGAACTTAGAAGTAGCTACATCTAAACCTAAATCTTGTGCTTCTCTTTCTGTATACCCAACTGAAGCTAATTCCGGCTCAGAAAACACAACTGCAGGTATTCCATGATAGTCGATTTCGGAAGCTTCTCCAGCAATCGCTTCTGCCGCAATTTTCCCTTCATAAGATGCTTTATGAGCTAGAGGTGGTCCTTCAACAATATCTCCAATAGCATAAATGCTTGAAACACTCGTACGACATTGTTTATCAATGTTTACAATTCCTCTTTCAGACATTTCAACACCGACTTGATCTAATCCAAGTTCATCCGTATTCGCTTTTCTTCCAACCGTAACGAGAACATAATCCGCTTCAACTGTTTCTTCTTTTCCATTCACTTCATATGTTATAACTACGCCATCTTCTGACTCTTGAACACCTTTAGCCATGGCTTTCGTAAAGATTTCGACGTTCCCTTTTTTCTTCAGGTTACGCTTCACTATTGAACTCATTTGTTTTTCAAAACCTGATAATATATCATCAGCAGCTTCTAATATAACAACTTCTGTATCAAAATTAGCATATGCTGTACCAAGTTCGGTTCCGATATATCCGCCACCAATGACAACTAGCTTCTTCGGAATTTCCTTTAAGTTTAATGCACCTGTAGAATCAATTACGCGCTTCGAAAACTTAAAGTTAGGAATTTCAATTGGGCGTGAACCAGTTGCTATAATTGCATTCTTAAACTTATATGTTTGAGCAGAGTTTTCATCCATCACACGTACTGTGTTCTCATCTACGAAATAAGCTTCACCTTTCACGATATCAACTTTATTTCCTTTTAAAAGACCATCTACTCCACCCGTTAACTTATTTACAACACTCATTTTCCATTCTTGAACCTTTGTGAAATCTACTTTTACATTTTCAGCAGTAATCCCTATGTCTTCAGAGTGTTTTGCATGTGCATAGCGATGACCTGCAGAAATTAAAGCTTTAGAAGGAATACAACCTACGTTAAGACATACTCCACCTAGTTCTCCTTTTTCTACAATTGTCACTTTTTGACCTAATTGTGCAGCACGAATAGCCGCTACATATCCCCCTGGACCTGCGCCAACAACGAGCGTATCTGTTTCAATCGGAAAATCTCCTACAACCATTTATTATGCCTCCATTAAAATTAATTGTGGATCATTAAGCAAACGTTTAATATGATTTAGCGCATTTTGTGCTGTCGCACCATCAATCATACGGTGGTCAAAGCTTAATGATAAAGCTAATACTGGAGCTACAACAATCTCACCGTCATTAACAACTGGTTTCTCTGCAATGCGTCCAATACCTAAAATTGCGACTTCAGGATGATTAATTACAGGAGTAAACCATTGTCCACCAGCTGAACCAATATTGGTGATCGTACAGGATGCACCTTTCATCTCTGCAGATTGAAGCTTGCCATCTCGAGCTTTTGTCGCAAGTTCATTTATTTCGCCTGAGATTTCAAAAATTGCTTTACTATCTGCATGCTTTACAACAGGTACTAATAATCCTTTATCTGTATCAGCAGCAATCCCGATATTATAATAATGTTTTTGAACAACTTCATCTGTGTTGTCATCAAGAGAAGTATTTAACATAGGATATTTTTTCAATGCAGATGTTAACGCTTTTACAACGTAAGGTAAATAAGTAAGTTTAACTCCTTGATCAGCAGCTACTTGTTTAAAGGCTTTGCGATGCGCCACAAGATTTGTTACATCTACTTCATCCATTAATGTAACGTGAGGAGCCGTATGTTTAGAGTTCACCATTGCTTTAGCGATAGCTTTTCTCATTCCACTTAGCTTTTCACGTGTTTCAGGGAAATCACCTTCAAGTTTTGGCGCACTTACAGGTTCTGCTTCTTTTTCTTCTGTTTTAGGAGTTTCTATCTCTACTTCTTTTTCTGGAGTTTCTTTCGTTACATCATGAGATTCTCCAGATAAATAAGTATCAATGTCATCCTTTAATACTCGTCCATTTTCACCAGATCCCGTTACTTTCTGGATATTCACACCATGATCGCGAGCATATTTTCGTACAGAAGGCATCGCAATCACTCTACGAGAGGAATCTTCTTCTTTGCTTTCCTCTTCAGGAGTTGATTCTACTTGTTTTTCCCCTTCTGGTTCCTGCTTAGTCTCTTCTTCCTCTTCTCCACCTTTAAATTGTAAATCTTCGTAACCAGGTGCATCAAAAGATACGATAACTTGACCGACAGTTGCAACTTCACCTTCGCTCACTTTTAATTCTAATACTTTTCCTTTCACAGGAGAAGGAATTTCTACCACTGCTTTATCATTTTGCACTTCCGCTAGCACATCATCTTCATCAATTTCTTGACCTGGCTGAATAAACCATTTAACGATTTCACCTTCGTGAATTCCCTCACCAATGTCTGGTAATTTAAATTCAAATGACACTCTTTTCGACCTCCTATTAGTTGGATAGGAGGGTATCTAAAAATGTGATCTTTGAGTAGATCATATTTAAGACACCCTTATATCTAAATCATTATTGTTAAAAATTAAGAACTTTCTTCGCAGTCTCAAGTACATCCTTGTGATTAGGTAACCATACACCTTCAGCAGATGAAAACGGATAGACTGTATCTGGAGCCGTCACTCTTAAAACTGGAGCTTCTAAACTTAAAATGGCGCGGTCATTTATTTCAGCAACAACATTTGCTGCAATTCCAGCTTGTTTTTGTGCTTCTTGAACAACAATCGCACGATTTGTTTTTTCAACAGACTTGATAATCGTTTCGATATCAAGTGGACAAACTGTACGTAAATCAATTACTTCGACAGAATATCCTTCTTCTTGTAATTTTTCTGCTGCTTTTAATGATTCATGAACCATGGCACCATAGGAAACAATCGTTAAGTCAGTTCCTTCACGTTTCACGTCCGCTTTTCCAAGTGGTAACGTATATTCTTCTTCAGGAACTTCTTCTCTAAAGGAACGATAAAGTTTCATATGCTCTAAAAAGATAACTGGGTCATTATCACGAATAGATGAAATTAATAATCCTTTTGCATCATACGGAGTTGATGGAATAACCACTTTTAATCCAGGTTGCTGAGCCATTAATCCTTCTAAACTATCCGCATGAAGCTCTGGTGTATGAACCCCACCACCAAATGGAGAACGAATCGTAACTGGGGAAGTCCAACGTCCACCTGAGCGATAACGCATTCTTGCCATTTGCCCTGAAATGGAGTCCATTACTTCAAAAACGAAGCCAAAAAACTGGATTTCTGGTACTGGTCTGTAATCTTGAAGAGCTAAACCTATCGCTAAGCCACCGATACCTGACTCCGCTAGGGGCGTATCAAATACTCTGTCTTCTCCAAATTCTTTTTGCAAACCTTCTGTTGCGCGAAAAACTCCACCGTTTACTCCCACATCTTCACCAAACACTAATACGTTAGGATCGTTTTTAAGCTCCGTTCGTAACGCATCAGTGATTGCTTGAATCATTGTCATTTGCGCCATCGCTTACTTCGACTCCTTTTCTGTATATTTTTCAAATTGTTCTTTTAAAGAAGCTGGCATTTCTTCATACATAATATTCATTAAATCGGTTACCTTCTGTTTAGGTGCCCCATCTGCCTTTTTGATCGCTTCTTTTATTTCTTCTTTTGCTTGTTCGATCACTTCGTTTTCTTGTTCCTCTGTCCAAAGACCTTTTGATTCTAAATAAGTTCTTAGTCTTACAATTGGGTCCTTGGCTTCCCATTCATTATCCAAGTCTTTCGTACGATAACGAGTAGGATCATCTCCAGCCATTGTATGAGGTCCGTAACGATATGTAAGCATTTCTATCAAGGTCGGTCCTTCACCATTTATCGCACGCTCTCTCGCATCTGAAACAGCCGCATAAACAGCTAACGGATCCATACCATCCACTTGAATTCCATAGATTCCTGGCTGCAACCGCTTTTTGGGCAATGGTTTCAGCAGCAGATTGCTTTTCAACTGGAGTTGAAATTGCAAAACGGTTGTTTTGTACAACAAAGATTGCTGGGGCTTTAAAGGCACCAGCGAAGTTAATTCCTTCGTAGAAATCACCTTGTGAACTCCTCCATCACCTGTGTAAGTAATCGCTACTGCTTTCTTTCCTCTCTTCTTCAGCCCAAGTGCCACTCCAGCGGTTTGAACATATTGAGCACCTATAATGATTTGTGGAGAAAGAGCATTTAAGTCCTCAGGCATTTGGTTCCCTTGATAATGTCCGCGTGAGAATAAAAAGGCTTGGTATAAAGGAAGTCCGTGCCAAATTAATTGTGGTACATCACGATATCCAGGTAAAATGAAGTCTTCTTTTTCCAATGCAAATTGAGAAGCAATTTGTGAAGCTTCTTGTCCTGCTGTTGGTGCATAGAATCCTAAACGCCCTTGTCTATTTAAAGAAATCGAACGTTGGTCTAATACTCGTGTATAAACCATTCTCTTCATTAATTTTGTTAATTGCTCATCAGTCAAATTCGGCATTGCCGCTTCATTGACAATTTCACCAGCTTCATTTAGTACTTGAAGCATTTCAAATTGCTTGCTAATATCTTTAAATTGCTTTTCGCTATCAAATAACGCTTTTTTTGTTTTAGCAGCCATCTGTTCCATCTCATCCTTTCGTTTATTCATTTAATGTTCAATAAATTGAACTAAAGTCCCTTATTCACAGCAATAGGTTACCCGAAAATCAATAATATGACACAAGAGCAACCTAAAATGTTTGAATACCTTATTTATTTTGTTGATCTGTACTAATAATAAAAAGAAAAAAAATAATACAACTATCAACTCATTGTTTAGTTTACATCATACAAAAACCCTGCGTCAAATGATTTGTATCTTATATATATAATTATTTTTAATTTCTGTATTAGTACACAAAAAGATTCTGTTATACTATAGTTATGTTTATTTATTCTTCTTCTATTACCTGTAAATCTATCATTTCATAGAAATTCATTTTTGCCTCATTATACTGTTGAGTGTAATCGTTGAAAAGTTGATTGTCTTCAATGATCTCTTTATACTTTCCATTTATTTTTTGTAAGACATCATCGATCTCTTCTATTGCAGCATCTTCTTGTTTAAATAAGTTGTAAAGCTCTTCTTCAAGTTTAAGGACCTCTCGATAGTGAGTAGCTAGGGAGTCATGAACTTCATAACGTTGATTCATGATATCGATTGTTTTTTGTAATTGGTCTGTTTGGTCCTCCTCTTCTATTTCATCAATTTTATCCTCAACCTTAGAAAACTCTTCTTTCGACTCTTCAATACTATCTATTTCTGATTGTAAGATCTCCTCGCGTTTACTTATATTAGTCAAGGCTTTATCAGACAATTCCTCTATTTGTTCTTGTTGGTCATTTCCAAGTTCGACAAGATTATTATAAATTTCGTTTTCTTTCTTCTCTAATTCAACCCTTGGTTCTTGCTCCTCTTGAAATCCTTTTTCAATAGCAACAACTTGTTCAAAAATATCGTAAATTTCTTTTGCTGGATCATCGTTTGCACAACTCATTAGCATGGTAGTACACAATAATAAAACTACATATATTCGTTTTTTCATATTCACAAATCCCCTTACCTTTTAGCATCAATGTTTTGTTACCTTCTTTATATAGACGAATGTCTATACACATTTGCCCCTATCCCATACATTATAGTAGACGTTCTCACAAGTCAAAAGGAAGCAGTGATCGTTTAATGTATAATCCATATGGGCATTACGAGTATCCTTACGCATATTCTATAAGTGAAAGATACGGAAAAACATTTGTATTAATTGTTGTCTTATTTATTTTATTGGTGATCATCGGGTTCACCATCCTATCTTAATGATATTCAAATGGGGATAGTGAGACCCTCTCTATCCCTTTTAGATAATTGTAAGTTGCTGTTTTAATCATATTGCCGATATAATGGAATAGTTATACGTAAGTAAAGGAGTGGTCAAATGATTACAATGGAAGACATTATTGAAGAAGGGCATCCAACTTTAAGAGAAATAGCAAAAGAGATTCCTCTTCCTGCTTCTGATGAAGATAAAAAAACATTAACCAAGATGATGGAATTTTTAAAAATGAGCCAAGACGATGAACTCGCTCAAAAATACAACCTCAGACCTGGTGTTGGAATTGCTGCACCACAAATCAACATCCCTAAAAGAATGATTGCTGTTTTAGCATCAGATGAAAAAGGAAACGAGCATGAATATGCCATGATTAATCCGAAAATAATCAGCCACTCTGTGGAAAAAGCCTATTTAAAAGGGGGCGAAGGCTGCTTATCTGTTAACAGAACAGTCCCTGGCTATGTTCCACGTTATGCGCGCATCCGTGTAAAAGCAACTTCTCTACAAGGAGAGCCTATCGATATTCGTCTAAAAGGGTACATAGCCATTGTTGTGCAACATGAAATAGACCATTTAAACGGTGTGATGTTTTACGATCATATTAATCAAGAAAATCCATTTCACGAGCCAGAAAATGCGAACGCAATTGAATAAACTATCATCTACTTATTTTTTACCTTAAAATGAAAAATTCAGAAACAACATAGAAAAGGTGTCCCCCTATAGGACACCTTTTCAATTTAATCGTTAACAAAACGCTATATGTTCCTTTAAATATTGAACTCAGACTTTTAACATTTTCCGAAAGAGTTGAACCTTTCAAAAAAAAAAAAAAATAAAAAGAGCCAACCAATCATTTGTCATCCCTTTTAACAAGTTCATTTACTCTTTTAAAAACGTTATTCAATTAACCCTAACTTCTTTAATCCGTACTCAATTCCATGTTCATCGACAGGTTTTGTTACCATATCAGCAACATTTTTAAGCTCCAGAACAGCATTTCCCATCGCCACACCATTTCCAACAAATTCGATCATTTCAAGGTCGTTTAGTCCATCACCAAAAGCATAAACATCTTCTTTAGGGATTTTCAGCCTCTCTAATAGATGTTTAATTCCCTCTGCCTTTGAACCACCTATAGGTAATATATCAGTTGCATATTCGTGCCAACGAATAATATGAAAGTCTTGATAATCTCGTCTGTATTCTAATTCCTCACCATCTTGACAAAAAAGTAACGTTTGATAAATGGAACTTGATTGATGATAATGAGGAAGATGTTCTGGATGATTAAAAAGTAAAGAACCCATGCTTTCATGGATATACTTATGATCATAAACAGTTGCTTTCATATCCTCATGACTCATAAAGACTAAAGGATGATTTCTTTCTTCTGAATATAATCGCAAACTTTCCAGTTTCCTTTCAGAAAGAGGGTTTTCATAGGCGATATTTCCTTCAAAAACGACAAATTGTCCGTTAAAGCTCACAAAAGAATCGATACCAAGTTCTGAACGTATATCTTTAAACATAAAAGGAGCCCTACCTGTAGAGATTGCTACATAATGTCCGTTTTCTTTTAGTTTGTCTATCGCATATTTTGTACTATTAGGTATTTTTTTTTCATGGTCAAGAAGTGTTCCATCTATATCAAAAAATATCACTTTTTCACTCATAAACATTCTCCTATCATTTAATTGTCATTTGTACGGACAACTCAAACTAATACCCATTCATGATAGCATAACAATAAAGAGAATGAATAGTTGACAAAGTAAAATGCTCATTCCATTATTCCCCATGAAATCCATTGGCATATTCGCATATACTAGAAATAAGGAATATAATCAAAATCAATAGGACGAACTCTTATAATTGAGGTGATTAAACGTGCTAAAGAAATTACGTAAAAGAATAAGAAAGCAGTGGAAAAATATTTTGAATCGTAAAACAATTGCTTAAATAGTTGTTCACCTTATATCCCCCAATAATTGGGGGATCCCTTTCAATAGTTAATTTTTTAAGTGTTTATCACCATTAACACGAGATTTTTTCATGGTTTCTCAAGTTTTGTCATGTCATCCTTTTCTTTATTGCACATTTCTAATATAATAGTTAAAGCGAGTAACATACGGTAGCTAAGGAGAGAATTGGAAATGATTTTTAAAGTTTACTATCAATACCCTGCAAAGGAAGTACCTGTACGTGAAAGAACAAACACGATTTATGTTGAAGCGGAGTCTGACCGTGAGGTAAGAATCAAATTAAAAGATAAAAATTATAATATTGAACACATTGAACGTGTAACCGGGAACTATTTAGATTACGAAAAAAATAATGAAAACTTTAAAGTATTGGAGATTTGATGGAATGAAATTTGTTAAGAACGATCAAGTAGCAACATTTGCCCTAGGAGGACTAGGAGAAATCGGAAAAAACACGTACGGTGTTCAATTTCAAGATGAAATTATTTTAATCGATGCCGGAATTAAATTTCCAGAAGATGAATTATTAGGAATCGATTATGTTATTCCTGATTATTCCTATTTAATTAATAATCAAGATAAAATTAAAGGTCTTTTTATTACGCACGGACATGAAGATCATATCGGTGGAATACCTTACTTGCTACGAGAAATAAATATTCCTATTTATGGTGGGAAATTAGCCATTGGCTTAATTCGTAACAAACTAGATGAACATGGCTTATTGAGAAGAGCAAAATTAAATGTCATTTCTGAAGATGATGTTATTAAATTTAGAAAGACCGCTGTTACTTTTTTCAGAACAACTCATAGCATTCCAGATTCATATGGCATTGTGGTGAAAACTCCTCCTGGAAACATTGTTCACACAGGAGACTTTAAATTTGATTTCACGCCAGTCGGCGAACCAGCAAATTTAACGAAAATGGCTGAGATCGGTAAAGAAGGAGTACTATGCTTATTATCGGATAGTACAAACAGTGAAATCCCTGAATTTACGATGTCTGAACGAAGAGTTGGCGAAAGCATTCAAGAAATATTCCGTAAACACAACGGAAGGATTATTTTTGCTACGTTTGCTTCAAACATCCACAGGCTTCAACAAGTAGTTGAGGCTGCTGTCGAGCACGGTAGAAAAGTTGCTGTTTTTGGTAGAAGTATGGAAGCTTCCATTGAAATTGGACATAATTTAGGTTACATTCGTTGCCCTAAAGATACCTTCATAGAAGCAAATGATATCAACCGTCTACCAGCTCTCACAAAGTAACCATCCTTTGTACCGGTAGTCAAGGAGAACCTATGGCCGCCTTATCAAGGATTGCCAATGGTACACATAGGCAGATTCAAATTATCCCTGGCGATACGGTTGTCTTTTCTTCTTCTCCGATTCCAGGAAACACGATTAGTGTCAGCCGGACAATTAACCAGCTTTTTAGAGCAGGGGCTGAGGTAATTCATGGATCATTGAACGATATTCATACTTCTGGTCACGGGGGTCAAGAGGAACAAAAATTAATGCTTAGGCTAATTAAACCTAAATATTTCATGCCTATTCACGGTGAATATCGTATGCAAAAAATGCATGCCAAATTAGCCGTAGATTGTGGTGTACGAGATGAAAACTGTTTTATTATGGATAACGGTGAAGTTCTAGCCATAGGTCAAAATAATGCTTCAGTTGCCGGAAAAATTCCATCGGGTTCAGTCTATATTGATGGAAGTGGAATTGGAGATATCGGAAATATTGTTTTAAGAGACAGAAGAATTTTATCTGAAGAAGGGCTCGTTGTAGTAGTGGTAAGCATTAATATGAAGGAGTTTCATATTGCCTCAGGACCTGACATTATCTCAAGAGGCTTCGTTTACATGAGAGAGTCGGGAGACTTAATTAACGATGCACAGGACCTGATTACGAAACATTTAAACAAAGTGATGGAAAGACGAACGTCTCAATGGTCAGAAATTAAAAACGAAATTACCGACACGTTAGCACCATTCTTGTATGAAAAAACGAAAAGACGTCCAATGATCTTGCCAATTATAATGGAAATATAAGCAATAAGGAAAAGCGACTCAATTGGGTCGCTTTTCCTTTGCCATTAAACCGACACATTCAGAAGCGATTTGAAGAAATAATCAAGTCTCTTCTATTGCTTTTTACCATTTCAAGGTATACAATTATTCTAACTGACTAGTCAGTCAATTCATCTATTCAGAAAGGCAGTGTGACTTATGACTCCTTCTTTAAAAAGCATCGTTGAAAACCTAAAAAAACAAGGTGTACAAGCGGATGTTATTCAATTCTCCAAGAAAAATATCACCTATTTACTAAACGTTCAGAATAACAAAAAGCAGTTAATGGCTATTGAAAACTAATGCCTTTTCTCTACTAAATTAATCCCAATTCCCATCATCACAACCGTCATTAAAATTAATATAGTGGTAGGCTCCAGTAAATCCATCCATCCATATTGATAAAGAGTTGCACCCTTTAACATTTCCATCCCATAGGTTAATGGCAATAAATCGGCAACAAATAACAAAGCCTTATTTTCAACAATTTCAATCGGCCAATATGCCCCACTTATCATTGCCATACTAACGGATACTAACGGAATCACAACGTTGAATTGCCTCATATTTTTAACAAGACCACTAATCAACATGGATAGAGCAATAATGGATAATAAATACGGTATAATGAGCAACAAGGTAGAGTAAAATGTACCGTAAAAATCGATATCCAATACATATTGAAAGACACTAAATATTATTAATACTTGAAGATAGCCAACAAAGAAACTATACAAAAACGTTGAAACGTAAATCTTCCATTTAGACGTTTTTGATAAAATTAAACGATCCCAAATTCCAAGTTCTTTTTCTCTTAATATATCTACCACGCTATAAGAAATGGTATACATAACAAAGAATAAGGAGAAGCCAAAAATGGCTTGAAGGTTAGCATCATAAATAATACCATCTTCGCCTTGAAAGCTTGTTTTCTCAATATCAAAGCTTTCCTGTGATGTTAATTGATCATAAAGCACCTGAATACTATCTTCATCCTTCTCTGGCATTGTTTCGGTGAGCTGCTCGATCTGCTCCATTTCTAAGTATATATGGTTTAAGTATTGAATAATGATTGGTTGCTTATCTGTTTCTACTATTTGTTGTATCGTGTATTCTTTTTCTTTGAGTATGACTCCCTGCTGAGCTTGATTGTTTTCTAACATTTCTTTCAGCTCTTTTTCTTCAACTAGCTCAATCATAAACACATCTTCTTTATTTAATTGTTCAATGATATGATTCGTCTCTTCTTGCGGTAGTTCAGAAACTACTGGTAAAGGAATGAGCTGTTGACTTCCTCCCCCCATTAAAAAAGCAAACGCGATACTTACAGCCGTCAACAATATAAAGCTTAATGGGTTTTCGATATAAAATGGCTAGTTTAGCTCTTAGTATCCCATTCATCCTTGCCTCCTCCTCTCCGGAACAATCATGACCGTCGCAACTAATAACAATACCCCTGTTCCTAGAAGAACATATAACTGATTTGCATAAGAGCTCATTTCAAATCCTTGTAACGCTTTTAAGTAGGCCGTCATAGCCGCTCCATTGGGCGTCAAATTCCCTAAAAAGCCAATGACATCTGGCATTTGACTTGTAGGATAAAAACTTCCTCCTAAAAAAGCGAAAACAGTTGCAATGGTTGAGCTAAACAAATTGGATACGGCTACTGAATTCAAGGAGTAGTTAATTGCACTTAATAAAGTTGATACGCCTCCTACCGCAAAGCAAAGAGAAAGAGTAATTAGAAAATACGAAGTAAAATTCGGCCATGAAATATCATATAATAGGGCAGTTACTCCGTAAAGAAGTGAAAGTTGAACAAAGGATAAAATCATAGACGATATAAAAATACTTATAAAATACAACCATTTTGAAACCCCCGATAACATGATCCGATCATAAATATGAATGTCCTTTTCCATGAAAGCATAAGCTCCCATTGAGGATGCAATATAAAGTACAAACATGACGCTCATCCCAACCGTGTAGTAGCTTTTCGAATCAATTGAGCCTGAAGTGGACAGGGATTCAATGGTTGGAGAAGCCATTTCTACTTCTTGGAAAGATATCCCTTCTGCTTGCAGATTTAAGTAATAAGAGTATTCAGTTTGAAATTGTTCCAAAATATCATTAATAATTGAGGAATAAAGTGATTGTCCTTCATTTAATAAAATGCTTAGTTGCGGAAGTTCTGCCGTTTGTAGTAGTTGATTTTTCACAAACAAAATGGTGAAGTCTTCTGGGATTTCAATGATGGCTGAATACTCGTCATCTGCTTTCACCTCATTAACCTCTTCTGAGTCTATTTGATCTACATTGATCATTTTATTTAATTGTTGATCTTCTGAAATCATGTTTTGAAAAACAGCGATCGGATTTTTTTCCAAAAGTACACTCAAAACCTGGTCAGCTTCTTCTTGCGTCATCCCTCCTTCTTTCATCAAAAATGATGTCAACTCTTCGGCATCCACTTCTTTTGAGTGATCCGCTATGGCTATGTCTATTGTTAACTCTGATGAATCATTATCTTGAAGCCCTCCTAAAGCTGATCCTAAAATAAAGATCAGTACGAAAGGCATCGCTAATAAGATAATGAACTCTGAACGATTTCTGATAACAAGTAAAAGTTGTTTCTTAATAAGTTGGGCAAGCATCATAATCACCTCCAGTTAATCTCGTAGCTTCCGCCCTGTTAAATGTAGAAATACATCTTCAAGAGTTGGAGAATTTAATTGAACAGAGGATATGATAATCTCCTCTTCTTTCGCTATTTCAAAAATTTCTGCAAAAATATGTTCTTCGATTGGAACTAGCAAAGATAGTTTATGTTCTTTAACCTTTACTTCTTTAATGGCTTCAAGAGACTGTAAACGTTCAATAAACTCTGATTTAACCGTTAAAACTTGCAATTCAATCGTTTGCTCATTTGAAATAATCGTTTTTAACTCTTCCTTTGTTCCAGAAGCAATGATTTTCCCTTGATCCATAATATAAATTCTGTCACAAAGATACTCAACTTCTTCCATGTAATGACTTGTATATAAGACCGTAATTCCCTTTTCACTATTTAGACGTTTGACTGTTTCTAAAATATAGTTTCTAGATTGCGGGTCAATCCCAACTGTAGGTTCATCCATGATCAGTAATTCCGGATCATGAAGGAGCGCTACCCCGATATTTAGACGTCTTTTCATTCCACCTGAGTATTTTTCAACCACATCTTTTTGACGATTGTCTAAGCCTATTAACGTTAATACTTCATCAATTTTTTCTTGAAGAGATTTCCCAGATAACCCTTGAATTCTTCCAAAGAATAGCAGATTCTCCCTCGCGTTCAATTCATTATACAAGGCGATTTCTTGAGGAACGATCCCTAATTTTTTTCTTAATATTTGTGGGTGTTCAATAACGCTTTCATTATTCAATCTCACATCTCCATCAGTAGGATGAATTAAAGTTGAAATCATGGAAATGGTTGTTGACTTCCCTGCTCCATTCGGACCTAATAGGCCCACTGTCTCTCCTTTCTCAAGAACCATATTCACTTTGTCTACTACGTTTTTTTGTTTATAAGCTTTCGTTAATTCAACCGCTTCAATAATCATGTCTATAAACCTCCTTATCAAGTAACTATCTTTATATTAATCTTTTCCTTTTTTAGCGAGTAGTACCTCGAGTCATTAAGTGAAGAAGATTCGTATGACTTAAGTCATATTCCAAACTATGTGTTAAATTAAGTCATTCTTTATCGCAAAAATAGCTAATTGTGTTCGATCCCTTAATTCAAGCTTATGTAAAATATGAGTCAAGTAATTTTTTACCGTCCCCACAGATAAATGAAGTTCTTCCGCGATTTCTCGATTTGTTTTCCCTTCGCCTATTAATTTACAAATGGATTTTTCTCGATCGGTGAGCTCATCGACTTTTGAAGAAGTTATCCTGTTTTGTGTTTGTAACAATTTCGGCATCACCTTTGCTGCTACTTCATCATTTAAAGAGAGACCCCCATTTAAGGAACTATGCATCGCTTCTAGCAGCTGCGTGGGGTTCGCAGTCTTTAACATAAACCCGTTTGCTCCTTCTTTAAGAGTTGCATGGCATATTCATCATCATTAAAAGTCGTTAAAATAAGAATTTTGACATGGGGCCATTGCTGTTTAATCTGTTTTGTCGCATCAATCCCATTCATTTTCTCCATTCGAATGTCCATCATAATTAGATCTATATGGTACGCTGACATTTTTTCAATTGCTTCTAAACCATTGCCTGCTTCAGCAACTACTTGAAAGGAAGAGTCTTGTTCAATCATCATTTTTAATCCTTCTCTAACAATAAGTTGATCCTCAACTAGTAATATTTTTTTCATTTCGTTATTCTCCCCCCACTGGAATAATAGCATTTAAATAAAATTGTTCATTTTCTTGGCTTACATATAGCCGTCCACCTAATTCTTTCACCCGCTTATCCATGTTCGTGAGGCCAAAGCCTTTGACTAGTGGTTTCTGATTGTGCAGTTTATTAGTTACTTTTATAGATAAATCATTCGTTGCTGTTTTCTTTAAGCTTACTTCCACTTTTTGTGTAAAACCGTGCCTTAAGGCATTCGTAATCGCTTCTTGAATAACTCGATAAACCGTAACATTAATCTCGTTTGAAAATCTTTGAGATAAAACACCGCTTCCCATGTTAAAGTCAACTTGAATATGACTCTCAGATTCTAGTTTTTTTATTAATTGTAAAACAGACTCTAGTCCAATTATTTCTTGGTTTGATAAGGTTCTTACTGCATTTCTCGTTTCCTCTAAAGATTCTTCGGCCAATTGTTTAAGATTCATTAATTCTTTTGTTGGTTGCTGTAAGATCAACATTTGAATTTGCATCAGTAATGCGGTTAATTTATGTCCAACTGTGTCATGAATATCTCTTGTCACTTTTGCTCGTTCTTCTATTCGAACAAGCTGTTCATTGGCAAAGGACTTTCGTTTTAATAATCGATACTCTCCTAACAACCCTTTGTATAATTCGTCTTTTTCTTCTAATTGTTGGACACTTTCATTACAGTGAAAGGAAAACATCAACATGATCGCGTATAAAAGGAAAGATAAAGGAGTTGGATTGAGTAAGAGCACAGCACCCCATTGTATTCCTGCGAACCATAAAAAAGTCATAAATTGTTTTCTTTTTAATTCAAACACAGATTCTAATAATAAAAAAATAAATAACATGGTTGATATGTATTCATTTTTCTCAAGAAAAATGGCATACAAAGCCACTATCGATAAAAGTAAAGTTAACAATGGTATCTTGTTCGAAAAAAGGGGTAAAAGGAAATAACATAGACTGAAGCAGATGATAAATAGGAGAAGAAAAAGCCATTCTCTTTGATTGAAAGTAGAAATAAAAAAAGGGCTAATGAATAAACATGACAAAAAAGAGAGTTTTAAAAAAAATTTAACCATATTTTCAATCCTTTTTATTTTAAAATAGCAAACTACCCTTAAGTTTACCAGAAAGGTTATTAAAAATGGAAGATTCACTTAAGCTGTTTGTTAAGGTTTCACAACGAATACTTAGAAACTCAATCTTCGTGCTAAAAATATATAATTAAAAAGCCAAGAGTGTTCATATATATGAACACTCTTGGCTTTAACTTTTATCAAAATTTGATCAAAAATGAGTGATTACTCACTAAACCCATGATATACTATAACTATTAATGAGTGATTACTCACTTTTTATATTCCGGAGGTGTTTTGCTATCATGATTCATATTGATCACGTTTCTAAACAATTTGGGAAAAAAAGCGTCCTAAAAGAGATTAGTTGTTCCGTCAATCAAGGAGAAATCTTTGGTCTTCTCGGTCCTTCTGGTTCTGGAAAAACAACGCTAGTCAAACTCATAATGGGAATGGAAAAACAAGATCAAGGAACCATTAAAATTGATGGGTTAACAGTCCCTAATTTAAAAATTTCAAAGACTGTTGGTTTCATGTCTCAATCAGATGCCCTTTATGAAGATTTAACTGCATTTGAGAACCTCGTGTTCTTTGCATCTCTATATGGAATGAAACGAAAACATGCCAAAGAAAGAATTTCAATCGTTATGGATCTAGTCGGATTATTCAATGATATTTATACAAAGGTTTCTGCTTATTCCGGAGGTATGAAGCGGAGACTCTCTTTGGCAATCTCACTTCTTCACGAGCCAAACATTTTAATTTTAGATGAACCAACTGTAGGTATAGACCCCCTAATGAGAAAAACGATTTGGGAAGAGCTAAATCAGTTGCGTAAAAATGGTGCATGTATTCTTCTCACCACCCATGTCATGGATGAAGCTGAAAAATGCACCAAAATTGCAATGCTTCGTGATGGACACTTGCTTACTGTTGGAACACCTGAGCAGATTAAACAACAAGAAAAGGTGTCCTCCATTGAGGAAGCTTTCTTGTCATTAGGAGGGAAGTAAAGATGAAAATTGTAGCTTTAATTTCTAGGATCATTCGTCAGTTTGTTAGAGACCCACGAACGTTAGCGTTAATGCTCATTGCACCAATATTTATCCTAACACTTATTAATCTTGTTTTTACAAGTGGAGAAACTACTTATGAAATTGGATACGAAGATGCTGATGAAACATCGGTAGAAAATCTTGATCACGATAACTTTACCTTTTCAAGTTATGATAAAACTAAGCCAAAAGAAGCAATAATTGAACATAATCTAGATGCTTTTATAAGCTTAGATGATAAGGAGATTATTATTACTCTTGAAGGGTCCGATCCAACGACTAGTAAAGCCATTATTTCATTAATAGCGAGTTCAGTTAATAATGGAGGTCAAGCTAATGCCGAGCCTACAATCAATTATATATACGGATCAGCAGATATGGATTTATTTGATTCCATTGGTCCTGTTTTAATTGGTTTTTTCATTTTTTTCTTTGTATTTTTAATTGCAGGTGTTTCGTTTCTAAGAGAAAGGACTACTGGTACATTAGAACGATTACTTTCTACTCCTATTCATCGATATGAACTGGTTTTCGGATATATTTTTGGTTTTGGGATTTTCACCCTCTTCCAAACGACCATTATCACATGGTATTCCATTTACATCTTAGACGTCATGCATGAAGGTTCATTTTTATATGTCTTATTCATTTCCCTACTTCTTTCTTTAACTGCTTTAACATTAGGTACCTTACTATCAACTTTTGCAAATAATGAGCTTCAAATGATGCAGTTTATTCCGATTATTGTCATACCACAAGTTTTCTTTTCAGGACTTTTCCCATTAGATTCAATGGCTGACTGGCTTGCATCTTTAAGTGTGATCATGCCTTTAACGTATGGAGCAAGTGCGCTTGAAGAGGTCATGATTAAAGGCAATGGATTTGAAGCATTTTCAACTGAAGTGTATGTCTTAGTTGGATTTACTGTTTTATTTGCTTGTTTAAATATCTTTGCCTTAAAAAGATATCGAAAAATCTAGATTGAGTATAAACTAAGTGTTTGTTAATATTATGGTCAGTATCTCTTCTAGTCTCTTCCTAGAAACGTCAAATAAAGCGCTCTCCTTGCACTTTAACTGTATGATAGAACGCATAATGATTGTTAGGAGTAAAAAACATGTCAGAAAATAATTTTAAAGAATGGTACAATTCTAGTCAAACAAAACCAATGAGTGAAAAACAACAGAAAATTGTAGATGCAGCAATTGAGATTTTTTCAGAAAAAGGGTTTTCTGCAACATCGACAAGTGAGATTGCAAAAAAAGCAGGGGTAGCTGAAGGAACGATTTTTCGTCACTATTCGACTAAGAAAAACCTTTTATTATCAATTGTCATGCCTGCTATGACAAATTATATCGCTCCTTTTTTAACAAAATCATTTGTTGCAGAAGTTTTCCAGCAAGAGCATTCAAGTTATGAAGGCTTCATTCGAACAATCCTGCAAAATCGTTATGACTTTGTAAAAGAGCACCTTTCCGTTTTAAAAATTTTTGCTCAAGAAGTCTTTTATCATGATGAATTACAAGACCAATTTAAAGAAACTTTTACAGAAGAAGTGTATCCTAAATTTCTTGATGTCATTGTACACTTTCAAGAAAAAGGTGACATTATTGATGTATCACCTCAAATCGTTTTGCGCATGACAATGACTACCTTAATAGGGTTTATCATTTCGAGATTTATTGTTTTGCCAAATAATGATTGGGATGATGATTTGGAAATGGAAAAAACCATTCATATTCTTATAAGCGGACTAAAAAAACGATGAATTATTCACTGACAATGTGATAAAATAATGGGGGAAGTAAATACCATAGGTGCTAGGAACACCTATGGCAGCAAATAATAACGGTTCCCTTAAAGGGTATCGGCTAGAAAATAGGCCACATTCTGTCAAGTTACTATGGGTGGTCTATTTTTTACGTTCAAAAGACAAAATAAAGATGATCAATGTAGCAAAAGAAATCATCAACGTCAAGCTTTCAAAAACAGACACGAAAGGCATCCCCCCTTTCATAGGGGATTAGCCGATTCCTAAAACGGACCCATTATTCACAATATGATTATAGCATACAAAAGGACAAGAACATATGATCTTATTTTCCTGTTCTAAAGGTTTCGTTTATAGACTTTATAATACCCTTTTTTCAAATCGATGAATGTCACTATCCGCCCCTATAACGATTAAAATATCTTCTTTTTGAATGGGGTCCTCTGCTTGCGGAGAAACGATAATTTCACGTCCTCTTTTAATGGCGACAATATTAATTCCATAATTGGCACGAATATCAAGTTCAATCAATGTATTTCCAGCTAGTTGGTCACTAGCAACAATTTCAACAATACTATGTTCATCAGAAAGCTCTAAGTAATCTAGAACATTGTTAGAAATAATGTTATGAGCAATTCTTTTACCCATATCTCGTTCAGGATGAACAATGTGATCCGCTCCAATTTTTGATAATACCTTTTCATGATAATCATTTTGGGCTTTTACTGTAATCTTTTTCACGCCTAATTCTTTTAAAATTAACGTGGTTAAAATACTTGCTTGTATATTGTCTCCGATTGCAACGATGACATGGTCAAAATTTCTGATGCCAAGACTTTTTAACACCATTTCATCTGTAGAATCTCCTACAACTGGATGAAAAGCGATATTCGCAAATTCATTAACCTTATCTTCATCCTTGTCAATAGCTAATACTTCCATCCCTTCTTCGCTTAAGGCTTTACAAATACTTCCTCCAAAACGCCCCAGTCCAATTACTGCAAACTCTTTTTTCATATTTGTTCTCCTCACAATGAATGGCTTCCCTATTTTTAATTACTGTTCAAATTATAATGGATTTATCCTTTAAACTCTAGGATGATTTATTTTTTTCCTTTTACATAATCAGCATCAAATAAGAATAGCCTTAATAGAAGAATTAACGAAGGAATGAGCAATAATAAACCAGCAATAAATACAATAATTAATGTGATCCCCATCGTCTCATTCGTTACACCCGAATAAATGGTGATGTAAGGGTCCAATATATACGGCAAATGAGAAGCACCGTAGCCAAAAAAGGCGAAGAAAAATTGTAGCATTACAAAAATAAACGCTATTCCATATTTTTTCCCCTTATAAATTAACCATGTGGCTGCTAAGAAAAAGAAGAGAGATAACCCAAACATATACCAAATGTCCATTGCATTGTTAAAATGTCGCAAATTATGCCCCTTTAAACCAATAAAAACAAGCAGGCTAGCTACAATTGTCGGTGGTGCCCATAATAACGCGTATTTTCTTAATAGAGATAATGCGTTTTGATCATTTGCTCGATCAGCATAGTACGTTAAAAAAGAGGCACTAATGAACAAGACAGACACGATCGCCAAAAATACGACACTCCATGAATAAGTACTAGTAAATAGCTCTTTAGCTAAAAAAACAATCGTGCCATCCCTTTCCTCTAAAAAACCTCCTTCTGAAATTGTTAAAGTCGTTGATAATGCAGCAGGAATTAATAAACCAGTTGCTCCATACAAAAACAAATAAACTCGGTTATCCTTAGAGCCATAATTACCAAAGGCATAAAACGATCCCCGAATCACTAACAAAATAAGCGCAACACTACCAGGTATGAGAAGAGCGGTCCCATAATAATAAGCCGTTTTTGGGAAAAAGCCAACAATTCCCACAAAGAAAAAGACAAAGAACACATTTGTTACTTCCCAAACAGGAGATAAATATCGGCTAATTAAGTCATTAATAATATGATCTTGCTTTGTCATTTTTCCATGAAAGGCAAAAAATCCAGCTCCGAAATCAATGGAAGCCACGATTAAATACCCGTATAAAAAGATCCATAAAACCGTTATTCCAATCAAAGGTATATCCATTTTGCTTTCATCCTTTCATCTTCACTACGTGTAAAAATCCGGGGAACATTTTGATAATCGTCCCCCTATGAACTTCTATTTAAAACGTCGTTCTAACTCTGCCTCGGCTGGATTATTCCTAAATATTTTCCTTAACACCACTACACAAATAACCCCTAAAATTAAATATAAGACTAAAAACAATCCAAAAATAATTGGCAAATGAGTAGATGTAGTTGCTCCTTCTGCCACTTTCATAAATCCTCTTAAAATCCATGGTTGTCTTCCAATTTCCGCATAGAACCATCCTGCTTCAATGCCAATCATGGCTAACGGGCCACTTGCTACAATTAACCATAAAACCACTTTATTATAAAGGAACTTTGGTTTAAATTTCATTAAGACTAATCCCAATAGTGAAATACCTAACCCGTACATTCCAATCATCACCATTACATCAAACAAATAATGAACAATAAGTGGAGGTTCCTCATCATCTGGAATTTGGTCTAATCCGATGACCTCTGCATCGAAGTCATTAAAAGCAAGAAAGCTAAGTAATTTTGGAAACCTAATTTCATTTTCAATTTCCCCCTCTTCATTCAAGGTTCCAAAGAAAATTAAATCCGCTCCTTCTTCCGTTTCAAAATGCCACTCAGCCGCTGCTAATTTTTCAGGCTGGTATTCCGCTAAAAACTTCGCAGATAAATCCCCCGCTAAAGCAGTGAAAAATGAAAAAATAAAGGCTGAGATAAGCGTTAGCTTCAATGCTTTTTTATGGTAGTCCGTTCCTCTTCCTTTTAATAAGACAAAGGCTGAGATAGCGGCGAGAATAAACGCACACGTCATAAATGACGAAGATAAAACGTGAAATACTTTTGATGGAGTTGCTGGATTAAACATCGCAGCTAACGGATCAATTCCAACTAGTATCCCATCTTCCACTGAAAAACCTTGGGGTGTATTCATAAAGGCATTTACGGTTGTAATAAAAAAGGCTGATAAAGATGAACCAATGACAACTGGTAAAGAAATAAGCCAATGGTAAATCGGCTTTTTAAAGCGATCCCATGTATATAAATAAATTCCTAAGAAGATTGCTTCAAAAAAGAACGCAAAAGTTTCCATAAACAATGGAAGGCTAATCACTTGTCCTGCCAGCTCCATGAAGCTTGGCCAAAGGAGAGCAAGCTGAAGACCTATAACCGTTCCAGTCACAACCCCAACAGCAACCGTTACAACAAAGCCTCTTGCCCACCTTCTTGCTAATAATAAATAATGTTCATCGTTTTTCTTTATCCCAATAAATTCAGCTATTGAGATCATAATGGGTACTCCTACACCGATTGTCGCAAATATAATATGAAATGCTAAAGTTAACGTAGTCAGCATTCGACTGAGTAAGACACTATCCAATTCTGCCATTATACCTACTCCTTTTCTGTCATTCTGTTTAGTTTAAAAATTATCATTTTATGATTCTTCTACAAACGTAACCCCTTATTTAATATTATTGTAATACAAAAAAACTTATTGTGAATGATTGAACATGAACATTCAGTGACAATTATCACAATTAAAGAAATGGAAACTGAAAACTGTCGGTCTTTTTATGCTAGACCAATTATCCTAATATGCAACATTAAGAATGCTCTATCACCTCATTTTTCATCCAAAAAGAAAAGATGTCAAATCAACATAAAGAAAACGTTTACATAATAATCAAATATTATGTTTTTTTGTATTTTTTGTGAAAAAAAAAGGTTTCCTACCTTTATGTCGAATAATGAAATAAACCTATTATTTGTAGAAAAATGATATTCCATTTTGTCAATTTATAAAGATCGTTCAGTTCTCTCTTCTGATTCGTTTAAAGTTGATGCTAAATTAGAAAGGGATGGTAAAAATGTTATTAGACAAAACAATAACCTTTGCAAATGAGCTAGAAGAAGTTAAGAAAGCCGTGTACCCGTATTTTTTAAGTGTGGAAGAAAACAATGGTCCACTTGTAAAAATGGGAAACAAAAAAATTATTATGATGGGGTCTAACAATTATTTAGGTCTTTCAACGGACCCACGAGTCCAGCAAGCAGCTCAAGATGCTATTTCCCAATATGGGACGACAAATTCTGGATCGCGATTAATGAACGGACATCTGCTCTTACACGAGGAATTAGAATGGCGGCTTGCTCAGTTTTTCGAGAAAGAGGCTTGTTTGTTGTTCACCACAGGTTTTATGTCTAATCAAGGAACAATCGTCCCTTTAATTGGAAAAGAAGATTATATCTATATGGACAAAGATAATCATAATTCAATTGTCCAAGGTGTTTTAATATCAAAAGGAATCTATTACTCAAAAAAGGTTTTTAGGTATAAGCATAATGATATGCGGCACCTTGAAAAACTTTTAAAACAAGCACCTAGGAAAGCAGGTAAATTCATTATTACGGATGGTGTTTTTTCAATGGGAGGAGATCTTGCTTCTATTAAAGAAATTGTATCCTTAGCTAAAACCTATCAAGCCACAATCATGGTCGATGATGCCCATGGGGTTGGAGTAATCGGAGAGAAAGGACAAGGAATTTCACACTTTTATGGAGTCCAAGATCATATCGATCTTATTACTGGTACTTTCAGTAAAAGTCTAGCTTCTATTGGTGGATTTGTTGTTGGTGCCAAGCATGTCATTGAATATTTAAAACATCATTCTCCTTCTTTCATGTTCAGTGCTAGTATGCCAGCTTCAGCGCTTGCTGCTACTTTGCAAGCATTAACGATTATTGAGAATGAGCCAGAACGAATTGTTAAACTTCAGGAGAACGGTCAAAAAATCCGCAAAGGTTTACAGCAGCTAGGATATGATGTACCTAATGGTTCCACTCCAATCATTCCCATATATACGAAAGACGATCAAAAAACCTTTACTCTATGGAAACGACTACTAGAAGCTGGCGTTTATACAAATGCAGTCATAAGCCCTGCGGTAATGCCAGGTCACCAAATGCTGCGAGTAAATGTCATGAGTACACACGATCCCCAACATATTAATGAAGCTTTATGTTCTTTTGAGAAGGTCATCTCCTATTTGTAAGAATATTCTTTTGTTCATCCACCTTAAAAAAAGGGTGACTCAAGTAACGTGAGACACCCTTTTACTAATAGTGCATGATAAAAAGTAGGGAGAAAACTAGAAGTTGAAAAGTGTCATAGCCTCAATCAGCCACGACAGGCATAAGATGCGGTTACCTTTCATAAAATCGTAGCTTTCTCACTTTAGAACAAAACTCTTTCATCTTAAAGCTTCTTTTACTTGTAGTGGAAGTTCAAAGCACCTGCCTCATTCTTATTATGTAACAATAATTCGATCCTGATTGACTAAAACCGAGTCAGTTACAGGAATAGAAATAGAAATTTTCGTACCTTTTCCTGGAACACTTTTTACATGTAGTTGCCCCTGGTGATCTTTAATAATTCGTAAACATACCGTCATTCCTAGCCCTGTACCTTTTTCTTTTGTTGTAAAGAAAGGTTCTCCTAATTTTTCTATTTGTTCATCGGTCATCCCCATTCCCTCATCTTCTATTGTAATGACAGCCTGTCCATTCTTCCTATATGATGTTACCAAAATGTTTCCACCGTTGTTCATAGCTTCAATGCTATTTTTAATAAGATTAATAAATACTTGTTTAAGTTGATTTTCATCACATAATATATAAATATCATTTCCTTTGTTTATAAATTCAATGTTGATATTATGAAGAGTCGCATTCGACTGTGTAAAGGTAACTACTTGTTGGACCACCTCAACTACATTGACTTCTTGAAAGTATATTGCTTGAGGCTTTGCTAACATGAGTAATTCACTAAGTACGACTTCTATTCTTTTTATTTCATCAAAAATTATTTGAAAATATTGTCTATCCTCTCTCCCTTCCCTATATATTAGTTGTAAAAAACCATTAATTGATGTGAGAGGATTTCTAACTTCATGTGCAATTCCTGCAGCTAACTGACCCGCAATAGCTAATTTTTGCGATTGGATGGCTAAATGTTCATTCATTTCAATTAGTTCTTCTTCTGCATAGACACGCTCGGTAATATCGGTTATCGTCCCAACTGTCCCTTCAAATACACCATATTCATTATAATAAAACGTAAGATGAATCATACCCCAAAATTTCCCACCATCTTTTTTCTTATAGCTTACTTCAAATCGAGTATGTTCAACATTATTTTTTACACATTCTTTCATTTTTTTCTGTACTTCTTCCTTATTATCAAAAGGAATAAAATGATAAATTATACTATGAGTACTTTCGTTTACTGTGTATCCCGTAAGTTTTTCCCATGCATGATTTAAATAGGATATTTTACCTGTTGAATCTGTTTGAAAAACGACATCTTGAATATGTGTTAAGACATGGTTCATTTCGGTGGATAACTTCCGAAATCGTTGTTCACTTAATTTGATTCGCTGCAAATAATGCTTCGATCGGTCATAGTACATACCTAGCCACCATGCGATAATCACAATTGCCAGTGTAAAGAGAAAATCGATCTTCCAATATGGCTGGTTTTTTAAAATAACATAAAAGATAAAATTCCATAAACAGACAACCACAATAACGGTTGAACTGGCAATCATTCTTCCCCGATATTGGTTCATTCCATCACCTCTAACATTCTTTACCCCACAACCTTATCCCTAGTATATCATTTATTGAAAAACATGGAACAAAGTTATCAAAATTTACTAAAAATAATATTGGAAAATACCTTATACTGCGATGGTGCATTTTTTTAGATCTCACGTTTGGAAATTAGGAGACCTGATTTAAACATAGACCCAACTTGTTCACCAGAATGCTCCGATTTCAAAGAAAGACGGTATGATTATTCTTGTTGTTGATGGGGTGAATCAATCGAAAGAAGCACGAAAAATACCCTCTTTAAAAAGGCTACCTCTAGTATCAGAAAGTTCATCGAAGTCGAGTTTATTTTCGGGCATATGTTTGGTGGAATGGGTGTACACGTTGGCGATCCATGGGTGATCCATGCAAGAAACTGTTTTGTCTTCCTCTTTCCCTGGTTTTCTTAATCTGTCTACAGATAATAATTGGATCGTAAAAGAGAATGGAGACGGGAGTTCTTCCTATATTCTATTAAACACTTTATATATACTTAACATATATAATGTTGGATCAGGTTCACAAGTATGAGTCGTCAGTCACTTAAGCTTATTTACTCATCCTAAAAATTAACATAGAGTTAATGTTTGTGGCACTCTTTGAACAACCTCTTAAAATATTGATATAATGATACAGTGTTAATTGAATCTATTATCATTTAAATTTCAGCAATGCAGAGACAAGGTATCATACTAGACACATTAAACAAGGGGGGGCTCCTTATTATCTTTTTTAAAAAAATGTGGTACAAAGCCATAAAAGCTAGCAATTGGACGGTTTTATTTGCGACAATTTCCTTAATTATGATTAGTAGCTTTGCGATCACTTTTATTGAACCTGATACTTTTCCTACTCCTTTCGAAGGACTTTGGTGGGTGATGACTACAGTTGTGACAGTCGGATATGGAGATGTATCACCAACGACGATAGAAGGTAAAATTTTTGCGATGTTTTTATACATAGTAGGAATTGGGATCATGACTATTTTTATTGGCAAAACGATTGATGCTTTTAGCTATCGTAAACGATTGAAGGAGGAAGGCAAAATGAAGATAACGACCGAAAATCATATCATCTTAATCAATTGGACTAAAAAAGCTCAGATTGCTTTAGAAGAGCTTTTAATAACATTCCCTTCAATCCATATTGTCATTATTGATGAAATTTTAGAAAAAACACCGATCTTTCACGAGCGGGTCGAATTCGTTAAGGGAAACCCATCTGTCCATGAAACACTATGTCATGCGAATGTAGTCAATTGTAAATCGGTGATGATTTTTTCACCTGAAGATTGCAAACGCACATCTGAGGCTGATGGTCAAACATTGTTAATTGCTTCTACTTTAAAGGAATATGCCAGAAAACAAAACCAAACGATTTATACCCTTTGCGAAATATCAGACACTCGTCATCTTCAAGCCTTTCAATATGTTGATGTAGATGAATTTATTACACCAAATGATACGGCGGCACACCTAGCTGCTCGCTCGATGCTATTTAATGGTTCAAGCGAAATTATACGTCAGCTCACCAGCCACAAGGGTTATGATCTATATTCTATTCCAAATAAAGGCTGGAAAACATACCGACAAGCGAAAGATGAACTATCTTCAAAAGGAGCTTTACTGATTTCAGATCATGAAGACCTGTCAATTGTCAATCGATTAGATGAAAGCATTCCTGTTAATGCAAAATTATTTGTCATTTGTGATGAACAAGCCTATGAAATCATAAAGAAGACTTAATAAAAAAACGGGAGTTTATTTCTGGTACCTTGTATTTCAATCCTTATTAAAATAAAGGTGAAATTTCAAAAAGCGATAATTATATTACAAGGAAAAAACTCGTGAAATTCGCTCAAGAAAAGACAAAGTGATAAAATAGGTACGTACTATCAACATTAGATTAAAGGAGTAGAAAAAATGCCAACATTTGAAGAAAAACTAGAAAGATATGCACATTTAGTTGTTGAGAAAGGGGTGAACCTGCAACCAAATCAAACGTTATTTGTTAGCGCACCTGTTGAAAGCCCAGAAATTGCTCGACTTATCGCCAAAAAAGCGTATGAAAAAGGAGCAGATCACGTTTACATCGATTGGTACGATGATCAATCAATAAGAATAAAATATGATTTAGCCCCTGTTGAATCGTTTACACATTTTCCTAAATATAAAGCAGTCGAAAAAGAGGAGTTAAGTGAGAAAGGAGCTTGCCTTCATCTCTATTATCTCTTCAAGCCCTGACTTACTCAAAGGAGTAAATCCAGAAAAAATTGCCAACTTCAATAAAGCGGCAGGAAAAGCACTTGAAAAGTATCGTCAAAATATTCAAGCGGACAAAAATAGTTGGCTTGTGATGGCTGCAGCGTCAGAAGGATGGGCAAAAAAAAGTCTTTCCAAACGCACCAAAAGAAGATCAAGCGGCCCTTTTATGGGAAGAGATTTTCAAAACCACTCGCGTACTGGAAGAAGACCCTAATCAAGCTTGGGATGTACATAAAAACCTTGTGGAAGAAAAAGCACATTACTTAAATAACAAATCCTATAAGCGTTTAATCTATAAAGCACCAGGAACTGATTTAACTATTGAATTGCCAAAAGGACACCTTTGGATTGGCGTTGGTAGCACAAATGAACAAGGGGTTGACTTTATTGCCAACATGCCAACAGAAGAAGTGTTCACCGTCCCTAAAAAAGATGGAGTCAATGGGACGGTCACGAATACAAAACCGCTTAGTTACGCTGGAAATGTAATCGATAATTTTACCCTCACCTTTAAAGAAGGTAAAATTGTTGACTTCAAAGCAGAAGTTGGAGAGGATGTTTTAAAAGATTTAGTTAGTGCTGATGAAGGAGCGAAATTTTTAGGGGAGGTTGCGCTTGTCCCACATCAATCGCCTATATCCCAATCAAATATATTATTTTACAACACCTTATTTGATGAGAATGCCTCAAATCATTTAGCGATTGGCTCTGCCTACTCTTTCTGTATTGAAGGCGGAAAAACGATGTCGAAAGAACAATTAGAAGAGCACGGGTTAAACAATAGCTTAGTTCACGTTGATTTTATGATTGGTTCCGATCAAATGGACATTGACGGTGAGCATGAAGACGGTACAATTGAACCTGTCTTCCGAAACGGAAACTGGGCGTTTTAACTAAACCCATTTTACGGGCAACTTTCTTTTAAGAGAGTTGCCTTCATAAATAAGTAAAGGAGACTGTTTATTATGACCTCATTTGAACAAAAGTTAGAGAAATATGCTGAGCTGATTGTATCAGTCGGCTTAAATATTCAAAAAGATCAAACTCTATTTATCGATGCTCCTGTTGAATCACCCGAATTTGTTCGCTTTGTCGTTAAGAAAGCGTATGAGCGAGGGGCAAAAGAAGTACGACTGGACTGGTACGATGATCAAGCTAGCCGAATCAAATTTGAACTAGCGCCAGCATCGTCGTTTACCGAATTCCCTTCTTACAAAGCTCTTGAAAAAGAAGAACTGGCTAAAGAAGGAGCTGCCTATTTACATATTACATCATCTGACCCTGACTATTTAAAAGGGATTGATTCTAGTAAAATCTCATCCTTTCAAAAAGCGAAAGGAAAAGAATTAGAAACCTTCCGTCAATATATGCAAAATGAAAAGATAAGTTGGACAATTGCGGCAGCGGCTACTGAAGGTTGGGCTAATAAAGTGTTTTCAAATGAACCAAAGGAACAACGACTTTCATTCTTATGGGACGCCATTTTTTCTACCACAAGGTCACATGAAGAAGACCCCGTAAAAGCGTGGGAAAACCATTCAAAATCATTACAAGAAAAGAAAGAATATTTGAATTCAAAGCGTTATAAAGCCCTTCACTACAAGGCGAAAGGGACTGATTTATCAATCGAACTTCCGAAGGATCACATTTGGACAACCGCAGAAAGTAAAAATGAACATGGACATGGTTTTATTAAAAACATCCCTACGGAAGAGGTCTTCACAAGTCCATCCATGTATGGAGTAAATGGAACCGTTAGCAGTTCAAAGCCTTTAAGCTATGCTGGAAATATTATTGACGAATTCCAATTAACATTTAAAAACGGTCGAGTGATCGCTGCGAAGGCAAAGCAAGGTGAAGAAATCTTACAATCACTTGTAGATACCGATGAAGGATCACATTATTTAGGAGAAATTGCCCTCGTGCCTCATGATTCTCCTATTTCTAATTCAAATATCTTATTTTTTAATACGTTATTTGATGAAAATGCCTCAAACCATTTGGCATTAGGTGCTGCCTTTCCATTTTGTTTAAAAGATGGGGTCAAGATGACAAAAGAACAGCTTGCTGAAAAAGGTCTCAATGATAGTTTAACTCACGTTGATTTCATGGTAGGAACGGCTGATATGGATATCGACGGTGAACTTGAAGATGGAACTTTAGAACCGATCTTCCGAAACGGAAACTGGGCGTTTTAAAAAAAGACAAGAGAGCGGGAAAAATAGTTGTCTTCTAAAAGACCTTTTCATCATCTTCATGAAAAGGTCTTCCAAGTTAATGATCAGTCTCACCATCAAACAATTTTCTACTTTTGATAATAAACCAAAAACAACCTATTCCAAATATCCATATAATTACTTCTGTAAACCAAAGTGGAACAATGTCTGCTTGGTAAAGACCTGGGAAAAAGTTAAAGATCGCATGAAAGCCGATTGCTAACAAAAGGAAAGACTTCTTCTTCCTCTTTACTGATAAAAGGACAAGTAACGATAAAGAGAGATGAAGGGCTAGAGCTGGAATTCTTTCTAGAAAACTGATTAACGGCATAAACCATTCCATATTGAGATACTGGTCTTTAACGTCGTTTAACTGATCAGCAGTTAAACTTTCACTAAAGAGGGCATCAAACATTCCTTGATTAATAAAGGTAGAAATAATAACTAAACTAATTAAACTTAGAAACGTTACTACAATTACTTCTATTCCACCATGACCTAATCCATATGACAGCCCGTCTCCAAATTCCCTATTCTTTCTCAATAAAAAGCGAAATCCTACATATCTGCCGACCTCTTCAAATATTCCAGCAGCTAAACAACCATACAATACGAATAAATAAGGATTATTTGAAAACTTCAACAAACCGCTATCTCGATCAATGAGAAAGATATGTAACAATTGTTCTAATACTAATGCAAACACAATAAAGATGAGGATACCCATTCCAACGGATTTCCACGATAACCACTTCTTCTTCCATATAAGTAAAATAATAAGTACTAGTAATAAAACTGACAATGCCATAGCTACATATGCACTAATAAAAACATCAATTTCAATCATATTCTCACCCCTTTCGTATATATTTTTAGAGAGGTTGCTACTATTAAGGAGAGATAACATTGGACAAACCATTCATGAAACCCATTGAAAACGAAGGAGTAATCATAAAAAAAAGGTGGAAACGATTTTTTGTTCAACTATTCCTTTCTTCTATGATTACATTGCTAACCCTTTTAGTCCATCTTTTGTCTTGATTTCGATTTTTTTATCCACCACTTGGAGATCCAAACTCCTCCAATACCGATAACGGTTATTAAAATAATGATTGGAAGATATCCAACTAAAAACACGACAACATTTGAAGCGAACGCTAATAATTTATTCATGCTTTCTAAGAAGGTTTGTTTTGTTCGTTCCCACGTATTTAAGTCATCTTGTCCTGGTATATTAGCCTTTGTTTCAACTGCACGAAGATCAACCGTAGCATAGCTCGTTTGATTTTCTAAATATTGAATTCTGCCCTTCAATTGTTCAATTTCTTGTTGAACTCGTTCAAGCTCCTTCGAAATCGAAAGTAAGTCTTCAACATTTTCTGCTTCTTGTAAATAATCGTTCAACCGTTTTTCGACTGCTTGTTTCGATTTTAGTCTTGACTCTAGGTCTACATATTCCTCCGTTACATCTGTTGCACTTTCTGATTGATGATTGACTTTCACACTCTTCCCCTTGACAATCTCTAAAAACGATTGAAATTCCCCTTCAGGGATTCGGAAAGTGACGTTTCCTTCTTTCCTTCGTTCATTATCATTTTCTATCGTATTCACGTTAAGAACATAGCCACCTAGGTTAGTCGCTTCTGTTTTTAATTCTTGAATGGTTTGTTCATAATCTTTCATTTCAACATCTAAAAATGCGTTATAGATAATCTTTTTTTCACTAACAGTTTCATTGTTCTCGGCTAATTCTTGATCATTTGTCAGTTGCTCATCTTTATGCTCAACTACTTTGCTATGACTTTCTTCGGTTGTATAAGGAGCTTCATCGCTTACTTCTGACTGATCATTACTACAACCCACAAAAACCATTAAAATAGACAATCCGATAAATAGCTTTAGAATAATTTTCATCTAACTCACCTCCATCTTTTCCGTCATACATATAGACGTACTTAATTAAGAGGGGTTACATACTAGAGAAAATTTATTAAAAAGAGTAGCTTTTCCCTAGCATGAGAGCACTGTGTGTAGAAATAATATTGGCAAATTCATTATGAAGGATGGACAGCTCCATTAAATGAACTTGTTCTGGTGAAAAATACTCATCATTTATAGCCTTTCTTTCAAAAGAAACCGTTGCATCTTCTACAATAAACGTTTGATAACCTAAGTTTCCAGCCATTCTTGCCGTAGTGGAGATACAGTGAGGAACGGTGAAGCCGATGATTACAAGGGTATTTAAGTGGTTTTCCTTTAAAACTTGATCTAACGAGGTTTCAATAAATGCGCTGTTTACTCGCTTAATAATATGGTACTCTCCTTCTCTTGGCTCAAATCCGTCTTTAAAAGGGTAACCCCATCCCCCGTGATACAGGGGGGAATGCTTATCTTTAGAGCTATGCTGAATATGGATAATTGGTAATTTTTCGAAACGCCAATGCTCCATAAGTGAAATCATATTCTCTTCTGCTTCTAAACCATTCCGTTTTCCCCATCTAGGATCATCAAATCCCTTTTGCACGTCAACAACTACTAATACTGGACGATCCACCATACATACTCCTTCCTATTTTAAAATCGCAATAATATACGTACAACCCTCTTCCCCCGCCTTTGATCCATGCCATACGTATTTAGGCAAGTATATTCGATCTCCTTCTTCGCAATATATGGTTTCATCATCTACAGTAAAAAACAGCCCACCTTCAATTATATGTAGAATTTCATCTGTTGGATGAGTATGGTAGGGATGCTCCTGGTGAGGCGTATCATACTGAACTTCTACATAGCCTGTTTTATCTTTTGGGAGTAATTCATAAACAACCTCATCTAATGCCCCCCCTACTTGCTTTTCAAACCTTGTTTGATTCATAAACCGTCACTCCTTCATACTTTGATATGGTTTACTTGCATGAAACGGACATTTCGCTGCTGATTTTTCATTATCATCCTTTAAATAATATTGCTTCCACTCAAGATTACTCTCTTTCCCATACCACCCTAATTCAGGGTGGGCTGCCACATCATCATAATGCTTTAAGCGATTACGAACAATTTTTTGTATGTTTCTCCCTTTTACTGTGTTTTCGTCGATCCCTTCAAAAACCCACCTTGGTTGGAATGTCATCATAAAGGTTTTACTATATCGACTTTTCCTTTTTTTATGTGCAGGCGTATTACAAACTACAAACATCGGTTGATCATGAAAGGAAAATTCCCACATATGATTATCTGGGTCTACAGGGATCTCTTGGGGCCAAGGCTTATCATCTAACTTATGAAGGTTTTGCAAAACACGCCAAAAATCTTTTTCATATTCTTCTATCGTTTTTAATGGTTCAGGTTTAAAAAAAGCAACAAAAGAAGTGTATCGCCCAATTTGTTTATAGCTCTTTAAATATGTTCTTAAGTCTTCCGCCAATTTATCCATTCCCGTTTGAAGACTATCAATAAAAGTGAATCGTAACCAATCATTTTTCAACCCTTCTACTCCTAGAAAACATGGAAAAAGGCGTTCTTCATCTAACATGTCGGATGAAAAGGATTGAAAAACGTTCAATCCCCAGTTCGGAACATAAGAGTCATCTGTTATATCCGTTGCTTTTAATAATTTTGACACCAACATCACACCTTCTTATTATATTTCCTAAGCAAGTAAACGATTGACTCTATAATTTTTATTACTAGAAAACAAGATTTATGAAAACTTTTTAGCAAACTCTCGTGTCCAATGAGTATATATTAGAATACAAGCTACTCACATAAAGGTGGAATAATAATGAATTTTTTTGAACTAATCATTGAGCCATGTCTTCTCGGAATTGGCTTAGCCGCCCCGATCGGACCTATTAAACTAGAAATGATCAAACGTGGAATAAACCATGGGTTTTGGCCCTCATGGCTGATTGGCTTAGGTGGAATGAGTGCAGACATCCTTTTTATTTTATTGATCTTTATCGGGGTCTATCCTTTTTTACAAATAGAAGCTGTGAAACTCATACTCGCTTCTTTTGGGTTTGTCTTTTTACTAAAAATGAGCTTATCAACAATCTTTCATTCACTTACGAAGTCACCTTACAACATGGAGAATAAAAACAACAAGTCCTCTTATTGGACAGGCTTTTTTATTGCCTTGCTTAACCCTTTCAATCTCATTTTTTGGTTCAGTATTTATGGTTCTTCTTTGACAACGATTGCTAGCGAGACACCTTCCATTTATCCGTTCATTATTTATAGTACAAGCATCATATTAGGTATTTTCATATGGAATTTAAATGTTGCTTTCACGGTCCATTTTGCTAAAAATTTGATCAATAAAACATTATTAAAAATGGTCACGTTAGCTGCAGGTGTCTTCCTATTATTTTTCAGCCTCAAATTAGGAAAAGACATGGTGGAACTGTTTATTCATTTACGTTAGTTTTTTTGGACAATCTTAATAAAGCAAACATATTTGGAACAACTAACAAAGCTAAACAAACGTCTAATAGTACCCACAGTAAATCAATAGCTAAAATGGAACCGATGATGATACTAACAAGATAGACAATACGTAAATAAGGTATCGTCTTTTCTTTCCCTAGGTATTCAGCCTGTTTTTCCCCATAAAATATTAAAATAGTCACTGTTGAGAAAACGAATAAAGTTAACAAACAGGCTAATGTGATGTTGGCAATGGACTCTGGGAAAACAGTTGCAAACGCGTTTGAAACCATATGGATTAATTGTTTCTCCTCTTGCTTCATCCAAACGCCGCTTGTCAATACGGCCAATCCTGTTAAAGAACAAATAACTATCGTATCAAAAAAAACAGCAATGATTCCCCAATACGCTTGTTTTTCAGGGGCTTCAACATCTGAAGAAGAATGGGCAATCGCCGCTGTTCCTAATCCAGCTTCACTTGAATATAGTCCTCTAGCAAGTCCCCAGCGAAGTGTGGCAAATAAAGTCGCTCCCGGAAACAACCCCATCGCTGAAGAGGGGATGAAAGCGTGTTGAAAAATCGATTTAAACACGGGAATAAGTAAATCATAATTGATAAAAATGACGGTAGACGTACCGATGACATAAAGAAAAACCATTGTTGGTACAAAGTATTTCATAATTGAGGTGATTCTATTAATGCCACCCCATAATGAAAACCCCACAATCCCTGCCATCAAAACACCGATGATCCAAATGGGAAACGAGCTGTAATGATTCCATGATAAAGCTGTCGCATTAGATTGCACCATGACACTTGCTAACACTTGAAACATCAAGATCACAGAATAAAATCGAGCGATTTTTCGCCACTTTAGCCCTCTATCCATATAGTAAGAAGGTCCGCCAACCCATTCATCTTTCTTGTTCTTCTCTTTAAACTGTTGACCAAATAAAATTTCTGTATAAATCGTACCCATGCCAATAAGCGACACCATCCACATCCAAAATAACGCTCCCGGACCACCATAAAAGATCGCTAAAGGAACGCCAATGATGTTATTGGCTCCTACTGTTCCTCCAAGAGCGGCTGAAAAGGCGGCAAATGGACTTACTTCTTTCGAACGTTCCTTTTTGGAAAACATCATCCCAATCGTTTCACGAAAGATCATCGGTAATTTTATTAGTTGAATAAAACCGATGCGGCTACTTAAAATAACTCCACCACCTAAAAGTAAAACGATCATTGGAATACCCCAAACCCACTCAATTATAGCCTTCACTATGAACCGAACCCTTCATAATTAATACTGTTAGTATGAAGGAATTTTCATTTGTTTATGTGCAAAAGACTTATTTTATGCTAATATATTGAAAGAATGTCTTTCAAAACGAACTCAAAATTGAATCTTTTTTGTAACGACTAATTTATGATCGTGCTTTACTATAAACTTAAAGCCTCTATATCAGAGGCTTTCTTAAATGATAAATTTATAAAAGTAGGTGGATAATATGGATTCGCCTAAAAAGCAACCTCCATACCGTTTTGACTATCAATTAGCCTTTATTGTCTTTTTATTATTCTGCATTAGCTGCATCTCAATATATGGGGCACAACTGACTTCTTCTCAGTATGGCGCAACTAGTCACTTAATTAAACAAGTCCTATACTATATTGTAGGGATCGGCGTAGCCATTACCGTCATGTTTTTTGATTCTGAACAGCTTCGCAAGATGTCTTGGTACTTGTATGGATTCGGAATTTTATTACTTATTTTTTTAGCCATTGCTCCTGAATCGATTGCCAGACCAGTCAATGGGGCTAAAGCTTGGTTTCAAATTTTAGGTTTTTCTTTTCAACCAGCGGAAATTATGAAAGTATTTTTAATTATTCAATTAAGCACTTTAATTCATGATCATAACGAAAAAAATCCTAATCGAGACTTGAGATCAGACTTATGGCTTCTTTTAAAAATGGGTATGGTAACAACCGTCCCAATATTATTAATTGTAAAACAGCCTGATTTAGGAACTGCTCTTGTGATCATGGCGATATTAACAGGCTTAATTTTCGTCTCGGGTATCGCTTGGCGAATTATCTTGCTTGGAACGTCTTTAATTGCCATGTTTATTACGACTATTTTTTACTTAGTTATTAACAAGCCTGAAATACTTGAGAAATATCTTGGGATAAAGCAGTATGCCTTTTATCGAATTTATGCATGGCTTGAACCTGAGAAGTATCAAGGAAACGCTGCCTATCACTTAATTAACTCGATGAAAGCGATTGGATCAGGGCAAATTTTCGGAAAAGGATTAGGCCAGGGGCAAGTATATATTCCAGAGAACCATACCGATTTTATTTTTGCTGTAATCGGTGAACAGTTTGGCTTTATTGGTGTTAGTATCCTTTTAAGTGTATACTTTGTGCTCATTTATTACTTAGTGAAAGTAGCTTTAGAGTCCAATGAACCGTTTAATAGTTATATTTGCGCAGGTGTGATAAGTTTATTTGCCTTTCATGTCTTTCAAAACGCTGGAATGACAGTTGGTTTGCTCCCTATTACAGGGATTCCCCTTCCTCTTGTTAGCTATGGGGGGAGCTCCATTCTAGGTAGCATGCTTGCTATCGGTTTAATATTTGGCATTCGTTATCATTATAAAGTCTATATGTTTTCGAATGATGATGAATAGGAATAGGAAAAGCACATGCAGATGTTTATCCACATACATTTGGGAGCTAAAAAAGACCCTTCGTTATCAATGAACGATGGGTCTTTCCTTTTGTTGCTTATTCGTATCGTAGTGAGTCAATAGGATCAAGTTTTGCTGCTTTGTTAGCAGGTAAAACCCCAAAGATCACACCAATTAACATGGAGAATAATGTTCCAACTAAAATGACTTGCCACTATAACAAAAATATGCTCATCATCTAAAAACAGCTAACGATGATGCTAGCACTACCTGTGCGTCGGACTCGTATAACACTAGAGCTAGAAAACCTCGATATCTCTTCCTAAATAAAGTTTATACATTATGTTTTATGAAACGATGGAATTGTCCCTTAAAACACCAATTACTCCAAATAAACTGAGAGTACCTAACAAAAAAACTTCAATCTTTCTACCCTAGATCTTATTATTCTAAAAAAGACGCCACTTCCAACACTAGTTAATAGGTCATTCTTCAACTAATCCACCACAAGAACTTGTGGACCTGTTCCAACATTTAAGATGAAATCTTCATTGAAGGTAGATGTTCCAATAAAAGACACTGAATTACCTGATTGATTTGCCGTTACAATAGTCGATCTGTCAGTAGAGATAGAGAAATAACCATTTGAAAAATTATCCATAGATATGTTAGTCACAGATGTAAATTCATCTTGACAACGACTAATTTCATATAATCTGGTGAAATCACCCACGACTGACACAAAAATAAGAGATTCTCCTTCTTGTTCGGAAACTTCTCCAATCACAGTCGGACAGAAAAATGCCCTATCACTGATAAATGTCAAGTTTGTAACTTCAGTCCACGTTGATATATCATACACCCGGAGAAATGCTGTACTTGGATCAAATCCAACCTGATTAGTATTGGCAAAGTATACATACTCCTTATTTAAAGATACCGCCATACTTCCGATAAATTCAAGGTCATCGATAGGAGCAAATTGCACTTGAACAATCTTCTCACCTGTGCTAATGATATAAGCGGCAAATGAACCGAAATCAGCGCCTGCACCACCAGAAAACTGTTTCCCACCCACAACAAGTTGTTGGTCATCTGCAACCAAGAAAATAAATTGAATACAAGAAAAGTCTCCACTAAGATCAAACGTTTCTATTATGGTTGCACTTTCTACATCCAATTCAGTTACAGAAGTAGATCCATCATATGCCACATACACTGTTGAACCATTACTTGTGATTGCAAGATCGGAAGGGTTATTCCCTACTGTCACCACTCCTGCTAATTGATTTGCACCCGTATCAAGGATGTTTACGAACCCTGATTGAGATTGATTAGACGCTATATACACTTTTGAACCATCTGGACTAACCACAATGTTACGGTTAAAATAGTAATTTGTTGTCCCCATTACAGAGATGGTTGTAATTTCTGTCTGAGTGGAAACATCGATGACTGAAACATATTGTTCATTTCCAAAAGCAATATATAACAACCTTGTTTCTCCATTAAATGCGCGAATCATCGCATTTGGAGTATTCCCAACGGTAAGAGTATTAAACGTTTCTTCAAAAACAATCGAGGTAGTATCTGTACCCGTATTCCCGACATACGTATTAGGTATCTGGGTAAGTTCCCCTTTGATTCGGCTCATCGAAACATTGTCGATTATAACGCTCGGTGAAAAAACCAGTCCTTCTTTTTTTATGATGAGACGTGCAAATCTTGCCTCTTCTGGTACAATAGTTGTTAGTAATTGAATCGAATTAAATTTCCCTTCAGCCCCACTAGGCAATTGATTTTGAGAGATTGATTCATCCAAACCAAATCCAACCACTTCTAATAATCGGTTTAGGTATTCCACTCGTATTTTTACAGGAGGAGACGTCCCTTTCCTAGCTGTTGCGATAGAAAAAGTTAATTGATATGTTTCACCCGTGATGACATTCACATTTTGAAAAAGGGTTGCGTCTACTCCCCCACCTTTTAACCTAACACTAAAGTCTCCCACAACTACGGGACAAGGAGAAGCAATCACATCTACATTTTCTCCCATCCAAGGGTCAAGTTCTCCTTGTTCAAAATTTCCATTTTCAATTAAATCTTGAATAACACTCATAAAGAGCACTCCTATACCTGGAAATATCATCACTCGTTACGTTTAAATTAAAGCTTAAAATTCATAGACAATTGCTTTCATAAAATGAAAAAAGTTCATTAATACATTCTATTCGAGTTTTAATATAGGGTTCTCTATGGTCTAATAAAATGGTTAAGTTTTAGACTAGAATTTGTTTGAAAATAATATACAAGTAATCCTTTCTCTATAGCTATTCAATAGTAATTCACTAAAAAGACTACCTCTCCATAAACCATAACGAATCTACAGGAAAGGTAGTCTTTTTATAAAAAAATACAACACACCATAATTATTTTAAAACTTGAACATAATTCCTTTGTATGCGAGGTTCCATCAACGTTACAGCAGCTGCAAGTATAAAGAAGAAACTGGATATTTGGAATAGAATGCCTAGTTCAACAAATTGAGCTAATAATCCAAAGGCCAATCCACTTAAACCTGTTCCAAGGTCAATGGAAGAAAAGAACATCCCACTAGCTACTCCTCTCCTATGATCAGGAGCCATTAAAAGAATCCACGATTGCAGTGTAGAAATTAATGAACCATACCCGACTCCAAACAAAATACCGGCTATAGATATCAATAAATCGGAATGGGTAAAAGATAACACCCACATTCCCATGAATGTTACACCAATACAAAACAAGACAAGTCCTTTAGGTCCTCTTTCGTCAAACCATTTGCCAATGATCGGACGAGATAAAGTGGCAAACAGCGCATTAAACAAATAGAATAAGAAGATGTGGGCTATACCACGCTCCTCTCCAAAAATAACGAGAAACGTGATAATAGATCCGTATCCGAACGTCACTAAAAGAAGAATAAACGCTGGAAACCAGCTTGACTTTTCAACAAGCGATCCAAGGTACGAAAATGTGATACCATTCCTGTTAGCTCTCCTTACTCTTGATGGTGTTTGATCTTGTAAAAAGACCAATAGAATAATAGCAATAACTCCAAAAACACTCGAGGTAATGATTAAATTAGAAAAGGATGTCTCTTGAAATAAATAGATCCCTAAGCTAGGAGCAATAATGAGTGCAATGACGGTTGATAATCCAGCATATCCCATACCCTCCCCTAGACGTGATTTTGGTACAACGTCTACAGCTGCCGTACTAATGACAGTCGTGGACCATCCCCATGCTAACCCATGAATGAATCGCAATAATAAGAGCAAGATGACAATGCTTGTTAAAGGATAAATAAGGGTGATCATTAGTAAAGCAATCACCCCTATTAAAACAAGAGGCTTTCGTTTTTTATATTCCAGCATATAACCAATGAAAGGACGACTAAGCACTGCACCAACAGAAAATAAAGTTGTAACCAGTCCAATCTCCAAACTTGACGCACCTAATGACTTAATATAGGGCGGGAGAGTCGGAATAAGCATTTGAAATGATATGAACATAAATAAATTCCCTATAATGATCATGATGAACGATCTTGTCCATAGGGTTTCTTTAACTGTTTTCATGTTTTTCCTCCGTTTGTTTTTCATAAGCTGTAATGCAGATCGTCATTTTTCGTTTTCCTGTCCTTACGAAATTGACTCTTTATTAAGATTTTTCAGTAAAGCAGTAATAACATTTAAATAAGATGATGCAAATTCAGGTGCAACATACCCTGTCCCTGATTCTTCAATCGCTTGCTTTTGCCGCTCAGTAATAAAAGCCATTGGATACAACCCTTGAACTAAAGCAAGCTGATTAATTAAAAACTGTTCAAGTACTTCTTCATGTATAGAAGGCAATAGTCCACCTAATAATTCAAGGACACGATGTTGAACCTCCATCATCTTTCTTTTAAATTGAGCAAGCGCCTCTGTAGATACGTTTTTTTCCAATACAGTAAATAAAATCGCGAGCAAACTTAAGAGACGTTTGTTTTTGAGATAGGCATTCGTCCATCCCTCAGCCACCTCTTCTACCGTATACGATTTTCGAACATGAAATGCCTCTCCAATATCCTCGGACCATGAACGCAAATCATGGATTAAAAGTTCTAGTAAAATTTCTTCTTTACTAGTGAAATAAATATAGAGATTGGACCTTGCAAAACCTGTTTCTTTGGCAATAGCCGCAAAGGTAATGTCATCATATGAAACTGTGTCATATAGATGAGCTGTAGCCTTTACCACTGCATCTATTCGTTGTTGTTTTTGCTCATTCGTTCGAGCCCGAGAAAATCCCATAACCACCACTCCTTGTCATAATATGGATTTCATTTTATACAATTATAGCCTAGACCACGTTCATATACCCATGGAAAACCCTATAAAATTACCTCTACTATCATGATTAACGATAAAACTGAGATGAATTGTATAATGAAAAACGGCAATCCCAAATTGATTTTCCTATTCATTCAAAACTGTATTATTTCATACACAAAAAGACAAGTGTTAATAAGGGCGAGGAAACTACTTTATGGCGATGTTAATGTCCCGTGTTGTTCGTTTCACTTTTTAAACAGCCTTTACTAAGATTTTTTCTCTTGCATTTGTCGTATTTGTTTCATTAACATTTTCTTTGGTGTGAATGGAATAGCTTCAACTTGCATTCTTTGTGGAAACGTAAGACCAGAAAAGACATTTAATTTTCCTGCTACCATCGCTTTGTATCCATCTTCGGCTACAACCTTTGCGCTAGAAGGTTGATCAAACATTTTTGTGTTATCTAAATCTGCTTGCTTTTTGAACCCTGTTTCTGTTGCACCAGGTAATAAGGCAGTCACCGTTACATCTGTATCAGAAAGTTCTTCGGCAAGTGCATTACTAAAAGACGTAACATACGCTTTTGAAGCAAAATAAACAGCTTGTAATGGCCCAGGCACTAAACTTGCCGTAGATGATACATTAAGAATTTTCCCTTCATTCCGATTTACAAAACCAGGTAAGAATAGGCGTGTGAGTGTTGTTAAAGCTATTACATTTAAATTGATCATCTCTATGTCCTTTTCCAAATAACGCTCGTAGAAAAGACCTCTACCTCCCATTCCAGCATTATTAATTAAATAGTCGATCTTGACACCTGCTTGATTCACTTGTTCATATATTTCAAAAGGGGCAGTCGGCAACGTTAAATCTTTCACAATGGTCATAACATTTACTATATAATTTCTTTCTAATTCCTTTTTAAGTGCTTTTAGCTTTTCCTCACTTCTCGCCACAATCACTAAGTCTCCTCCTTGTTCGGCGTGAAGATGGGCAAATTCCTTCCCGATTCCACTGGATGCTCCAGTAATTAATGCTGTTTTCTTTTTCATAGCTGTCATTCCTTTCAAATTGTTATTCTCCAAAATAGACGACGCGTCGTTAATAAAATTTTAAAAAATAAATTCACCCTAAATTATTTCATATGGTTTTGAACCTCATATTAAAGTGAGTGTTTACACAACAAATAACAACCAGTTGTTAAAAACGATTATAAGAGACGAGGTGTCACTTGTCAATAAAATTACTTCTACGTTATTTTTTGAAGAATATTATTAAATAAACGGCCAATCCAACAATTTGAAGGTAATAACTGTATTCATACCTTCACTCTTACAAAACCGTTGTCTTCAATACTTTTGGTACAATAAGTTTAAAGTAAGCCCCACATTAAATACCCTCACACATTCCATTTTAGACATGCGAGGGCTAAAAATTCAAAAATACATCAGTCAAGATGAACCTGTTGTTTACGAATTCATATCGTAGGTTTGTCGTTTTCTTCACTTTCAAGCCTTTATTGATGTATCATTCCCGTATCATCCGTTGTTAGATCATTGTTCCCCTCACTACCTTCAGGATCAAAGGAACAATCCGTTAAAGTAGTTTCGGCTCGGTAATCAGTAGCAATTGCTCCACCAGCTTCTGCTGTATTCTTGGTAAAAGTAGAATTGGAAATTTCCATTAAGCTTTGATCAAAATTATAGACGGCTCCGCCACGATACCCAGCTTTATTTGATGTAAATTGAGCTGAATTAAGCACTACATCCGTGTTCTCCACTTGTGAAGCTCTAGTTACCGTGTAAATGGCACCTCCATTTGAGCCTGCCTCATTAGAGTTAAAAGTACTAGCTTCCAATATTGGTCTTGCGCCATAATCAAGATAAAGAGCGCCACCCATAAATTCGGCTTTGTTATTTTCAAATGTACAATTTTCCAATTTACTGTCTACTCCAACTCGGTCAACAACCGCACCTCCATATATGGCTGAATTATTAGAGAACGTAACCGTTGAAAATTGTGGAGAATTGCTATAGTTATAAACCGCTCCGCCTTCTCTGGCATAGTTATTTTCAAACGTTGAATTTTGGATAGCAGTTGAAAAACCGACATATTCACCAAAATTTCCAGTTTTCCCACCTTGGTAATTCAACAACCCACCACCTTTTTGCTGGTAAATGACATCTCCATTAGCGTAACCATCAGAAATAACAAACCCGTCAACCAAACTATCGTTTGCTCCTACTAAAACATGGTACGAATTATCGGTTTGATCATCTTGATTACCGATGTTTCCACTTAAAATCGTTTTATTATTCCTTACATCTCGTTCACCTAACGTACTTTCACTTCCACTAAATCCACCGTAGATGCTAACCCCTTCGCGAAGATAAAAGGAAATACTCGATCGTCTGACTTTGTAGGAGTATAAGTTCCGTTTGCTACCCAAACATCTGCACCGGCTTCATAGGCATAATCAATAGCGGTTTGTATGTCACGAAAAGCATTATCCCAAGATTTCCCGTTCCACTCCCCTTCTTTCCCATCCGCTACAACATACACAACATCTACATCTTGTTCTTCCATATCCACTTTTACCTCTGGTATCTCCATTACAGACATTTGTTCATTTAGAACAGATTCTTTTAGTTTTTCAACAATTGTTTCGTAACGATCAGACGTTTGCTCGTTCACATTTTCACTTTTATATCCCATTTCTTTCCCGGCATACGGTGATGTTTCAGATAAATTAAAATCCAAGTTATCTACATCAGCAAAAAGGGGATCCTCTTCTTGGTTTCCTTCTCCCGTATATCCTCCTTCAATAACAGAGTTCGTAATATAAGGGGTACTCTCATGCCAATTATAAATATTACCTAAATCATAAAGACTTTCATTTCCCCAAATAATGGAGTTACTAACAACCGGGTTATTAGGATGTTTTCCTGTTCCTTGATATAATCCTGCACCTACATCATCCGCATAATTATTCGCGATGGTTGTATTCAAAATGACCGGTAATGATGCTCCATCATTTCCAATTGCAGCAACTGAGCTAGCTGTATTATTAACAAACAAACTATTGTAAATAAGAGGTGAGCAAGTAAAATCATTGTACATTGCTCCACCTTTTTGTTCGGTAGAATTTCCTATAAACTGTGTGTCAATAAAATAGGGAGATGTATTTATATCGTTACTAACCGCTCCCCCTCTGGAAATTGCAAAATTATTAATAAACTTTGTATTCACTATGATCGGAGCTTGTTTTTCTTCACCATCACTATTTTCTTGACCAATTCCCTCACCAAACTCGGTAGAGACCATGTTGTACATCGCTCCAGCTTTCATTGCCGAATTATCTCTAAATATACAATTAATGATGATCGGAGCCGCTTGATAATTAACCATACCTGCACCAATCCCTTCACTGATACCTTCTAGGATCGCTTCTGGTGTGGTGTGTGTTTGACCTCCTTTTCCTTCTTGCGAGGTCCCTTGACCTTCACCTTGCCCTTCTGGTGATGCACCTTGTCCTTCACCTTGTCCCCCTTGAGCTATTCGTCCTTCTGTCACAAATCCATAACCATTTTCTATAATGAAACCATCTAAGATTGCTTGGTTTGCACCAATCACAATATGGTATGAATTGTCTTCCTGATTTCCCTTCTCACCTATATCACCAGATAAAACGGTTTCGTTATCTTCCCAATCTCGGTCAGACCTTGATTCTTCCGTCCCTGAGAATCCACCATACAGCGCAACTCCATTAACCAGTTCGAAACTTATGGACCTATCATCTTCTTCAGTAGGAAAATACATTCCCTCAGCTACCCATATTTCTGTATCCTCTGCATTTTCTACTTGATTTAATGCATCTTGCAAACTCCCTAAGGCTTGATCCCAGCTAGAACCATCACCTGATGACCCTTCCTTTACATAAATAATCATCTCTCTTTCTTGTCCTTCTACACTAGCTAATAGTTGCTCAACATTATTCAAACTAGATGTAATTTCATTTTGATTACCATTTTCATCGTCGGTATTGTTACAACCCATTAAAACAATTGAAACAACAAGTACTAAAATTAATATTGATTTATATGCTTGTTTCATATTCAACTGTTCCTCCATTTCATTATATCTTTATCGCTTAATCTTATTTTGATGGCACCATATGTAGGAAATTTAGTGTCCTCATATTTTATAACTTTTACTTAAACCAGTCTCTTCATCCACGTAAATATAAGTCAAAACTAAAAAAAGCACTCAGACTTTTTTGACGAAAATTTGAAAGCTTGTTAATGTTGAACACTTTGGACTGACAAGTGAATAATAACAACTGAAATTTCATTTGATAAAATATAATTCCCTTTTACATGAATGAACCAAATAACACAGTACTTTACTGAGGTGTTTCAAAATTGACAGGAGTTTCTCCAAATAAAAACTGACTAAGAAATTGAAATAAACAACGACTTAAATAAAATGGGTTATCGCTTGTGGACTCCCTCCAACAGTGACCGTTGCTATTACTACATTCGTCATCCCATCTATAACAGAAACGTTACCAGGTCCATTATTGACAACATATATTCGATTTAAATCTACATTTACGGTAACTGACTGAGGAAAAGCACCTGTAGGCACAGTTGCTGTAATTACAAATAAGTTGCCATCAATAACTGAAACACTTGCTCCATTGAAATTTGTCACATAGATTTGATTAGTAACTTCATTCTTACCTCCTTTTCTAATTTAGATATATGATATGTAAAAAAAGAAGAAGCGTCATGGACGTGAGCGGATTTTGCGGTGAATTAGGTACTCATTTCCCATTGGCTAATCCATGAAATAAGATTTATCCTCACTACTAAACCTTCTTGTATGGGAGATTAGGGGGTTTTGGTGTTTCTTCATGTCCTACACATAGATTTATCAATCCACGTCTCTTCTTTTTAATGGACGAAAGCAACACGAATTAAACGAATGTAATAGCTAAAGGACGATCGCCTACCGTAACCGTTGCAATGATCATATTTAAATCCCCATCTATAACGGATATATTATTTTCATTCGTTACATAAACATAATTCAAACTTTCAACCACTTTAATTCCTAATGGAGAAAATCCTACTGTGACCGTTATCAAAACAATATTTGTCCAGCCATCGATGACGGAGATGTTATCACTAGCTCCATTTGCAACATAAATGGTATTCGTACTCTCATTAATATCCACTCCTCTTGGTACATTATTAACCGTTGCTGTAGCAATGATATTGAATGTATTTCCATCAATGACTGATACGTTATTTGATGCAAGATTAGCAACATAAATGCGATTGGTCACTTCATTAATGGCTAGTCCCTCAGGAAGATCCCCCACATTAATGGTAGTTGTAACTACAAACCCTTGATTTCCATCGATTATAGATACACTTGAATCATCGTTTGTGACATAAATTAAATTTCTTATTTCGTCAATACCTACTCCTCTTGGGAAATTACCAACCGTTACAGTATTAGTGATGAGATTAGTTTCTCCATCAATAATAATAACTGTAGACATAGTTGTTTCATTTGCTAAGCAAATATAATTCTCAACTAAATTGACCGCAACTCCAAAAAGACCCACTTCTTCTCCTGCTGTTATGGTTGTGTTAATGATATTTGTACCAACTTCAATGACTGACACGGCATTTACAGTTATAGTATCCACCATTGAAGAATCCACCGTATTATAAGCATAAACTAGTTCTGTTATTGAGTTAACATCAATACCCGTAGGTTTTGTAAATCCCGTAATCGTATCTATTACCGAATTCGTATCAACGTCAATGACAGAAATGTTGTTAGAATCAAAATTTGTTACATAAAGGAGTGCGATACACATCACTTCTGTCAATCCAACTATTTGGATATTTTGTCCATTAACATTTGCTTTAGCTGTAATAATTGATTGCTGTGTAACGGTGGGGTTCCCCACTGATACAGTCGAAACAAAATTGCCATTTCCATCTGTTACAGAAGGGTTTGGAAAGAAAGAAACACTGGTCACGTCCACTTCGAATGTGATATCAACACCTGAAATCGGCATTTGATCAGTGGTCAAGTTCCCCGAAATTTGCTCATAGCAATCGATCATATCCGGTATGAATAAATTCAATTGTGGCGTAGCAGGATAGTTTATTTCCAGTAAATCCTCCGGGCTTGAAACAAGTAAGCGAATAAATTGGACAAACTCACTCATCTCGTTAAACAAAGTAACTGTTGGATGAATGGCCGTTGTAGTGATGATATCGCTTCGATTTGCAAGATTGACTTCCACTTCAATTAAAAACGAAGACAATGAAGCTGCGCTGAACAAAACACTTTCCGTACTGTTTGCACTAACAGTAAATGAATCCGAATTATTTAGTGACTCAGGTGACGAACTTTCGTCTAAAAGTCGAACGGTTATCATAGCATTGTTTGATGGATCTGTATTACGAACACGCACTTCAATGTTACTTAACGCTAAATCTGTGTTATCAACAGGGCCTGTAGTAAAAAGTATAACCATGTTTAAAAGCCTCACTATAATATTTTTCTATATTTTATGAAAAGTATCATGAAAAGGATTGGACGATTGCGGAAATTAATCAAAATTCAGCCTTATCATTCTTTTAACGATGGGATGTCACCACTATAACAATTCATAATTGTTAAGGGGAAAAGGGTAAGAGAGAGTATATGTCTGTTGATTATGTCGATCCTTCTCATTTGTAGAAACGTATCTACTTACCATATTGGCCATGCATTTATTAGATAATCCTCTCCATTTAAGAGGAGAAATAATGAATCTAACACTATGTTTCCTTCTTCAAAAGATGAAAACCTAATCAACCACAAGCACTCCTGGACCTGAACCAACATTTAAAGTAGTCTCCAAGCTAAACGAGTTTGTGTTTAAAAACGATACGGTATCATCAGATTGATTAGCTGTTACGATTGTTGACCCATCTGAAGAAATAAAAAAATAACCGTTTGTAAAACCTGCAATGCTTTTATTGGTCACAGAGGAAAAGGAATCACCACAGCGGCTGATTTCATATAAATTATTTACGCCATCACTCGTCACAGCTGAAATAAAGATGAGAGTTTCTTCTTCACCTTCAAAGACTTCCGAAATGACATTTGGTGATGGCAATGAGGAAAAAGCAATAGTATTATTGAATAACTGGATGTTTGTCGTTTCTTGAAAATTCGTCGTATCAAATGCATTAAAATAAACAAATAAATTGGTAGTGTTTCTTGTTGTTTCAATGTTATTAATACCTGTATACAAATAATTCCCATCTAAAGAAATAACCATACTTAACATCATATCGCAATCATTAAACACATTTTCTTTGATCACCTCACCAGTGCTAATGTCAATAACACTAAATCTCGCAACCGTGTTTCTTACTTCACCTTGGCTCCCTATAATTAACTGTTGAGCATTCGAAGCCAAGGCTAAAAATAAAGTAAAACCATAGTTCGAATTTAGAGTATACGTTTCAGTTATCACTAAACTCTCCGTATCAATTTGAACAACAGATGTAGATCCCACGCTTGCGACATATAAATTCAGCCCATTACTTGATATCTCAACAGCCGTTGGGTTTTCCCCTACCGTCACTACTCCCGCTAATTGATTTGTGCTCGTATCAATGACATTTACGAATCCTGCTGTAGATTCATTAGTTGTGATGAACACTTTTGAACCATCTGGACTAACCGCAATGTTTCGATTGTAATAGAAATCCGTAACACCACTTACAGGAATTGTAGTTAATACCTCCTGAGTCGATACATCAATGACAGAAACATATTGTTCATTTCCAAAAGCGATATAGAGTATTTTTTTCTCGTCACTAAAGGCACGAATCATCGCATTAGGGGTATTTCCAACTGTGAGGGTATTGAAGGTATCTTCAAAAATAATTGAAGTTGTATCTGTACTGGTATTTCCGACATACGTATTCGGTAATGGGGTTAATTCAGCTGTGATACGACTCATTAAAACATTATCAATCACAACACTTGGTGAAAAAGCTAATCCTTGTTTCTCAATGATGACACGTGCAAACCTTGCCTTTTCTGGTACAATAGTTGTTATGAATTGGACAGTAGTAAACTTGCCGTCAGCCCCGTTGGGTAATTGACTTTGAGAAATTGATTCCTCCAAACCAAATCCAACGACTTCTAATAACCAGTTAAGGTATTCCACTCGTATTTTTACAGGAGGAGACGTACCTTTCCTTGCTGTGGCGATCGACAAGGTTAGTTGATAAGCTTCTCCTGTAACAACGTTGAAGTTTTGAAAAATTGATGCGACTACTTCTCCTCCCTTTAACCTTCCACTAAAGTCACCTACAACTACTGGACATGGAGAGGCAATCACATCGGCACTCTCTCCAATCCAAGGGTCAAGAAGTCCATTTTCAAAATTTCCATTTTCTATTAATTTTTGAATGATTGTCATATTGACACCTCTTTATTCAAAATATTCATGACTCTTGATTTTCAAACCCTATATTCGTTGCATAGAGAATAAAATTGCTCTAAATGAGTTGATTTAAAACTTGGTTAATAACTTCTAACTTATCGTTAACTTGATAGCTAGGTATTCATTAATTCTTTAATCCACTACAAGAATTGCTGGACCGGTGCCTACTTCGAGGGTGAGACGAATATTAAAAGTATCAGTAGGAACAAATGAGATTGTGTTCTCTCCTTCATTTGCAGTTACAATTTGAGTGCCATCTGAAGATATAGAAATATACCCTCTGTCAAATCCAGAACTAGTAAGGCCTGGTATACAAATATTAGTCACATTTGTGAAGGTATCTCCACAACGGCTAATCTCAAAGATGTCACTAATATTAAGTCCTACCACTGATACAAAGACAAAATCTTCGTTGTCACCTTCGGATGCCTGTGTAATCACATTTGGATTGCTAGTATCTACTACTGCTACTCCTAACTGAAGAAAAGTCACTTCTTTATAGTCAGACGTATCATACACGTAAAATAGTGCGATATCACAACCTTCATTATCTTCAATTTCGTTGCCAAAATACACAAACTCCTCATCTAGGGAGATCACCATACTAAACATAAGATTAGAACCACCAAATATATTTTCTGTTTTCGTCTCACCACTACTAACCTCCACTACCGAAAATCTCGCTGAAATAGGATCATCGTCTCCCTGTTTTTCGGGGTCCCCTTGACTCCCTATAATTACCTGTTGATCATTCGAAGCCAAAGCTAAAAATAAAGTAAAACTATAGTTCGAATTAAGAGTATACGTTTCAGTTATCACTAAACTCTCCGTATCAATTTGAACAACAGATGTAGATCCCACGCTTGCAACATATAAATTCAGCCCATTACTCGAAATCTCAACAGCCGTTGGGTTTTCACCTACCGTCACTACTCCCGCTAATTGATTTGTGCTCGTATCAATGACATTTACGAATCCTGCTTCAGCATTAGTCGTGATGAACACTTTCGAACCATCTGGACTAACCGCAATGTTTCGATTGTAATAGAAATCAGTAACACCACTTACAGGAATCGTTGTTAATTCTTCTTGAGCGGACACATCAATGACAGAAACATATTGTTCATTTCCAAAAGCAATATATAACAACCGTTTTTCTCCATTAAATGCGCGAATCATGGCATTGGGAGTGTTCCCAACTGTAAGTGTATTAAAACGATCCTCAAATATAATTGAAGTGGTATCTGTACCAGTATTTCCGACATACGTATTCGGTATTGGAGTTTGTTCAGCTATAATCCGAATCATTAAAACATTATCGATTACGACACTTGGTGAAAAAGCTAATCCTTGTTTCTCAATGATGAGACGTGCAAACCTTGCCTCTTCTGGTACAACAGTTGTTATGAATTGGACAGTAGTAAACTTGCCGTCAGCCCCGTTGGGTAATTGACTTTGAGAAATTGATTCCTCCAAACCAAATCCAACGACTTCTAATATACGATTAAGGTATTCCACTCGAATGCGAAGAGGAGGAGACGTTCCTTTCCTCGCCGTCGAGATCGACAAGGTTAGTTGATAAACTTCTCCTGTAACAACGTTGAAGTTTTGAAAAATTGATGCGACTACTTCTCCTCCTTTTAACCTACCACTAAAGTCACCTACAACTACTGGACATGGAGAGGCAATTACATCGACATTCTTTCCTTTCCAAGGAGATAGCTCTCCTCTTTCAAAGTTCCCATTTTCAATTAAATTTTGTATGACTGTCATATCGACACCTCTTTGTTCATATTCAAAATAAAAAAATAGTCATACCATTTCGTAAAGCTTAATCTACTACAAGAACCTCCGGGCCTGCACCTACATCTAGTGTTGTATTTAAGGTAAAGGAGTCTGTATCAAAAAAAGATATGGTGTTATCAGATTGATTTGCTGTTATAATAGAAGATCCATCAGAAGATACTGTAAAAAAACCATTCGTAAAACCATCAATACATATGTTTGTGATCGTTGTAAAAGAATCATTACAGCGGCTAACTTCATAAATATTAGTAAAGAAAATGAATCCTATAACTATATCTATACCGGAAACAAAAATAATTTCTTCTCCTTCACCTTCAGATATACTAGCAATTACATTAGGCTTTGGAAAATTAGCTCCTCCTTTAACTAACTGAAGACAGGTAATTTCTTTAAATTGCATCGTATCATATACTCGTAAAAGCGTTGATCCATTACTAGCCAAAGTAGTCCCTACATACAAAAACATTTCATCGGTGGATATAGACATACTATACATAATTTCACACTCAGCTAATGTATTCTCTATTATTCTCTCACCTGTGCTCACATCGAATATAGAGAATCTCCCAGGCAGATCTTTATCTCCATTACACTGATTACTAAGATCACCTTCTGTCCCTACAATTAATTGTTGATCACTTGAAGTGATCGCTAAAAATAGAGTATATCTGTAGTTCGAATTAAGCGTAAATGTTTCTGTTATGATTAAATTATCTGTATCAATTTGCACTACCGATGTAGATCCCACACTCCCCACATATACATTCGAACCATTATTTGATATTAAAACAGCTGTAGGATTCCCGCCTACTGTCACCACGCCTACTAATTGATTCGTACTCGTGTCAACGACGTTTACAAACCCATTATCTGATTGGTTAGATGCGATATACACTTTTGAACCATCTGGACTAACCGCAATGTTTCGATTAAAATAGTAATCTGTTGTCCCCATTACAGAGATGGTTGTCATTTCTGTGTGAGTTGAAACATCAATGACTGATACATATTCTTCATTTCCAAAAGCGATATAAAGCAATTTTGTCTCGTCACTAAAGGCACGAATCATCGCATTAGGGGTATTTCCAACTGTGAGGGTATTGAAGGTATCTTCAAAAATAATTGAAGTTGTATCTGTACTGGTATTTCCAACATACGTATTCGGTAATGGCGTTAGTTCAGCTGTGATCCGGCTCATTAAGACATTATCGATCACGACGCCAGGTGAAAATGCCAATCCTTGTTTCTCAATAATGAGACGTGCAAACCTTGCCTCTTTTGGTACGACAGCTGTTAGTAATTGGATCGTATTAAACTTTCCGTCAGCTCCATTGGGTAATTGACTTTGAGAAATTGATTCATCCAAACCAATTCCGACAACTTCTAATAACCGGTTAAGAAATTC